>NZ_JBQPRA010000004.1:0-377554 GCF_052266675.1 Microbacterium zouquanmingi
GAGAGTAGGACACCGCCGAACTCCTTTTAGACAGAATGGCCACCCAACCTGGGTGGCCATTTTGCGTTAACAAGACTGAGAGAATCAGGACATGCCGAACGAGGATGAGCGTCGCCCGCGGCGCGGGGACGATTCCAACGACCGTCGCGATGCGCCCCGGGGCCAGCGTGCTGATCGCTCGCCGTCTACTGGCAGGTCCGGCGCTCCTCGCAGCGGCAACGCGGCTCCGCGTCGCGATGGTGACCGTCGTGAAGGTGGTTACCAGAAGCGCGATGGCGCGGCTCCGCGGCGCGATGGTGCGGCTCCGCGGCGCGATGGTGCGGCTCCGCGTCGCGATGGTGATCGTCGTGAAGGTGGTTACCAGAAGCGCGATGGCGACCGCCGCACCGACACTCGGAACTCGACTGGCGGGCGCGGGTTCCCCCAGCGCGGCGGCGCAGGTCGCGAACGGCCTGATCGGCAGGCCGATGACCGTCCGCGCTACAACGACCCGGCGATTCCTGAAGACGTCACCGGCAGAGACCTTGCAGGTCCTGCGCGCAACGAGCTGAAGACTTTGAGCAAGGAGAACGCCGAAGAGGTTGCGCGTCACCTTGCAATGGCCTCGCGCCTCATTGATGAGGATCCGGCTCTTGCGCATGAGCATGCGCTGGCGGCATCCCGTCGCGCAGGCCGCATCGCGCTCGTGCGCGAAACACTTGGCATCACCGCGTACGCAACGGGCGACTTCGCTCTCGCGCTTCGTGAACTTCGCACCTACCGCCGTATCTCGGGCAAGGACGACCAGATCGCGCTCATGGTCGACAGCGAGCGCGGGGTAGGCCGGCCTGACCGCGCGCTTGAAACGGGTCGTGCCGTGGATCGTGCTGCGCTTTCCGCTCCGGTCCGGGTCGCGCTTGCGATCGCGATGTCGGGTGCGCGTCTTGATCTCGGCGAGCTTGAGCTCGCACTCGGCGAGCTGCAGATCCCTGAGCTCGACCCGAATCGCGCCTTTGAGTGGAGCCCGGCGCTGTTCGGCGCACACGCTGCTGTCCTCGAGGACCTCGGACGCGAAGACGAGGCGGCGTACTGGGCAGAGCGCGCTGAAGTCGCAGCCGACGCGCTTGGAATGGGCGATGACGACGAGGACGAGATCGTCGTCGAAGATGGTCTGGTCGAAGAACAGGACGACTGAGTGGGACTCTTCTCCAAAGCACGGGCGACTCCTCTGGACGGCGTCGATGTCGTCCTCGCTGACCTTGACGGCGTCGTCTACGCGGGTCCCGGCGCTCTGCCGCATGCGGTGGAGAGCCTCAACCGCGCCGCGCAGACCCGCCGGATCGGGTACATCACCAACAACGCGTCGCGCACCGACGCATCCGTCGCGTCCCACCTGACTGAGCTTGGTCTCTCGGTCGCACCCCATGAGGTCGTCACGAGCCCACAGGCGGCCATGCGCTTGCTGGCATCGATTGTTCCCGCGCCCGCCACACTCCTCATCGTGGGTGGCGATGGCCTGGTCGTCGAGGCGGAGAAGGCCGGCTATCGCGTCACGCGCAGCGCGGATGACGCCCCGGATGCCGTGGTGCAGGGCTTCTCGCCCGACATCGCCTGGACCGACCTTGCCGAGGCGGCCTTCGCGCTGAAGCTGCCGGAGGACGAGGGCGGCATCCCCTGGATCGCCACCAACACCGACTGGACGATCCCGCGCGAGCGGGGAGTCGCCCCGGGCAACGGCACTTTGGTGTCTGCCGTCCACACGGCGATCGGCCGCTTGGCGACCGTTGCGGGCAAACCCGAGATGCCGATCTTCGAGGAGGCGATCGCTCGCTTCGGCGCGAAACGATCGCTGTTCATCGGTGACCGTCTCGACACCGACATTCTCGGCGCCGCACGAGTCGGTATCGACTCTGCGCTGGTGCTCACGGGTATCGACCGGCCGAAGCACGTGCTTGCGGCGCCGGAAGGCTCCCGGCCCACCTACGTGCTCAGCGACCTGCGTGAACTGCATGAACCGTACCCAGTAGCGCAGCGCAAGAACGGCGCGGTCACGGTCAACGGCGCATCCGTTCGTGTCGTCGGCGGCGACGTGGAGATCCTCGCTGAGGGACCGCGCCAGATCGACCTCGTCCGTGCGGGTGCAACGGCGATCTGGGAGTCCGGAACACCGGTCTTCGTGCTGAACGTTCCGGAGAAGCTCTTCGAGGACCCGTTCCACCGTCCCTGAGCGCTCTTCTGCGTGCGCCCTCCCGAGCATGTCGGCACCTCGACGTAAAGTGGAACTGTGAGCGACGACACTGATACGCAGCCGACTGACGGACTGTGGAGCCGTCTGCGTCTGATCGAGGGACAGCCCTTAGCCGCGCGCGCCGACGCCTACGCCACGGTCCACGATGAGCTGTTCCGCCGCTTGGAGAGCGGCGCGCGGCTCGACTCCATGAAGTCTCCGTCAGGGGACCGGTGACTCGTCTCGACGCCGCCCTTGCACTGCGCGGGCTGGCGCGTTCGCGTACCCAGGCAAGCACTCTGATCGCGGCCGGCCTCGTGAGCGTCGATGGCCGCCCGATCGTGAAGGCCTCGACGGCGGTCTCTGACGACGCTGAGATCACCGTCGCCGAGACCGATCACTACGTCAGCCGGGGCGCTCACAAGCTTGTTGCCGCACTCGACGTCTTCGCGGTTCCGGTGACCGGGCGACTCGCGCTCGACATGGGAGCATCCACCGGCGGATTCACGCAGGTGCTCCGCGAGCGCGGGGCTCGAAAGGTGCTGGCAGTCGATGTCGGGCACGGGCAGCTCGCACCCTCTGTCGCGGATGACCCAGGGGTCGTGAGCGTCGAAGGATTCAACGTCCGGTACATGACGCCGCAGAACCTCAGTGAGGCCACCGCGGAGTCGGCCGTGCCGGAGCTCATCGTCGGCGACCTGTCGTTCATCTCACTCGAGCTGATCCTTCCGGCGGTAGCCGCTGTCGCAGCATCCGATGCCGACATCGTGCTGCTGGTGAAGCCGCAGTTCGAAGTAGGACGCACCGCCGTCAGAGGCGGCCTGGTGACCGACCCAGCGACCCGCGCGGACGCGGTCTCCCGCGTCGCATGGAACGCGTGGGATGCGGGACTGGGGATGCGGGGGATCGCCGCATCACCCATTCTTGGAACACACGGGAATGCGGAGTTCCTCGTTCACCTGAGCCCCGGACGGGGGAGTGATCCGTCACAATGGACAGGACGCATCAACGAGCTGGCAGGAGGACGATGAACGAGCGCAACATCCTGGTCGTTGCTCACGCGGGCCGAGACGACACCGTCGCTGCAGCCCGCCGCGTCATCGAACTGCTTCGCGCTGCCGGTGCGAGGCCAGTCCTCGCGGTAGAAGACCGAACTGAACTCTCTGCCGTCGACGAAGAATTCTCCACTGTCGATGCGCTGGGCCAGGACGTCGGCGTCGACGATCTCGAACTCGCGATCGTGCTGGGCGGAGACGGGACGATCCTGCGTGCCGCCGAGCTCGTCCGCGGCACCCACAGCGCTCCTGTGCTCGGCATCAATATGGGGCACGTCGGATTCCTCGCTGAGATCGAGCGCGACGCCATGGTCGATGCTGTCGAGCGCGTCATCGCACGCGATTACGTCGTTGAGGAGCGCCTCGCTCTCGCCGTGCGCGTCAAGGATGCCCTCGGCGACGTCGTCTTCGAGACCTGGGCACTGAACGAGGCGACCGTCGAGAAGGCGAGTCGAGAGCGCATGATCGAGGTCGTCGTCGAGATCGACGGCCGCCCGCTGTCGAGTTACGGCTGCGATGGAATGGTCATCTCCACCCCGACCGGTTCGACCGCCTACAACTTCTCGGCGGGAGGCCCGGTCATCTGGCCCACTGTCGAGGCCATCGCCGTGGTTCCGCTCTCGGCTCATGCGCTGTTCGCACGACCCATTGTCGTCAGCCCAGATGCCTCGGTCGCGATCGAGGTGCTCGAGCGGACGAGTGGCACCGGCATCCTCTGGTGCGACGGGCGTCGCTCGCATGAGCTTCCACCGGGTGCTCGCGTCGTCGTGCGGCGCTCATCGCGCCCGGTGCGTCTCGCGCGACTTCACCCGACCGCATTCACTGATCGCCTCGTGCGCAAGCTCCAGTTGCCTGTGGCTGGCTGGCGTGGAGCGGCAACGTGATCGAAGAGATGCGGATGCAGGGGCTCGGCGTCATCGACGACGCAGTGCTCCCGCTCGGCCCAGGTTTCACCGCGATCACTGGTGAGACCGGCGCGGGAAAGACCATGGTCGTCACCGGGCTGGGATTGCTCCTCGGTCAACGTGCTGATTCCGGTGCGGTGCGCGCCGGCGCGAAGCAGGCGTCGGTCGCGGGAGTCTGGATCGTCCCCGCTGAAGGCAGCGTCGCCGATATCGTCGCCGACGCAGGGGGAGAGCTCGAGGCTCTCGACACGGCAGATGGCGAGAAGGCGCAGGGCGAGCTCTATGTCTCGCGCAGCCTCAGCGCCGAGGGTCGCAGCCGCGCAAGCGTCGGAGGTCGCGCGGCCCCAGCCGGGGTGCTCTCCGCGCTGGCCGATGAGCTCGTGGTGGTGCATGGTCAATCCGAGCAACTGCGATTGCGCTCGTCGGCTGCTCAGCGCGAAGCACTGGATCGCTTCGGCGGCGCGCCGATCGCGACGGCGCACGAGCGCTACGCGGCGTCGTTCGCGCGATGGCGTGAACTGGATGCTGAGATCACTGATCTCTCGGAGAACCGAGACCGCCGGGCCGAGGAAGCTGCTCGCCTGCGCGAAGCACTCGCGCTGATTGAGGCGACGGACCCGGAGGAGGGTGAGGACATCGTTCTCGCCGAGCGCGCCGAGCGGCTCGCGAATGCAGAAGAGCTGCGCCTTGCGGCATCCACTGCTCGCAATGCGATCTCGAGCGAAGAGGGCGAGACGGATGCTTCGGCACTTGTCGCCGAAGCGAAGCGCGAGCTTGAGCGTGCGACAGATTCGGTACTCTCGAGCATCGCGGAGGGCGTAGCTGATGTCGGCTACCGCCTCGCCGATCTCGCCCTGCAGCTGTCAGCGTACCTCGCCGACCTCGATGAGACCGGACCACACGAACTCGCCGCGGTCGAAGAGCGTCGTGCTGCGCTGACGGTGCTCGCGCGCGCGCATGGGTCCCTTGACGAGGCACGCGAAGTCTGGCGCACGGGATCCACCCGTCTTGCTGAACTCGACGACGATGGTGATCGACTCGAACGGCTGCAGGCTGAGCGCGATGCCGCGCGTACCGATCTTGACGTGGCAGCTGCCGCTCTCACCGCCGCGCGGACCGAAGCCGCGGTCCGACTGGGCGCAGAGGTCACAGAAGAGCTCCACGCGCTGGCGATGCCCGATGCCCGGCTCGAGGTTGCTGTGCGCGAGGGTGCAGAGAGCACGCACGGTCGTGACGATGTCGCGATCCTTCTCGCCCCTCATCCTGGTGCTGAACCACGATCAGTCGCAAAGAGCGCGTCAGGTGGTGAACTCTCGCGAGTGATGCTCGCGATCGAGGTCGTGATCGCCGGCACGGATCCGGTTCCTACGTTCGTATTCGACGAGGTCGATGCCGGCATCGGTGGTGCCGCTGCGATCGAAGTCGGGCGGCGACTCGCCCGACTCGCAGAGTCATCGCAGGTGATCGCAGTGACCCACTTGGCCCAGGTCGCAGCGTTCGCGTCGAACCATCTTTCCGTTGTGAAGTCCAATGACGGCGCGGTCACCGCGTCGAACGTGCGGCGTCTGGAGGGGACCGAACGCGAGGCCGAGATGGCGCGTCTGCTGTCGGGACTCGCCGATTCGGATGCTGCTCTCACCCACGCCCGAGAACTTCTCAGTCTCGCGGCCCCGGCTAACTGTTAGGATTGAAGCCCGTGATGAACTCTTCTGCTGCGGGGCCCGAAAACGACACGACCAAACACATCTTCGTGACAGGTGGTGTCGTTTCTTCATTGGGCAAAGGCCTGACGGCAGCAAGCCTCGGCAACCTGCTCACAGCGCGCGGACTGCGTGTGGTCATGCAGAAGCTCGATCCCTATCTGAACGTGGATCCGGGCACGATGAACCCGTTCCAGCACGGTGAGGTCTTCGTCACCGACGACGGTGCAGAGACCGATCTCGACATCGGACATTACGAGCGCTTCCTCGACATCAACCTGTCGCAGGCCGCCAACGTCACCACCGGTCAGATCTACTCCCAGGTGATCGCGAAGGAGCGCCGCGGAGAGTACCTCGGCGACACCGTGCAGGTCATCCCGCACATCACCGACGAGATCAAGCGCCGCATGCGCTTGCAGGCCACTGAAGAGCCGCGTCCCGACGTCATCATCACCGAGGTCGGCGGCACGGTCGGCGACATCGAATCGCAGCCGTTCCTCGAAGCTGCCCGCCAGCTGCGTCATGAGCTCGGACGCGACAGCGTGTTCTTCGTGCACGTTTCGCTCGTGCCGTTCATGGGCGCCTCGGGTGAGCAGAAGACCAAGCCCACCCAGCACTCGGTCGCAGCCCTCCGCCAGGTCGGCATTCAGCCTGATGCACTCGTGCTGCGCAGCGATCGTCCGGTGAGCGAGTCCAACCGCAGCAAGATCGCTCTGATGTGCGACGTCGACGCAGAAGGCGTCATCAACACCGTCGACCTGCCGAGCATCTACGACATCCCCTCGACGCTGAACGATCAGGGGCTCGACTCCTACATCGTCCGCAGGCTCGGTCTCGATGTGAAGGCCGCGTCCGAGGTCGACTGGTCCCGCTGGCAGAAGGTGCTGCAGGCTGTCCACAATCCCAAGCACGAGGTCACGATCGGCCTGGTCGGCAAGTACATCGACCTGCCGGACGCGTACCTGTCGGTGACAGAAGCGCTCCGCGCCGGTGGATTCGCGCACGAGGCGCACGTCAGCATCCGCTGGATTCCCTCTGACTCGTGCGAAACGCCTGAGGGCGCGGCCAAGGCTCTCGGGGATCTCGATGGAATCTGTGTTCCCGGCGGCTTCGGCATCCGCGGCATCGAAGGAAAGCTTGGTGCGCTGAAGTTCGCCCGCGAACAGGGCATTCCCACGCTCGGTCTCTGCCTCGGCCTGCAGTGCATGGTCATCGAGTACGGCCGCAACATGGCGGGCATCGCGGAGGCTTCCTCCAGCGAGTTCGACCCGGAGACGTCCGAGCCGGTCATCGCGACGATGGCAGAGCAGGTCGACATTCTCGAGGGCGGCGACCTCGGTGGCACCATGCGCCTCGGTCTCTACAAGGCAGCTCTCGTTGAAGGCTCGCTCGCCGCAGAGGTCTACGGCAGCACGGAGATCTCCGAACGACACCGTCACCGGTACGAGGTCAACAACGCCTACCGTGCACGTCTTGCGGAAGCTGGTCTGGTGTTCTCGGGACTCAACCCCGAGCTCGACCTCGTCGAGTTCGTCGAGCTGCCGCGCGACGTTCACCCGTACTACATCGCGACCCAGGCGCACCCCGAACTGCGCTCGCGGCCGACCGATCCGCACCCGCTGTTCCGCGGTCTCATCGGCGCAGCGATCGAACGACACCGCTCCAGCGAGCTGTTCGACGTCGAAGAAGATGACTGAGGCCGCAGAGCTCCGCGACGAGCCCTTCGAGCCGCAGGTTCTGCAGAGCGACCTGGTCTACAAGGGCTGGGTGTGGGACGTCCGCTCCGACCGCGTTGCGTACGGTGATGGCGAGATCATTCGCGAGTACGTCGCGCACACCGGTGCCGTGGCGGTGCTCGCTCTCGACGATGCGGGGCGAGTGTTGCTGATTCAGCAGTACCGGCATCCGATTCGACACCGTGATTGGGAGCTGCCCGCGGGTCTTCTCGATATCGAAGGAGAAGACCCGCTGGTCGCGGCACAGCGCGAGCTCGCAGAGGAGACGGACATTGTCGCGCGCGACTGGCGGCTGCTGACGTCGAGCTGGACTACTCCAGGCGGCAACAGCGAGCTCATCCGCATCTATCTCGCGACCGGCATCGAGGCGGCGCCAGAGGCCTTCGACCGTGAGGGCGAAGAGGCCGACATCCGCATGGAGTGGGTGCCACTCTCCGACGCCGTCGACGCTGTCCTGGACGGGCGGCTCCGCAACGGCATCCTGACTATCGGCGTCCTGGCAGCCGAGCGGACCCTGCGGCAGTAGTCATGCGGGTAGACCGTGCGATCGACGCGTATCTGCGCCACATCACGGTCGAGCGCGGTCTCTCGGAGCACACCGTCGGTGCGTACCGCCGCGATCTCGCCGTCTACCAGGCCTGGCTGACCGATGCCGGGATCGACGACACCGCAGCGGTGAGCGGGTCGATCATCGGCCGGTTCATCGCTGACCGCTCGGCTGTGGTGCCGACACCGGCGGCGACGAGCCTGGCGCGACTGCAGTCATCGGTGCGTGGCCTGCACCGATTCCTCGTGCGCGAGGGGATCGAAGTCGAGGATCCGACCGGCCGGTTGCGGCCGCCCAAGACGCCGCAGCGACTGCCGAAAGCGCTCACGATCGATCAGGTCGAGCGGCTGCTTGGTGCGCCCTCTGCGGAGGAGCCTCTGGGCATCAGGGACCGGGCCCTGCTCGAACTGCTGTACGCGACGGGTGCGCGCGTCTCAGAGGCCATCGGACTCAACGTCGACGACCTCGCGCACGGGGATGTTCTGCGGCTGTACGGAAAAGGGTCGAAGGAGCGGATCGTGCCGATCGGCTCTTTCGCGAGGGATGCTGTGGATGCCTACCTCACGCGGGTGAGGCCCGCCCTCGCGGCGAAGGGCAGAGCGTCGGCCAAGCTGTTCCTCGGGGCGCGCGGGGCGCCGCTGTCGAGACAGAGCGCGTGGCTGGTGATTCGCGCTGCCGCCGAGCGGGCGCAGATCACCGCCGAGGTCTCTCCGCATACTCTGCGGCACTCGTTCGCCACACATCTGCTGCAGGGCGGGGCCGATGTGCGTGTGGTGCAGGAGCTGCTCGGTCATGCCTCCGTGGCGACGACGCAGATCTACACGCACGTCTCGGTAGACACTCTGCGAGATATCTACGCGACCTCTCATCCCCGAGCGCGCTGAGACTATCGGGGATCGCCGAGACGGGAAGACGCGGAATCGCGGGCGAATAGCTAGAATCGAGCAAGCATGAGGGAAGCAGGAGACTCGGTGGTTCAGAACGCGGCGAAGACCAAGGGCAAGAAGTCCAAGGTCGACGACACTCCCATGGGCCCCACCGGCCGCCCCTACCAGGGCTTCGCAACCCCCGCACCGCTCGAGTCCCACGGGCCGGCGCGCATCATCGCGCTGTGCAACCAGAAGGGCGGCGTCGGCAAGACGACGACAACGATCAACCTCGCGGCCGCCCTCGCCGAGTACGGGCGCAAGGTGCTCGCCGTCGACTTCGACCCGCAGGGGGCACTCTCTGCCGGCCTCGGCATCCCGACGCACGATGTACCCACGATCTACGACCTGCTGCTGGACACCAAGCGCGACGTGCACGAGGTCATCGTGCACTCCGGCGTTGAAGGCCTAGACGTCCTTCCCGCCAACATCGACCTCTCGGCTGCCGAAGTGCACCTGGTCAACGAGGTCGCTCGCGAAACGATCCTCGCCAGGGTGCTGCGTCAGGTCGCGGGGGAGTACGACGTCATCCTCATCGACTGCCAGCCCTCGCTCGGACTGCTCACCGTCAACGCGCTCACCGCCAGCCACGGTGTGTTGGTGCCGCTGGAGTGCGAGTTCTTCGCCCTGCGCGGCGTGGCGCTGCTCATCGAGACGATCGAGAAGGTGCGCGATCGCCTGAACCCCGACATCAAGCTCGACGGTCTGCTCGCGACGATGTACGACGCCCGCACGCTGCACTCGCGTGAGGTGCTCGAGCGCGTGGTCGAGGCCTTCGGCGATGACGTGCTCGAGACCGTGATCGGCCGCACCGTGAAGTTCCCCGACGCATCGGTGTCGGGTGTTCCCATCACCGAGTTCGCGCCGGAGCATGCCGCCGCCCAGGCGTACCTGCGACTGGCCCGGGAGCTGGTCGCCCGTGGCGCCGTCGCCTGAGACTGACCCTGTCGAAGCGGTCCCTGAGCCTGTCGAAGGGTTTCGTGTCTCGCTGACGAACTTCGATGGTCCCTTCGACCTGCTGCTGAACCTCATCTCGAAGCACGAGATGGATATCACCGAAGTTTCGCTGAGCGCGGTGACGAACGAGTTCATCGCGTATCTGAAAGAGCTCGAGCACGATGAAGAGCTCGATCAGGCGTCCGAGTTCCTTGTCGTAGCGGCGACCCTGTTGGACATGAAGGTCGCAGGTCTCCTCCCTCAGGGCGAGCTCGTCGACGCCGAGTCCGTCGCGCTGCTCGAAGCACGCGACCTGCTGTTCGCCCGTCTGCTGCAGTACCGGGCATTCAAAGAGGTCTCCACCTGGTTCGCGCGGTGCCTGGTTCGTGAGGATCGCCGACACACTCGTGCGGTGCGACTCGACGAGAAGTACCGGCGCCAGACGCCGGAGCTGGTGTGGACGCTCAGCCTGGACGATTTCGCCGCCATCGCGCTGCTCGCCTTCGCTCCCAAAGAACTTCCCCATGTCGGCCTCGATCATCTGCACGCACCGCTGGTCAGCATCAGGGAGCAGGCGGCGATCGTCGTGACGCTCCTACGCAGCTCCGAGTCACTGACCTTCCGCGAGCTGGTCGCGGGCGCAACGGAGCCAGGGATCGTCGTCGCACGCTTCATCTCGGTCCTCGAGCTGTACCGACACGCGGCGCTGTCCTTCGAACAACTGGAACCGCTCGGCGAGCTGACGCTGCGCTGGGCCACCGACTCCTGGTCGGATGAGACGCTTGCGAGCCTGGGGGCTGATTATGACCGATGACACTTCGATGGACTCAGCGACCGTAGTCGAGACACCGCTCACCGAGCGGATCGAAGCCATCCTGCTGATCATCGACGAGCCGCTGGGTCTCGTCGCGCTCGCCGCAGCCGTCAGTGCGCCCGTGCCGGCCGTCAGACAGAGCCTCGAGCGACTGGTCGACGAGTACGACGGCAACGGCGATGGGCCACGGCGCGGTTTCGAACTGCGCGAGGTCGGTGGGGGCTGGCGGCTCTACGTGCGCGAGGAGCACGATGCTCTCGTCGCCGAGTTCGTGGGCGGACAAGCACCCGCGCGGCTCTCACAGGCAGCCCTCGAGACCCTGGCCGTGATCGCCTACAAGCAGCCGGTCACGCGCAGTCAGGTGGCATCCATCCGCGCGGTGAACGTGGACTCGGTCGTCCGTACGCTGCTTGCCCGCGGCCTCATCACAGAACTGTTCGCCGATTCAGAAACCGGCGCCATCAACTACGGCACGACAGACGCCCTGCTGCAGAACCTCGGTATCAACTCGCTCGACGAGCTGCCTCCGATCTCTCCGCTGCTCGACGACGGTGCCGACGGATTCGACGAAGGAACCATCAGATGAATACTCCGATCCCTGAGCCTGTCGACGGGTCGACGCCACCAGAGGGCGTCCGCCTGCAGAAGGTGCTCGCCGCTGCGGGCGTCGCATCCCGCCGAGTGGTGGAGCAGTACATCGTCGAGGGGCGCATCCGAGTCAACGGCGTCGTCGTCGAAGAACTCGGCCGTCGTATCGACCCCGAGAACGACCTCGTCGACGTGGACGGCACAGCGATCCAGCTGGATGTCTCCAAGCGCTACGTGATGCTCAACAAGCCCACCGGCGTCGTGAGCACGATGAAGGACGAGAACGGTCGTCCTGACCTGCGCCGCTTCACCGACAACTACGAGGAGCGTCTCTACAACGTCGGCCGCTTGGATGCCGAGACCAGCGGTCTGCTCATCCTCACGAACGACGGCGAGCTCGCACACGTGCTCGCACACCCCTCGTTCGGGGTCACCAAGGTGTACATCGCGAAGGTCACCGGTCAGGTCACGGCGCAGACGATCGCCAAGCTCACCAAGGGCTTCGACCTCGAAGACGGATTCATCAAGGCAGACAAGGCGCGCCTGTTGGATTCGTCGAAGGGCGCGAGCCTGGTCGAACTGACTCTGCACTCCGGACGCAACCGGATCGTGCGTCGGATGCTCGCCGCTGTGGAGCATCCGGTCACCGAACTCGTGCGTCGTCAGTTCGGTCCGCTCCACCTGGGAACGCTCCCTGCGGGGAAGTCCCGCGAACTGAGTAAAATCGAACGTGGTGCGCTTCTGACTCTCGCGCGCCATGATGCCCCTGCGGACGCTACGCCGGGAGACGCCCAGGAGAACGAGTGAGCGATACCGCCAAGACGCATGGCAACGGCAACGCGCCGCGTCTTTCGGGGACGGTCAGAATCGTCGGAGCGGGTCTGCTCGGCGCGAGTATCGGCCACGCGCTGAGCGCGAAGGGCATCGATGTCGTTCTCTCGGATGCTTCACCGGCGCAGCTGCGTCTGGCGATCGACTACGGCGCGGGCCGCGCTGCGCGCGATGACGATGCTCCGGCGTTGATCGTGGTCTGCGTGCCGCCGGATGTCACCGCCGACGTTGTCGAAGCGGAACTCACCCGATTCCCGGATGCCGTCGTGACGGATGTCGCGAGTGTGAAGCTCGAGCCGTTCCGAGAGCTCACCGCTCGCGGCGTGGACACCACCCGCTATATCGGCTCGCATCCGCTCGCCGGGCGTGAGCGCGGGGGAGCGATTTCCGCACGTGCAGACCTCTTCATCGGACGTCCGTGGGTCGTCTGCCGTGACGAAGAGACTCGTGCCGCTGATCTCGCCCTGGTCGAAGACCTCGCGCTCGACGTCGGGGCGATGCCGTTGGAGATGACCCCTGAGGAGCACGACCGCTCGGTCGCACTCACCTCTCACGTGCCGCAGGTCGTGGCCAGTCTTCTCGCATCCCGCCTTGCGAGCGCTGATGAAGACGCCCTCCGGCTCGCCGGTCAGGGGGTTCGCGACACCACGCGAATCGCCGCCTCCGCACCTGAGCTGTGGGTGCAGATCCTCGGTGCGAATGCGCAGCCCGTCGTCGACGTGCTCGATGCGCTCGCCGCTGACTTGAAGACCGTGTCGGATGCTCTGCGCGAACCGACTGCGCCTGGTGCGCGCCGCGTGGTGGCCGAGGCGATCCGCCAGGGCAACGACGGCGTGGAGCGTCTGCCGGGAAAGCACGGCCAGAACAGCCGGTTCGAGCAACTCGTCGTCATGGTCGACGACACCCCAGGTCAACTGGGACGCCTGTTCGGCGAACTCGGCGAACTCGGTGTGAACGTGGAAGACCTGCGCCTGGAGCATTCGCCGGGCGCGCAGTTCGGCCTCGCAGAGATCAGTGTGGCGCCCGCTGCGCTGCTCGGTGCGGTGGAAGGGCTGCAGGAGCGCGGATGGCGGATTGCAGGAGCGACAAATGAGTGATCTCATCGCTATCGACGGGCCGGCAGGCTCGGGGAAGTCCAGTGTCTCCAAAGCCATCGCGCGTCAGCGCGGGTACGGACTTCTCGACACCGGTGCCGCTTACCGCGCTCTGGCATGGCTGATGCTCGAGAACCAGGCGGATACTGATGATGCCGAGGCTGTCATTGCCGCGGCATCCGATTTCGATCTGCGCCTCGGGCTCGACCCCGACGACCGCACGGTCGCCGTGGGAGACACCGACATCACCGCCGCCATCCGGGAGCCGCGCGTCTCGAGCGCGGTCAGCGGTGTGGCGCGTGTGCCTGCCGTGCGCGAGCAAGTCAACACCTTCTTCCGTTCATTGGTGGCGAATTCTCCGCTTCCTGCTGTCGTCGTCGAAGGACGCGACATCACCACCGTCGTCGCACCTGACGCTCCGGTGCGAATCCTCCTCACCGCCGCACCTCAGGTGCGTGCGGCCCGCCGTGCCGGCGAACTCGCCGGAGAGAACGCGGCAGCCGTGGCAGAGGCGCTGCACAAGCGCGATGCTTCGGACAGTGCAGTGGTGGACTTCCTCAATGCCGCAGAAGGCGTTGAAGTCGTCGATTCGACTGCACTCGATTTTTCCCAGACCATCGACGCCGTACTCTCGGTGATCGACCGAAAGCAAGGAGCGGAACATGGCCGCTGAAGAAGAATATGAGGGTGGCGCTGACCACCTCGCCGAGAAGCTGAGCGAGCTCGACGAGCAGCTCATCGAACAGCGCGCGGAGGCACTGCGCGCGGGTCTCGCCGACTACGACCTCGATGAGGATGACGCGGCGCTGCTCGCAGGTCTCACCCAGGGCGAGGGTGGGATCGAGTTCCTGCCTGCGTTGCCCGTGGTCGCGATCGTCGGACGCCCGAACGTCGGCAAGTCCGCACTCGTGAACCGCATCCTCGGTCGTCGTGAGGCCGTCGTGGAAGACACCCCGGGTGTCACCCGCGACCGCGTCACCTACAAGGCTGAGTGGAACGATCGCCGCTTCTCGCTGGTCGACACCGGCGGGTGGGAGCCCGACGCCAAGGGCATCGACCGCTCGGTCGCAGCTCAGGCAGAGGTCGCGATCGAACTGTGCGACGTCGTGCTCTTCGTCGTCGATGCGATGGTCGGCGCGACGTCGACCGATGAGCACGTGGTGAGGCTGCTGCGCAAGAGCGGTAAGCCGGTCTTTCTCGTCGCGAACAAGGTCGACGACACCCGCCAGGAGCCCGAGGCTGCGGCCCTGTGGAACCTCGGACTGGGTGAGCCATACCCGACCTCGGCCGTGCACGGGCGCGGCGTCGCCGACCTGCTCGATGCAGTGCTCGAGAAGCTTCCCTCAATCTCGGCCGTTGCGAAGTACGAGATCGGCGGACCCCGTCGCGTCGCGATCCTCGGCCGACCGAACGTCGGAAAGTCGTCGCTGCTGAACAAGGCCGCAGGCGAGGATCGCGTTGTCGTCAACGACCTCGCCGGCACCACGCGCGACCCGGTGGACGAGGTCGTCGAGCTCGGCGGCAAGCTCTGGCGCCTGGTCGACACCGCCGGCATCCGCCGTCGTGTGCACCTGCAGCAGGGTGCGGATTTCTACGCGTCCCTCCGCACCTCGGCAGCGCTCGAGAAGGCCGAAGTCGCCGTCGTCGTCCTCGATGTCTCCGAGACGATCAGCGAGCAGGATGTCCGCATCATCGATCTCGTGCTCGAATCAGGACGCGCACTCGTGCTCGCGTTCAACAAGTGGGATCGCCTGAACGACATCGACCTGGAGAACGCGGATCGTCGTCGCTATCTCGAGCGTGAGATCGAACAGGACCTCGCTCACGTCACGTGGGCGCCGCGGGTGAACATCTCGGCGAAGACCGGGCGCCACTTCGACAAGCTCGTACCGGCGCTCGAGACGGCGCTGGAGAACTGGGATCGTCGTATCCCCACCGGTAAGTTCAACGCGTTCCTCACCGAACTCGTCGCCGAGCACCCGCACCCGCTGCGCGGTGGCAAGCAGCCGCGCATCCTGTTCGGCACGCAGGCCTCGACGCGTCCGCCGACGTTCGTGCTGTTCACGACCGGGTTCCTCGACCCCGGCTACCGCCGGTTCATCCAGCGCCGCCTGCGCGAGCTGTACGAATTCGACGGCACGCCGATCGTGATCAACATGCGTGTGCGGGAGAAGCGCCAGCGCTAGTTGCCGCGCGCCAGGTTCAGTGGTGCAATGGATGGTGGATGCTGCGACCCTGCGGCATCCACCATCGCTGCCCACAAGGCCTGCCGAAAGAGGATGCAATGTCGCACACCCTGCCCCTTCCCGAGTTCTCCCACGAGCGGGTGGAGGTGACCACAGGCACGCGCAGCGGGCTCTTCATCGCTGTCGCGCTGCACTCCTCTGTGCTCGGCTCCGCGCTGGGCGGTGCGCGTCTGTGGACCTATCCGCACTGGAGTGACGCACTCGGCGACGCCCTGCGGCTTTCCGCGGCGATGACGCTCAAGAATGCGACCGCTGGTCTGGATGCTGGTGGCGGAAAGTCGGTCATCGGCCTCGAACCAGGCACCGAGCTCGACGCGGAGCGCCGTCGTGATGCTTTCCTCGACCTCGGTGATGTCGTGGAGTCATTCGGCGGTCTGTACCGCACGGCAGAAGACGTCGGATCGACCATGGATGACATGGCGGTCGTCGGTGAGCGCACCGCGCACGTCGTAGGCCTTCCGGATGCGGCCGGCGGCTCAGGGGAGCCTGCGGGTCCCACAAGCCTCGGAGTGTACGAGTCTCTGCGCGCGGTGCTGGAGCGCACCACCGGCAGCGCTGATGTCGCCGGTCGACGCATCACGATCTCCGGACTCGGACAGGTGGGCGGCCGTCTCGCCGTCCGACTCTCTGCCGAGGGTGCTGTGCTCACCGTCACCGATGTGAACCCGCAGCGCAAGCATCTCGCCGGCGAGCTCGGCGCGACATGGGCAGAACCCGGCACAGAGCACCTGCTTCCGGCAGACGTATTCGTTCCGGCCGGCATCGGCGGGCTGCTGACCGACGATGTCATCGATGCGCTCGACACCGCTGCCGTGTGCGGGCCGGCGAACAACCCGCTGGCATCGCATGAGGGCGCTGAGCGGCTGGCTGCGCGCGGCATCCTGTATGCGCCGGACTTCGTGGTGAACGCCGGTGGTGTGATCTACCTCGACCACGAGGCGAAGCAGCTCGGATCTCGCGACGAGATCATGGCTCGCGTCTCGCAGATCGGTGACACCGTACGGCGAATCCTCGCCGATGCGGACGAACGGGGGATCACCCCGCTCGAGGCTGCCGAAGAACTCGCGGCCGCACGGCTGCGCGATGGGGCATCGGCTCTCGCCGTTTAGACCCCGTAGACCTCGC
The DNA here is from genome assembly GCF_052266675.1 of Microbacterium zouquanmingi. Taxonomy (NCBI): domain Bacteria; kingdom Bacillati; phylum Actinomycetota; class Actinomycetes; order Micrococcales; family Microbacteriaceae; genus Microbacterium; species Microbacterium zouquanmingi. The sequence continues at coordinate 16,710 of NZ_JBQPRA010000004.1, forward strand.
GCACGCGTTCGCGCAGCTGGTGGCTGCACGCGGTGACGGCCTCGGTCCAGGTGGTGTTCGCATCGTCCTGGGCCCGGTCGGACACTGCCTTCCAGATGCGGATCGGAACGCCGAACTGCTCGGCGACCCACGCATAGGCGTAGGACTCCATGTCGACGAGGCGTCCGCCGAGTGAGCGGATAATCGTCACAGCCTCGGCGTCATCGATGAAGCTGTCTCCGGTGGCGATGGAGATGTCGCCGGCGCCGAGGCTCATGCGCTGCGGCATCGAGACGTGCTCGCCACGCACGCCCTCTTCGTTGATGACATCGTGCTGGAACGCCCAGTGGACCTCGTGAACGCCGGACTCGATGGTCTCATCGAGCGCACCGGCGGTGCCTACGACGAGGATCTCGTCGTAGGTCGCGGCGTCGAGCGCGCGGGTCAGCGCATAGGTCGCCTTGAGCTTGCCTGGGCCGGTCACCAGTCGGGTGAAGCCGGGAAGGTCTTCAGGGAAGGCGATGAGTTCGGAATCGAGGGCGGCAACGAGAAGCTTCACTCTCTTATTGTTTCAGAGCGCGTCGCAGATCGCCCGCTCACGCGGATGCTGTGAAAAGCTGGAGCGGTGACGATTGTTCCCCCCGCACCTGATGAGCCGCGACGCCCTGACGGGCCCCGCGACCCCGGAGACGCCTGGGTCGTGGCTGAGTCAGGAGAGCGGTACTGGGGCCGTTTCGGTGCCGCAGGACTGCTCGCGGTGGATTCTGAGCGAGGCATCCTGCTGCAGCACCGCGTGAGCTGGAGCCACTTCGGCGGCACCTGGGGTCTTCCCGGCGGCGCACTGCACGAGGGTGAAGAGCCCATCGATGGCGCGCTCCGCGAAGCCACCGAGGAAGCAGGGATTCCCGCTGGTGCAGTGCGAGTGAGCTTCACGACCGTTCTCGATCTGGGTATCTGGTCGTATACGACGGTGGTGGCCGATGTGATCACGCCGTTCGAAGCAGTGATCAGCGACCCGGAGAGCGTTGCCCTGGAGTGGGTTCCGATCGATGAGGTGACCGAGCGTCCGTTGCATCCGGGGTTCGCGAACGCGTGGCCCGCGCTGCGCGAGCGCCTCTGATCTTCAGTCGCGTCCGCGCAGCTTGTCGATATCGCGGCGCTCGCGCTTGGTGGGGCGCCCGGCTCCGCGATCGCGAAGACCGAGAGCGGCTATCGGTTCGCGCGGAGGGGTGCGATCCTCGTACGCGAGGGCTGCGACGGGGGCGCCGACGCGCTTGGTGAGCGTCTTGCGCACGGTGAGGATGCGGTCGAACCCGCTGATGCGGATGCGCAGCTCATCACCTGGCTTCACCGTCTGGGCGGCCTTGGCCTTCTCGCCGTTGACCCGTACATGCCCCGCTCGGCAAGCGGTCGTTGCCGCCGAGCGCGTCTTGTAGACGCGGATCGCCCATAGCCAGCTGTCGACTCGCACCGGGGCATCCATCAGCGCGTTCTGGTGCGGTACGGGACGCTCGGGTGTCATCGGGTGTCTCGCTCGCGAAGGGTGACGAGTGCGCCGATGATGATCAGACCCTGACCGAGGGTGTAGGTGATCATGACCAGTGGGCTCGTCCAGTCGGGCATTCCGTCGAGGAACAGCCGGAAGGCCAGCACGGTATCGCTGATCAGGAAGAAGATGCTGCCGACGACGACGAGCGGGTGACAGCGCGCGGCGAAGACGGCGGTGCCGCCGAGGACGAGGCCGTAGGCTGCGACAGCGACGAGCAGACCGCCGGTGTGCGGCGCGAGCACGATCACCATCGCGACCCACCACGCGGCATAGACGAGGGTCCACCACGGCAGACGACGCACTCGCAACACACGAATGAATAGCACGATGTAGGCGATGTGGGCCAGACCGAAGAACAGCAGCATCAGCGGCAGTTCTGGCCCGGTCGGGAAGAACGCACCGGCGCCGTCACCCAGCCACGAGAACACGATCGCTGTGAGCAGCAGGACGATCGCGAATGCAGGGCGCACGCGGAGCGAGAAGAGCACCGGGATCGCGAGCAGCGGCATCAGCCACAGTTTCGTCGGAGGGGCGATATCGCTGCCGGTTGCGAGAGCTGTGACGTGGACGATCGACATCACGATGTAGGGAACGAACGTCCAGGGGAGGGCTGTTCTCGGCAGGGTGCGGCGTTGCATCCCTCCATCGTAGATTGCGGGACGTCAGCTGATGTCGAGGGTCACGAGGGGGCGGTCGGGCTTGGGGCTGGGTGTGGCAGAGAAACCAGCTGCGAGGAACGTCGAGAGTGCGCCATGGAAAAGCTCGTTGACGTGGACGCTCGTCTGGGTGGTGTCGATCGGGTACCCCTCGATCATTCGAGCACGGTGGTCGCGCGCGAAGTCGACGGCCGCGGCGAGGAGAGCGGCGTTCAGGCCCTGGCCGCGGTGCTCTTTGCGCACGACGAAGCAGCTCACCGCCCAGACGCTCTCATCGTCAAGAGGTTCGCGGGTGGTGGCGACGATGTTGCGCGTGCGACCGAGGCGTCGCTGCGCGGGGCGGGGACCGACACGGATCCACCCCGCGGCTTCACCGTCGACGTAGGCGACGATCCCCGGTGGGCGGTCGGATGCCACTTCCTGTTGGAACAGCGCGGTGCGCTGATCGAGGTCGGTGGTCTGCCACTCTTTGTTCATCAGCACCGGCCAGACGCACTGGCAGCTTCGGCCGTCCCCGCCGCCACTGAGCGCATGCTGGATGTCATCCCAGACCTCTGGGCTTGCGAGTGCAGTCGTGATGGTGGGCATGTCCGGCAGGGTACGCCCGGGGTGCGACACGGGCAAGAGGGCCGGTTCGCGAAGGGCCCGTTGATGCGGCTAAGATAGGGGAGTTGCCTGCGCGAAAGCGCAAGACAACGGGCTGTGGCGCAGCTTGGTAGCGCACCTGACTGGGGGGTTAAGTGGTTTACCACTCTTCGGTCGGCCCGAACAACTGAAAAACAATGCCACGGGCTGTGGCGCAGCTTGGTAGCGCACTTGACTGGGGGTCAAGGGGTCGCAGGTTCAAATCCTGTCAGCCCGACAGAAAATCCCTGATGAGAAGCAATTTTCATCAGGGATTTGTTGTTTCTGAACGTCGTTTTCTCTGGTCCCCCTCTGGTCCCCCTGGACAGGCAGGCGTGGTCGACCTGTGGATGACAGAATCCGCTGCGACGCTCTGTCTGTGGATAAGGGGACCAAAAGGGGACCAGAACGGTGGAAGCCCACGACTGAGCCGCTCACAGTCTGCGTCCGGTGTCTTGCCGTGGCCGTCCTGAAGTGTTCGGGCGGGCGTCTCTGCTGAGGAAGGCGTTGGCTTGTTCTGCGGCGGATGCGAGGTGGCGGTCATCGGGGTGGGAGGTAGCCGCGTGTTGTCTCGATTGAGGCGTGTCCGAGGATCTCTTGGAGGACATGGAGGGGGACTCCGGCGTCGGCGAGCCAGGTGGCACTGGTGTGTCGGAGGCCGTGTCGGGTGAGGTTGGGCAGGCCGAGGTCAGCAACGGCCTGGTCCCAGCTGGTGGCGTCGCGAACGGTGGCTGTCGTGAGGAAGCCGCCACGCGGGCCGACGAGGAGTGGTGCGTCCGATTGCTTGAACGCGCAGAGTCGTTTCAGGACCGGCCGGAGTGGGTCGAGAATCGGCACGCGACGCTCTTTGCGGCTTTTGGTTGGCTTGGTGATGAGGCCGCCCCTGCCGGGGAAGACCTGTCGTCTGATGATGACGAGGTTCTTTGTGAAGTCCACGTCTCCGACTTGAAGTCCGGAGACTTCTGAAGAGCGTGCTGCCAGTAGAGCGGCGAGCATCAACGGCTTCGTCGAGCACCCGTACGAGTGGCGCGATGGTGTTCTTGATCGTCGATGCGCCGTGTTGCTTCTCCCAGTCATCGATCGTGCGGTCGATCATTCCAGCGGTGAATTGCGTGACGGGCAGATGGCCAAGCGTCGGGAGTACTCGTAGCCGAAGACCATACCGGTAGTTGTCTCCGGTGGAGGGTCATATCGAGGCCGCGTGCCCATCGATCGTCGATCGAGGTGAAGAACTCCAGGAGTGTCATGGAGACGTCCATTCCCTTGACCGAAGAATTGCGGAGCGTTTCGAAGAATGCCCGTGCGGTTGCCTCGTCCTTCACGATCTCGGTGCGGATCACGCGCTGCTTGGTGAGCGGATCGGTCCAGCGTGCGCGCGCTCGAATTCCGTAGGAGCGTCGTTCCATGTCGGTGGAGATCCTCACCCCGATCGGTGGCACCGGACGGGGTGAGGACTCTGGCATTGGCTCAGTTGGTCGGGCCATGGTGCGGAGGGTTGCCGAGTGAACGGTAGAACTCGTCCTCGGCTGCCTGACGTCGCTGAACGTCATCAAGGACGAACTCGACGAAGTCGGCTTCCCGGTCGGTGATCATCGCTTCTTCAGAGGAAATGGATGGCTCTTCCCCAGGCCAGATGGCTTGCCGTGTGGGGCGATCACGATCGAGTCGAGTCCCGCAGGTGGCTACCCAATCGCGGAGGCGGAGGCGAGCGTCCGCAAAGTCGCGATGCCACCCCAACGGTGCGGAGTCTGCGCACTGGCTGCGGATGGGTCCGCAACGGCGACCGTTGGACGGTCACCCCGGTCCGCGACGACGGCTCCCTCACCATTCGTAGGGCAGGCACCCGTCGCGGACGGGCCGTGGTGTTACCCGCCGGGTATGTGGCAGAGTATGTCGATCTCGGTAGCAAGTTGGAACAGTGTTACAATGGTTACATGGCGAAAGTAGGTGTTCCTGATGGGCGTTGGGTTAGTACGGTGCGACTCGGCCCGAAGTCGCAAATCGTGATACCTAAAGAGGTTCGGGAAATGTTTAGCCTCGGCCCGGGAGACACGCTGCTCCTCATGGCTGACCGAGAACGTGGCATTGCACTTGTAGATCCCGAGGTCTACGCAGAAGTGATGGATAACGTTCTCGGTGCCGACCATCGACCGGATGGAGGCTCCGAATGAGTTGGGTACAGCCAGTACTGATTAGCCTTGGGATTGCGCTTGTTGTCGGGTTGATCGTCAACTTCGGCCTGCGTGCGCTCATCCCCTACTTGACGAGAAAAGGCTACTTCCAAAGGCCCGGCAGTAAGCAGACGCGCTCATCCGCACCATTGCTCATTCGAGAAGCACACGTCCTCGTCGGTGATGGCAGTGTTCTCAACGACGTCGATATCCTCATCGAACAAGGCAACATCACTCGAGTCGAATCGTCACGCATCGACGTTCCTGACGCCCGAGTGATTGAGGCACGCGGTAAGACTGTTATGCCCGGCCTGATCGACGCGCACTGTCACCTCGACTTCCTCAACACACGAAGCGGGTTCAGCGCGCGTATGCAAGCACGCTTCGTTCTCAGCGAGCCAAGCAGAGAGCTTCTCCGATTCGGAATTACCAGCATCCGCACGATGTCTGAACCACCAAAAATCGTGCTCGGCCTTCGAAATCGAACCCGAATCGGAAATCGCGTTGGCCCGACCATGGTCGTTGCTGGCCCAGCATTTACAGCACCCGGAGGGCACCCACAGGTAACTGTCTGCCGCGACAACGCTTGGTTGGGCAGAAAAATGGTTTACACGCCGGCCACCGATACGGAGGCGCGCACCATGGTTCGAGCGTTGAAGTCACAGGGTGTTGACCTTATCAAGATCGTCTACCAAGGCGGCCACTATGCGGAGTTTGGCGAGGTCATCAACAAGCTGCCCGAGAACGTCGCGCTCGCAATCATTGATGAAGCCCACAAGCAAGGTCTGCCGGTTGGCGCGCATACACACTACGCTACCGATGTCGCATTCCTCGTCGAGGCAGGTGTCGACAGCATTGAACATGGCGTCCTTGAGGAAGAGGCTCCGCCAGAACTCCTCCGTGCCTGGGCGAAGAAGCACACCTTTCTTATCCCGACACTGTCTATTACCGAAGTTATCAACAACGCGGACCAGCAGTCCTACCTACCCCAAGCCAGCCGCAACCTGAGGCACGCAGTTAAAGCTGGCGTGCGCATCGCTGCTGGAACAGACAGCATGGTTGGCGCGATGCCAGCCGACTCCCTTCACCACGAACTCCAGCTCATGGTCGACGCGGGTGTCGCCCCAGCCCAGGCAATCCAGGCAGCAACGGGCAACGCCGCAGAAGTGTTGCGCCTCCATGACCGTGGCCTCATCAAGACCGGCATGGCAGCCGACCTCGTACTGCTGAACTCCGACCCGCTTGAGGGAATCGAGAGCGTCTCCGATATCACCCTCGTGGTTCAAAACGGGCAGATCGTTCACGAAACGGAACCGGCCGCACCGGTCGCACTCTCCGATTACGCCGCACCAGCGAATGGGATCGAACGATTCACCGACAACACCAGCGCTACGTTCTCGCAAGCGGTCGAGGTCACAATTGACGCGAGCACCTTTGAGTCCGATGGAGTCCGCACGATCACATACACCGACCCCGAAAGTCAGCAGGTTCTGCGCACCGAGACACTTCGCTCCGACAAACAACTGCGCACCCTCGAATGGTCTTGCCTGATTCCTAACGAGAACACTGACCTGCGAGCCATTGCCCACGGCGGACGTATCTCGCTCTCCGGCACGCTCAATGGCAGAGCCGTGTCGCGAGGGTATGCAACTGGACGCACACCTTGGATGCAAGGACTGATGCTTGACGCGTCAACATTCATCACATCTCAAATGGAGTCACTGGTGATCACCTCGATAGGTTCGTCCGGACGAGGCGCACTGATGGCAGCGGCATTCGAACTCACGAAAGATCGTCGCCAGACCCAACTGGGCAAGACCCAGGCGACCCTCGTGATTCCACAATGGCGCGCATTCTGGAATGCGAAAATGACCTACGGTGCAGAGACAGGATCACTTATCAGGTACAAGCCCGTGGGCAAGGGCGAGATGCGCAAGGTGCCCTAACCCACAAGGCATCAGCATGACAGTGTTCCGCTGAGTGGTGGCGCTTGCTGTCTTCCTTACGAGTGCGCAACGAGAACAGCAGGTGCCAGTTCTCGCCCACCAAGTACTCAACGGGACCGGCCCGCAGACGCTGCAAGACCGGCGCAGGTTCAAATCCTGTCAGTCCGACCAAATCCCCGATCAGATCTCAAATCTGGTCGGGGCATCGTCGTCTCGGGGAGCGGTTGGCGCTCTCGGTCCCTTAGTGGTCGGCATCCGCCCGCGATGATCGGCCGTGGATGGCGCTGTGGAACGCATCGGCTTCCACGGCCGCACTGTCGGTCAGGGGCGTTGCGGCCGGCGCACGGAGACCATCGAGCAGGATGTGGTGAACGCGGTCGAGGAGCACGGTGCCGATCGGCTGTGGAAACGCGGCGAGGGATGCAACCGCGAGGGGCGCGAGAACAAGATCGAAACCCGTGACGTCGCTTCGGACAGAGCCTTCGGCCTGCGCTCGCGCGGTAAGTCGTTCGATGGGGGCGACCCAGCGTTCTCCGGGCCGGTAGCTCGGATCGATCGCGGCCATGCGCACCATGATGGGCACGAGTATCGGACTGTCTCGCACGATCGCGATCGTCCCGGCGATGGCGTCGCTTATTCCGGACCAACCGCTGTCGACGTCGTCCAGCGAGTCGAAGAGTTCGTCGAACCGTGCGGCGAATCGGTCGTAGAGCCCGCGGATGAGATCTGAACTGGTGGGGAAGCGGCGGTAGAACGTGGCGGCGCTGACCCCGGCGCGTCGGGCGAGTTCGTTGAGCGGTGCATCGATCGTGCGTTCGGCAAAGTACGTCTCGGCCGCGGCGAGTATCTTCTCCCGACTCTCTGCGACTTCTCGCCGCTCGGCGCGTCGGCGTGCGATCTCCGGCATGACTCCAGAGTAACCGTGACGATGATCAGCGCACTGGAACCGCATCACCGACCATGGACAGCGGTTTCTTATGTGGAGTATATTGCCCAGATAGCCCCTGCGCCGTGCCGGGGACGAGCAAAGAGATTCAGAGACCCATGGGATTCGCACGTCTACGCAAAAAGGCCTCAGCACCACTCGCGCTGCTGGTGGTGTTCGCTACACTCGCTCTGGCCAGCGGCTGCTCGGTCGAAGAACCTTCGTCGACGGCGGTCCAGGCGACGCCCGACAACGCCGCTCCCACTGAAGAGCTCTTCACACCCATCGTGGGTTCAGTGCTCGACGAGCCTCGCATCGTGCGAGGAACCGACGATCGAGATCACCTTGCATATGAGCTCTTCCTGACGAATACCATCGGTCAGTCTGTGACCGTCGACGCGCTCTCGGTGCGGGGCGACGGTGAGGAGATCATGCGGCTCAGCGGCGAGGACCTGTTGCCGTGGGTGCGAGCGATGGGAGCGCCCGCCCCGGGCTACGAACTGGCTTCGGGGCAGAGCGCGACCGTCATCCTTGACGTGGCGCTGCCAGTCGGGGGGAAGGCCCCGCAGATGCTGAGTCACGTGATCGAGTTCTCGCCGGAGACGGCCATGCCGCCGATGGTGACCGAGCAGATGGAGCAGACGATTGCACGCGTGCCGGTTTCCCCGTCCACGCCGCTCGTCATCGGTTCACCGGTAAGTGGCGATGGCTGGCTGGACGGCAACGGCTGCTGTGGAGCTTCCGCACATCGAAGCGCAATCAATCCCGTCAACGGTGCCCTGTATGCCCCAGAACGATTCGCGATCGACTTCGTGCAGCTGGATGAAGAGTCGCGCATCTTCGACGGCCCGATCGATGATCTCGCAAGCTATGCGTATTACGGTGCGGAGATCCTCGCGGTGGGCGATGGCCCCATCGTTTCTATGAAGTGGGATCTGCCCGAGGAGTCGCCGGGGTCGCATCCGGTCGGATTGGAGCTCAATGAGTACGGTGGCAATCACATCGTGCAGGACCTCGGCGATGGCCACTACGCGTTCTATGCGCACCTGCAGGGAGAGAATCCGGAGGGACTCACTGTCGGTCAGGAGATGTCGCGCGGCGACATATTGGGATACCTCGGTAACTCGGGTAACACCGACATGCCGCACCTGCATTTTCATGTGATGGACTCGCCGCTGCCGCTCGGCTCCAATGGGGTGCCGTTCGTGTTCGAGTCGTTCACACTCACCGGCACCGTGAACGATGCTGAACTAGAGGAGTGCATGTCGCGGTCGCAATCTTGCGGCGTCGTTGCGTCAGATAAGGCGGTGATGAAGAAGGTCATGCCGCTACAGCAAGACGTGATCAGCGTTCCCGACTGAGTCGACGGGCCCTCTGCGTGTCAGCGCATGGTCGGCTTTCCGTCCGCGCCCCAGGCCGCCCCTAGGGCGAACAATGTCGACACGCCGTATTGCTCCATCGCCGTCGCGATCCGTCTCCTTCCCGTTCGTGGGTTGATCCCGAGGCGGCGAGAGGCCGCGTCGAGAGTGACCCCCTGCGTCATCAGCGCAAGAAGCGGTGCCCACGACTGCTCTGCGCCGCCGATCGGCTCGCCGCGATGCCAGAGTTCGCGGAACAGGCTCCGGCCCAGCTCCGCGAGCGAGGCGCTGCGGACTCCGATCACGCTGGACGGCCACCCCTCGCCCCACTCGATCGGCAACGCGAGCACATCGCCGTCGATCCAGAACCAACTCGGAAGATCGTCGAGAATGCGAAACTCCACTCCGACGGCCGCGTAGCGCTCAGCGATCGCCACGAGCCGCGGATCCGCTGCCATCGAGCGGGGGAGAAGGGCCCGCACCGATTGCTTGCCGGCGAACATTTCGGCGAAACGGCTGGTTCGAGCCGGATCGGACTGCAAATAGCGTTCGAGATCGGGAAGCACTGACCAGGCGGTGTCGCTGTGCTCGCGCGCGACGTCGTACCAGAGGTCTTCCGCTGCGTGCGGCCCGTGCCGCACGAAGACCGGAACGACATCGCCTGAGGTCTCACCGACAGCCCAGTGGCGCAGCAGACCTGGGAGATCCGCCACGAGCGCTTCGATTCGTGCGGTCGCCTCATTCACCGTATTGCGCATCGCACGCGCTTCGCCTTCGACGACATCTGCCGTCCAGGTCACCGGAGTCGAGTACGCGATCTTGCCATCGTGCAGCGAGATCGTGCCACCCTGCTCGAGGCGTGCAACGGCATCTGCGGTCTCACCTTGGTTCGTATGCGCGGTGGTGGCGAGCTCGGCCACCGTCTCAGGCCGGCTGCGGTAGATGAGCTCGAGCAGTGCCTTGTCTTCCATATCGGCCTCCGGAGTGGGTGTGACACCATCATCGCCTATCTGACCGGTTTAGGACGCCCTCTAGCGGTCATGGCCTCAAGCGGAGGTTGCTGTGTCCTCTTCTGTCCATGCACACTGGAAGAAAGCCGACGGAGGCACCGACATGAACGGCAACAGCAGCACCAACAACAAGGGGATTGCACGCGGTGTCGCCGTCTCGGCGGTGGCCGCTCTGACGCTGGGAATCACGGCGTGCACCGCAGAGGCGACCGCGGAGTCCTCGCCTTCGAGCACTTTGTCCGTCGCGCTCGGACAAGACCCCAGTCAGGATGTTGTCGATCTTTACACGGATCGCGATACGGCAGTGGACGCAGCCCTCGATGCGCTTCCCGCGTTCATCGAGAAGGCGCTCACGCAGACCGGCGTCCCCGGCGCAGCGGTAGCGGTCGTCTCGAACGGTGAGGTCGTGTTCGAAGAGGGCTACGGTGTGCGGGACGTGACGACGGAGGAGCCCGTCGATGCCGACACCGTCTTCCAGATCGCGTCCCTGTCCAAGCCTCTTTCGTCGAGCATCGTGGCCAAAGCCATCACCGACGACGCGGATCTGTCCTGGGAAGATCCGGTTGTCGAGTACCTCCCCGACTTCGCGCTGAACGACCCGTACGTGACCGAGAATGCGAAGATCGCCGACTTCTTCTCGCACCGCACGGGGATTCCGACCGGTGGCGGGGACGATCTCGAAGACGTCGGCTTCGATGCGGACTACATCATGGCCCAGATGGACCAGATTCCTCTGGCATCGTTCCGCGACACCTACCAGTACTCCAACTTCGGGCTGACGGTCGGCGGCGAGGCCGTCGCGGCGTCGCGCGGGCAGACGTGGGTAGAGACCGCGCACGAACTGTTGTTCGAGCCGCTCGGCATGACATCTACGACCGTCGTTCACGACGAATACCTCGCCGCTGATGATCGCGCGGCGATGCATGCGCGCACCGGAGAAGGCGTCTATGAGCAGCTGTTCGACCGAGACGCCGACGCCGAAGCTCCCGCCGGCGGCGTCGCCTCCACCGCTGGCGACATCGCGAAGTGGATGAACATGGTGCTGGCGAACGGCGAGGTCGACGGTGCGGAATTCATCGACCCGCTCGTGCTCGCGAAGACTTACTCGGCCCATTCGATCACCGGCGGCGATGCCAAGAACCTGCTCTCGCGCACATCGCACTACGGCTTCGGCACGAACGTCGGCGCGACTGTGACGGGGCGGGTCAGCATCAGTCACTCCGGTGCATTCGGATGGGGGGCCGCCACCAACGCCACGATGATCCCTGACCTCAACCTCGGGATCGTCGTGCTCACCAACGGAGCGCCATCGGGGGTTCCAGAGGCGATCGTCTCAGAGTTCCTCGATCTCGTGCAGTTCGGTGAAGAGACGCGGCCATGGCTGGACATGTGGCCCGTCGTCTTCGAGCACTTCTCCGATCCGGCCGGTGACCTCGTCGGCGAAGAACCGCCCGCGGATGCCGCGGAAGCGGGGCCGGCGGGTGACTACGTGGGCACATACACGAGCCCCTACTTCGGTGACTTCGTCATCACGGAGGAGAACGGAATCCTCACCGGCGCGCTCGGACCTGACGGCGGCTATACCTTCGAGATCGACCCGTGGGACGGCGACACGCTTTCGTTCGTGCCGACCGGTGAAAACGCCCTGCCCGGCTCGCTCTCCTCGGCGGTATTCGTCCGCGAGGGCGAGCAGATCACCGGGGTTACGCTGACGTACTTCAACAAGTTCCCGGAGCCCGGTCAGGAACCGAACGGGCTCGGCGTCTTCACCAGGGCCGACTAAAGCCCACTCGTAGGTGCGCAACGGTAGCCCTCGTCCAGCGCTACTTCAACCCCCTCTGCGGGAGTGGTCCAGCCCGAGAAACTGTAGGCGAGGCAGCGCGATCGCCTCAGCCCGTGACCGCAGAGCTCGGAGAACAGGGCGGGGCGATCTCTCACCACAAGACGTCTGAGCATGCAGCATCCGAAGGTCTTCGGGGCGGACGCAATTGGCAGCAGATCCGCGCTGAGGATGCAAGCGCTGCCACCGCTCGCGCGTGGTCGCATCATCGACCTGGTGCGGCATAGGGCCGGGTCATGCCGATGCATCATCCTCTCGTGCTCGCGCCACGATGATGCCGCGCTGCGACCCCCAGAACCCATCGAGCATCTCGCGCAGCTGCACGGCGTCGACATCGGCGCCGAATGCATCCGCCCCCGGTTCCAGCATGATGCCGTTCGCGAGGGGGCCGGCCAGCACCGGGTCGAATCCCAGGTCGTCGACGAGGGAGGCGACAGTCGCCACAGCATCCGAATCGTCACCGGCGATGGCGATCGCCTTGCGGCCGGGGGATGCCGTCGGGCGCGCTTCATCCGCAAGATCCTGATATCCCATGTGGCTCAACGCCTTCACGAGATGCGCGCCCGCGAGGTGGCGCTGCACGAGCTCGCTCGTGGAGGTGCGCGGATCGCTCAAATCATCACGGATGCCATCGGAGGCCCACCAATAGTTCATCGCGTCGATTACGAGCTTGCCTCGCAGCGCGTCGGCCGGGAGAGTCTCATACTCACCCAGAGGAAGCGCAAGAATCACCGCATCCGACTCCGTGATCGCTGTCGCGCTCGAGACGGCAACCGCTCCGAGTGCCTTCATCCGTGCGGCGATGAGCGCAGCATCCCCCGATCGTGCGACCAACACGCGCACGCCTGCTGAACTCGCGAGGCGGGCCAGTGCGGCGCCGTGGCGGCCAGCGCCGATGATCCCGAGCGTTCGTACTCTGTGCGCACTCTCCACTCCGCCATCGTAAGTCCGGGCATCAGCGACATGGGTGGTGAAGCCGGGTGATGTGACTGGTTAGGCGGCGGGTGAAGAATGGCGCGGAACGCGCCGCCGCGCTGATCCGGCTCCATAGGATGTGATCGTCTGGTCCAAGTCGCCTCGGGATGGCCGAGAAGTTGAAGAAGAGAACGGATGGGTTAGCGGATTATGTGCACACGAGTGGTATGGCCTGATGCAGGCGGTTCGGTCATCGTTGGTCGCAACATGGATTTCCACATGGATCTCCTCACGAACCTTTGGAAGTTCCCTCGGGGTGTCGAGCGCACGGACGGTGTGAACGGAGACCTCACCTGGAAGGCGAAGTACGGCAGCATCGTCGCCACCGCCTTCGACCTCATCGCCACCGATGGCATGAACGAAGAAGGATTCGCCGGTCACATCCTGTGGCTCGCTGAGTCCGACTACGGCAAGCCGAAGGACTCCGACACGCAGCTGAGCCAGGCGATCTGGCTTCAGTACTACCTCGACAACTTCGCAACGGTCGCCGAAGCGGTCGAGTGGACGAACTCCTCGCAGGTCAAGATCTCGCAGCTCTTCGACCCGACCGGACACCTGGTTCCGACTCTTCACCTGGCCATCAACGACGCCAGCGGCGACTCAGCGATCATCGAGTACACCGATGGCAACGCGAAGGTCTACCACGACCGCGCCTACCAGGTCATGACGAACTCCCCGACGTTCGACAAGCAGCTCGAACTCGTGAAGCAGATCGATGGTCTCGGCGGAGACAAGCCGCTTCCCGGCTCCACGCTCGCGAGCGACCGCTTCGCACGCGCGTCGTTCTACGTGGCCCACCAGGTGCAGCCCAAGACGCAGATCGATGCGATCGCCGCGATGTTCAGCATCATCCGCAACGCCGCTCAGCCGTTCCGCACGCCGGAGCCCGGCAAGCCCGACGCATCGCAGACGATCTGGCAGGTCGTGCTCGACCTCACCAACAAGCGCTACGTCTTCGGCTCGACCACACGCCCCAACCTGATCTGGGTCGACCTCGACGAGGTCAGCTTCGCCGAGGGCACCAAGACCCTGAAGCTCGAGCTCGTCAGCCGCGAAGCTCTCGAGACGGGCTTCGCCGGCAACGTGAGCCACCAGTTCCGCGATCCGGGCGAGCTCGCGTCCAGTGTCATCGACACGGGCATCAAGGCGCTGGAGTTCGTGGCGAAGAAGCAGGACGAGTTCGCGGCGATTTCGAAAGCCGTGCAGTCTCTGGTCGGCAAGAAGAAGCCGTAATCACGCAGACATAGAAGAGCCGCCCGCTGGAATCAGCGGGCGGCTCTTCTGTGTGCGCACAGCGGTTACGCCTGGTTCACGCGGACGAGGTTTCCGGCCGGGTCGCGGAAGGCGCAGTCGCGAACGCCGTAGAACTGATCCGTCGGCTCCTGCACGATATCGGCGCCCGCCGCCTCCATTCGCTCGAAGAGAACCTCCAGATCATCGGTGGACAGAGTGACGGCACCGTAGACGCCCTTGGCTACGAGCGTCATGATCGTCTCGCGCTCTTCGTCCGAGATCCCCGGGTCAGCGGCCGGTGGATGCAGCACGATCGAGGTGGAATCACCGACGGGGCCGACCGTGATCCAGCGCATGTTCTCGTAACCGACGTCGTTGCGCACCTCGAAGCCGAGCAGGTCGCGGTAGAAGCCGATGGCGGCATCCGCGTCAGTGTGGGGGAGGAACGCGTTGTGGATGGTGATGTTCATGCACGTAACGCTAGGCGGATGCTCCCGCGGATGCTTCTCGATTTCTGACCGGTCTGGTCACCTGACGAGCAAGACACGGCGGGATGCCGTCGACAGAACGCGATGGGTCGTCGCGGTAAGCGCTGGGGGATACCCCAACGAGCTCAGAGAACCTCGTGCTGAATGTGCCAAGCGAAGAGAAGCCCACAGTGAAGCAGATCTCGGTGACGGTGAGGTCGCCGCGGCGCAGCAGCATCATCGCGCGCTCGATGCGGCGGGTCATCAGGTATGAGTAGGGCGGCTCACCATAGATGCGGTGGAATTCTCGGCTCAGATGCCCCGCAGACATGTGCACACCGCGAGCGAGATCCTCGACGTTCAGCGGCCGTGCGAACTCGCGGTCGATCCGGTCGCGCACGCGACGCATGACGATGATGTCCGCGTGATCGCTTGATCCGGCCATGCGACCATCCTGCCAGCCGACGCCGCACATGTGGATGTCGGGGAGCAGATTCGTCAGGAATCGAGAAGCGCCGTGCCGTTCGTCCTCGATAGCGTGGCAACCGAAGACACGCAGCGATCGAGGAGACGAGACGATGACGAAGAACGACGCCGGAGGATTCTCCGCAGAAGAACGTGCGGCCATGAAACAGCGCGCCGCGGAGCTCAAGGCCGATGCGAAGCGCGCGAAAGGCGCGGAGAAGGCTGCGGCGGAAGAAACGGAGCAGTTGGCGAAGATCGCGAACATGCCTGATGGAGATCGTGAGATGGCCGAGCGTCTGCAGCAGATCGTCGCCGATGTCGCGCCCGACCTTGCACCGAAGCTGTATTACGGACAGCCTGGATACGCGCGGGACGGCAAGGTCGTGGTGTTCTTCCGCAGCGGCCAGATGGACAAGGAACGGTACTCGACGTTCGGTGTGAGTTCCCGGGCGGCGCTCGATGAGGCGAGTGGATTCTGGCCGACGTCGTACGCACTCATCGACCCGACGGAGAAGGCATGGGAGGAGTTGGGCGAGATCGTGCGGCGCGCCGCCGGGTGAGGCGGGGCGCTAGTCGATGGCGACTTTGCGGGCGGCTCTGGTGCGGCGCATCTGCCGGACGCGCAGGAATACCCAGACAACGACCGCGACGATGACGACGGCGATGACGACCTTCTGGAAGATTCCCGCGTAGTCCTCGACGATGTGCCAGTTCGCGCCGAGGAAGAAGCCGGCGAGAACGAAGATCGTGTTCCAGATGGCACTGCCCGCCAGCGTGAGGAGGGTGAAGCGCAGAAGCGGCATCCGCTCGATGCCGGCGGGGATCGAGATCAGGCTGCGGAAGATCGGAATCATCCTGCCGAAGAACACCGCTTTGGAGCCGTGCTTCTCGAACCAGGCTTCGGTGCGTTCGACATCTTCGACTTTGATCAGCGGTAGGCGCTCGGCGATCGCGTACATCCGGCGACGTCCGAGCCATGCGCCGATGCCGTACAGAATGAGTGCTCCCACGACAGAACCGACCGTCGTCCAGATCAGCACCTCAACGAGGCCCAGCGATCCCTTCGCGGCGGTGAAGCCCGCGAGCGGCAGGATGATCTCACTCGGCAGCGGCGGGAACAGATTTTCCAGCGCGATGGCGAGGCCGGCGCCGAACCCGCCGAGTGTCTCCATGAGCGAGACCGCCCAGGCAGCGATCGCGTTGAGGTTCTCGGCTCCGGCATCCATGGATTCCAGCGTAGGGAAGCGCACCTGTGGATTCGCGTAGAACGTTCGGCGTCAGCACATGCAAGTGGCCTACCTCCCGCGGTCCCGAGTTCGTAGGCTGTAGCCATGGACAGGACGATCGTCATCGCGGTTCCCGCCCCGATTCCGCACGGGCATCGGGTCGAGGTGATCGAACGCGTGGAGGAGAACGATCAGCGCACGGTCCTGATCGTGACCGACCTGGAGACTCGCATCCGCTATCAGCAGGGATCGGCGATCCTGGGAACGACGTCATGGGTGGGTCGGGTGCTGGAGTGCACGATCATGCCCGCGCGTGAGGGGGTCAGAACGTCGCTGCTCGTCGATCCGGTCGGCCCTGGTGCGGATGCCGCGGACGTCGCGTTGCGCGAGGCGGATGCTGCAGCATCCGCGGTGACGAGCGAAGCCCTGCGCTGGGGCGGAGCGGACCGCACACCGGAGCCGGAGGCGCCGCGATTCTGGTGAGCAGGTGTCTGCTTGCTGAGTGCATCACTGCAGTGCGGCGAGGATCGCACGCGAGACGGCAGCCGGGGCATCGAGCGGCGCGATATGACCTGCGGCAGGGATGACGTGCTCGTCGATGCCCTCGTGCTCGGCCCACCGAGGCATCGCGCTTGCGATATTGCCCGTGCGGTCCTCCGCACCGCGGATGAGCGTCAGCGGCACCGGCGAGCGGTAATCGGGATCCGGGGCGACGAGTGCGACCGTCGCCCGCCAGACATCGAGGAACACGGGTTTCGGCATCCGCGCGAAGCACGCCCTGGCGTACTCGATCGCGTCAGGTGTGGTGGCGGATGCCGTTGCCATCAGTCTCGGCAGCCGCGAGCGAGGGATCACCGCGAGTGAGGGCGCAGCGAGGCGCAGCGCCAGCCGCTCCAGCCAGGTGAGCGGGCCCGCATTCCACGTCGAATCGACGACGACCAGACGTGCAGGAACATCCGGGTGCCGACGGGCGAACTCCTGCACGAGGTTGCCGCCCAGCGAGTGTCCGACGAGTGTCGGGCGGGTGAGTCCGAGATGGTCGATCAACGCGGCGAGATCGTGCAGGGCATCGTCGCCGCGGAAGCGCATGCCGTCTTCAAGAGCGGAGGATCCATGTCCGCGCAGGTCCCAGCTGACCGCACGGTGGCCGGCGTCGACGGCAGCAGCGAACTGCGCATCGAACATCGCATGATCCACGCCGGCGCCGTGTGTGAACACGATGGGAGCGCCATCTTCGCCGGAATCGATGTAGTGCAGTAGCGCGCCAGGGCGGGTGAGCGTCTCAGACAGGTGCACCATGCTTCGAACCTAATCGCTGCGGAGGCCTCTGGGCTCAGCGGAAGTCGCGGGATCGGTGCTCGATTCCGGTGCGCAGATCCTCGAAGGCATCGGCGAGCACGTTGATGACGCCCTCGGGCGAACGCTCCAGAATCCCACGCACGATGAGGGCGGGGGATTCCCGGGCGATACGGCGATAGCGGGCCCACACCCCGGTCGAGCAGACCACGTTGACGAGGCCATGCTCGTCTTCGAGGTTGAGGAAGGTGACTCCTGCCGCGGTGGCAGGACGCTGCCGATGGGTGACAAGGCCCGCGACCTCAATGCGCCGACCGACCTCGTGGTCACGCAGCTGCGCGGCGGTGAGCACGCCGCGTTCGTCCAGCGCTGTGCGGAAGTGCGTCATCGGGTGGTCGTCGATCGAGACACCGGTGGTGGACAGATCTGCCGTTAGACGCTCATAGCTGCTCTGATCGGTGAACAGGGGTGGCTGTACAGACACGGTCGTGCCTGGCAGATACCGGGCACGGTCCTCAGCGGCGGCTCCCGCCAGCCATACGCCCTCGCGGCGGCTCACCCCCAGACACTCGAAGGCCCCTGCGGCCGAGAGTGCCTCCAGCTGCGCTGCCGTGGCATCCGTTCGCCGGACAAGATCATGCAGATCCTGGTACGGACCGTTCAGATCGCGTTCGGCGGCGATACGCTCTGCCATCGGTTTGCCGATGCCGCGCACGCTCAGAAGCCCGAGCCGCACGGCAAAGCCTCCATCGCGGCGATGCGCTGCCGATTCATCGGGCACTTCCCTGTGGAACTCGCCCGGGGGCGGCTGCTCGTACACGGCACAGGAAGGGAAACCGGTGGGAGCAGGATCGATGGAAGCATCCAACGCTTCCAGCGTCGCTCCCGCTGCCGAAGCGTGCAGATCGGGCCGCCGCACCTGCACCCCGTGCCGCCGGGCATCGGCCGTGAGCGTGGCAGCAGAGTAGAAGCCCATCGGCTGTGCATCAAGGAGGCCAGCGAGGAACGCGGCCGGATAGTGCAGCTTGAGCCACGAACTGGCATAGACCAGCAGCGCGAACGACAGCGAGTGCGATTCGGCGAACCCGAAGTTCGAGAACGCCTGGATCTGCTCGTAGATGCGATCGGACTGCTCCGGTGAGAGACCGTGCCGCGTCATGCCGGCATACAGCTTGTCGCGGATGCTGTCGATCCGCTCCAGTCCGCGCTTGGAGCCCATCGCCCGGCGCAGCGTGTCGGCCTCGTCAGCGGTGCAGTCGCCGATCGTCGTCGCCATCTGGATGAGCTGCTCCTGGAAGACCGGTATCCCCATCGTGCGCTCCAGCACAGGCTTGAGCGCCGGATGCGGGTAGGTGACCTCGTCGATCCCCATCTTTCTGCGCACGAAGGGATGCACCGCACCACCCTGGATGGGGCCGGGGCGGATGAGCGCGATCTGGATGGCGAGATCGTAGAACCGCCGTGGCTGCAACCGGGGGAGCAGCCCGATCTGCGCACGGGACTCGACCTGGAACACCCCGATCGAGTCGGCGCGACAGAGCATGTCATAGACGGCCGCCTCTTCTTTGGGGATGGTCTCGAGCTTCCAGTTCTCGCCGGTTGCCGTAGAGATGAGATCGAAGCAGTTCTGGAGGGCAGCGAGCATGCCGAGTCCCAGCAGATCGAACTTCACCAGCCCCATCCAGGCGGCGTCGTCCTTGTCCCACTGGATGACCGTGCGATTGTCCATCCGGGCGTGCTCGACCGGAACGACTTCACCGACGGGACGCGCGGTGAGCACCATCCCGCCGGAGTGGATGCCGAGATGCCGAGGTGCCTTCAGCACCTCACCGGCGTACTCCAGCACCGTCTCGGGAATATCATGACCGTCGACGGGGGAGAGATCCGCGCCCCAGCCATCGACCTGACGTGACCAGGCGTCCTGCTGGCCAGGAGAGTAGCCCAGCGCCCTGGCCATATCGCGCACGGCATTCTTCGGGCGGTACTGGATGACGTTCGCCACCTGCGCCGCGCGTTCGCGCCCGTACTGTTCGTAGACCCACTGGATGATCTCCTCACGTCTGCCCGAGTCGAAGTCGACATCGATGTCGGGTTCTTCTTCGCGAGTGCTCGCGAGGAAGCGCTCGAACGGCAGCCCGTACAGGATCGGATCGACGGCGGTGATGCCCAGCAGATAGCAGACCGCGCTCGCCGCAGCCGACCCGCGTCCCTGACAGAGGATGCCGCGGCGCTTCGCCTCGGCGACGATGCCGTGCACGATGAGGAAGTAGCCGGGGAAGTCCTTCTCATCGATCACGTTCAGCTCGCGTTCGATGCGGGCCCGGCCTGCGTCATCGAGCCGTGGATAGCGGAGGGGAACGGCCTCCCACACCAGGTGGCGCAGCCAGCTCATCGGAGTGTGTCCGTCCGCCACCTTCTGCTTCGGCAGGGCGGGGCGGGCACGACGCAGCTCGAACGCCGACTCCTCGGCGATCTGCAGCCCGTGCGAGATCGCACCGGGATAACGGCGGAACCGCTCGGTCATCTCCGCCCCGCTGCGCAGATGCGCTGACCCGTGCGATGGCATCCAGCCGTCCAGATCGTCCATGCTGCGCACCGCGCGCACTGCGGCGACGGCTTCGGCGAGCCCGGCACGGTGCGGCGCCGCGTAGTGCACATTGTTCGTCGCCACCACCGGAAGACGGTGAGCTGCCGCGAGATCAGCGAGAGCATCGTTGCGGCGAGAATCTTGCGGATCACCGTGATCGAACAGCTCGACGACCACGTTGTCCTGCCCGAACAGATCGACAAGACGCCGCAGCGGAGTCTGCGCATCCCCGTGAGCGAGCCCTTGGCGCACGCCACCCTTGCGGCAGCCGGTGAGGATCGTCCACTGCCCGTCGGCGCTCGCCGCAAGGTCGTCGAGATCGTAGACCGGGCGCCCCTTCTCGCCTCCGCGCAGCTGGGCGCGGGTGATGGCGCCTGCGAGCCGGTGATATCCCTCCATACCGCGAGCGAGCACGAGCAGATGCTCGCCGACCGGGTCGGGAACGCCGCCCTGCGGGGCAGGGAGCCCCAGCGAGAGTTCAGCGCCGAAGATGGTCTGCAGCTGGATCTTCGGGTTGCGGGTCATCATGAGGTCAGCGGCCTCGGCGAACCTCGCTGCACCGTAGAAGCCATCGTGATCGGTGATCGAGAGTGCGGTGAGGCCGAGGCGCACGGCCTCGGCGAGCAGATCCTCTGGGGGAGAGGCGCCATCGAGGAATGAGTATGAGGTGTGCGCATGCAATTCGGCGTAGGGAACGGCGTTCTCTGGTGGCTCAGGCGGTGGCGGTGGCACAGTTCTGCGTCGATGGCTGATCGGACCAGGATCGGTCCTGATCATCGGAGGTTCGGCGGAGCCCCGGCCGCTGAGCGTCTTCTCGAGTTCTTTCCATGACATCGCCGGGTTGTGGAAGCCCATCAGCGATACCTCCCCTCGATCCACCAGGAACCGCCCTCCCAGAGGACGAGCCAGGCTCGCTGGGAGTCATCGACGATCTGGAACCGCTGAGCGGAACGAGCGTGATCGGCATCCCAGGTCCGCTCCCGCAACGGCCATGGGCCGGCCCAGCTGAGCACGCCGGCATCTTCGATCTGAACAGGGGGTGCAGACAGTGCTCCTCGTTCGTTGACAGAGGGAGCTGTGCCGTCGGCTGCTGTCACGCTGGCAGGCAAAGGCGGAGCGAACACTTCAGAGGGGAGCGGGCTGGGGAGGCTCCCAGGCCAGGGCAGCGCAGCATCTCGCAGGTGCGGTGTCTTGTCTCCCCACGGTCGGAACAGCTGACGTTCAGCGAGTCGGCGTCCGCCCGTGACCTGCGGGGTGACAACGCCACGATGACCGAGCAGGGCCTGCACGCGCGATACGGCATGGTGCAGGCGCTGCTCGGGGCCCTGCCCGAACAGTCCTGGCTGGTGGTGCGTGCTGTCATCGACCCGCGTCGGGGTGATCCGCACCTCGAGGATGCCGGTGCCTGCCCGCTCGGTGTCGGCGAACGTGCTCGCTATCCCCTCGAGCTGCCAGCGCACTCGGTCGATCAGATCGCTGGCTTCGAAAGAAGTCGGATGCATCCATGCCCGGGAGGAGACGCCGCCATCGTCATCGGTCAGATCGATGCGCACCTCAGTGCACACCTGCGAGAGCTCGGCGAGGCCCGCGGTGACGGCATCCGCTGTCTGGCGCACCGCGAAGGCCACCTGCTCGGCCTGCGCGAGCGGACTGTCGAAAACGATCTCACGCGCGAGCTGCGGCTCAGGGGCCTGCGGTATCAGCGGCCTGGAATCTGCACCCGCTGCCAGATCGTGCAGCCGCACGCCGCGCTCGCCGAGTCGATCGCGCACATGACTGACTTCGAGGGTGGCGAAATCGGCGAGCGTGCGTACTCCGAGCTTCGTCAGCAGTGCGGTGATCTGCTCATCACCCAGTATCTGGACGGGAAGAGGAGCGAGAAAGGCACGTGATTCGCCCTGATCGACCACCCGCACGGGGTCGGCCAGGCGAGCGGCCTGTTCAGCGGTGAACAGACCGTCTGCGACCCCGGCACGCGATGCGGGGTGGGAATGCTCTGCAAGAGTCTCGATGAGATGCCGTGCGGCGTGCTCTTCGCCCCCGTAGTAGCGGGAGGCCCCTCGGGCCCGCAGCGCGATCAATCCAGGACGCAGCGGCTGGATCCCCGGCACGAGCTCTTCGAGCAGGCGGAGCACAGGCAGGAACATCCGCTGTTCCTGCAGGGGATCAGCGTGGAGAATCCGCAGACCGGGAGAGTTCGTCTGGGCAAGCCTGCGGCGCTGACCGCGCCGAACTCCCTGCGCTCTGGCAGATGCGGAGCAGGCGACGACGGTGTTCGCCTGCACGACGGCGACCGGCTCATCACCGGGTGGTGCACCGAGCGCTGCGCGCACCGGCCAATCCGGCAGCCACAGCACCAGATGGCGTGGAGGGGCACTCATCCGGCAGCCGCCCAGCGCTCGGAGGCGGGCAGCGGTGCCATCGGACGCAGGGGAGCGGGTGCGGCATCTACCCGACCGAGCGAGGTCGGCATCTGCACCCGCACCCGCCGCCCGGACTCGAACCGTCGGCCCGATGCGCGCAGAGTCACGGTGCGATCCGAGAGCAGCCCCCACCCGGAGCCGAGGCCGTGCCACTCGGTCGTTTCGACCGTGATCGTCGCCTCGCTCTGGGGCCAGGGCGCGGTGACCAGGAGGGTGCAGCTCCGATCGCGCAGGCGTGCGTTCAACCGAGCGATATCAGCATCTGCGACGCGACTGCGGGGATGGACGGCGATGATCGGGATCACCTCAGAAAGAGCAGTCGCGACCGTGAGCCAGCGCTGGCCGGGGTCGGGCACGAGCACGAGGCGCTCGAGATCAACGCCGAGATCGCTCATCGCCTCGACGCCGATTGTGGGCATGCCGATGATCGCGCACCAGGACCCCTTCTGTGACGGCGCAGCAAGCAGTGCGCCGAGCAAGCTTGGCGAGGGCGAGATCGAATACGAAGAACCGACCCGCAAGCCGCCATCGGGTAAGAGCCCCTCGAGCGCGGGGTCGAGCGGGAGGAGGGGCGCATCGCTGCGTCGCCGCTGCATGCGGGAGATCTCGCTGCGCAGGCGATGCACCTCTTGCGCGCGGAGAGCCGTGCTGGCAGGAGAGAGAGCCGTGGGGGCGGGAAGTGCGTTGCCCATGCATCCATCCTCGAAGATAACTACGAATAAATCAAGTGATGCATTGATAGTAATTCGTACATCGGACATCGAAGTTATCCACAGGGCAGATCCGCGGCATCCGCGCTTCTCGTAGCATTTCGGGCATGCCATCCCCGTCCCCGTACGACATCGCGGTCATCGCCGTGCACGTGGGGTTCGCCGGTATCGGCATATGGCTGCTTGTGATCGATGCGCACACGCACCGGTTGCCCAACCGCATCGTCCTGCCGACCCTCGCAGCGTCTCTCGCGCTGGTCGGCGTCGACGCGCTCGTGACCGCACGCACCGGTGCGCTGATCAGCGCGCTGGTGGGCATGCTGGTCCTCGGCGGCTTCTACGGTGTTCTCCGCGGCATGAGCAAGGGCGGGATCGGTGGGGGAGATGTGAAACTCGCAGCTCTCATCGGGCTGCTGCTGGGATGGCACGGCTGGCAATCGTTCATGATCGGCGCCGCATCAGCCTTCATTCTCGGAGCCGTCTACGCTCTCGTGCTCATGGCATTGCGCCGAGCGGATCGGTCAACACGCATCGCGTTCGGACCATGGATGATCATCGGCGCCGTGCTGGGCATCGGGATCGGGTGAGGACTATGGTGAGCACATGGCAATCGCACGACTTCACGGTGGCCCGCTCGACGGGCAGGTCGTCCCCATCGAGGACGCCGATGACAAGCTGATCGTTCCGTACAGCGAGACACAGGTGGTCTACAGCCGCCGAGGAGAGCCGCAGAACACCGGCTCCAGCGATGGCCCCACCGAGATCGATTACTGGTACGACGAGGCGCTTGAAGATCTCACGCTGAATGATGACTGAGGCCGGCTCCTCTTCAGCCGAGCCATCACGCACGTTCGAGATCGAGCGCAAGTACGACGTCGGCGTCGATACGCCTCTGCCGTTATGGGAGGGGATCCCCGGGGTGACGGCGGTCACTGACGGTGAGCTTCGAGTGCTGGACGCGCGCTACTTCGATACCGCGGATGTCGCGCTCTCGAAAGCCGGTGTGGCATTGCGGCGCCGCACAGGCGGCCCCGACGCAGGCTGGCACATCAAGGGTCCGCGTGAAGGTGATGGGCGTCTCGAG
Source organism: Microbacterium zouquanmingi (assembly GCF_052266675.1). Classification (NCBI taxonomy): domain Bacteria; kingdom Bacillati; phylum Actinomycetota; class Actinomycetes; order Micrococcales; family Microbacteriaceae; genus Microbacterium; species Microbacterium zouquanmingi. The sequence continues at coordinate 41,234 of NZ_JBQPRA010000004.1, forward strand.
ATCGGCTGGCCGCTCGGCGACGATGAGAGCATTCCGGATGCTGTCGCAGACACGCTGGCACGGTGGAGCACAGCGCCGCTGAGTCCGCTTGCTCGCATCGAGAACGATCGCACCGCGTACTTGCTCACCGGAGACTCCGGCGTCATCGCGGAGTTCGTCGACGACCGCGTTCGTGCCACTGATCTGCGACAGAACGTCGAGAGGGAATGGCGCGAGTGGGAGGTCGAGCTGGGGCCCGCAGCTCCTGCTGATGCTGCCGGGCGCGACGCACTGTTCACCGCGATCGAGGTCGTCGTCTTCGCCGCAGGGGGTCGCACCGCGGCGTCCGATTCCAAACTCGCCCGCGCACTGGGTCACTGACGGCATCGGGCGTCTGACGCAACCCCCTTCTGCGCGGCGGCTCGGCATGCTTGAGTGGCCCCATGAGCCACTCTGCCATCCTGCGTTCGCTCCAGACGATCGTTCCGAGCACGACGCTGCGGCAGGAGGAGGTTCGCGACGTCTTCGCCGCCCAACCTGATCTCGGCAGGCTGGCGAAGCGCATCGTGACCGCGTCGTTCAACGGCTCAGACATCGATACCCGGTACACGGTGCTCGATGAGCTCTCATTCTCCTCGACAGCGGAGAGCTCGCAGTTCTTCGACCGTGAGCACGGGGTGCTGCTGTCACCGAGCACGAAAGTGCGCAATGAGATCTACGTGCGCGAAGCGTGGAAGCTCTACGTCGATGTGGCCCGTCGAACCCTCGAGGCCGACCCGGATATCACCGCGGCCGACATCACACATGTGATCACTGTGTCGTGCACCGGTTTCTACGCGCCCGGGCCCGACTACGAGATCGTGCGGGCGCTCGGGCTGGCAGACAGCGTGGAGCGCTATCACTTCGGATTTATGGGATGCTACGCATCGATGCCCGCACTGCGAGCGGCCGCCCAATTCTGCGCGGCGAATCCCGAAGCTGTCGTCCTCGTGGTCAGCGTCGAGCTGTGCACACTGCATCTTCGGTCATCCGAGGATCCTGACATGATCGTGGCGACGTCGCTGTTCGCGGATGGGGCCGCCGCAGGTCTCGTCACTGCACGTGCCTTCGATTCTGCTGTGCCCGGTTTCGCGCTCGATCGCTTCCACACCGGGATCATTCCAGACGGGAAGAAGGACATGGCGTGGATGATCGGCGACGAGGGATTCGAGATGGTCCTCTCTACCGCGGTGCCGCAGCTGATCGGTGACAACATCTTCGATGCTCTTCGACCCCTCTATGCTGCCGATGCCGCGCTCGTCGGCGCCTTCGATGAGGACGGGATCGGCGAAGCGGTGGCGCACTGGGCGATCCACCCGGGAGGGCGAAGCATCCTCGACAAGGTCGAAGAGCACCTGAAGCTGTCCGAGCGGCAGCTTCACCCCGCGAGAGAGGTGCTGCGTCAGTACGGCAACATGTCGAGTGCGACCGTGCTGTTCGTACTGCGGCGCATCCTCGAGGAAGAGGGGGCGCGTGATGGTGAACGGGTGACGGCGATGGCGTTCGGCCCCGGGCTGACAGCAGAATCAGCACTGCTGACGGTCATCGCGCCGCTCTGATGGTCGATCTCTCGTCGCGCGCGGTTGAGGAGCGCGAGCTGATGGATGATCCGGACGCCGATATCCGGATGCTGGAGCGGACGTACGAGCGATTTCCTCTCGTGAATGCCGTGGTGTCGCGATGGAAGACCGTGTACCGACATGACATCCGGCCCTTCGCGCGGCGCAGGCCGATCCGATTGCTCGATGTGGGCGCCGGCGGTGGAGACGTGTCACGCGCGCTCGCCGGATGGGCGCGTCGTGACGGTCTGCAGATGTCGGTGACGGCTCTGGATGCCGATGCCAGGGCGATCCGATGGGCGAGTGCGCGCGGGGGCGACGTCGAGTACCGCTGTGCGCACACGAGTGAGCTGGTCGCGAACGCAGAGCGCTTCGATGTCGTGGTCTCCAACCATCTGCTGCATCATCTGACCGGTGGCGAACTGCCCGACCTGCTGAGCGACTCCGTCGCGCTCGTGGCTGATGACGGACTCGTTCTGCACCGAGACATCGCGCGCAGCGGCTTCGCGTACCGGTCTTTCCGAGCAGGGACCTGGCCGTTCGCGAAGAACGTGTTCGCCGACTCGTTCATCCGTGAGGACGGGCTCACCAGCATCCGTCGCTCGTACACGGCACACGAGATCACCGCCAACGTTGCGGACGGCTGGCAGGTGCGACAGCGGTTCCCCGCCAGACTCGAGCTGCGCTGGGAGGCGTGGGATGCCCGACCATGACGTCGCGATCGTGGGCGCGGGACCGATCGGCCTGCTGCTCGCCTGTCTGCTCGCCCAGCAGGGGATCGATGCGGCCGTGTTCGAGGCGCGCGACGGAGCCGATCACCGTTCTCGGGCGATCGGCATCCACCCACCAGGCATCGCGGCCCTTGACGCGTCGGGAATCGGGGCGGCGGCGCGCGAGGAAGCGCTGACGCTCAGAGGCGGCGAGGTGATCAGCGAAGGGAGGGTGCTCGCATCGCTGGAGTTCACGGCGAGACAGCGGGTGCTGATCCTGCCGCAACATCGCACGGATGCACTGCTCAGGCAGCGCCTGTGCGAGCTGAACGGCAACGCGTTGCGCGTCGGACACACTGTCTCCGGCGTGCATCCCGAAGGCGACAGGGTGCGGCTGAGGGTCGACGCCGCACGAGACAGTACGGCATCGTTCGTCATCGCCGCCGACGGCGTGCGCAGCGGCATCCGACGCCTCCTCGGCATCGACTGGCGCCCTCAGCGTGGCCGGGGCTGGTACGCCATGGCCGACATTCCCGATACCGAAAGCAGTCCGCGTGCACAGCTGCACTGCGAGCTCGGAGGGCTCGTGGAGTCCTTTCCTCTCCCCGGTGACAGGCGACGCTGGGTCGCCTGGGATCCGCACCGCGAACTCGGCGACGCTTCTGCGTTCACGAACGCGGTTCGGCAGCGCACCGGCATCCCTCTCTCGCTTCCTGACCGCGTCCAGCCGACCGCATTCCATGCCCGGCAGCATCGCGCGTCACGTCTCGCCGAGGGGCGGATCGTCCTCGTCGGGGACGCCGCGCACGAGACCAGTCCGATCGGCGGGCAGGGGATGAACCTCGGCTGGGCGGCGGCGAGACGCCTCGCCCTCTCCATCGAGCGCTCCCTGCGCGAACAGCATCCTGAGTTCGGCGACTATGAACGATCCGCCTTGCGCTCAGCCGCTCGCGCGCAACGTCGCGCCTTCTTCTACATGACGATGGGAAAACCGGTCCCTGGCCCGGTCGGTCTCGGGCGGAACGTGCTGATCCGGATGCTCGGCACGGCCCCGCTGCGCGGGCGCACAGCCGACATGATCACGATGCAACGGCGATGAGCCGCATACCTATACTGAGCGTGTGACCGTCACCGAAGCCGCGCCGCGCCGTCGTGGGCGCATCGGACGCCGGATCGGTCTCGGCATCGTCGCGCTCCTCGCCGCCGCTGCGATCTTCGGTACCGTATTCATCATCGTGAAGCTCCCCGCGCCGGCGACGGCTCTCACAGATCCGCCGCGGGGTGACCTGATCGTGGATACTGCAGAGGGCGAGTGGCAGCTCGGAGAGTTCACCGTGCGCCTCGACGACGCGCTGCATGTGACGCATCCGGATGCTGCGGCGCCCGTGTGGGAGACCGTGCCGGGCGATTCTTTCCTCACCGCAGCCGACTCAGAGGCGCGGTTCCTCGATGATCTCGGTCTGGTGCGCGTGAGCGATCACCGCGACCGTGCGTGGGGTGAGCAGCATGTGGCCTCCGCCCAGATCGGTGCGGATGGCGCGCTCATCCTGAGCGGCACTCTCGAAGACGTCGACGCCATCGCCTGGGAGATGCGTCTCAGCGAGGGGGCATCCGGACGGCTGGATGCCGCCATCTCTGTGGACCCCGCGGCGAACAGGCTGTACGTCTCTGCGGCGCTGGAGTCTGACGAGGGCGTGCACGGTCTCGGTGCGCAGTCGGCGGGGTGGGACCTGCGCGGCAACCGAGTCCCACTCATTCCGCGCGAGCAGGGCATCGGTAGAGGAGGGCAGCCGCTCTCGTTCCTCGTCGACCTCGCAGCCTCTGCGGCTGGTGGGCAGGATACGACCTATCTGCCGAGTGCCGTGAACGTCACCGATCTCTCTCGCAGCCTGGTCTACCGAGGTGAGGCGATCTCCTCCGTGGATCTGCGGCCCGACGACCGCATGATCTGGGAGGTCTGGAGCAGCACTGCAGATTTCGCGGTAGCCGCAGCCGGTACGCCAGCACAGGCGGTAGCGATCCAGTCCGAGTGGACGGGCGCCGCCGCGCCGCCTCCCGCATGGGCGTCGACCGGAATGATCGCCGGTCTGCAGGGCGGCACCGACGAAGTGCGCGCGAAGGTGACGACGCTGCAGGAATCGGGCGTTCCACTCGCCGCGGTCTGGCTGCAGGACTGGGTGGGGCGGCGCACCACGGATTTCGGTGAGCGGCTGCAGTGGAACTGGAGTCTCGACCACGAGCAGTATCCGGGCTGGGAGACGCTGGTGGCCGATCTCGACGCACAGGACATCCGGGTGCTCACCTACGTCAACTCCTTTCTGTCGGCCGACAGCGGTGCGGCATCCGCGGCGCGCGGCGGACGTGATCTGTACGCTGAGGCCGCTGCTGCCGGCTACCTCGCGCTGGATGCGGACGGCGCGGTGCTCGACGCCGACCAGCACGGGTTCACCGCGGCGACGGTCGATCTGTCGAATCCTGATGCTCGGGAGTGGTTCGCGCAGGCTATCGCCGACGAAGTCGCCGGAGTCGGAGCATCGGGATGGATGGCGGACTTCGCGGAGGGACCGCCCCCGGAAGCTGTTCTCGCTGGAGGGATCGGTGCGGACTGGCGCGTGCAGTGGCCGACGCTGTGGCAGCAGGTCAATCAGCGTGCGCTGGCGCTCGCAGGTCTGAGTGAAGAAGGGTTCGTGTGGCATCGCAGCGGCGGCACTCTGTCTGCGGGGCAGGCCGACGCGCTGTGGCTGGGGGATCAGACCCAGGACTGGTCGCGCACGGACGGCCTCGCATCCACGGTCACACTGACGCAGTCGCTCTCAGCGAGCGGGATGGCACAGGTGCACGGCGATATCGGCGGGTATACGAGCGTCGATCTGCCGGTCATCGCGGATGTCGTCCGTGACGATGAGCTCGTCCTGCGGTGGGCGGAGGCGTCGCTGTTGCAGCCGGCGTTCCGCACGCACGAGGGCAACCGGCCCGCTTTCTCCGCGCAGCCTGCGGAGGACGCCGAGCTCGCTGCCGTGCTCGGCGACCTCAGCCGGGTGTTCATCGCACTCGCCCCGGAACGCGGGCGTCTCACCGCACAGGGGCCGCTTGCGGGAGCAGCTCAGCATCCCTGGATGCTGGCGCCCTCGGCCGAGCTCAACGGCACAGCGGACGACGAGCTCCAGATGGGGCCCGATGTGCTTCTGGCGCCGGTGCTCGCCGCCGGGGCGACGACGGTCGAGGTGGCCTTCCCACCCGGCCGCTGGCAGAACATCTGGACCGGAGAGGTGTTCGGCGAACCGACCGCCGTCGTCAACGAGATGGTCGACGCGCCTCTCGGGCAACCCGCGCTGTTCGTCCGTGAAGGAACCACCGTGGCGAGCGAGCTCGCCGAATTCGCCGCACAGTGAGCATCGATCGGGGCTAACTCTCGTCGACGTCGACGAACCACCCAGCCAATGCGTGCCCGGGCTGCAGTGCAGGCAGAGGCTCAGGCGCCACTCCGACACCGCCCACGCTCTCAAGGGCGGCGCTGTGCGGCACCGGCACGGACTCTGTGACGTAGCGTGATGGCTGCGACCCCGCGAACGCTCCGTTGCCGAGTTCGAGTCGGTTCATCGGCCATTCCTCACCGTCCGCAGGCATCACGGCATCCGAGGGAGCGCCGTGCCCAGGGCGACGCAGCGTCCTGCGCTCCGTGATCTCGTGAGTGATCGCGTGTACGGCGACCACGCGTCCGCGTACCCGGTCGGTGAATTCCGATTCGTGGTGAGACTCGATCGCGTCGACGGTGCTGATGAGCTCAGGGGCGAGCATGTCGGCCATAGCCGGATGGGGCGTTCGAGACCGAATGCCGAAGTCCACCTCGTCGCCGACGGCGAACGGATCACCGCAACAAGCCCATTCCCATCGTTCCAACCACACTCGCGTCATGCGGCCACCCTACCGACTGGCCGCCGATTCAACTCCACGTGGCTGAGGTCACCCCGGCAGCAGAATGCTGAGCGCCCCGGGGATCACGCGGATCCGGACGCTTTCGGTGCCGATGCGCTCGCCGTCGGCGTACATGAGGAGCCCGGGAGCTGATACTTCGATCTCGCGTCCTCGCATTGTCGTAACCTGGGGCAGACTCACGTGCGTGCCGCGCAGCAGATGCGGGAAGAACCTGATCAGCTGGAACCTGCCGACCGGGGCGATGTGGATGACATCGAACAGGCCGTCATGCGGGTCGGCGTCCGGGCAGATCGGCATCCCGCCGCCATAGGTGGGCGTGTTTCCGATCGCGATGAGGATGCCCTCCGCGACGGGGGCCTCAGCGCCATCAACGCGCAGCGTGAAGTGCATCGGTGCCAGCCGGATCAGCTCGATCAGCAGGGCGAGGTAGTAGCGCGCGCCGCCGCGCGGCCAGCGCAGGCGGTTCGTGCGTTCGCTCACTTTCGCGTCGAAACCGAGTGCGGCGATCGTGAGAAAATGTGCCGTTGTATCCGGTGAGATCGCCTCGCCGATATCGAGCGAACGCCGGATGCCGTCGAGGGCAGCATCAGCGGCATCGGCCGTCGCATCATCGGATCCGAACGCAATCCCCAGCGCGCGGGCGAGATCGTTGCCGGTTCCGGCGGGAACGAGAACGAGGGGGATGTCGGAACCCGCCAGCACATCGACCACGCTCGCGAGCGTTCCGTCACCGCCGACGATGACCAGGGCATCGGGGTGGGCGGCGACGGCCTTCTCCGCGAGCCGTCGAGAATCCGATGGTGAAGTGCCGGTGTGCACCACCGGGTCGATGCCGCGCGCTCGCAGCCGGGCGATCGCCGCTTCGCCGCGCGATGCACCCGCGCCGCGCCCGGCGGCGGGGTTCACGAGAACATGGATGTTGCGCATGTCAGTCGGCCGAAGCGGTCGAGATCAACGCGCCGGGGTTCATGATGCCGGTGGGATCCAACTCGGTCTTCAGCGCACGAAGAATCCGGATGCCGCCGTCGCCGACCTCCTGCGCGAACCACCGTGCGTGATCGCGACCGACGCCGTGGTGGTGACTGATCGTGCCGCCGGCGCTGAGGATCGCATCATTCACGCGTGATTTGATCGCATCCCACTCGGACAGCACGTCGCCTCGCAGATTCGCGATGACGGTGAAGTACAGTGCGGCACCGGTCGGGTAGATGTGCGAGATGTGGCACATCACGAGCGACTTGGTGTCGTGATCGGTGAAGCCCTCGCGGAGCGCTTCGGTCACGGCAGACTTCAACCGCGCCACATCCGCCCATACAGCGGCAGTCTCCAGCGTCTCGCAGAACACCCCGTGATCGAGCAGAGCGTCACGCAGATACGGCGCTCCGAATCGTCCTTTCGCCCATTCTTCGGCTGGGGCGGTGCCAGTCGAACGACCGCCTGCGGCGATGAGGACGCGCTTGGTCATGGCGTGCCGTGCGGCAGCGATCTCCGCATCGCCCTCGAACACGGTGACGGCGCTGCATCCCTTCGACAGCGCTTTGCCGATCTTGCCGTGCTGAGCGAGGCCGATTCCCGTCTCCGCCTCATCAGACAGGCGGATCACGGTGGGGCCAGTGCCCAGTTGAGCAACGCGGCGCAGAGCATCGACGCCCGATGCGAAGTCCGGGAACGACCAACCCTCGTGGATGCGGGTCTGCGGCATTCGGTGCACGCGCAGGCTCAGTTCGGTGATGACACCGAGAATTCCTTCGGCTCCGAGGAAAACCCGCATCAGATCGGGGCCGGCCGCGGAGCCTGGTGAGCCCCCGAGCGCGACCTCTCCGGTCGGCGTCGCTACCCGCAGGGCGGTGACCATGGCGTCAAAGCGACCATTACCGGCTGAGTTCTGACCGGAGGAGCGCGCAGAGGCGAAGCCGCCGAGCGTGGCGTAGAGGAAGCTCTGCGGGTAGTGCCCGAGCTCGAAGCCGTGCTCAGTGAGCAGACGCTCGGCTTCAGGGCCGGTGGTTCCCGCGAGGAACCGTGCTTCGCCGCTCTCCTCGTCCAGATGCAACAGGCCGCTCAAGCGCCTCAGATCGAGGGCGATCACAGCATCGTGGTCGCCGCGCTCGGGGGTCAGCGCTCCGACGACGCTTGTTCCGCCGCTGAAGGGCACAACGGCGAGTGAGTGGTCGGCAGCCAGCCTCAGAATGGCCAGGACTTCGTCATGACCGCTCGGGGAGACGACGGCGTCCGGAGTATCCTGAACGGATTCTCTCCGATGAATGAGGTCGATCGTCGACTTGCCACCGGAATGCTGGATACGGGCGTCGTCCTCTGTCGTGACGAAGGAATCGCCGACGATCGCCGCGAGAGCGGAGCGAGCCTCGAAGGAAAGTGCTGACGGAGTCAGGCGAACCTCTGCGAGGGCGACGGCTGGGGCTGGGCGCTGAATCCGCCCGATCATGGTCGGCAACAGGGCGCGCACGGCGAGAGGAAGATCCTTGGCGAGTGCAGGGTCGCCCCATCCGTTCCAGCGCATCGCCGCGGCCGGACTCGTTTCGGTCGTCATGCGTTACAGTGTGACACATTATGGAAGATCGTCAAGCAGTTCTGGACTCGTCGATCGAGTCAGAGATCCCGACCTGGGATGAGTCCGATGCGCACATCCTGGATAAGGCGGCAGCCCTCATCGCCACCCGCGGAATAGCCCGGCTCACGATCGCCGAACTCGCGCGCGAAGCACGAGTGAGCAGACCGACGATCTACCGGCGCTGGGCGAGCGGCGACGAAGTGGTGCGTGCGACGCTGCTCCGCCAGACCTTCTTGATCATCCACCGCCTCTCGTCGGAGGTCGATACCCGGCAAGATCTCGTCGATCAGACGCTACTGTTCACGGATCTGTTCAGCGCCGATCCGGTGTTCGGTCACCTCCTCGCATCCGAGCCCGAGGCATTCACGCAGTACAGCCTCGAGCGGATCGGATCCAGCCAGCGCGTCATGCTGCGGTGGCTCGGGGAGGCCATCGACCGATGTCAGGCCGGCGGAACGGTGCGCGCTGGCAACGCAGATGAGATGTCCGTGATGCTCCTTCTCATCGTGCAGTCCGCCGTGCTCTCCCACAACGCCGTGTCGTCTCTCATCGGGGCATCCTCGTGGCGCTCGGAGCTCTCGCGAGCCGTGGACGGGTACCTCAAGCCATGAGCGCCGAGCGGGGAGTGCGAGCCTCAGCGATGCTGAACGCTGCGCGACGTTCGCGGGAACTCGACATGCTCGCGAACACGGGGCGTGTGGATGTGCTGGTCATCGGCGGAGGCGTTACAGGAGCGGGAGTCGCCCTGGATGCCGCGAGCCGAGGACTCTCCGTCGTGCTCGCAGAAGCCCACGATCTCGCTTTCGGAACGAGCAGATGGAGCTCGAAGCTCGTCCACGGCGGGCTACGCTATCTCGCCTCCGGTGACCTCGCTGTCGCTCACGAGAGTGCTGTGGAACGTCACCTTCTGATGACGAGGGTCGCGCCGCATCTGGTCCGAACGCTCCCGCAGCTCCTACCGTTCGTCGACGGCATCTCGATGAAGCAGCGCGTCCTCGGCAGTGTGGGCTTCCTCCTCGGCGACGGGATGCGGCGAGCCGCACGCACCCCGAGCGCCCTGCTGCCGCAGCCGATGAGAGCATCCGTCGCTGAGGCCGTGGCGATGTTCCCTGCGGTGAGCAGGCGTGGCATCCGCGGCGGAATGGTCGGCATGGATGGGCAGCTCATCGATGATGCGCGACTGGTCACTGCGATCTCGCGGACGGCTGCCGCGCACGGGGCGAAGATCCTCACCCGCGTGCGCGCAGCGGGAGTCACAGGCACAGGAGCGACGCTTCACGACGCGCTCAGCGGCGAATCCGTTCAGGTCGATGCGCGGGTCGTCATCAATGCGGCCGGAGTGTGGGCAGAAGAGCTCGACCCCGACGTGCGCCTTCGGCCGAGCAGAGGCACCCACCTCGTCCTGGATGCTGCGACGCTCGGAAATCCGACCGCAGCCCTCACTGTCCCGCACCCCGGATCGATCAGTCGCTTCGTCTTCGCCCTCCCTGTTCAGTTGGGGCGCGTCATCGTCGGACTCACCGACGTCGATGCGCCAGGGCGCATCCCCGATGTGCCGATGCCCACCGATGACGAGATCGATTTTCTGCTGGCCACGCTGTCGCGCGCGCTCGAGCGCCCGCTGAGCCGCGGTGACATCCGCGGCTCGTTCGCGGGCCTCCGCCCGCTCGTCGAAGCTCGGGTAGGGGAATCGACCGCTGATATCTCTCGCCGTCACCGCGTCGAGGTCTCGTCGAACGGCTCCGTCGGCATCCTCGGCGGCAAACTCACGACCTATCGCGCGATGGCGAAGGATGCTGTCGATCTCGCGTGCCGGCACGCGGGGCTGTCCGATCCCGGATGCCGCACCGACTGCCTCCCGCTCGTGGGCGCGCCGGGGTCACCTGTTCCCGTCACCTGCACGGATACTCCCCGTCCGTCTTCGGCCACTCTGCGCGCTCGTTTCGGTTCGGAAGCGGCATCCGTTCTGACATCCGGAGGGTCCGGCGGCGCGCAGCGCGTCGCGGACGGGATCGATGTCATCCGCGCCGAAGTGGCGTTCGCCGTGCGCGCGGAGGGCGCACTCGACGCTGATGACGTCCTGGATCGGCGCACCCGCATCGGTCTCGTGCCCGACGATCGGGAAGCCGCGGTCGACGTCGTCGCGCAGGTGGTCATCGAAACGCTCGCAGCGCTTCCGTGAGAAGAGGGATGCAAGAAGAAAAACCCGGCCGAGCCGAACTCGATGGCCGGGTTTTCCTTCTGCGCTGACTGCTAGAAGTTGATCATGTGGCCGGCAAGGCCGTGGAAGCCCTCCTGCAGCGCCTCAGACAGCGTCGGGTGCGTGTGCACGTTGCGAGCCAGCTCGAGCGCGGTGAGGTCCCACTTCTGCGCAAGCGTCAGCTCGGGCAGGAGCTCGGACACGTCAGGCCCGATCATGTGGGCGCCGAGCAGCTCGAGGTGCTCGGCATCTGCGATCATCTTGACGAAGCCGACGGGCTCGCCGAGTCCGTGTGCCTTGCCGTTCGCCATGAACGGGAACGTTACGACCTTGATCTCGTGGCCCTCGTCCTTGGCCTGCTGCTCGGTGAGGCCGAACGAGGCGACCTGAGGCGAGCAGAACGTCGCACGTGGCATCATCCGATAGTCGCCCAGCGTCTGCGTCTCGGCGCCGCCGATCGTCTCGGCAGCGACAACACCCTGTGCCTCGGCAACGTGTGCGAGCTGCAGCTTCATGGTGACGTCGCCGATGGCGTAGATGCCCTCGACGTTCGTGCGCATGTGGTCGTCGATGTCGATCGCACCGCGTTCGGTGAGCTTGACGCCGGTCTTGTCGAGACCGTAGCCCTCGACGTTCGGCGCGAAGCCGACCGACATGAGCACCTTGCCGGCGTCGATGGAGGCCTGGTTGCCGTCCTTGCCGGTGTAGGTGACGGTGACGGACGAGCCGTTGTCGACGACCTTCTCGACCTTGGTCGAGGTGAGGATGTCAACGCCGTAGTTCTTGTACTGCTTGGCGATCTCCTTGGACACGTCAGCATCTTCATTCGGAAGAGCGCGGTCGAGGAACTCGATGATCGTGACCTTCACGCCGTAGTTCGTGAGGACGTAGGCGAACTCCATGCCGATCGCACCGGCGCCGACGATGACGATCGACTCGGGCAGGTCACGGGTCATGATCTGCTCTTCGAAGGTGACGACGTTCTCGCTGAGTTCGACGCCTGGGAGCAGCCGAACCTTTGAGCCGGTCGCGATGATCACGTTGTCGAACGTGACCTCTTCGGTCGTGCCATCGGCCTTTGCGACCGAGATCGCCTTCGGGCCGGTGAATGTTCCGCGACCGTTGTACTCGGTCACCTTGTTCTTCTTCATCAGGAAGTGGATGCCCTTGACCCGGCCATCGGCGACTTCGCGCGAACGGTCGAACGCCTTGCCGAAGTCAAGAGTGAAGTCACCCGAGATGCCGAAGAACTCTGCCTTGTGGTTCAGAGTGTGGGCGAGCTCCGCGTTCTTCAGCAGAGCCTTCGAGGGAATGCAGCCGACATTGAGGCACACACCGCCCCAGTACTTCTCTTCGATGATTGCGGTGGAGAGTCCGAGCTGTGCACTGCGGACTGCGGCGACGTACCCGCCGGGGCCCGCGCCGAGGATGACGACGTCGTAGTGTGGCATGCCTTAAGCCTATCGCTCTGCGGGGCTGTCAGTTTCGGATTGTGCGGGCTTGCGGCGACGCAGCAGAAGCACGAGCACGAACACGACGACCAGCAGCACGACACCGCCGGCGATGAGCCAGCCGGGGGAAAAGGAGCTCATGGATTCCATGTTCGGGTCTTCTGCCGGTGCAGCGCTCTGGGTGACCTCTGGCGCAGGAGCGACCGTCTCCTCTGCCGTGGGCGCGGCGGACGGTTCAGGGGAGGGCAGAGTGCTGTTCTCAACGGTGAACTGGAATTCTCCCGAGGTCGGATGCCCGTCGCTTGAGACGACCTTCCACAGCACGTGGTACGCACCGGCATCAGCCTGCGACACGAGAGCCTGCGTCACCATCGCGCCGTCCACCGTGGCAGGGCCGTCGGTGACAGGCTGCCCGGCGGCATCGGTCACCGCGATCTCGGTAGAGCCGTCGCCATCGATCAGCGCCGCGCTGAACGTCAGAGTGAGTGCGTCAGGCAGCGTCTCGACCGTCGAATCGGCGGCAGGGCTGGACTCGACGAGGGCGTCGTGGGCAGCTGCTGGCTGAGGCCAGGCGAACAGAAACGCGAACGCGACCAGGAGAGCGGCAGCGAGAACGACCGGACTGACGGAGTGTCGAGAAGTGAGAGTGCGCACACCCCCACCATATGAAACAACGTTGTGCGCGGTCTGAGTCATACAGAGCCTCGCTCCGGGGTCGATGGATCAGTTAGTCTGGGGCGGAGGAGGGCTACCGTGACAGATTTCGAAAGCCAATCGGCCCGCAGCGCCGCCATTCACCGGGACGGCGAGCAGCGGCACGACGCCACGCAGACGTTCGGACACGATTCCGACCTATCTTTCGTTCCCTTCGGTGCCGAGCTCACCGAGGTCGAACAGGCTGCAATCGCGGCGCTTCCTTCGGGATCTGCGCTGCTGCTGGTGCGCTCCGGCGCCATGGCTGGAGCCCGGTATCTGCTCGACACCGCCGTCACGACGATCGGCCGTCATCCCGAAGCAGACATCTTCTTCGACGATGTCACGGTCTCGCGCCGACACGCTGAGATCACTCGGTCAGACAAGAAGTCTTTCGAGATCATCGACCAGCGCTCGCTCAACGGCACCTATGTCAATGGTGAGCGTGTGGACCGCGGCGGCCTGGCCAACGGCTACGAGCTCCGCGTCGGCAAATTCCGCCTGAACTTCTTCGTCTCGCCTGCAGATATCAACGCGGCGACTGAGTAATGGCGCCACTCCACGCCCGCGATCGCTCTGCGTCTGCGGGGCTTCTGAGTATCGGACAGGTGCTCGCCCGGCTCACGCCTGAGTTCCCAGATCTCACCTCGAGCAAGCTGCGATTCCTCGAGGTGCAGGGTATTGTCAGCCCCTCACGGACCGAGTCGGGCTATCGCAAGTTCTCGCAGTCCGACATCGATCGACTGCGTCTCGGGCTCACTCTGCAGCGTGACCACTACCTTCCGCTGAGCGTCATCCGCGAGCAGTTGGACCAGGCGCAGGCCGGAAACGATGGCGGCCTGAGCCTCGCACCGCCTCCCTCGATCGCACCTGCTCCCAGGCGCTACCGTCGCGAAGAGCTACTCTCAGCCGCAGGCGCCGGTCCCCAGATCCTCAACGACGCGATCAGCACCGGCATCATCAATGCCGCAGAGACCTACCCGGAATCGATCGTCACGCTTCTGCGTGGGCTGGTTGCACTGGATCGGCACGGCATCGAACCGCGACATCTGCGTACGCTTCGCCAGAGTGCCGAGCGTGAGGTCTCGCTCATCGAGTCGGCGATGTCGGCGCTGCTGCGCAGAACTGATGCCACTTCGAGAGGGAAAGCGCGCGAGATGGCGCCCGAACTCGCAGCCAAGATCGACGACGTGCGCGCCGCTTTCGTCAAAGAAGCACTCGCGCGAGTTCTTTCGTAACGAACAGGTTGCGACACACCTTCGTGTCGGCGTGGATGTCATTGCCCGGCATGGGGCACTGCTCTAGCGTGGAGGTAGGCCAAAGAGAGGAATTCAAATGAGTGCGGATGAGCGTGCAGGCGACCCGCGGTTCGTTACCGAACTCCTCTTCACGGACGGTCTTCCCGCCATGGATGACGAGGTCGGCTACCGCGGTGCGGTCGCTGCTCGTGCTGCGGGGATCACGTACCGTCAGCTCGACTATTGGGCGCGCACTGAACTGGTCGTTCCGACCGTTCGCGGGGCGAGCGGTTCTGGTTCGCAGCGCATGTACGGCTTCCGCGACATCCTCGTCCTCAAGCTGGTCAAGCGACTCCTCGACACCGGGATCTCCCTGCAGCAGATTCGTGTCGCCGTCGATCAGCTGCGTGCCGCTGGCATTCGTGACCTCGCCGGAACCACGCTCATGAGCGATGGTGCATCGGTCTACCTCTGCACTTCGAATGACGAGGTCATCGACCTGGTCAGCCGCGGGCAGGGCGTCTTCGGCATTGCCGTCGGCAAGGTGTTGCGTGAAGTCGAATCGACGCTCGTCGAGTTCGACCCGACTGCGCCCGACCCGGTGGACGAGCTCGGCGCGCGTCGCGCCAAGCGCACCGCGTAGAGCCGAGCGCCACGCGCCGCTGGCATCGTGCACCGCTGAGCGCCTTATGCAGCGCAGCTGGCGCTGACGTCAGGCCTGCGAGCCGGTCTCAGGGACAGGTACGCGCCCGGTGCGGACGATACGGTCCAGCAAGAGATCGAAGTCGGCGGCAAGTTCCTGAGCGGAATCTCCCGGCCAGATGTGCAACGGCTTCGCGGCGCCCTGCGCCTGCTGCAGCGACGTGCGCTCCGGCAGCTGCGGCGAGAGCACGAGCGGACCGAACATGTCTCGGAGTTCCTTGATGCGGAACTGGTGCTCGATGGACTGTGGACGCACGCGGTTCACGACGATCCCGAGTGGCTGAAGCCGTGGGGACAGCCCGCGGCGGATCTCTTCGATCGCGCGCAGCGCACGGTCGGCCGCGGCGACGGAGAACAGTCCCGGCTCAGTGACCACCATCACGCGATCGCTGGCAGCCCACGCGGTGCGGGTCAGCGCATTCAGCGAGGGAGCGCAGTCGATGAGCACGAGGTCGTAGTCGCTCTCGACAGAGGCAAGGGCCTCTTCGAGCTTCCACACATCGCGAACGCTCGGGTGAGGGCCATCGAAGTTGATGGCGGATGGGCTGCCGATGAGCACATCGATGGTGCCGGGGTGGACCTTTGCCCAGCCGCTGGAGGTGATCGCCTGACGGACAACCTTCTCTTTGGGGTTCGCGAGAACATCGGCGATGTTGAGACGTCCAGCGATCTGGATGTCCATTCCGGTGGACACATCGGATTGTGGATCGAGGTCGACGACGAGGGTACGAACACCCCGGGCGAAGGCCGCTGAGGCCAAGCCGAGGGTTACGGTCGTCTTGCCGACGCCGCCTTTGAGGGAGCTGACGCTGAGTACGTGCACGAACACCACGTTACCTTCCCCTAGGCTTGGAAAACACTCAGCCCCCGCCCCGTGTGCGTCAAGAGCGTCGCATAACGAGCTAACAGAGGTGTGCATGTTTCAGAAGATCCTTGTGGCCAATCGTGGTGAAATCGCGATCAGAGCATTCCGAGCAGCAGTCGAGGTGGGTGCGCGCACGGTCGCGGTGTTCCCCTATGAGGACCGCGGTTCGCAGCATCGCCTGAAAGCCGACGAGGCCTATGTGATCGGTGAGCGCGGGCATCCTGTGCGCGCATACCTGGATGTGGACGAGATCATCCGCGTCGCTCTGGAATCGGGCGCCGATGCCATCTACCCCGGGTACGGATTCCTCTCGGAGAACCCAGAACTGGCCGAGAAGGCTGCCGCGAACGGCATCGTCTTCGTCGGCCCGCCCTCGAACGTGCTCGAGATGGCAGGAAACAAGGTCGAGGCGAAGCGCCACGCGATCGAAGCAGGCGTGCCGGTGCTTCGATCGACCGCAGCATCCGCTGACGTCGACGAACTGGTCGCGCAGGCCGACGATATCGGATTCCCGATCTTCGCCAAGGCCGTCGCCGGCGGCGGCGGCCGAGGAATGCGACGGGTGGAGACGAAGGCCGAACTGGCCCCCGCACTGGCTGAAGCCATGCACGAGGCGGAGAGCGCGTTCGGCGATCCGCGCATGTTCCTCGAGCAGGCCGTCGTGCGCCCCCGCCACATCGAAGTGCAGATCCTCGCCGACAAGACCGGCGAGACGGTTCACCTGTTCGAGCGAGACTGCTCTGTGCAGCGTCGTCACCAGAAGGTCGTCGAGATCGCACCGGCGCCGAACCTGGACGACAACATCCGCACGGCTCTTCATGACTACGCCATCGCCTTCGCGCGTTCGATCGGCTATGAGAACGCCGGAACCGTCGAGTTCCTCCTGGAGACGGCTGGTGAGCGCACCGGTGAAGTCGTCTTCATCGAGATGAACCCGCGCATCCAGGTCGAGCACACCGTGACAGAAGAAGTCACAGATGTCGATCTCGTGCAGGCGCAGCTGCGGATCGCCGCGGGCGAGACGCTCGCCGACCTCGGTTTGCAGCAGCGCGACATCCGCCTGCGCGGTGCGGCACTGCAGTGCCGCATCACCACCGAGGACCCCACACAGGGGTTCCGGCCCGACACCGGAAAGATCACCACGTACCGTTCGCCCGGCGGCGCAGGCATCCGTCTCGACGGCGGTACCGTGCACCAGGGCGCGCAGATCAGCCCGCACTTCGACTCGATGCTCTCGAAGCTCACCTGCCGCGGACGCGACTTCACGACGGCGGTCGCCCGTGCTCGTCGGGCGCTGGCTGAATTCCGCATCCGCGGTGTATCCACCAACATCCCCTTCCTGCAGGCGCTGCTTGACGATGAATCCTTCGTCGCCGGTGACATCAGCACGTCGTTCATCGATGAGCGACCCGACCTCCTGCAGGGGCGCGTGTCCAAGGACCGCGGCACGAAGCTGCTGAACTGGCTCGTCGACGTCACCGTGAACAAGCCCAATGGCGCTCACCCCGGTACGGCCGAGGCCGTGACGAAGCTGCCCGACATCGATCTGAGCGTCGAGCCTGCTCCGGGCTCCCGGCAGCGGCTGCTCGAGCTCGGGCCCGAGGGGTTCGCGAAGAGCCTCCGCGCTCAGACGGCGCTGGCGATCACGGACACGACCTTCCGCGACGCGCATCAGTCACTGCTGGCGACTCGTGTCCGCACCCGCGACCTCGTCGCGGCGGCCCCGTACCTCGCCAGGCTCACCCCAGGGCTGCTCTCAGTCGAAGCGTGGGGCGGGGCAACGTACGACGTGGCGCTGCGCTTCCTCGGCGAGGACCCCTGGGAGCGGCTCGACAAGCTCCGTGCGGCGCTGCCGAACATCAACATCCAGATGCTGCTGCGCGGGCGCAACACGGTCGGCTACACGCCGTACCCGACCGCAGTGACCGAGGCCTTCGTGGCTGAGGCTGCGGCGAGCGGCATCGATATCTTCCGCATTTTCGACGCTCTCAACGATGTCGAGCAGATGCGTCCTGCCATCGACGCAGTGCGTGCCACTGGCACATCTGTCGCAGAGGTCGCCCTCTGCTATACCGGGGACCTGCTGAACCCGGCCGAGGACCTTTACACGCTGGACTACTACCTGCGCCTGGCAGAGCAGATCGTCGATGCCGGTGCGCACATCCTCGCGATCAAGGACATGGCGGGCCTCCTGCGCCCGGCTGCTGCTGCGAAGCTTGTGACGGCACTGCGCGAGCAGTTCGACCTGCCAGTGCACCTGCACACTCACGACACTCCTGGCGGCCAGCTGGCGACTCTGCTCGCGGCCAGTGCCGCGGGCGCAGACGCAGTGGATGCGGCATCCGCCCCGCTGTCCGGCACGACGAGCCAGCCCTCGCTGTCGTCGCTCGTCGCCGCCCTCGCGCACACTGATCGCGACAGCGGCATCGATCTGGACAGTGTCTCGGATCTCGAGCCCTACTGGGAAGCGGTCCGCAACAAGTACTCGCCGTTCGAGTCCGGCCTCCCCGGCCCCACAGGGCGCGTGTACCACCACGAGATCCCCGGCGGTCAGCTCTCCAACCTGCGCCAGCAGGCGAAGGCGCTGGGGCTCGCCGATGACTTCGAGCTCATCGAAGACATGTACGCCGCAGCGGATCGGATCCTCGGCCGTGTGCCGAAGGTGACGCCGTCGTCGAAGGTCGTGGGGGACCTCGCGCTGCATCTTGCCGCGGTCAAGGCGGATCCCGCCGACTTCGAAGCGAATCCGGAGAAGTACGACGTTCCCGATTCTGTGGTGGGTTTCATGGCTGGCGAACTGGGGGAGCTCCCCGGCGGATGGCCAGAGCCCTTCCGCAGCAAGGTGCTTGCCGGGCGCGAGGTGCGGTCCGGGTTCACCGAGATCTCGTCTGACGACGAGAAGGCACTCGCGGGAACAAGCGAGGAGAGACGGGCACGCCTGAACGCTCTGCTGTTCCCCGCACCGACCCGTGAGTTCGCGCAGCAGCGGGAGCTGTTCGGTGATCTGTCTGTGCTCGACACCGGCGACTACCTCTACGGCTTGGTCCAGGGTCAGGAGCACCTCGTCGAGATCGATCGTGGAGTGCAGCTCTACGTCGGACTCGAGGCGATCGGCGAGGCAGACGATCGCGGTATGCGGACGGTCATGACCACGCTGAACGGACAGCTGCGTCCGGTTTTCGTCCGTGACCGTTCGATCGCTGTGGATGCGCATGAAGTCGAGAAGGCAGACACCTCCAAGCCGGGACAGGTGGCTGCGCCGTTCTCCGGAGTCGTCACGCTGAAGGTCGAGGTCGGCGCAGAGGTGAAGGCCGGTGAACCGGTCGCATCCATCGAGGCGATGAAGATGGAAGCGGCCATCACCGCTCCCGTCAGCGGCGTCATCGAACGTCTCGCGATCGGTCCCACACAGCAGGTGGATGCGGGTGACCTTTTGGTCGTGATCACTCCAGCCAAGTAACCTTGTGCGGGCGACACGATCGCACGAGCTTGGAGTGACACTGTGACATCGAAGAATAATTCCGACGCGCACGAGGAGGATTCCCTCGGCGTGCTCGACGAGGCTGCCTCGTTGGACACCACGGCGCTCGGCGTCCTCGGACAGACGGCACAGGTCAGCGTCTCTCTGCCGAACAGCGCAGAAGACGATGATCTTGTCGACGATTCCGTCGTCGACGGAGAGATCGCATCGGACGAAGAGATCGTGATCGGCGTCATCGAAGTTCCACTCGTTGAAACAGACGCCCCGCAGGTGAAAACGTCGGTGGAGCAGGATGCTGCGCCTGCGGCATCCGAAGTCGATGACTCAGATGACAGGGTCGGCGACGACACCGTCGTCGCCGATTTGGTGGTCGCACCCGTCGTTCGTGAGAAGCCTGCTGAGGCCCTCACCGCGAAGCGGTTCGGTGAGCAGCAGGGGCAGTCTTCTCGTGAGACGGCAGATCTGCTCACGTCCGATCGCCTCCTCAACCCGAGCCAGCTGACCAAGCCGGAACCCGAGGGTGCATGGAGCCACCTGCTCTACACGATCTCGGGTCGGCGCATCAACCTCGGCGACGGCAAGCGCGCCCGTGAACGCAAGGCGCTCACGGCGCGGATCTCGAGCCCGTTCGCCGGGGGGGCGCGCTTCGTCCCTGTGCTGTCACGTAAGGGCGGTGTCGGCAAGACCACGATCACGGCTCTGCTCGGGATGGCGCTGGCGGATGCTCGTGACGACCGTGTGATCGCCGTCGACGCGAACCCCGATCGCGGCACGCTGGCCGATCGCATTCTGCGCACGAACGACAAATCTGTGCGCGACCTCGTCCGCATCCAGGCCGAGGTGAAGGGCTTCCACGACATCTCGGCGATCGTCGCTCGCGATACCACCAGACTCGATGTGCTCGCATCGGATTCGGATCCGCGTGTGGCCGAGGCGTTCAGCGATGACGACTACCGTGACGTCGCCCGCGTCGCTGCGCACTACTACTCGATGGTCCTCACCGACACCGGAACAGGCATCGTCCACTCGGTGATGGGGGCAACCCTCGACCTCGCCGACCAGATCGTCATCGTGTCGGGCCTGAGCGTGGATGAAGCCCGGTTGGCTTCGGAGACGCTCACCTGGCTGGAGAGCAACGGATACGAGGCGCAGGCGCGGAACGCGATCATCGTGCTGAACCAGTCGACGCCGGGGAGTCCTCTCGTGCGGTTGAACGAGCTCGAGGCGCACTTCCGCACCCGCGCGAAGAACGTCGTGCGCATGCCGTACGACACTCACATCGCTGGCGGAGGCGCAATCGTCTTCACGAGCCTGCAGCCAGAGACCCGTCAGGCTGCGCGTGAGCTCGCGGCACTCCTCGTCGAGGGCCTGCGGGCGAAGGCCGCCTGATGGCTGTTCGTGAGATCAGGGTCTTCGGCGACCCCGTGCTGCGCACAGTGTGCGCTCCAGTGGATGAGATCGATGACGGCGTGCGGTCACTCGTTGCGGACCTCATCGATAGCGTCGAGGTCCCAGGGCGTGCCGGTGTGGCGGCGCCGCAGATCGGCATCGCAGTCCGGGCGTTCAGCTACAACATCGACGGCGACATCGGCTACGTGCTCAACCCGGTACTGGCAGAGGTGCGCGGCGAACCAGTGCCGATGGGTGAGGGATGTCTTTCGGTGCCGGGTCTGTGGCACAGCGCACTGCGCCACCCGTGGGCTCGTGTCGAAGGAATCGACCTCGACGGCAATGCTGTCGTACTCGAGGGTGAGGGCTTGCTCGCACAAGCCCTCCAGCACGAGACCGATCACTTGGACGGGATGCTGTATCTCTCGCGCCTCACGCCGGCAGACCGTAAGATCGCCATGCGTGAGGTGCGAGAGAGCGACTGGTTCTAGCCTCCGATAGAGACGTTGGTCGTGCTGACCGGCTCATCGTAGATCGCTGAGACCTCGTTCTCGAAGTCCTTCAGGATCACGTGGCGCTTGATGGACATCTTCGGCGTCAGGTGTCCGCTCGCCTCGGTCCACTCCGTCTCCAGAATGCGGAACTTGCGGATGGACTCGGCACGCGAGACGCTCTTGTTCGCGATGTCGACGGCGCGCTGGACCTCGGCGATGACCGCGGGGTTCTTCGATGCCTCAGCGACCGACATATCGGCTGCGAGGCCGTTGTTGCCGAGCCAAGTAGGCAGCATCTCGGAGTCGAGCGTGATGAGTGCCGAGATGAACGGCTTCTGGTCGCCGACGACGACGACCTGACTGATGATCGGATTCGCGCGGATCGGATCCTCGAGTGCGGCGGGGGCGACGTTCTTGCCTCCTGCTGTGACGATGATCTCCTTCTTGCGGCCGGTGACCGTCAGGAAGCCTTCGGAATCGAAACTGCCGATGTCGCCTGTGCGGAACCAGCCGTCGTGGAACGACTCAGCGGTTGCCTCTGGATTGTTCCAGTACTCCTTGAAGACGTTGATGCCCTTGACCTCGATCTCGCCGTCTTCAGCGAGTCGCACGCCAACGCCGGGGATAGCCGGTCCGACGGTGCCGATCTTGGACTTGTCGGCGAGGTTCACCGTTGCCGGTGCGGTCGTCTCGGTGAGGCCGTATCCCTCAAGGATCACCACGCCGAGGCTGTGGAAGAAGTGGCCCAGTCGCGGGCCGAGGGGGGCAGAGCCGGAAACCGCGTACGCGATGTTGCCGCCCATGGCCTCGCGCAGCTTGCTGTAGACCAGCTTGTCGAACAGCGCGAACTTGATCTTCAGGCCGAACGGAATTTTCTTGCCGTCTTCGAGGAGTTTGGAGTGCTCGATCGCAGCCGCGGCGGCAGCGCGGAAGATCTTGCCCTTTCCACCGCCTTCCGCCTTCTGCTCGGCGGAGTTGTACACCTTCTCGAACACGCGCGGCACAGCCAGAAGGAACGTGGGCTTGAAGGAACCGAGTGCGGGCAGCAGCTGCTTGGTGTCGGGCTGGTGCCCGGTGCGCACTCCTGCGTGAACGTTCAGCAGCGAGATGAATCGTGCGAACACGTGCGCGGTGGTGATGAAGAGCACGGTCGAGGCGCCGGGCATCTGCACGACCTTGTCGAGCGATTTCGCCGAGTTGCGAGTCAACTCGACGAAGTTGCTGTGCGTGAGCACGCATCCCTTCGGTCGACCGGTGGAGCCGGAAGTGTAGATGAGCGTGGCGATGTCGGAGCCGACGGCGAGATTCCGGCGGCGCTCGATCTCAGCACCCTCGATCTCGGCTCCTGCGGAAGTGAGCGTGTCGATGGCGCCGAGGTGCAGCTGCCATACCTCACGCACCAGTGGCAGGTCGCCGCGCACCTCGTCAGCCTTTGCGAAGTGGTCTGCAGACTCGACGATGAGCGCGATGGCGCCGGAGTCTTCCATGATCCACTGGATCTGCGCGGGGGAGCTGGTGTCGTAGATCGGGACCATCACCGCGCCGGCGTAGAAGAGCGCGAAGTCGATCAGCGTCCACTCATAGGTGGTGCGGGCGAGGAATCCGACCTTCTCGCCCGGCTGGATGCCGGCAGCGACGAAGCCCTTTGCGAGGGCGATGACGGCCGTCTGGAAGTCAGCGGCGGAGATATCGCGCCATCCCTCTCCATTCGGCACGGAGAACAATGCACGGTTCGGTGTGGCCTCGACGCGCTTGACCAACAGGTCAGTGATGTTCGCTTCGGGATCAGCAGGGACGATCGCAGGGACTTCGAATTGGACCACGGCAACTCCTTCGGTACCGGTCGGGCACGGCTTTCCCTGAGTCTAGGGCACATCGACGCGCAAGCTCGGTGAATTTTGACATTCAGTAGCGTATCAAGTGAGACTCGGTCGCATCACTTTTTGAGCGCTGCTCTCGACGCGACCGATCAAGGCGACGGTGCGGGGATAGACTTCCTCACGATGTTCTACTGGCTGATGAAATACGTGGTGGTCGGCCCCATCGTCAAGGCTGTGTTCCGGCCCTGGATCGTGGGGCGCGACAATGTGCCGCGCACCGGCGCGGCGATTCTCGCCAGCAACCACCTCTCGGTCTCGGACTCGGTGTTCCTTCCACTGCTGATCGATCGGCCGATGTCGTTCCTCGCGAAGAGCGACTACTTCACCGGACGCGGTCTCAAGGGCTGGGCCACGAAGAACTTCATGAAGGCGACCGGGCAGATCCCCATCGATCGCTCGGGAGGAAAAGCCTCGGAGGCCTCGCTGAACACCGGTCTGCAGGTGCTCGGTCGCGGCGATGTGCTCGGCATTTACCCCGAGGGCACTCGCAGCCCCGATGGCAAGCTCTACCGCGGCCGTACGGGGCTCGCGCGCATGGCCCTCGAGGCGAAAGTCCCGGTGATCCCAGTCATCATGGTCGACACCGATACCGCGATGCCGATCGGCCGGACGGTCCCTCGCCTCGTGCGGGTGGGCATCGTGATCGGCGAACCGCTCGACTTCTCCCGCTACGCAGGTATGGAGAATGACCGATACATCCTGCGATCGGTGACCGACGAGATCATGGTTGCTCTGCAGCGACTGGGTCAGCAGCAGTACGACGACGTGTACGCATCCTCTGTGAAGGAGCGGGCACCTCGTCAGTCATGACGGCGCGAGTGACGCTGTTGCGCCAGTAAGCTGGGAAAATGTCTCAGCAGCACGATGCCGGACTCGACACCTGGCGCGACCTTCCTATCAAACAGCAGCCGACCTGGTCCGACCTCGACCACGTCGCCGATGTCTCGAAGCAGATCGCAGCGCTTCCTCCTCTCGTCTTCGCGGGCGAGGTAGACAACCTGCGTGACCGTCTCGCGCGAGCGGCCTCTGGGGGAGCTTTTCTCCTGCAGGGCGGCGATTGCGCTGAGACCTTCGCGGGTGCGACCGCTGAGCAGATCCGCAATCGCATCAAGACCGTGCTGCAGATGGCCGTGGTGCTCACCTACGGCGCGTCGATGCCGATCGTCAAGATGGGCCGGATGGCTGGGCAGTTCGCCAAGCCCCGCTCCAGTGACACCGAGACGCGCGGTGAGGTCACTCTGCCCGCGTACCGCGGCGACATCGTCAACGGCTACGACTTCACCGAGGGCTCTCGGAAGGCAGACCCTGGTCGACTGCTGCAGGGGTATCACACGGCAGCTTCGACGCTGAACCTGATCCGTGCGTTCACGCAGGGTGGCTTCGCCGACCTCCGCGAAGTGCACTCCTGGAACAAGGGGTTCGCGTCGAACCCCGCCAACCAGCGTTACGAGCGCATGGCCGCTGAGATCGACCGCGCCATCAAGTTCATGGAAGCTGCGGGAGCCGACTTCGACGAACTCAAGCGCGTCGAGTTCTTCACCGGCCATGAGGGCCTGCTGATGGACTACGAGAGCCCGATGACGCGTATCGACTCGCGCACCGACACTCCATACAACACCTCGGCGCACTTCCTCTGGATCGGTGAGCGCACGCGTGACCTCGACGGTGCGCACGTGGACTACTTCTCCAAGATCCGCAACCCGATCGGTGTGAAGCTCGGCCCCACGACGACACCGGAGACGGCACTGGAGCTCATCGACAAGCTCGACCCGAACCGCGAGCCGGGCCGCCTCACCTTCATCACCCGCATGGGTGCGGGCAAGATCCGTGACGCACTTCCGCCGCTGCTGGAGGCCGTGCGCGACTCGGGTGCGCAGCCGCTGTGGGTCACCGACCCCATGCACGGCAACGGCATCACGACGCCGACCGGGTACAAGACTCGTCGCTTTGACGACGTCGTCGACGAGGTGCGCGGGTTCTTCGAAGCGCACCGCGCGGTGGGCACGTTCCCCGGCGGCATCCACGTCGAGCTCACCGGTGACGATGTCACCGAGTGCCTCGGCGGCTCGGAGCAGATCGACGAGCAGGGCCTCGCCACGCGCTACGAGAGCCTGTGCGACCCGCGTCTGAACCACATGCAGAGCCTCGAGCTCGCGTTCCTCGTCGCCGAGGAGCTCGAGAAGCGCTGAGTCTTTCGCGCACCTCCATCGGCGGCGGGATGTGGATAACTTCAGTGGGCGGGTCTTCGGGAGCGCAGGATTTGAGGATGCAGCCCCGCACACGCTTGCCAGGTTTCCCTACGCGGACAGACTTTTCACGTGCAGACGCGCGCTGCGCGTGGCGTCACCGAGAAGCGGATGCGCGGACGTGATCTGGAGCGTCCATTCCACGGAGTGCGATCGGATGCTCCGCTGGAGACGCTCCGCGACCGCTGCGCCGCTTTGAGTCAAGCCCTGAGCCCGCACCACTTCTTCAGTCACCAGACAGCCGCGCGTCTGTGGGGGATGCCTCTGCCTACGGTATCGCAGCACCTGCACGTGACGTGTGTCGGGTCTCGAGGTGCGCCGTCCGGGAGTGACCGGCTGGGAGCGTCCCGATGAAACCCTGGCGGCCTTCACTCTGCAGGGGGTTCGCGTGCTCTCGCCTGCGGATGTCTGGTGTCAGCTCTCCACACAGCTCTGCCCTGAGTGGCTGGTTGCGGTGGGGCTGAAGGATCTCACCCAGAACACAGTTGATGGAAGATGCCGGATATCGCGTCATCCAAGTCGGCGCCAATGACCTCCTCAACGGCGCGCGGGCGCTGATCGCGCGCATCCAACGCCTTCTGTGACCTCGAGAACGCGAGAACCGCCCCTCCGGATGCTTCGGAAGGGCGGTTCGTGCGTTCTCGACGTGCGAACCGCTAGAGACTGCTGCGGATCAGCAACGTCACTTCGGTGCCGGCCCGGCGCATCTTCCCGGCGGCCGGGTCGGTTCCAGTGACTTCGGTCAGGCCGTTGGGGAACGGCGTCCACAGTGGGTTCCATGTCGGTTCGAACCCCGCGTCACGCAGCGCCTGCGCCGCCTGATCGCGGTTCATTCCCGTGACGTCGGGCACGGCGAACAGCTGCGGTCCGAGTGAGACCACCAGGGTCATCGTGTCGCCGGGGCGCCAGTTGCCACCGCCCTCACGATCGGCAGTGTTGATCACTCGACCCTCTTCGATGCTGTCGCTGTATTCCTCAGTCGTCGTCGTCTGGATATCCTTCTCGGCCAATGCCGCAGATGCTTCTGACGTCGTCATTCCGACCACGTCGGGCAGGCCTCCGAGCGAAACGACCAACTGGGCCGTGTCGGCTTCGTGCACGTCGCATCCTTCGCCGCACTCGACAGCGTCGCCGCCATCACGCGGAGTGACACTCGCGTTGATCACGATGCCGTCGTCTGCGCGCGAGTACAGCAGCAGGTCGTCGTCCGACACCGTCAGTCCGAGCTCGGCGAGATAGACACGGGCTGCGTCTGTGGTCATGCCGTTGAGGGCATTGACGCTTCGAGGAGCGGGCCCTGTCGAGATGAAGACGCTGACTTCGCTGCCGCCGTCCAGTCGCTCACCCTCGGCCGGATCCGTGCGGATCGACAAGCCCGGCTCGATATCGACGGAGCTCTCTTCTGCGGCGGTGGGGACGAAGCCCTCTTCGGTGAGAACAGCGGCGGCATCCTCGTAACTCATTCCCGCCACCGAAGGAACGGCGATGAGCGAACCAGGTCCAGAGCCGAACCACCAGCCGACTCCACCGGCGAGAACGGCAAGCAGGAGGACGAGGGTGAGGAGGAAGGCGCCGCGTGCGCGGCGATTTGCTGTTCTGCGGCGCAGCACAGTGGCATTGTCGATCGGCTGTGCGACAGCCACAGGCCCTGTGGAATCGTCGATGATCATCGTCGCGGGCATGACTTTGGTCAGATCAGCCGAGTCGTGGTGCGAGCGTGTCGGCATTGCCGCCGTGGCGGTCGGCGTGGGGGAGACCCCGAGCTGCCGTTCGATATCGCGCAGCCGATCGAGCATCTCCTGCGCATCGTCAGGCCGCTCGTCCGGTGACTTCTCCGTCGACCACAGCACGAGCTCGTCGAGCTGCTCAGGGACACCGGGATTGCGAACACTCGGGCGGGGGACCGACTCCGTCGCGTGCTGGAACGCGATCTGCATCGGCTGCTCGCCCTTGTAGGGCTGTTCGCCCACGAGCATCTCGTACAGCATGATGCCGAGCGCGTAGATGTCGCTCCGGGCGTCCGCAGTTCCGCGGGTAACGAGTTCGGGAGCGAGGTAGGCGATCGTGCCGAGCAGCTGCGCACCGGTTGCGGTGTTCGCCGTCGTCGCGCGAGCGAGCCCGAAGTCGCCGATCTTGATGCGGCCGTCCTCGGCGAGCAGCACGTTCTCGGGCTTCACATCACGGTGGACGATGCCGGCTTTGTGCGCTGCGGCAAGGCCGGAGAGAATCGCGTCCATGATCGTGACGGTCTGTGTGATCGTCAGTCGCTTCTGCTCACGCATCAACTCGCGCAGGGTGATGCCGGGCAGGTACTCCATGACCAGGTACGCCAGCTCGCCGTCCTGACCCTGGTCGAAGACGTTGACGACGTGCGGGTCGGCGAGTCGGGCTGCCGCGCGCGCCTCTTGGATGAAGCGGCTCTGGAACACCGAGTCGTCGCTCAGGTGCCCGTGCATGACCTTGAGGGCGATCCTGCGCTCGAGTCTCAGGTCGGTGGCGACGTAGACCGTGGCCATCCCGCCGCGGGCGATGCGAGCGCGAACGCGGTACCGGCCGTCGACAAGCCGCCCGATGAGGGGGTCGGCCTGCTGATTGGTCGTCACGTACAGATTCTATGAAGAAGTGGCTGAAAGCCCGGGGAGCGCCTCACCTTTCGGCGGGGTGGCATCCGGAATTACCCGTACTGCGCCAGCCATTCGTATGCCGCGGTCTCCCACTCGGCGTACCGCTGCGGATACGCAGAGATCTGGACGGACTGCGCTGCGTTGGCAAAGGACATACCCTCCCAGCCCGGAATATCGAGCAGTCCGCGGGTGATCGTGCCGTCCGGGTTGGATGCTCCGGTGAAGAATGCGCGAATGCTGTAGTCGCGGTTCATGATCTGATCGGCCGTGCCCCACCCGGTGCTCGGACGCTGCTGGAACAGCCCCAGCGAATCGCGGTCGCCCCAGTCGAGATTGCGCAGCCACGACTCGACCATCGAGGTGCCCAGTGCGATCGCGATGCCGTGGTCGGAGACGCCGAGCTCGCGCCCGATCCGGATGATGAGCGCGACGTTCTCCGCCTGCGGCGGGTTGAGCGCGACCGAAGCGGTCGGGGCTGCTGCTGGCGCCTCGGAGACCTGTTCCGGTGCTGCGACAGCGACAGCGACAGCGACAGCGACCGAGAGGCTCTGCCCCGGGTAGATGATGGCGCCCTGGCCGAGGCCGTTCGCGGTGAGGATCGCCTCAACCGTCGTCCCATAGCGCTGAGCGATTGCAAAGACGGTGTCGCCGGCGACGACGGTGTGTGTCGATGCGGCAGCGGCGGGCGCGGCTACTTGCGCCGAGGCGGGTGCGGCGGGTGCGGCGAGAGCGAGTGTCTGTCCGGGGTAGATGACCGATCGCCAGCCGAGCCCGTTCCACGTGAGCACGTCTACGGGCATCAGCGAGAAGCGCTCGGCGATGGCAGAGACCGTATCGCCGGACTGCACCGTATACGTGGCCGGAGCAGGGGCGGCCTGAGCCACGCGGGCGGTGTCCGGGGCGAGCGATGCGGCACCGGAATGAGCCGGAACCGATGTGGGCTCAGTCGGGGATGCCGCGTGAGCAGGAACTGCTGCCAGAGTGCTCGCCAGCACGCCGAGAGCGGCAGCCGGCGCGCCGATGTGAACGTACTTGTCTCGCATTGCAGTCGCGGTGAGCTTCAAGGTTCCCCCCCTGTTCTGAACCCTTGAAACGCTGACATGACATGAGAAACATGTCAACCAAAGTGAACAAAGTGACCGAAGTTGCTCAACCTCAGTTGTGTGATGCCGCGTGGGAAGTGAGATAGTCGGAACGTGTCTGATGAAACAGCTGGCAAGCTCGCCGCCGAATGGTTGACCACCCCCGATCTCGTCGAGGTTCTCGGCGAACCGCTCGGCCGTGTCCGTCGACTCATCGCGGAGCAGTACCTGATCGGCTCGACGCGGAACGGTCCATTCGCCGTTCCATCGATCTTCATCGTCGACGGCCGTCCGCTGGCATCGCTGCGCGGCACGATCATGGCCCTCGCGGATGCCGGACTCAGCGATGACGAGGCCATCGACTGGCTGTTCACCGAAGAAGCCGAACTCGGTCGCACGCCGATCGCTGCACTCCTCGACGGACACAAGAGCTCCGTTCGTCGCATCGCACGCACACTCGCGTAAGCCGCCTGCTTTTCAGGCGGTGCGGACAGTCGCGGCACGTGCGAGATCGCGCAGATCTCCGACGGCCGCATTGTCGAGCCGAGCACCGGTGAGTGCTCGGTCGGCCTCAGAGGCAAAGGCGCGGATCATCTCCTCGACCTGATCCAGGGCTCCCGAGGCGGAGATCGTCGCCTGCAGCGCCGCCACCTGGGCATGCTCGAGATCGGGATCGCCGAGGAGGTCATCGACCACTCGACGAGCAGATGCATCGAGATTCTCGCGCGTGAGCGCGATGAGCACGGTGCGCTTCCCCTCGCGGAGGTCATCACCGGTCGGCTTGCCGGTGACTGATTGGTCACCGAAGACCCCGAGGACGTCATCGCGCAGCTGGAACGCCATCCCGAGCGGGTGGCCGAAGGCGCGCAGGGCGGCCAGTTGATCGGCATCCGCTCCAGCGAGTGCGGCACCGAGAGCGAGTGGCTGTTCGACGCTGTAGCGCGCCGACTTCAGTGAGGCGACACGCAGCGCGCGCTCCGCGTGCTCGGCGTCGGGGCTGACCCGCCACGCGGATTCCTCGGCGATGTCGAGGAATTGTCCGGTCGTCACGTCGCGCCGCATGCGCGCGTATACGCGCCGCACGGATGCCGCATGCGGATGCTCCGCCAGAGCCTGCTCGAAGAGATCATCGCTCCACGAGATGAGCAGGTCGCCCAGGAGGATCGCGGCCGAACGTCCGAACGCATCCGCGTTGCCAGCCCAGCGCTGCTCGCCGTGCTGCTGTTCGAGTGCGCGATGTGCGGCCGGGCGGCCGCGACGCGTGTCGGAGTTGTCGATCAGGTCGTCGTGCACGAGGGCCGCAGACTGGAAGATCTCAAGGGCCGCGCAGAGGTCCCACACGGGATCCGTCGCCTTGGCCCGGCTGTCGGCGAAACGCGCCACCGCAGTCCATCCGGAGTGGCAGAATCGCGCCCTCAGTCGCTTGCCGCCGTGCAGCGTCTGAACCGCCGCATCGAGGAGGAGCGCGGCATCCGGACCGTAAGTTGCGGCCTCGGAACGCATTGCAGAGATGAAGCGCTCCAGGCGGTCGGCGACGGCCTGCTGGACTTGGCTGGAGAGGGGCACGATAATCAGCTTAGGTTCTCAGCCGAAACCTAGCCTCCGTGGTCTGGTTGCGCGTAGACTGGGACATATTGAACCCGAGGGGGGCGTCATGCCACTGTCTGAACAGGAGCAGCGTCTGCTCGATGAGATGGAACGCCATCTCCTGCACAACGACGCTGACATTGTGAGTGCGCCGTCCGGAGATCGCACACTCAGCTATCGCAATCTCGTCTACGGCGCAGTTCTGCTGCTCGTCGGCATCGGCGCGCTCGTCGCCGGAGTTGCCCTTGGCAGCCAGCTCGGCGCAGTCGTCAGCATCATCATCGGAGTCGTCGGCTTCGCGGCAATGCTCGTCGGCGTCATCCTCGCGGTGACCCCCGTC
Source organism: Microbacterium zouquanmingi (assembly GCF_052266675.1). Classification (NCBI taxonomy): domain Bacteria; kingdom Bacillati; phylum Actinomycetota; class Actinomycetes; order Micrococcales; family Microbacteriaceae; genus Microbacterium; species Microbacterium zouquanmingi. Next base: position 72,298 of record NZ_JBQPRA010000004.1, read on the forward strand.
CGCCGCGTTGGCGGATCAGTGCGTACTCAGGCGAGCGCTTCGCCGAAGACTCCACAGAACTCTTCCTCGTTCATGGATCGCATGAACGATCGTTGGGATCGTCGCCAAGACGGTCACTGACACCGCTCCACTTCTGACCCGGATGCCTCGTGCATCCGGGTCTTTTTGCGTTTCTGGGTGATTCTCTCCTCCACTTCGCTGAGCCCTGCAATCACGGGGGAGTGGGGGCTGTTCCTCGCGCCATATGGCATTCTTTTCCTGCGTGATCATATGAATGTGGAGGAAAGTGGAGTAAAGTGGGGTCAACCTCGAATTGGCCGGTTGCAGAGGGGGTGATGGCCGATGTTGCTGGGAACGCATTCACCGAAGCTCGACGACAAAGGTCGAGTCATCCTGCCGGCGAAGTTCCGTGAGGATCTCGGCGGAGGCATCGTGGTCACCCGTGGCCAGGAGCGCTGTCTCTACGTGTTCAGCACTGCCGAGTTCGAGGCGATGCACGAGCGGATCCGGCAAGCACCGCTCAGCAACAAGCAGGCCCGTGACTTCCTGCGGATGTTCCTCTCCGGAGCAAGCGCAGAAATGCCCGACAGCCAGAACCGCATCACCATCCCCGGTCATCTCCGTCAGTACGCGGGGCTCGAGAAGGAGCTCATCGTCACCGGTGTCGGCGCGCACGCCGAGATCTGGGATGCCGCGGCCTGGAACGACTATCTCGCTGCTGGCGAGGACAACTACTCAGAATTGGAGCAGGAGGTGATTCCCGGACTCTTCTAACCTCGGCTGTGATGCCCCGCCGCTCCCGCCCCGACACACTTCCCCGGTGCCGGGTCGAGAAGCGGAGGGGGATCAGGGCCCAGGTCACCGGACAAGATCATGAACCTTCGCGATATCCACACTCCCGTCCTCCTCGATCGCTGCATCGAGCTGATGGCCCCGGCCATCCAGCACGATGGCGCGATCGTGGTCGACGCGACCCTCGGCATGGGCGGCCATTCCGAGGCGCTCCTCGAGCGGTTCGACAACATCCGACTCATCGGTCTCGACCGCGACACCGATGCGCTGCGCATCGCAGGAGAGCGACTGGCGCGATTCGCCGACCGGCTCACGCTCGTGCACACGGTGTACGACGAGATTGGTCTGCACGCACAGGGTGCATCCGCCATCCTGATGGACCTCGGCGTCTCCTCACTGCAGCTCGATGAGGCAGAGCGCGGGTTCGCCTACTCGAAGGACGCTCCGCTGGATATGCGGATGGACCAGACCAAGGGCGTGACCGCGGCTGAAGTCCTCGCCACATACAGCGAGGGAAACCTGCGGCGCATCTTTGAGCGATACGGCGAAGAGAAGCTGGCTGCCCGCTATGCGCGTTTCATCGTGCAGTCACGCGACGCGCAGCCCCTCGTCCGTTCGCAGGATCTCGTCGACCTGCTGCAGGCAGCGACTCCAGCGGCCGTGCAGCGGGCAGGGCATCCGGCCAAGCGCGTTTTCCAGGCCCTGCGCATCGAAGTCAACTCCGAGCTCAGTGTTCTCGCCGACGCGATCCCCGCCGCGATGGACGCGCTGACCATCGGGGGCCGGATCGTCGTGATGAGCTATCAGTCGCTCGAGGATCGCCTCATCAAGCAGGCGTTCGCCGCGGCATCCGCATCGACTGCCCCTGCGGGCCTCCCCGTCGAGCTCCCCGAGCACGCACCCCGCTTCCGCACGCTGACAAAGGGCGCCGAGTTCGCCAGCGACGAGGAGAAGGCGCGCAATCCGCGTGCGATTCCGGTGCGCCTGCGCGCAGCCGAGCGAGTAAGGGCAGCGGTATGAGCCGGGCCACCGCCGCAGCCGTGCTGCCGACGACCGCACCGGCCGCACCGTCGAAGCCGGCGAGCACCGGTCGTCGGCTGCGCACGGTCGTCGCTCCCGTTCCTCGCCGTCGGCCGAAGCTCGTCTACGCACTGGTGGCTCTCGGTGGGGCAGCGCTCATCGGCGCCGGTCAGATCGGGCTGTCGCTCGCCATCACCAACGACTCCTTCGTGCTCGCCGACCTCACATCCCAGCAGCGCGAGTTGAATCTGCAGGCCAGTGCCCTCCAGGACGACCTCGCCGGCATCGAATCGCCCCAGCTGCTGGCGACGAAAGCATCCGAGCTCGGCATGGTCGTGGCCGGATCCGCTTCCTACCTGCGGTTGAGCGACTCTGCCGTGATCGGTGCCAATACCGGTGCCGACTGGCGATCCACGGTCGATCCGAAGGGCAGCGGTGCGGTACACAACGCCCTGCTCGATCACGCCGCGCTCGAGGCTGCGGCCGCAGAGAACGCGGCAGCGGAGCAGACAGTGGGCGACGTGCCCGATCCGAACCTCCCCCCACCGATCACCGATGGCCTCCCCAGCCCGACCACCCGCTGACACGGACACGGAGCAAGCAGAATGACGACTCGAGCAACGCGCGGCCCGCGCCGCCGGACCGTCGTCGCCCTCGCGGTGATCCTCGCCGTGCTCTCGGCGTTCGTGGTCCGCCTGGTCGATATCCAGGTCGTGAGCGCGAATGACCACGTCGCAGATTCGCTCAACGTCGGCCAACTCGGAAGCACCGCAACGCTGCATGGCGATCGGGGAACGATCCTCGACCAGAACGGCATCACGCTCGCCTCGAGCATGAAGGTCTACGACGCGCAGCTGAGCCCGAGTCTGATCATGCAGCTCGAGAACGACACCGAGAAGCCGCCGAAGGTGCCGTGGAGCGAAGCATCCGAGAAGATCGCTGCGATCACGGGTCAAGACGTCGAAGAGCTGCGGTCTGGCGTCGCGCAGAACCTCGAGAACGATCCCAGCTCGCAGTACTACGAGCTCGCCAACGGTCTGAGCACCGAGCAATACCTCGAACTGCGCGATCTCGGGCTGGTCTACCTGCACGCCGATCCGCGTGAGACGCGGGTCTACCCCAACGGCGCGGTCGCCGGAAACGTCGTCGGGTACGTCGACAACGCCGGGCAGGGACAGGCGGGCATCGAGCAGATGGAAGGCACGTGCCTCGCTCCCAGCAACGGTGAGCGCACATACCTTCGCGGCAAAGACGGCAACATCATTCCCGGCAGCGAACGGGTCAAGGAAGCGGTCAACGGCGGCTCCGTGCAGCTGACCATCAACAGCGACCTGCAGTGGTACCTGCAGCAGCTGATCTCTGAGGAAGCACAGCGGATGGGTGCCAAATCCGGCACCGTGACGGTCGTCGAGGTCAACACCGGCAAGATCCGTGCGGCAGCCGAATGGCCCTCGCTCGACCCCAACGACCTCAACGCGTCCTCTCCCGATGACTGGGGCACGAGGGTCTTCGGCGCGACGTTCGAGCCAGGGTCGACGTTCAAGGCGATCACTGCGGCCGCTGTGCTCGATGCCGGTGCCGCGGACCTGAACACCACGGTCACGGTGGACGACCGCGAGGTCTTCCCGAACGGAGCGGTGATCAATGACCCGTTCCGTCACGACACGTACCAGTACCGGCTCGCCGGAGCCCTGATCGATTCGTCGAACGTCGCGCTGTCGAAGTTCGGCACGATGATCGACGCGAAGACACGATACGACTACATCCAGAAGTTCGGAGTCGGGCAGAAGACGGTCGACTTCCCGCGCGAGGAGGCGGGGGTCCTGCACCCGTACGAGAACTGGGACAGCCAGACGCTCTACACGACCACCTTCGGCCAGGCGCTCACTGTCACCGCTCCGCAGATGGCCGGTGCCTACCAGGCGATCGCCAACGGCGGTGAGAAGATCGACCTGTCGCTGATCGAGTCCTGCACCCAGGGCGATGGCACGATCCTCAAGCCCGAAGCACCCAAGCACGAGCAGATCATCTCGAACGAGACAGCCACTGAGGTGACCCGAATTCTCGAGAACGTCACGGTGCAGGGCGGCCTCAGCAAGCAGGTCGAAGTGCCCGGCTACCGAGTGGCGACCAAGACCGGTACGGCGCAGAAGGCCGACGGCGGCGGATACCTCGCCGGTCGCTACTCCACCAGCATGATCGGCTTCGCTCCGGTCGATGATCCGCAGTACGTCGTTCTGGTCACTCTCGATGAGCCGACTAAGGTTGTATCGTCCGCCGCGACCGCGTCCGCCTTTCAGAAGGCGATGACGCAGGTGCTGAAGACGTACCGAGTCTCGCCGTCCACCGTGCCGATGGACGAGCTGCTCCCCAAGTTCAACTAGCCGGCATCGCGCCGCGCATGGAGATGTCATGATCGCTCTGTCGCTCGCTGAGATCGCTGCCATCACCGGAGGCGATCTGCGTGTCGTCGGTGACGACACGGCCGAGACCGCCGTGGGCGGTGTGGTCGACACGGATTCTCGGAAGATGACTCCCGGCGGGATCTTCGTCGCCAAGCCGGGTGCGCAGACGGATGGCCACCGCTTCGTCGGTGCCGCCGTCGAGAACGGTGCAGCACTTGCGCTCGTCGAGCACGTCGTCGATGTCGCTGTTTCGCAGATCATCGTGGCAGATGCTGTCGGAGCTCTGGCTGCACTCGCGCGTGCGGTCGTCGCGAGAGTTCGTGCGAAGGGCGATCTGAAGATCGTCGGCATCACCGGATCCAACGGCAAGACGACGACGAAGAATCTGCTCGCCCGCATTCTGCAGGACGAGGGCGAGACGGTCGCACCGATCGATTCGTACAACAACGAGGTCGGCGCTCCGATCACAATGCTCCGGGTCACCGACGACACACGCTTCCTCGTCTGCGAGTTCGGAGCAGCGGCGCCTGGAGCGATTGCGCATCTGGCCGGGCTCGTCGAACCTGACGTCGCGGTGATCCTGATGGTCGGGCTGGCTCACGCGGGCGGCTTCGGCGGCATCGAGACCACGGCGAAGGCGAAGGCCGAGCTGATCGACGCATCCCGCCCTGGCGGCATCGCCGTACTCAACAGTGATGATCCTCGCGTCTGGGCCATGCGTGAGGCCGCCGAAGCGCACAGCATGACGGTCGTCGGCTTCGGCCAGGGCGAGTCCGCCGAGGTCCGGGCTTCCGACGTGCTCGTCGCAGCTGACGGCACGCGCGCCCGCATCACTGTCGACGGCGAGACCCACCCCTTGCATCTCAAGGTGCTCGGCGCGCACCACATCTCCAACGCCCTCGCTGCGATTGCCGCATCCCGAGCGTTGGGGGTGAGCATCGAGCATGCGATCGCGCGGATCGAGACCATCGAGGTCGCTGAGCGCTGGCGAATGCAGCCGATGGGGAACGACAGCGTGCGCATCATCAACGACGCCTACAACGCCAGTCCCGACTCCATGGCCGCAGCCCTGCGCACGCTCGCTCAGATCACCGGGCCAGACGAGCGCACTGTCGCGGTGCTCGGCGCGATGAGTGAACTCGGCGAGAGCGCGGGGGAGGAGCACGACCGCATCGGCCTGCTCGCCGTGCGTCTGAACATCCGACGCATCGTCGTTGTCGGGCCAGAGGCTCGCAGGCTCTACCTCTCCGTTGTCGGCGAGGGCTCATGGGACAGCGAGGCGCTGCACCTGCCCGATCAGGATGCCGCGTTCGAGTATCTGCGAACTGAGCTGCGCGACGGCGATCGCGTGCTCGTGAAATCATCCAATTCCGTGGGGCTCCGGCATCTCGGCGATCGTCTGGGAGAATTGTTCTCGTGAGATCACTCCTCATGGCAGCGGCGATATCGCTGGCCTTCACACTGTTCCTGACTCCCGTCTTCCTCCGGCTGTTCCGCCGCTGGGGCTGGGGTCAGGTCATTCGCACCCCTGAAGACATCGCGAACCCCAGCCACGAAGCCAAACGCGGCACCCCCACGATGGGCGGCGTGATCTTCATCATGGGCACCATCGTCGGCTACTTCACCGGCGTCTACGCCGGAGGCAGCACCCCCGCACTATCGGCGATCCTCGTGCTGTGGCTCATGGTCGGATTCGGTGCCGTCGGGTTCATCGACGACTACATGAAAGTCCGATCGCAGCGCAGCCTCGGCCTCTCCGGCTGGCGCAAGGTCATCGGTCAGCTCATCGTGATGATCCCGTTCGGAATCGTCGCCCTGAACTTCCCGAACCAGTTCGGGCAGACACCGGCCAGCGGCTCGATCTCGCTGTTCCGCGACATCTCGTGGTTGAATCTCTTCGCCTTCGGCGTGGTGATCGGCTGGGTCGTCTACCTGATCTGGATCGCCGTGATCGGCATCGCGACCTCCAACAGCGTGAACCTCACCGACGGTCTTGACGGCCTCGCGGCTGGCGCAGGGGTCTTTGTCGTCAGCGCCTACAGCCTCATCGCCTTCTGGCAGTTCAAGCAGTCCTGCGCAGGCACGGGCGTTGATCCTGCGGCGCTGGATGCCTGCTACGAGGTGCGTGATCCCTTCAACCTCGCCATCGTCGCGGCATCCTTCGCGGCAGGCCTCATCGGATTCCTGTGGTGGAACGCTCCCAAGGCCAAGGTCTTCATGGGTGATGTCGGTTCCATGTCGATCGGCGGCGTGATCACCGCGATGGCGATCCTCACCCGCACCGAGCTCCTCCTGTTCGTGATCGCCGGCGTCTTCGTGCTGTCGTCCGGATCGGTGATTCTGCAGCGGCTGTACTTCAAGATCACTCGCGGCAAGCGACTGTTCCTGATGAGCCCGTTCCACCACCACCTCGAGATGCGCGGCTGGCCAGAGGTGACGATCGTCGTCCGTCTGTGGATCATCGCCGGTCTTCTCGCGATCGGGGCGATCGGGCTGTTCTATGTGGAATGGCTCACCCTGATATGAGCTGGCGCGTGAAATGACACAACGATTAGAAGCCCTCACCAGCTGGCACGCTGACTGGAAAGGGTTGCGCGTTGCCGTGCTCGGTCTGTCCGTGACCGGTTTCGCCGCTGCAGACACGCTCACCGAGCTCGGCGCAGACGTGCTCGTCCTCTCCGAGTCTGCATCCGAGGACTACGAGCGCCTCGTTCCCGTGATCGGTGCGCGCCTCGTGCTCGGGCCACTCGACCAGGCCCCGACAGAACTTGTGGAGTTCGCGCCTGACGTCGTCGTCGCGTCCCCGGGATTCGCGCCATCGCACCCGGTCATCCGCTGGACGCTCGAGTCGGGCATCGCGCTATGGGGAGATGTGGAACTGGCCTGGCGCGTGCGCGACAAGGTCGTGCGCGCCGATGGAATGCCAGCGGACTGGGTGCTGATCACCGGCACCAACGGCAAGACGACGACCACCCAGCTGACCGCGACGCTGCTCGTCGAAGGAGGGCTTCGCGCCGCTCCCTGCGGAAACATCGGCGTTCCGGTGTTGGATGCTGTTCGCGATCCCGCCGGATTCGATGTGCTCGTCGTGGAGCTCTCCAGCCACCAGCTCTGGTACATCGGACAGAGTGCGCCAGAGGGACAGCTCGTGCCGCATTCCGCGGTCTGCCTGAACCTCGCTGACGACCACCTCGTGTGGCATGGCAGCGCCGAGGCGTACCGCGAGGCGAAGTCCTTCGTCTATCGCAATACGCGCGTCGCCTGCGTCTACAACAAGGCCGATGAGGCGACCAGGGTCATGGTGGAAGAGGCCGACGTCACAGACGGCGCCCGAGCGATCGGGTTCGACCTCGGGATTCCCGGTCCCAGCGATGTCGGCGTGGTCGACGGCATTCTCGTCGATCGTGCTTTCCTCGACGACCGTCGAAACAATGCGCTCGAGCTTACGACGATCGCTGAGCTAGTAGAGGCAGGGCTTGCCGCTCCGCACATCGTGCAGAACATCCTCGCTGCCAGCGCTCTGGCGCGGGCCCTCGGTGCAGAGCCCGCTGCGATCCGTCGCGCACTGGAGCGCTTCCGCCTCGATGAGCACCGGATCCAGGTCGTGGCCCGACATGCTGGCGTCACCTGGATCGATGATTCCAAAGCCACCAACCCGCATGCGGCTGCCTCCTCGTTGCGTGCGTACCCCGGGGCCGTCTGGGTCGTGGGCGGAGACCTGAAGGGTGTCGACGTCTCTGAACTCGTGGCAGGTGCCGGCCGCACAGCGAGCGCAGCTCTTGTCATCGGCGTAGAGCGCGGCGACGTTCTGGCGGCATTCGCGCGACACGCGCCCGACGTGCGGGTCTATGAGGTCGCCACTGGTGAGACTGAAGATGTGATGACCCGCGTGGTGGAACTGGCCGCAGGGATCGCCACTGACGGGGGCACAGTTCTACTGGCACCCGCCGCGGCATCCTTCGATCAGTTCGAAAGCTACGCGGATCGTGGCCACCGCTTCGCCGACGCGGTGCAGAAGTGGATCGACCGGGGGAGTGCCGATGACGCAGGCAGCCCGCCCGTCGCGCACTGACCGCGCGGTAGCCGACTCCTCGCCCTCGGACTCACGCGGTCTTGCCGCTCGCGTCTCACTGGGACGTATCTTCACGCCGCCCTCGAGCGAGTTCCTGCTGATCGCATCCACAGCTCTGTTGCTGACGGTGTTCGGGATCGTGATGGTGATCTCCGCTACCAGCGCGACCGAATCCGGCGTCATGGACACGGCGCTGAAGCAGAGCATGTTCGCCGCCATCGGCATCCCGCTGATGTTCCTCGTGAGCAGACTGCCGATCAAGTTCCTGAAGAAGATGGCGTGGCCGCTGCTGATCGCCGCCACCCTGATGCAGCTGCTGGTGTTCACGCCTCTGGGCGTCACCGACGCCGGAAACCGCAACTGGATCCGTCTGGCCGGCTTCACGATGCAGCCATCAGAATTCCTGAAACTCGCGCTCGCACTGTGGATCGCCTACGTGCTGCTGCGCAAGCGCGCCCTGCTGGGCATCTGGCGCCACGTGTTCATCCCGGTGATCCCGGTCGGGTTGCTCGTCTTCGGCACCGTGATGGCCGGTCGTGACCTCGGTACGGCGATGGTGCTCGTGCTCATCTTGCTCGGCTGCCTGTTCTTCGCCGGCGTGAAGCTGCGCCTGTTCATCCTCCCCGTTCTGCTCGGGGTCGTCGGCGTCATCGCTCTGGCGATCGCAAGCCCCGACCGCATGCGACGGATCACCGCGGTGTGCTCCGACATGAGCAATTACGAGCATGACTGCTACCAGTCGATCCACGCCGTATGGGGCATGGCCAACGGCGGGATCTTCGGCCTGGGCCTGGGCAACTCCCAAGAGAAGTACGGCTGGCTTCCTGCAGCCGCGAACGACTTCATCTTCGCGATCGTCGGTGAAGAGCTGGGACTCATCGGCTGCCTCGTCGTGCTGGCGCTGTTCACCTTCTTCGCGGTCGGCGCCTTCCATGTGATGCGCAAGACCGATGACCCGTTTATCCGCGTCGCAGCCGGTGGCATCACGGTATGGATCCTCGGCCAGGCACTCATCAACATCGGCGTCGTCATCGGCGTGCTCCCGGTCATGGGCGTGCCGCTGCCGTTCATGTCGCAGGGCGGTACCGCCTTGCTCGCCGTGCTGTTGGCGTGCGGCGTGCTCCTCGCGTTCGCTCGCACGATTCCTGCAACTGAGCGGGGTAAGGTCACGAGGTGACCTCGTACCTCCTCGCAGGTGGCGGCACTGCCGGCCACGTCAATCCTCTGCTCGCTGTCGCCGATTCTCTGCGAGAGCGCGACGCGCACTCTTCCGTCCTGGTTCTCGGGACGAAGGAAGGGCTGGAAGCGAGGCTCGTGCCCGCACGCGGCTATGAGCTGCTCATCGTCGACAAGGTGCCGTTCCCTCGGCGCCCGAATCAGGCGGCCATCGCTTTTCCCGGACGGTTCCGCAAGGCGATCGCGCAGGTGCGCGCGCACATCCGCGAGCACGAGGTCGATGTCGTGGTCGGATTCGGCGGCTACGCTTCCGCGCCCGCCTATGTCGCCGCGCGCCGGGAGAAAGTTCCCTACATCGTGCACGAGGCGAACGCCCGGCCGGGCCTGGCGAACAGATTGGGCGCTGGGCGCGCTGCCGGAGTGGGCGTCGCTTTCGAGGGCACCCCGCTCAAGCGGGGAGAGGTCGTCGGGATGCCGCTGCGCCACGAGATCGTTGATCTCGATCGGGCGGCATCGCGCGCAGAGGCCGCTGCAGCCTTCGAATTGGATCCGGCCCGCCCCGTGCTGCTCGTGTTCGGCGGGTCACTCGGTGCGCAGCGACTGAACGAGGCACTGGCCGATTCCTGGGGCGATGTGCTCGCCGCCGGGTGGCAGCTGCTGCACGTCACGGGGGAGCGCAGCGACCTCGTTGACCCAGAAGTGCCCGGATATGCGGTGCGTCGCTACGTCGACCGGATGGATCTCGCATTCGCGCTGGCCGATCTGATCGTCTCGCGCGCAGGCTCTGCGACCGTCAGCGAGATCAGTGCTCTCGGCATCCCCGCGGTATACGTGCCGTACGCCGTCGGCAATGGTGAGCAGCGTCTGAATGCCGCGTCGGCTGTCGCCGCGGGAGCCGCGCTGCTGATCGATGACGGCACCTTCACCGGTGACAAGGTGCGCGAGGAGATCATCCCGCTGCTCGCCGATCGCGCGCGCATCGATCGCATGGCTAAGGCAGCCGTGCACGTCGGCACGCGCACCGGCACACAGAACGTCGTCGCCATGATCGACGGCGCTCTCACGAATTAGGATGGAGGGGACATGATCAAGCCTGACCTCTCTCTCCCGATTCCGGACTCCATCACCGCCGCCCACTTCATCGGGATCGGTGGGTCTGGCATGAGCGGGTTGGCGAAGATGTTCCTCGATGCCGGCATCCGGGTGTCCGGTTCAGACCGCGCGGACAGCGATAGCCTTCGTGCTCTCGCGGCAGCTGGCGCGACCGTGCACGTCGGTCACGATGCCGCCCACCTCGGCGATGCTGACACCGTCGTGCACACGGGCGCGATCTGGCCGGAGAACCCCGAGTTCGTCACCGCCAAGGAACGCGGCCTGCACGTCATCCATCGTTCGCAGGCGCTGCACTGGCTGATTCGCGGGCATCGGCTCGTCTCGGTCGCCGGCGCGCACGGCAAGACGACCTCCACGGGCATGATCGTGACGGCCCTGCAGGCCCTGCGCACCGACCCGAACTTCGTCAACGGCGGAGTGATCGAGCAGCTCGGCGTCTCGAGCTCCTCGGGAACCGATGATCTCTTCGTCATCGAGGCCGATGAGTCCGATGGAACGTTTCTGCTCTACGACACGGCCATCGCTCTCATCACCAATGTCGATCCTGATCACCTGGACCATTACGGATCGGACGAGGCATTCCACGACGCATTCGTGCAGTTCGCGGATGCGGCAGGCGAGGCCGTTGTGATCTCCAGCGACGATCCTGGTGCCCTGCGCGTGAAGGCCGGTCTCTCGCACCAGAACGTGATCACGTTCGGCACCGCCGCCGATGCCGATGTCCGCCTCGCCGACATCTCCACGACAGGCCCCGTTTCAGCGACGATCAGCCACGGTGGCGCGAGCGAGCGGATGCAGCTGGTCGTCCCCGGTGCGCACAACGCGATCAATGCCGCAGGCGCGGTGGCGGTACTCGTCGCTCTCGGCCATGCGTTCGCGGATTCTGTGCGCGCTGTGGAGAGCTTCGCGGGCACCGTGCGCCGATTCGAGCTGCACGGCGTTGAGCGCGGTGTGAGTGTCTTCGACGACTACGCTCATCACCCGACCGAGGTGAAGGCGGCGCTGGAAGCCGCGCGAGGCGTCGTCGGCGAGGGAAGGCTCATCGCCATCCAGCAGCCGCACACGTACTCGCGCACACAGCACATGTATCGCGAGTTCGCGGAGGTGCTGGAGACCTATGCCGATCACACTGTCATGCTCGACGTATACGGGGCACGGGAGGATCCGGTGCCTGGAGTCACGGGCGAGCTGGTCAGTGGTGCGTTCGCCGACTCTGACCACGTGCACTACGTTCCGGACTGGCAGGAGGCCGCCGATTACACGGCGTCGATCGTGCAAGAGGGCGACTACGTCATCACTCTCGGCTGCGGCAATGTCTACCTGATCATCCCGCAGGTGCTCGAATCGCTCCGACAGCGCCCGGCGCCCGGCGCAGAGGGCTGATCGATGCGCCGCCCGGCACCGCTTCCGACTCCACCGGGGGAGGCGCACGCAACATCGGCGCGCCGGCCTCTCACCGACGAGACGGTCGAGCCGGTCGAGCTGCGTTCGAGCGCCACTGATCTTGACGCGGATATTTCGCAGGCCGAACCGGAGTCGTGGGACGACCTCACCGCGAAAGATGTGTGGCGGGCCGCTCGTGCTCGCCGTAAGCGTCTGCGCGCCGAGATCCGCCGGTTCACTCAGCGGTCCCGCAGGCGCCGAATCATCTGGCTGAGCGTTCTCGGCGCACTGATCGTGCTGGTCGGCGGCAGTGCGATCGCGGCATACAGCCCGCTGTTCGCGGTCGAGCGGATCAATGTCGTCGGGGCTTCCACGATCGACCCAGCGCAGATCCAGGCCGCGCTGGCCGACCAGATCGGCACGCCGCTCGCTCTTGTGGATGAGAGCGAGGTGAAGGCCGCGCTGATGGCCTATCCGTTGATCGAGAGCTATGCGCTGGAGGCGAAGCCGCCGCATGATCTGACGGTTCGCATCGTCGAGCGCACACCCATCGGCGTGATCGAATCGGATGCCGGGTACACGCTCGTGGATGCCGCGGGAGTCGCCCTGTCGACCACTGCGCAGGTTCCTGCAGGACAGCCGATACTGCGCGTGGAACGTGGGGTCGAGTCAGACGCATTCGAGTCGGTCGGACTCGTGATCCGCTCGCTTCCCGCTGACGTGCGCGGATCGCTCGTCGAGGCTTCGGCGAGCACTCTGGACGATGTGTCGCTGAAGCTCTCTAGCGGACTGACCGTCTTCTGGGGGAGCGCTGAGAAGTCGGTTGAGAAGGCGCGCACTCTGACCTCGACGATGCTGGCGAATCCGGCGGCCCGCACGATCGATGTCTCTTCGCCGGACGTGGTCGTCGCCGGTTGAGCGCGATTGCGCACCGGAACACACGACACACCCGTGTCGCTGCGCGCACACGGCAGGATCGCGCATACCTTCGATCTTGAGAACGCAATACCGGGAAATACTTTACACCTCTAGTTGAGGTTTAAGGTTCACATTCTTTCCAGGCTCGAACTATCGGAGGCCGGCCATGAGCCAGAACCAGAACTACCTCGCCGTGATCAAGGTCGTCGGCGTCGGCGGTGGCGGCGTCAACGCCGTCAACCGCATGATCGATCTCGGCCTTCGAGGCGTCGAGTTCATCGCTGTCAACACCGATGCGCAGGCGCTGCTGATGAGTGACGCCGACGTCAAGCTTGACGTCGGCCGCGAGCTCACCCGAGGACTCGGCGCAGGAGCCGACCCTGAGATCGGTCGGCGGGCCGCAGATGACCACGCCGAAGAGATCGAGCAGGCACTCGCCGGAGCCGACATGGTCTTCGTCACTGCGGGCGAGGGCGGCGGAACCGGCACCGGTGGCGCTCCGGTCGTCGCGCGCATTGCGAAGTCGATCGGCGCGTTGACCATCGGTGTCGTCACCAAGCCGTTCTCGTTCGAAGGCCGCCGCCGTCAGAGCCAGGCAGAGGCAGGCGTCGCCAAGCTGAAGGAAGAGGTCGACACTCTCATCGTCGTGCCCAACGACCGTCTGCTGGAGATCAGCGACCGCGGCATCTCGATGATCGAGGCGTTCGCCACGGCCGACCAGGTGCTGCTCGCCGGTGTGCAGGGCATCACCGACCTCATCACCACCCCTGGTCTCATCAACCTCGACTTCGCTGACGTGAAGTCGGTCATGCAGGGTGCCGGCTCGGCTCTCATGGGCATCGGGTCCGCTCGCGGCGCCGACCGCGCCATCAAGGCGGCTGAGCTTGCTGTCGAATCGCCGCTGCTCGAAGCATCCATCGAGGGCGCGCACGGCGTGCTGCTCTCGATTCAGGGTGGATCGAACCTCGGAATCTTCGAGATCCACGATGCTGCAGACCTTGTCAAGGAAGCGGCGCACCCCGAAGCGAACATCATCTTCGGTACCGTCATCGACGACACTCTCGGCGACGAGGTGCGCGTGACGGTGATCGCCGCTGGGTTCGACGGTGGTGAACCCTCGCAGCGCCTTGACCCGATCATCGTCTCTCGTCCGGAGCCCGCATCGCTTCCCGAGGTCACTCTCTCCGACGAAGAGACTGAGGCGCCGAAGAGCACCGCCGAGTCCGCTGAGCGACCGGCGGCGCCTCGCGTGGCATCGACGAGCCTCGAGCCGGCGTTCACGGACGATGACATCGACATTCCCGAGTTCCTGAAGTAGGCCCGCTTTGGGTGAACTGGCGCAGCGGCTGTCTGCGATCGACGCGCAGATCGCAGAGGCCGCACGCTCGGCGGGCAGAAACCCCGGCGAGATCACGCGCATCGTGGTGACCAAGTTCCACCCGGCTTCTCTCGTACGCGACCTGTACGCACTCGGCGTACGAGACGTGGGGGAGAACCGGCAGCAGGAGCTCACCGCGAAGCGTGGAGAGATTGCTGATGACCTCGCGGAACTGCGCTGGCACTTCATCGGTCAGGCGCAGACGAAGAAGGCCGGAGCCATTCGGCGAGGTGCGGATGCCGTGCACTCGGTCGATCGCGCCAAACTCGTCGATTCGCTGCATCGGGCGGCGCAGTCGGATGAGTCAGAGGACCAGCGAGTGCTTGACGTGCTCCTGCAGGTCAATCTCACAGCGGATGAGGGGCGCGGGGGAGTCGAGCCGGATGCTGCGGCAGAGCTCGCCGATCACATCCTCACGCTGCCCTCGCTGCGGCTGCGTGGAGTGATGGGAGTCGCTCCACTGGGTGAGCCGCCGGCGGCAGCCTTCGAAAGGCTACGAGGCGTCTCAGACGTCGTCCGCGAGAGCGAGCCGAACGCCACCTGGATCTCGGCTGGCATGACCGGAGACTTCGCCGAGGCGATTGCCGCAGGTGCGACACACCTGCGGATCGGCTCGGCAATCACGGGACCCCGGCCAGACCGGGGTTAACCTCGAAACAGATCAGCCCACGTCGAACACGGAGGACACGATGGGAAACCCGCTGAAGAAGACCATGGTGTACCTGGGACTCGCCGATGAGGAAGAGGCCTACGAGGAGCAGCTCGCTCCGGCACCCGCACGCGCGCAGCGCGAGCGTGACCGCGATCGTGAGCAGAGCGAACCCGCTCCGGCACCCGTCACCCCGCTGCGTCGCCCCGTTGCCGTGCGCCAGCCGTCGGCCGGTGCGGTCAACGAGATCCTCACTGTGCACCCCAAGCAGTACCGTGACGCGCAGTTGATCGCCGAGAGCTTCCGCGAAGGCATTCCGGTGATCATCAACCTGTCGCAGATGTCGGATGCTGATGCACGCCGTCTGATCGACTTCGCAAGCGGCCTGTCCCTCGGACTGTACGGCCGGATCGAGCGCGTGACCAGCAAGGTGTTCCTGCTCTCGCCCGAGAACATCGCTGTCTCGGGGCACGGCGGCATCGCAAGCGCTGACCCGGAGTCCACGGGCTTCGACCAGTCCTGATCCGTGGCCGGGGTGGTCTCCTGGATCGCATCGATCATTCATTTGATCCTGCTGATCTACATCTTCGTGCTGTTCGCGCGGCTCATTCTTGATTACATTCCGCTGTTCAATCGCGGTTGGCGCCCCAAGGGTGCTGGTCTCATAGCCGCTGAGGCGGTCTACACGGTCACTGACCCGCCGATCAGACTGTTCCGACGCTTCATTCCTCCACTGCGTATCGGAACGCTGGCACTCGATTTCGGGTTCACTTTCACCATGCTCGCAGTGCTGATCCTGATGTCCATCGTGCGGCAATTCATCTGATCGGGACTATGCTGGCACGAGGCGCGCGCCCCGGGTACGCGCCTCATCAATAACACGCCATGCTTCAGACACTGGCAACAGAACTCATCGAAAGAGGAGCCGAGATAATGGCACTGACCCCGGATGACGTCGTCACCAAGTCGTTCCAGCACGTTCGTTTCAAGGACGGCTTCGACCCGGACGAGGTCGATGACTTCCTCGACGAAATCGTCGTCGAGTGGCGCAAGACGCTGGAAGAGAATGCTGAGCTGAAAGCGAAGCTCGCCGCCTACGAGTCCGGCGAGACGCCTACTGAGGCTTCGGCGGCAGAGCAGGCGCCTGTCATCGAGGAAGCTCCGGCTCCCGTTGCAGCAGTTCCGGCAGCGCCTGTCGAGACCGCTACCGGCTCGACGACCGCTACTGCGGGCATCATCGAACTGGCCCAGCGCCTGCACGATGAGCACGTCGCAGAGGGCGAGGCGAAGAAGAGCCAGCTCATCTCCGAGGCTCAGGCCGAGGTCGACCGCATCCAGAGCGAAGCTCAGGTCAAGCAGCGCGAAGAGTCGGCTCGTCTCGAGCGCGAGCGCAACACGCTCGAGGCTCGCATCACCGAACTCCGCAACTTCGAGCGCGACTATCGCACGCAGCTGCGCGGCTACATCGAGGGTCAGCTCCGCGACCTCGATGAGAAGTCGACTTCGACCGACTCGACACCGGTCTCGGCGATCGGACTGTAGGTCAGCCCTTTGGCCGAACATCGTCCGATTCGTCGGTCGGCGGCCGGCATCATCGTCGCGATTCTCGCGGTGGTGGTGCTGGCCGCCGATCAGTTTGTGAAGTACCTCACGGTCGAGAACCTGCCTCTCCATGAGGTGGTCCCCGTGATCGGCGAGTTCTTCCAGCTTTATTACATTCGCAACTCCGGTGCAGCGTTCTCGCTCGGCAGCGGGGTGACGTGGATCTTCACGATCGCCCTCACGGTTGTCGCAGCGATCATCGTCTGGAAAGCCTTCGGGCTGCGGTCGAGGCTCTGGGCCGTTGTTCTCGGATGCCTGCTCGGCGGTGTGCTCGGTAATCTCACCGATCGGCTCTTTCGGGAGCCGGGATTCGCCGTGGGCCACGTCGTCGACATGATCTCGATGCCGTGGATGATGCCTGCGATCTTCAACGTCGCCGATATCTTCATCGTGTGCGGCATGATCTCGGTCGCGCTGCTGGTGATTCTCGGCATCCGTTTCGACGGCACGCGCGAGAAGGACCACGTCGATTCCGAGAACGTCGAATCTGAGGCTGTCGGGTCCGAGACCTCCGAGTCCGAGGTCACTGAGAAGGGCAACTGATCGTGGAATCACGGTCGCTGCCCGTGCCAGACGGGCTGGACGGCGCACGCGTCGATGCGGCGCTTGCGAAGATGCTCGGCTTCTCGCGAACCTTCGCCGCTGACGTGATCTCCGCGGGTGGAGTCCGCCTCGATGGAGCGGTTCTCGACAAATCCGATCGCCTGCGCAGCGGCGGATGGCTGGATGTCGAATGGCAGCCGAAGCAGGGCCCCGTGATCGTTCCGATCGAAGTGCCAGAGCTCGGCATCGTCTACGACGATGACGACATTGTCGTCATCGACAAGCCGACAGGCGTTGCAGCCCACCCGTCTGTGGGGTGGGAAGGGCCGACGGTGCTCGGCGCTCTCGCCGGGGCAGGGTTCCGGATCGCCACCAGTGGCGCAGCCGAGCGGGCCGGCATCGTCCACAGGCTCGATGTGGGCACGAGCGGGCTCATGGTGGTCGCCAAGAGCGAGTCGGCGTACACAGCGCTCAAGCGCGCCTTCAAGGAGCGCACGGTCGAGAAGATCTACCATGCGGTCGTTCAGGGGCATCCAGACCCGTTGGCAGGGACTATCGAAGGACCGATTGGTCGGCATCCGAACCACTCATGGAAGTTCGCCGTCATTCCCGACGGCAAGCCGTCTGTGACCCACTATGAGACGCTCGAGGCGTTCCCCGGGGCGTCGCTGTTGGAGATTCATCTCGAGACGGGGCGCACGCATCAGATCCGCGTGCATATGGCTGCACACCGGCATCCGTGTGTCGGTGATCCGCTCTACGGGGCGGACCCGACTCTTTCCGCACGCTTGGGGCTGACGAGGCAGTGGCTGCACGCGCACAAGCTCGCATTCACGCATCCCGCGACGGGGGAGTGGGTGCAGTTCGAGTCAGGCTATCCGGCCGATTTCGAGCATGCACTCGGGATTCTGCGCGGAGACTGACAGGGTTCGTCGAAGAACCCGTACCGGCGGGTGTCGGAGGCATCCGGCACAATGACGGGATGAGCATCGAGGTGCGACCGGCGACGGTCTTCGACGACGTCGCTGTGGTCGTCGGTCCGAAGAAGCCGACATCGAACGTGTGCTTCTGCCTGAGCTACCGGCTCAGAGCGAAGGAGAACAACCTCCTCAAAGGGCCAGCGCGCGCGGAGCGCGTGCGAGAGCTGTGCGAAGGTGATCCTCCGCCCGGTGTGATCGCGTATCTCGATGGCGAACCGGTCGGCTGGGCAGCGCTTCAGCCTCGACGCGAGACGAGCTTTGCGACGAATCGGCGCATTCCCCACGTCGATGAGCTCGATGTCTGGTCGCTGTGGTGCTTCCGAGTTCGGCCGGGGCATCGTAAGCAGGGTCTCATGCATGAGCTGATCGAAGGCGCTGTCGCATACGCGAAGACGTGTGGGGCGCCCGCGGTGGAGGGCTATCCGGTCGACAATCAGGGCGCGAAGGTGAACCTGACCATGATGTACGTCGGCACGAAGGCGTTGTTCGAGCGAGCGGGGTTCGCCCTGGCATCCGACACGCAATCGGTTCTCGACGGGTTCCCTCGTGTGCTGATGCGTCTCGATCTCGGATGAGCGGGGGCCGGTGTCTGGCCCCCGACGTAGACTCGAAGGCGTGGCATCTGACTCTTTCGTACACCTGCACGTTCACAGCGAATACTCGATGCTCGATGGTGCCGCGAAGATCAACGCGATGACCCAGGCGGCCGCCGATTACGGCATGCCGGCCATCGCTGTAACCGACCACGGCAACACCTTCGCAGCCTTCGAGTTCTACAACGCGGCCAAGAACGCGGGCGTCAAGCCGATCATCGGCCTCGAAGCCTACGTCACCCCCGGCACCCATCGCAGCGACAAGTCTCGTGTGGCATGGGGCTCGCCGGATCAGAAGAGCGATGACGTCTCCGGTTCTGGTGCGTACACCCACACGACGATGTGGAGTCAGAGCACTGAGGGTATGCACAACCTCTTCCGGCTGAGCTCGCTGTCGAGCCTCGAGGGGTACTACTTCAAGCCCCGGATGGACCGGGAGCTGCTGCAGAAATACGGCAAGGGCCTGATCGCGACGACAGGGTGCCCCTCCGGCGAGATCCAGACCCGCCTGCGCCTGGGCCAGTACGACGCCGCTCGCGCAGCTGCCGCCGAGTTCCAGGACATCTTCGGCAAAGAGAACTACTTCGCCGAGATCATGGACCACGGGCTGTCGATCGAACGCCGCGTGATCAGCGATCTGCTGAAGATTTCGAAGGACCTGAATATTCCGCTGGTCGCGACGAACGACTCGCACTACACGCACCAGCATGAGGCCGACGCGCACGCCGCGCTGCTGTGCGTGCAGTCCGGCTCGACGATGGATGACCCGAACCGGTTCAAGTTCGACGGTGACGGCTACTACATCAAGACGGCGCAGGAAATGCGCCAGATGTTCCGCGATCACCCCGAGGCGTGCGATAACACTCTCCTCATCGCCGAGCGGTGCGAAGTCGAGTTCAACACGGCGGCGAACTACATGCCGCGCTTCCCGGTTCCCGACGGCGAGACCGAAGACAGCTGGCTCGTCAAAGAAGTCGAGCTCGGTCTGCACCACCGTTATCCAAACGGCATCCCGGACCAGGTCCGCAAGCAGGCCGAGTACGAGACCGGCATCATCCTGCAGATGGGGTTCCCCGGCTACTTCCTCGTCGTCGCCGACTTCATCAACTGGGCCAAGGACAACGGCATCCGCGTCGGCCCCGGCCGTGGTTCCGGAGCTGGATCCATGGTCGCCTATGCGATGAAGATCACTGACCTCGATCCGCTCGAGCACGGTCT
Organism: Microbacterium zouquanmingi; assembly: GCF_052266675.1. Taxonomy (NCBI): domain Bacteria; kingdom Bacillati; phylum Actinomycetota; class Actinomycetes; order Micrococcales; family Microbacteriaceae; genus Microbacterium; species Microbacterium zouquanmingi. The sequence goes on from NZ_JBQPRA010000004.1 coordinate 92,140, forward strand.
CATCTTCGAGCGCTTCCTCAACCCGGACCGCGTCTCGATGCCTGACTTCGACGTCGACTTCGATGACCGGCGCCGCGGCGAGGTGATCGACTACGTCACCGCGAAGTACGGCTCAGAACGCGTTGCACAGATCGTCACCTACGGCACGATCAAGTCCAAGCAGGCGCTCAAGGACGCCGGACGCGTGCTCGGCTTCCCCTTCAGCATGGGAGAGCGCCTGACCAAGGCCATGCCGCCACCCGTCATGGGCAAGGACATGCCGCTGGACGGCATGTTCGACAGCAAGCACCCTCGCTACAAAGAGGCGAGCGAGTTCCGGGCGCTCATCGAGACCGATCCCGAAGCGAAGACGGTATTCGACCGCGCGCTCGGTCTTGAGGGGCTGAAGCGTCAGTGGGGCGTGCACGCTGCCGGTGTGATCATGTCGTCTGAGCCGCTGCTCGACATCATCCCCATCATGAAGCGTGAGCAGGACGGCCAGATCGTCACGCAGTTCGACTACCCGTCGTGCGAGACGCTCGGTCTGATCAAGATGGACTTTCTGGGGCTGCGAAACCTCACGATCATCTCTGACGCGCTCGACAACATCCGTACGAACCGGGGTGAAGAGCTCGATCTCGAGCATCTCGAACTCGATGATCGACCTTCCTACGACCTGCTGACCCGGGGCGACTCGCTGGGAGTCTTCCAGCTCGACGGCGGGCCGATGCGCTCGCTGATGCGGCTGATGAAGCCAGACAACTTCGGTGACATCTCGGCTCTCATCGCGCTGTACCGCCCTGGTCCCATGGGAGCGAACTCGCACACGAACTACGCACTGCGCAAGAACGGTCTGCAACCGATCACGCCCATCCACCCCGAGCTCGAAGAGCCTCTGAAAGACATTCTCGAGGAGTCCTACGGCCTGATCATCTATCAGGAGCAGGTGATGGCCATCGCGCAGAAGGTCGCCGGCTTCACCCTCGGCCAGGCAGACATTCTGCGTCGCGCGATGGGTAAGAAGAAGAAATCAGAGCTCGACAAGCAGTACGAAGGCTTCCACGGCGGAATGCGCTCGAACGGTTTCGGTGATGCAGCAGTCAAAGCGCTGTGGGACATCCTGCTGCCGTTCTCGGACTACGCATTCAACAAGGCGCACTCGGCCGCGTACGGACTCGTGTCGTACTGGACCGCGTACCTGAAGGCGCATTACCCCTCTGAGTACATGGCCGCGCTGCTCACGAGCGTCGGCGACTCCAAAGACAAGATGGCGATCTACCTCAACGAGTGTCGCCGTATGGGCATCAAGGTGCTGCCGCCCGACGTCCGCGAATCGATCAACTACTTCGCCGCTGTGGGCGAAGACATCCGTTTCGGTCTCGGAGCGGTGCGCAATGTCGGCAGCAACGTCGTCGACGGCATCATCGCGGCGCGCGAGAAAGACAACTTCGGCTCCTTCCACGATTTCTTGAAGAAGGTTCCGCTGCATGTCTCGAACAAGCGCACGGTGGAGTCTCTGATCAAAGCCGGTGCGTTCGATTCCATGGGCGACACACGCCGAGCGCTGATGGAGATCCATGAGGATGCCACAGAGGCGGCGGTCGACCAGAAGCGCAACGAGGCGCAGGGCGCGATCGGCTTCGACTTCGACAGCCTGTACGACGCACAGGAGGAGGCGCCGCCAGCGAAGGTCCCGGATCGCCCTGAGTGGATCAAGAAGGACAAGCTCGCCTTCGAACGCGAGATGCTCGGGCTCTACGTCTCGGATCACCCGCTGGCAGGTTTGGAGGTTCCGCTTGCAAAGCACGCGTCCATCTCCATTCACAACCTGCTCGCCTCGGAAGATCTCCAAGATGGCGACCAGGTCACCGTCGCGGGGCTGGTCACGAGCGTTCAGCACCGAGTCGCGAAGGCCAGCGGAAACCCCTACGGCATGATCACGATCGAGGACTTCAACGGCGAAGTCACGGTGATGTTCATGGGCAAGACCTATACGGAGTTCCAGCACACGCTGCAGCAAGACGCCATCCTGGCGGTCCGCGGCCGTGTTTCGCGACGCGACGACGGCCTGAATCTGCATGCGCAGTCAGCGTTCACTCCCGACGTCGGCTCGTTCGACGCGGCTGGGCCGCTCTCGCTTCTACTGGCAGAGCAGCGCGCCACAGAACAGGTGATGAACGAACTCGCGGAGGTGCTGCGCAGGCACAACGGTGAAACTGAGGTCGTGCTGCGCGTGCATCGTGGGCAGACGGCGAAGGTGTTCGACGTGCCGATGCCGGTGAAAGTCTCTGCAGATCTGTTCGGCGACCTGAAATCTCTGCTCGGCCCGACATGCCTCGGGTAGTATCGAGACCCATGAGTACGGACACACCGGAAGAGCTCTTCTCCGACGAGGACGGCGTGCTCTACGCCGAACAGGTCACCCCTCAACCCGGCATCCTGAGGTTCACGCTGCGTGAGCTGCTCATCGTCGCCGCATGGCTGGTGCTGTTCATCGTCTCGTTCATCCCCGTCGGATGGGGTCCTGCTCTGTGGCTGCAGGGCATCAGCTGGATCATCCCGCTCGGGCTGCCGACTGTCGCGGTCTTCCTGATCGTCCTCCGTCGGTTCTCCCCTGATGGGATCCGCAGAGTGGGGTCACTGGGAATAGACCAGTTCGCCTCGGTGGTGTTCTCGATCGCCGCCCTCTGGTGGGTCCAGGTCATCTGGGAATTCGTCTCGGTCTCCGTGCTCAACGGCTCATATGGGGTGATCTGGGTGCCGTGGGTGCAGCTGGCGGCGCTCATCATGCTCGTCATCGTCACCGTCTTCGCCCCGATCATCCCGGGACTGCGTGAAGACTTCCACGGTCGCCTTGTCACTCTCGCGCACCGCAATGCCAACCCCGTGCGTCCCGTGATCGCCCGTCCTCGTCCTGAGCGCACGGCACAGCGCACGGCGGCCGGCGCAGCCATCGCCGATGGGGTGGAACTCGACGCAGAGATCGCCGACTCGTTCGATGAGGAGTCCGTTGATGAGATCACTCATGAGACCGTCGAGCAGCAGAATCTCGGTGGGAGCGTCCCGCTGACCGAGCACGCCTCAGGAGGTGCGATCGGCACGGCGATGGATCTCGACGACGACTACGTCCCCACTTACCGGCGCTCTTCCAACGAGACGCTCTTCATCGAGGAGGACCCGGTCGTCGAGGACGATCTCGTCGTCGAGGCGGAGAACAGCCAGCCTCAGCCGTTCTGGGCGCTCGCGCCAACCGCGCGTGACGTCGTCGATGAGCAGGGGGCGCCGCTGTTCCGCATCGGTCCGGATGCCTGGGCTCTCGTCGTCGAAGATCGAGGAGGCGCCTACGTTATCCGACATGATGACGGACGTATCGGCTACCTCCACGAAATCGCAGACATCACGAAAGGCTGACGTGCGCACAATCGATCTTCGAGGGCAGCAGCTCTCGCCGGCAGACATGCTCGCCGCCGTCCCGCGCGCCACTCAGGCGCGCGCTGAAGCGCTCGAGACCGCAGCGCGAATCGTTGAAGACGTTCGCACCGATGGGCAGGCAGCTCTCCGCGCCCAGGCCGAGAAGTTCGATCGTGTCACCGGCCACGAGATCCGCGTGCCCGCGCAGCACATCCAGGAGGCTGTCCAGTCTCTGACTCCGCAGATCAAGGCCGCGCTCGAAGAGGCGATTCGCCGCGTGCGCCAGGCATCCGCAGCGCAGGTGCCTGATACCCGTGTGACGCAGATCGGCGACGGTGCGCTCATCACGCAGCGCTGGCAGCCGGTGAACCGTGTCGGTGTGTACATTCCTGGCGGCAAGGCGGTCTATCCGTCGAGCGTGATCATGAACGTCGTGCCCGCCCAGGTCGCGGGGGTGCAGCAGATCGCGCTGGCCTCACCGCCGCAGGCAGATCAAGACGGGCGCATCCACCCGACGATTCTCGCTGCGGCCGGTCTGCTTGGGGTCACCGAGATCTACGCGATCGGCGGTGCGGGGGCAATCGGCGCCTTCGCGCATGGCGTGGCCGATCTCGATCTGGATCCCGTCGATGTCGTCTCCGGACCGGGCAACAACTATGTCGCCTCTGCCAAGCGTGCAGTGGCCGGCGTCGTGGGAACGGACTCCGAGGCTGGAGCGACCGAGATCCTCATCGTCGCCGACGGTGCCGCGGACGCGCGACTTGTCGCTGCCGACCTTGTGAGCCAGGCTGAGCACGACGAGCAGGCATCGGCCGTGCTCGTCACCGACGATGCGTCTCTCGCCGAGCGCGTCGCCGTTCATCTCGCAGAGCTCGCCGCAGCAACGAAGCACGCCGAGCGTGTCGACGTTGCGCTGTCAGGTCCGCAGTCCGCGATCATCCTCGTCGACGACCGCGCGATGGCTACGGGTTTCAGCAACGCCTACGCACCGGAGCACCTCGAGCTGCACCTCGAAGATGCGCAGGAAGCGGCGGGGGCGTTCACCAGTGCTGGAGCGATCTTCGTCGGCGATCAGACGCCGGTGAGCCTCGGAGATTACATGGCGGGGAGTAACCACGTGCTGCCGACCGGGGGACAGGCACGCTATACGCCCGGGCTCGGTGCCTATACTTTCCTGCGTCCCCAGCAGGTGATCTCGTACAACCACTCCGCCCTCGCAGCCGTGCGCGAGGGTGTCGTCGCGCTGGCGAACACCGAGGTGCTCCCCGCTCACGGCGAGGCCATCGAAGCGCGCTTCCAGGAAGGCGACAGCTCAGCGACTACGCTGTAACACCATGCACTGCCCCTTCTGTCGCCACCCTGATTCCCGCGTGATCGACTCGCGTACCAGCGATGACGGACTCTCGATCCGCAGGCGCCGGCAATGTCCGGAGTGCGGTGGCAGATTCACCACGACCGAGACCGCGAGCCTCAACGTGATCAAGCGCTCCGGAGTCATGGAGTCTTTCAGTCGTGAGAAGGTCATCTCAGGAGTGCGCAAGGCCTGCCAGGGACGCCCAGTAACAGAGGCGGACCTCGCCATCCTCGCGCAGCGGGTAGAAGAGAGCGTGCGGCAGACCGGTGTCTCACAGCTCGATGCCAATGAGATCGGCCTGGCCATTCTCGGGCCGCTGCGCGATCTGGATGAGGTTGCCTACCTGCGGTTCGCTTCCGTCTACCAGGCCTTCGAGTCGCTGGAAGACTTCGAGACGGCGATCACTGATCTGCGGGCAGACCACGCGAGGTCAGAGGCAGCAGCCACCGACGGGTAATCTGGCAGGGATGTATCCCTTCCTCTTTCGCACCGTCCTGTCGCGCTTCGATCCTGAGTTCGCGCACCACGCCGGGATGGCTGTCATCCGCGTGCTCGGTGCGCCGCCATTCTCGTGGGCGGCACGTGCGCTGTGTGCGCCGAGACAGCAGGTTCATGCGCTCGGCCTCGTCTTCGATTCGCCGTTCGGCGTAGCGGCTGGCTTCGACAAGAACGCAGTGGGCGTGCGTGGGCTTGCGGCGCTGGGATTCGGTCATGTCGAGATCGGCACAGTGACGGCCATCCCGCAGGACGGCAACCCGAAACCGCGCCTGTTCCGCCTCGTGCCTGACCGTGCGGTGATCAACCGAATGGGGTTCAACAACGCAGGCGCGGATGCAGCGGCGAAACGGCTCGCGAAGCTGCGTCACCGTCGCCCGAAGACGATCATCGGCGTCAATATAGGCAAGAGCCGGGTCGTCGACGTCGAGAACGCGACAGCCGACTACGTCGAGAGCGCTGCGAAGCTCGCGCCGCTGGCTGACTATCTCGCCGTCAACGTCTCTTCACCGAATACGCCAGGCCTTCGGGGTCTGCAGGCTGTTGAGACCCTCGCGCCCTTGTTGCGTGCGGTGAAGACGGCAGCGGGCAGAACGCCATTGCTTGTGAAGATCGCCCCGGATCTCTCCGACGATGAGATCGTCGGAATCGCGCGCCTCGCGGTCGCCGAAGGTCTGGACGGCATCATCGCGCACAATACGACGATCGGTCGCGAGGGGCTTCTGACGGATCCCGCGGTCGTCGAAGCTGCCGGCGCAGGCGGCCTTTCTGGCGCGCCGCTGCGTGAACGTTCGCTGGAGGTGCTGCGCGTCGTCCGCGAAGCCGTGCCGAGCGAGTTTTGTGTGATCTCCGTCGGGGGAGTGGAGACGGCATCCGACGTTCGCGAACGACTGGATGCCGGCGCCACTCTCGTTCAGGGATACACAGCGTTCCTCTACCGCGGCCCGCTGTGGGCGCGGCAGATCAACCGAGGGTTGTGAATCAGGCGGGGTACTGGCCGCGCTTGACCTGAGGCTTGGGCAGGCGCATGAAGCGCATCTGCAGTGAGCGCATCGCGGCGTACCAGCCAAGGCCCTTCTCGAGACGATCCTTACCGAACTTCGCGGCGGCCTTCTTCTTCACGCGCCCCCCGAGGAAGACCATGTCGAGCACGGCGAGCACGACGAAGGCCCAGAGCCCGATGAAGGCATAGAACGAGAACGTCGGGTCCGGTACGAGCGAGACGAGGATGACGACGACCATCAGCGCCATCACCCATTCGGACAGATGCCATCCAGCATCCACGTAGTCACGCACCCAGCGACGCTGCGGGCCTTTGTCGCGGGGCGGAAGGTACTTGTCCTCGCCCGCGGCCATGCCAGCCTGCGCGCGATCCCGCTGCTCGCGCAGCTGCGCCTTGGCAGCAGCGCGTGCTTCTTTGGTATCGGCGACGAGTGGGCGGCGGCGGGCGGCTTCGCGCTCTGCACGAGTCGGGGTCGGCCGTCCCTTGCCGGCGACCGGGGTCTCGGGGGACTCGTCGTTCGTCGATGGGGTGGAAGTGGCCACGGAACTCCTCGAATCAGAATGCGGTGAAGCCTTAAGATTACTCGCATGACTTCTGTCCCGCCCACAGCCGGCCCCGATACCGAATCCGCCGTCATTGAAGCAGTGAACCTCGGCATCCCGAGCGCACTGTCAGACCTCGGTGATCTTGTGCGCATCCCGGGTATCGCCTGGCCATCGTTCGACCAGACCCAGCTCGAGCGCAGCGCGGAGCGCGTCGCCGAACTCGCCAGAGCGGCAGACGTCTTCGATGAGGTGCGGGTCTTGCGCGCCGCCGTGCCGGGGACTGATGAGATGGGGCAGCCGGCCGTTCTCGCTACGCGCGCTGCGCGCAACGGCAAGCCCACAATCCTGCTCTATGCCCACCACGATGTGCAGCCTCCCGGAGACGACGCGCTGTGGGAGACCTCGCCCTTCGAGCCGACCGTGCGCGACGGGCGGCTCTATGGCCGGGGGGCGGCAGACGACAAGGCGGGCATCATGTCGCACATCGCGTCTCTGCGCGCAGTGCGCGAAGTGCTCGGCGATGATTTCGATCTCGGTGTGTCGATGTTCATCGAAGGTGAGGAAGAGTACGGCTCGCGCTCGTTCACACAGTTCCTCAGCGACAACGCCGATGCGCTGCGTGCCGACGCGATCGTCGTGGCGGACTCCGGCAACTGGGACTCGAACACGCCTGGGCTCACGGTCTCGCTGCGAGGAAACGCGCGCTTCACCCTCACCGTGCGCACGTTGGATCACGCATCCCATTCCGGGATGTTCGGGGGAGCGGTGCCCGACGCGATGATGGCGACCGTGCGGCTGCTCTCGACGCTATGGGATGCTGACGGCGCCGTCGCTGTGGAGGGCCTGGCCGAACGCGAAGCGCCGACGCCCGAGTACGGCGAAGATACTCTGCGCGACGAGACGGGCCTGCTTCCCGGGGCCACCCCGATCGGGCGCGACAGCATTCTGAGCCGCATCTGGAACAAGCCGTCCGTGACGGTCGTCGGCATCGACGCGACGAGTGTGGAAGCCGCATCCAACACTCTGCTCCCCGAGGTCTCCGTGGTCATCAGCGCTCGCGTAGCACCGGGGCAGAGCTGCGAGGAGGCGTACGCGGCTATGGAGAAGCACCTTCGCGAGCATGTGCCATTCGGTGCGCAGCTGACGTTCTCGGACGTCGATCTGGGCGACGGGTTCCTGGTCGATACCAGCGGATGGGCAGTATCGATGGCTCGTCAGGCGATGGCAGACGGCTACGGAACCGAACCGGTCGATCTCGGCGTCGGCGGCTCTATCCCGTTCATCGCTGATCTGGTACGCGAGTTCCCTGAGGCGCAGATCCTCGTGACCGGGGTGGAAGACCCGTACTCGAGGGCGCACAGCCCGAACGAATCCCTGCACCTGGAGACGTTCCGCCACGCGGTGCTGACCGAAGCGCTCATGCTGACGCGGATGAACGCGCGCTGAAGGAGCCTTCTTCGGCACCCGGCGGTAGAATCACAGATAAGCCAGCCGTGCGTATGCGCGGCCTGTCATAAGGAGCGACATGAGCGACACGACCATCACTTCCGAGACCAAGACTCCCCATGGCGTCACCCTCACCTCTGCTGCTGCGACGAAGGTGAAGAACCTTCTGGAGCAGGAGGGACGTGACGACCTTCGTCTGCGCGTCGCGGTCCAGCCCGGCGGATGTTCAGGCCTCATCTACCAGCTCTACTTCGACGAGCGCTACCTCGACGGCGACGAGACCATTGACTTCGACGGCGTAGAGGTCATCGTCGACAACATGAGTGTTCCCTACCTCGATGGGGCTGCGATCGATTTCAAGGACACGATTTCCGAGCAGGGTTTCACGATCGACAACCCCAATGCGGCTGGCAGCTGCGCCTGCGGCGACAGCTTCCACTGAACATAAGCCGTGTCCAGCCTGCGTGGTTGGCATGAATCAGGTGTGAGCTTGCCCTAGACTGGTTGAGCCCTGTCCGCGATCTTGAAAGGTGCATCGTGCCCTCGAAACGCCGCCTTCGTTGGGCCGCTATTCCTGTAGGAATTGCGGCAGCCGTGGCCCTGGCGGGATGTTCTCCCACCGAGCTTCACGGATTCCTCCCGGGCTTTGTAGAAGACGGCACTGCCGCCACGAACCAGACCGACCGTGTCGCGTCGCTCTGGGTGAACTCGTGGATCGTGCTTCTCATCGTCGGTCTCATCACATGGGGCCTCATGGGCTGGGCGGCGATCGCATACCGCCGCCGTAAAGGTCAGACCGGTCTCCCGGTCCAGATGCGGTACAACATGCCGATCGAGATCTTCTACACGGTGATTCCGCTGATCCTCGTCGGTGCGATGTTCTTCTTCACCGCGCGTGACCAGGCAGAGATCGAGACCCAGTGGGGTGACGATGCCGACGTGCAGGTCACTGCGATCGGCAAGCAGTGGGCGTTCGACTTCATGTACGCCGGCGACGACGATGATCTCTCTGACGCCGTGTGGACCATGGGTGTCCAGGCTCAGGCCGACGCCGACGGAAACATCGACAAGGAAGCACTTCCGACGCTCGTTCTGCCCGTCGACCAGAAGGTGCAGATCAGCCTTCAGTCGCGCGATGTCGCTCACTCGTTCTGGATCATCGACTTCCTCTACAAGAAGGACATGTTCATCGGGAAGGACAACTCCTGGTCCTTCATCCCGACGCGTGTCGGTGAGTACGACGGCAAGTGCGCCGAGCTGTGTGGCGAATACCACTCGATGATGATGTTCAACGTCAAGGTCGTTGAACAGGACGAGTACGACGCCTACATTGAAGACCTCCGCGATGAGGGCAACGTCGGCGACATCAACAACGCGTATGACCGACTCGGCAACCTCCCGGGCACTGGTGCTCCGGGCACGGACTCCGAGGAAGAGGGAGAGTAATCCTCATGACTACCACCACTGAGGCCCCCAGCCAGCCGGCTGGTGCTCGCCCCACTGCGCTTCCGGCCCGTCAGGCCGCTCTGCTGAGTTCATCTCGAACTGAGCAGAAGGGCAACATTGTTGTCAAATGGCTCACGTCCACCGACCACAAGACGATCGGGTACATGTACCTGATCGCATCGGTGCTGTTCTTCCTCCTCGGCGGTGTGATGGCTCTTGTCATCCGTGCCGAGCTGTTCGCTCCTGGAATGCAGATCGTTCCCACGAAGGAGCAGTACAACCAGCTGTTCACGATGCACGGCACGATCATGCTGCTGATGTTCGCGACGCCGCTGTTCGCCGGCTTCGCGAACGCGATCCTGCCCCTGCAGCTCGGTGCGCCCGACGTCGCGTTCCCGCGACTGAACGCCTTCGCGTTCTGGCTGTTCCTCTTCGGTTCGATCATTGCGGTCGCCGGCTTCCTCACCCCGCAGGGTGCGGCTTCGTTCGGCTGGTTCGCCTATCAGCCCCTTGCCAACGCATCGTTCTCGCCAGGAGCGGGTGGAAACCTGTGGATGGTCGGCCTCGGAATGTCCGGTTTCGGAACGATCCTTGGTGCAGTCAACTTCATCACCACCGTGATCACGATGCGTGCCCCGGGTCTGACGATGTGGCGTATGTCGATCTTCTCGTGGAACACGCTGATCACCAGCCTGCTGATCCTGATGGCGTTCCCTGTGCTCGCTGCAGCGATCTTCGCTGCAGCGGCCGACCGCATCCTCGGCGCTCACATCTACGACCCGGCCAACGGTGGTGTGCTCCTGTGGCAGCACTTGTTCTGGTTCTTCGGGCACCCGGAGGTGTACATCATCGCGCTGCCGTTCTTCGGCATCGTCTCCGAGATTTTCCCGGTGTTCAGCCGCAAGCCGATCTTCGGATACAAGACGCTGATCTACGCAACGATCTCGATCGCTGCTCTCTCGGTGTCCGTGTGGGCTCACCACATGTACGTGACCGGTGGTGTCCTGCTGCCGTTCTTCGCGCTGATGACGATGCTCATCGCAGTGCCGACCGGTGTGAAGATCTTCAACTGGATCGGAACGCTCTGGCGAGGTTCGGTCACGTTCGAGACGCCCATGGTGTTCTCGCTCGGCTTCCTGGTCTCGTTCGTGTTCGGCGGTCTGACTGGTGTCATCCTTGCGTCGCCGCCGCTGGACTTCCACATCAGTGACACGTACTTCGTGGTGGCGCACTTCCACTACGTCGTGTTCGGAACCGTTGTGTTCGCCATGTTCGCCGGCTTCTACTTCTGGTGGCCGAAGTGGACGGGGCGCATGCTCAACGAGCGACTCGGCTACGTACACTTCTGGATGCTGTTCATCGGCTTCCACATGACGTTCCTCATCCAGCACTGGCTGGGCGTCGACGGCATGGTGCGTCGCTACGCGGACTACTCCGCGGCTGACGGCTGGACATGGGGTAACCAGGTCTCCACCATCGGTGCGATACTCCTCGGCGCCTCGATGCTGCCGTTCTTCCTGAATGTCTGGATCACGGCTCGTAAGGCGCCCAAGGTCACGGTCAACGACCCGTGGGGCTACGGTGGATCGCTCGAGTGGGCGACCAGCTGCCCGCCGCCGCGTCACAACTTCACGTCGATCCCGCGCATCCGCAGTGAGCGTCCGGCATTCGATCTGAACCACCCCGAGGCGGCAGAGCACCCGGCCGGTGTCCCCGCCCCCGCTATGTCCGGTGCGGACGGAGAGGCCAAGTAAGCCATGCGTTCAAACGTCGTTCTCTGGTGGATCCTCGCCGTCTTCTTCCTGGTGGTCTCGGCCGCCTACACGGTGTGGCACATCCTCGCGTACCCCGAACTCGTCGGTGCGGCAAAGGTGGAGTGGGTCGGTACGATCGCTCTCCTGTTCGTTGCTTTCATGTCGGCGATGGTTGCGGTTTACCTCGACCGCACGTACAAGGCACAGGGTGGCGAGCTGCCCGAAGACATCCTGACCTCTGACATCGATGACGGTGACCCGGAACTCGGCGAGTTCAGCCCGTGGTCCTGGTGGCCGATGGTGCTGGCAGCGTCAGCAGGTGTGTTCCTGGTCGGCATGGCCGTCGGACAGTTCCTGCTCCCGATCGGTGTGGCGATCTTCCTCGTCGCGATCGTCGGATGGGTCTACGAGTACTACCGCGGAAACTTCGCTCGCTGAGCCAGTCCCGCAACACATAGAGAACGCCCCGGAGAATCCTCCGGGGCGTTCTCCATCTGCGCTGGATGCTGCTGCGTGGGGATCGTCCGGGCTCGCCTGCTCTACGACCGCAGGATCACGGGCGGATGCGGATGCGGGGTACACCGGTGAGTGGGTCGATGGGGCGGCGGTGCACACCGTCGTGATCCTCGACGGGGTAACCTTCGCGGACCCAGTACTCGAACCCGCCGATCATCTCGCGGACGTCGTAGCCGAGCTTGGCGAACTCCAGTGCGCCCTTGGCGCCGGCGTTGCAGCCGGGGCTCCAGCAGTAGACGACCACACGGGCATCGCGGGGGATATCTTGCGGCGCACGCGCCGCGATCTCGCTGTAATGCATGTGGACGGCGCCTGATACGCGTCCCTGCGCCCACGCTTCGTCGGAGCGGACATCGACGACCACGATGTCTTCTCCAGCCTTCTGCGCGGCGTACACGTCGCTGGCGTCGGTCTCGTAGGAGAGCTTGGCAGTGAAGAACTCGGCACGATCGATCATGGCCCCAGCATATTCTCGTGTGACCGCATCGGGCGCGGATGTAACGCAGAAGGCCCCGTCCAAAATGGACAGGGCCTTCTGCGAAGGGGGAGCGGACTATTACTTGTCGCTCTCACCCTTCTTGGGCTTCTTCACCGGGTCAGTCGCGATGACCGAGCTCGGGGTGTTCGGAGTCTCACCGATGTGCGTCTCGGCGTCAGGCTGCAGCGGGGCATCCGGAGCGCCAGCGCGCTCGTGAGCACCCTGGATCTCGGCTGCCTCGGTCTCAGCCATATCGGCGGACACGTGGTGCTGGTGGGCGTCAGCAGCCGTGACCTCTGCCTGCGTGAGCGGCGAGAGACGGTCTTCGTAGAACCAGCGAGACATCGAGGAACGCAGGTTCTGCGTCCACGGGATACGTCCCTTGGCGTTGGGGCGCACGACGAGGGGCTCGTAGCCTTCGACGTCGATGAGCTTCCAACGGTCGTACTGGTCGACCGGCTGGTGAACCTCGATGTACTCGCCACCGGGAAGGCGGACGATGCGACCGGACTCGTAGCCGTGCAGAACGATCTCACGGTCCTTCTTCTGCAGCGCGATGCAGATGCGCTTGGTGACGAAGTAGCCGAGGATCGGGCCGACGAACAGCAGCGCCTGCAGCGAGTGGATTACGCCTTCCATCGTGAGGTGGAAGTGCGTCGCCATGAGGTCAGACGATGCAGCGGCCCACATGACTGCGTAGAAGATCACGCCTGCGACACCGATCGCGGTGCGCGTCGCGGCGTTGCGCGGACGCTCGGCGATGTGGTGCTCGCGCTTGTCGCCGGTCACCCAGGCCTCGATGAACGGGTAGATGGCCACGGCAACGATGAACAGCCCGAGGATGACGACCGGAATCAGGATGCCGAACGACCAGGTGTGGTTCAGGAAGACGACGTCCAGGTTCGGCGGTGCGAGGCGCAGCGCGCCATCGGCAAAGCCGATGTACCAGTCAGGCTGCGTTCCCGCAGACACCGGGGAGGGGTCGTAGGGGCCGTAGTTCCAGACCGGGTTGATCTGGAAGAAGGTCGCGATGAGCACGATCGCACCGAAGACGATGAACAGGTAGCCACCCATCTTCGACATGTACACCGGCATCATCGGGAAGCCGACGACATTGTCGTTCGTGCGGCCGGGGCCGGCGAACTGGGTGTGCTTGTTGACGATCATCAGCATCAGGTGCACGACGATCAGACCGATCACGAGCAGCGGCAGCAGCAGAATGTGCAGCGTGTACAGGCGTCCGACGATGTCGGTGCCCGGGAACTCGCCTCCGAACAGCAGGAAGGAGGTCCACGTGCCGATCAGGGGGAGACCCTTGATCATGCCGTCGATGATGCGCAGACCGTTACCGGAAAGCAGGTCGTCAGGCAGCGAGTAACCGGTGAAGCCCTCAGCCATTGCCAGGATGAACAGCACGAAGCCGATCACCCAGTTCAGCTCGCGGGGCTTGCGGAATGCGCCGGTGAAGAACACGCGGAGCATGTGGATGCCGATTCCAGCGACGAAGACCAGAGCAGCCCAGTGGTGGATCTGACGGACCAGCAGTCCGCCACGCAGGTCGAACGAAATGTGCAGCGTCGACTCGAGTGCGGCCGACATTTCGATGCCTCGCATCGGAGCGTACGCGCCCGTGTAGTGCGTCTCGACCATCGATGCATCGAAGAAGAACGTCAGGAACGATCCGGAGATGAAGACGACGACGAAGCTCCACAGAGCGATCTCGCCGAGCATGAAGGACCAGTGGTCGGGGAAGATCTTTCGACCCAGCTCTTTGATGAAGCCGGAAAGGCTCGTGCGCTCGTCGATGTAGTTCGCGGTCGCTCCGACGAAGCGACCGCCAAGGGGCGCCTTGTTGTCGTTGTCCTCTTTAGACAGCGTTGCGGTGCTCAATGGCGCTCCCAGAAGCTCGGGCCAACAGGCTCAGTGAAGTCGCTGCGTGCGACGAGATAGCCGTCATCATCGACCGTGATCGGCAGCTGCGGCAGTGGGCGCGCAGCCGGGCCGAAGATGACCTTTGCGTGATCGGTGACGTCGAACTGCGACTGGTGGCAGGGGCACAGCAGATGATGCGTCTGCTGCTCGTAGAGGGCGACCGGGCATCCGACGTGCGTGCACACCTTCGAGTAGGCGACGATTCCGTCGTACGACCAGTCCTTGCGGTCTTCGGCTTCGATGAGCTGCTCCGGGCGGAGACGCATCATCAGCACGATCGCCTTGGCCTTCTCTTCGAGGTAGCCATCGTGGTGGGAGAGCGTGGCAAGGTCCTCGGGGATCACGTGGAAAGCGGATCCTAGCGTGACATCCGCCGCGCGAATCGGTGTGCCGTCGGGGTCGCGGACCAGACGCTGGCCCTTGTCCCACATCGTCTGCTTGAGCAGTGCGACGGGGTCGCCGGCGAGGGGGTCATCAGGCGTGCTGTGCGGTGCGAGACCACGGAACAGGGCCACACCGGGAACGATGGAGGCGACAAGCGCGGCGATCAGCGAGTTGCGGATCATCGTGCGGCGACCGAAGCCGGACTCCTCATTGGCGTCAGCGAAGGCCTGGATGGCCGCTTCACGCGTGGAGTCCTTGCCGCGGGTCGGGTGGCGATACTCGATGTGCTCCTTGTCGCTCATGAGCGCCTTGGACCAGTGAATCGCGCCGATTCCGATGGAAAGCAGAGCCAGGGCGATGCCCAGGCCGATGAAGAGGTTGTTGTTGCGGATCGACGCCAGCGAACCATCTTCGATCGGGAACAGCATGTAGGCGGCGACCGCCCAGATGCTGCCCGCGAGCGACAGATAGAACAGCGTGTAGACGGTGCGTGCCGCGCGCTTCTCTGCCTTCGTGTCCTTGTCTGTCATCCGCTCGCGATGCGGCGGCAGACCCGGATTCTGCACGGGATCGTTGACTGCGACGCCCAGCCCAGGGGAGGGCTGGTAGGCCCTGTCAAGGGCCTGCGAGTCGTCGTCGTGTGCCATGGTGCTCCTCGTACGTTCCTCTTCGATGAATATGCGTCAGTTGGACTTCGCCGTGATCCACACGGTGACAGCGACAAGGCCGCCGATACCGAAGATCCAGATGAACAGACCTTCTGAAACCGGGCCGAGTGAGCCGAGTGTGAAGCCACCGATCTGAACCTCCTGCTGCTGGAAGAGCAGAGCGGAGATGATGTCGCGTTTGTCGGTGTCGGACAGGTTCATGTCGCTGAAGACAGGCATGTTCTGCGGGCCGGTGACCATGGCCGCGTAGATGTGCAGTGCGCTCGTGCCCGCAAGCCCCGGGGCGTACTTGCCCTCTGTGAGGGCACCACCTGCGGCTGCGACGTTGTGGCACATCGCGCAGTTGACGCGGAACAGCTCGGCGCCGTGTGCGACGTCGCCTTCGCCGTCGAGGATTTCATCTGCGGGGTAGGACGGCCCAGGAGCGACGCTCTGGACGTATGACGCCATTGCATCGATCTGGTCGTGCGTGAACTGCACGGGCTTCTGGGGCGCCTGCGGTCCCTGCATCTGCAACGGCATGCGACCAGTTGCCACCTGGAACTCGACGGCCAGCTCGCCGACGCCGTACAGGCTTGGGCCCTCTGGGGTGCCCTGCAGGTCAAGACCATGACAGGTGGCGCAGTTCGCCTGGAACAGCTTCTTGCCGTCGTCGACGGTGAGCTGAGTGCTCGCCGATGTGGGTGTTTCGGTTGCGGCCATCGCTGCCGATGCTCCGGCGTAGATACCGCCGGTGATCAGGAGTCCCGCTCCGATCAGAGCCGCAGCGGCCAGGGGACTACGGCGTCCGCTTGAGCGACGCTTCTTCTCTCGTGCCATTTCGCAGGTCAGCTCCGCTCTTATTTCAGGAAGTAGATGACGAAGAACAGCACAACCCAGACGACGTCGACGAAGTGCCAGTAGTACGACACGACGATCGAGGAAGTCGCCTCCTTGTGCGTGAAGTTCTTGACCGCGTACGCCCGTCCGATGACGAGGAGGAACGCGATGAGTCCGCCGGTGACGTGGAGGGCGTGGAAGCCCGTGGTGATGTAGAACGCCGATGCGTAGGCGTCAGCCTGAATCGGCAGGCCCTCAGCGACGAGCTGCGCGTACTCCCAGACCTGGCCCGAGACGAAGATCGCGCCGAGGGCGAAGGTGACCCAGAACCACTCGACCATTCCCCAGCCGAAGAGGCGGCGTCGGCCTGCGCCGTTCACCTGGCCCTTCTTGATGCGGTAGGACTGCAGGTCTTCTGCCGCGAACACGCCCATCTGGCATGTCACAGACGAGAAGACGAGGATCGCGGTGTTGACTGCGGCAAACGGAACGTTCAGCAGCTCGGTACGGTCAGCCCACAGTTCTGGTGAGGTACTGCGGAGGGTGAAGTAAATCGCGAACAGTCCCGCGAAGAACATCACCTCGCTGCCGAGCCACACGATGGTGCCGACAGCTACCGGGTTCGGGCGCTTGATCGTTCTTGCCGCCGGGGCATAGGTCGCTGAGGTGGTCACCTCTCCATTATGGCCGATCCGCGAGGGTGATTCTTGCATCGGCGGGCCCCGTTTCGCTGACCCGTGACTTAGGGGACCCTAAGAAAACACTGCGAATTCCCGGTGAATTCAAGGGAAAACAATGAAGTCCCGCCGTTACGCCGGGGCGCGGGGAATTTATTCTCGCCGATAGGATCACTGTCATGGCTGATTCCTTGACCTGGCCCGACGTCCTCACCGCCCTTTTGGAGGGCCGCGACCTCAGCGTGTGGGAGTCGACGTGGGCGATGCGGCAAGTGATGCAGGGCAATGTGTCCGATGCGAAACTCGCCGGTTTCCTCATCGCGCTCCGTGCAAAGGGGGAGACGATCGACGAGGTCGTCGGGTTCCGTGACGCGATCCTCGAATCCGCAGTGCCGCTTCCGGTCTCCTCCAACGTTCTCGACATCGTGGGGACAGGCGGCGATCGCGTGGGCACCGTTAACGTATCGACGACGGCGGCGGTCATCATCGCCGCGACGGGAATCCCCGTCGTCAAGCACGGCAACAGGGCGGCGAGCTCAGCATCCGGTTCTTCAGATGTGCTCGGAGCGCTCGGCTTGCAGCTGTCCCTCTCGCCCGATGACGTCGCATCCGTGCTTGACCGAACCGGCATCACGTTCGCATGGGCCGCAGCATTCCACCCCGGGTTCAAGCACGCGGGCGCTGCCCGTGCGGAACTCGGCGTCCCGACCGTATTCAACATGCTGGGGCCACTCTGCAACCCCGCGCGCGCCGAAGCGAACGCGGTAGGCGTCGCGCAGCTCGAGCGCGTTCCGCTCATCACCGGAGTGTTCCGC
The DNA here is from genome assembly GCF_052266675.1 of Microbacterium zouquanmingi. Lineage (NCBI taxonomy): Bacteria > Bacillati > Actinomycetota > Actinomycetes > Micrococcales > Microbacteriaceae > Microbacterium > Microbacterium zouquanmingi. Next base: position 109,862 of record NZ_JBQPRA010000004.1, read on the forward strand.
ACCCGTGGCGCCACTGCACTGGTGTTCCGCGGCGACGACGGTCTGGATGAACTGACCACCACCGGCCACAGCCGTATCTGGGAGGTCTCGCGCGGCGACATCCACGAGCATGACCTCGACCCCCGTGATCTCGGAATCCCGACAGCAGAACTCGCCGACCTGATCGGCGGCTCCCCCGAATACAACGCAGGGGTGCTGCGTGACACGCTTGCCGGCACCAAGGGGGCTGTACGCGACATCGTGCTGCTCAACGCTGCTGCCGGCATCGTCGCGTTCGAGCTGTCGCAGGACGCGACGCAGGTGACGCGCCCGATCCTCGAGCGTCTCGGCGAAGCGTTCGAACGTGCAGAAGCCGCAGTCGACGACGGCAGTGCAGCGGCGAAGCTCGTTGCCTGGGTCGACGCGACGCGCGAGCTCGCCACTGCTTGAGATGACATGGATCCGGTAGCCGCGCTGCTCGAGATCGCGTCCCTGCTCGAGCGGGAACGCGCCTCCCGCTACCGGGCGAAAGCCTTCCGGCAGGCTGCCGAGACTCTGAGATCTCTTCCGGACGAGGTGCGCACTGACCCCACGCGCTTGCGGGCGGCCAAAGGCATCGGTGCTTCGACGTTCGCGGTGATTCAGCAGGCACTCGACGGGGCGGTGCCGGAGTATCTCGTCGACCTGCGAGGCGACGTGGAGCCCGAGCGCACGTCTGCGCTGCGTGCGAAGCTGCGTGGAGACCTGCATTCGCACACCGAATGGTCTGACGGCACGACTCCGATAAGTGCGATGGCGGATGCTGCGCGGGCACTCGGACACGAGTATCTGGCGGTGACCGATCACTCCCCGCGGCTCCGCGTGGCACGTGGACTCTCCGTCGAGCGACTCCTCGAACAGATCCCGCTCGTGCGGGCGGAATCCACGCCGGGACTCGCCATGCTCGCTGGCATCGAGGTGGACATACTCGAAGACGGCGCGCTCGATCAGGAAGATGACCTCCTTGCCGAGCTCGACATCGTCGTGGCATCCGTTCATTCCGCGCTGCGCATGGAGTCTCGTGCGATGACTGCGCGCATGATCGCGGCAGTGTTGAATCCGCGCGTGAACGTGCTCGGCCACTGCACCGGTCGGCTTGTGCAGGGGGAGCGCGGCACGCGCCCCCCGTCGCAGTTCGATCCGCGGGCGGTCTTCGAGGTCTGTGCGGAGAATGGCGTCGCTGTCGAGATCAACTCGCGTCCAGAGCGTCAGGATCCGCCTGATGAGCTCATTGCGATCGCCATGGAGGCCGGCTGTCTGTTCTCGATCGATTCGGATGCCCATGCGCCAGGCCAACTGTCATTGATCGACCACGGTGCAGAGCGGGCGGAGAAAGCAGGCGTGCCCGCAGAGCGCATCGTCACCACATGGGGACTTGATCGATTGAGGGCCTGGGCGGAGTGAGTCAGCTGCCGCCTCGGGGGCTGCTGAGAGCGGCGATGGCGCGTTGCATGGAGCCGCCGAGGTTCCACTGCTCGGCAAGTGCGGCCGCGGCAGCCGCTTTCTCGAAGTCGAGAGGATGCACGGGCGTTGTCGGCGGCACGATGTCGAGACCGCGTGCGACCTCGACGACAGTGGGCGCGACATCAAGGTATGCCGATGCGTCGAGGATCTTGGACTGAATGCGCGCGCTCATGCCTTCGCCGGCTGTTGCAGCTGCGCGGATGCTCTCGAGATCGCCGTGCGTCTGCAGAAGCGTCGCGGCGGTTTTCTCTCCGACTCCGGCGACACCGGGCAGTCCGTCTGACGCGTCGCCGCGCATTGTGGCGAAATCGACGTACTGCGAGGGGAGCACTCCGTACTTGGCGACCACGGTCTCGTCTGTCATGACTTCGAGGTTGCTCATGCCGCGTGCGGTGTAGATGAGGCGGATACCGCGACCATCGTCGATCAGCTGAAAGAGGTCGCGATCACCCGTGACGATGTCGACAGGCATGGTGGCGCGGCTTGCGAGAGTGCCGATCACATCGTCTGCCTCATGGTTCGCGACGCCGATGATCGGGATGCCGAGGGCGGTCAGCGTCTGACGGATGAGGGGGATCTGCGCTTCGAGCGGGTCGGGCACTTCTTCGATGTCGGGCCCTGCTTCGACGACTTCGACGACGCGGTGCGTCTTATAGCTCGGAATCAGATCGACGCGCCACTGCGGACGCCAGTCGTCATCCCAGCACGCGACGATGTGCGTGGGTTCGTAGAGCGTGACGAGCTTGGCAATGATGTCGAGCAGGCCGCGCGCTGCATTGACCGACGAGCCGTCAGGTGCTTTGACCTTGTCGGGAACACCGTAGAAGGCCCGAAAGTAGAGGGACGCGGTATCGAGGAGCATCAGCTTGTCGCTCATGGAGTCAGCTTGTCACACGGCGTCGACATCGTGATCGTCTCGTCGATCAGCAGCCGGGGGAGTGCGGCGCCTCGGCGCAGGTGAACGCCACCAGTGCGGTGTGCGCCTCGAAGATGCGGATCTCCTGGGGAGCTCCATTCGCGGTCACTTGGCCGGTGACCGGGAACCAGCCGGTGCCGAAGTCGACCTCCGCGCTGTATCGAACATTGACCTGCGCGATGTACGTGCCGCGCTCCCGGTAGGCGTGGCTCGTATCGGTCGGCGTGAACTGGACCTGGGCGAGATCGGCCCAGGTAGCTCCTCCCGTCGAGCTGGTTGAGGTGGCGCCGTCGCCGTAGATGAAGTCGTAGGCAGCGGGAGTGAACCGCACCGAGAGCGGGAAGCCGAACAGTTCACCTGCGACAGTCTGCGTCGAGGCCGCGGTCACGAAGTTGGTGGGAAGCCCTGCAACACCGACATTGTTCGGTTCACCGGTCAGCACTGAGCCGGCCGGGGCGAATCGCACGAGATCTGTGATCGTCACGGGCGGGATGCCGGGATCTTCGTCTTCCTCCTCGTTCTCCGCAATCGGGTCGAAGCAGTTCTTGTCGGACTCCCAGTCATCAAGACACGTGTCGAGATCGGAGGGCCCCTGCGGAGTCCCAGGATCGGTCGGAACCTGCCAATCGTCAGGTCCCGTCTCGGTGCCGTCGGTGCCACCGGTTTCGTGAGTGCCATCGATGATGATGTCCGTGCCCGTGTTAGTTGTGCAAATTCCTGCCTTGATCTGATCTGTTGAACACTCGCCAGGTGATTGTGCTGGAACGACCGAAAGCAGAATCAGAAGCACTGGAATCGCTAGCACGAGGAGCCCTCAGCAACAGAGGAAGTCGACATTGTCAGAGTGTCGGCGGTGCCAGACAACGTGATGTCGAGAAGCCATCGGTCTTCGCGGTCGTTCGGCGTCACATCGTTGCCATTCGCATCGATCACGCGGGACCCACTTACGTCGAGACAAACTTGCGCATGTATTTTGGTGATCGGATCCAGACGAGCGTCTACGCCCAAGAACGACACGATTTCGCTGTTACCGATCAACGCGAGATTGTTTTCGTCGAGGTATCGTTTCGTCTCGATGTCACTCTCGAGTGCGGAGCCCGTGAGGTAGTCAGTCGTCTTGCCATCGCCATTGCTCGCGTCGTTGTAAGCGCGATATACCTCTTCCGCTGCGGCAAAGGCCTCGTCCTCGCTGGCAAACGCGGCCGTAGGAGTGGGTGAGGGGGCAGGGCCGGGGGAGCAAGCGCTCAGCATCGCTCCGGCCACGGCCAGCACTGCCAGCATCCGAACTCGGCCGGTCTTCGTTCGCAGGATCGTCACCCGTTCACGCTAACGTGATGCAGCAGAATGCCGCCGGAGTTATCCACAGCACGAGATAGTGCGATATCTCTGATATTCTGAAGTGTCACTCTTGGCGTGTACATACGCGCGCTTGAGCGATACCCAACAACAATCCATTCGCTTCTTCATCGCGATCGCACGTGCACGCGTCGGAGCAGCCTGAGTTTCCACCCACAAGGACAACCCACTACATGACTACCGCAACGACCGCCCCGGCCACCAAGCAGGTCGCCATCAATGACATCGGATCTGCTGAGGACTTCCTGGCCGCGGTCGAGAAGACGCTGAAGTTCTTCAACGACGGCGACATCATCGAAGGCACGATCGTCAAGATCGACCGCGATGAGGTTCTGCTCGACGTCGGATACAAGACCGAGGGTGTCATCCCCTCCCGCGAACTTTCCATCAAGCACGATGTCGACCCGAACGAGGTCGTCAAGGTCGGCGACGAGGTCGAGGCTCTTGTTCTCCAGAAGGAGGACAAGGAAGGCCGTCTGATCCTGTCCAAGAAGCGTGCACAGTACGAGCGCGCTTGGGGCGACGTCGAGAAGATCAAGGAAGACGACGGCGTCGTCACCGGTACGGTCATCGAGGTCGTCAAGGGTGGACTCATCGTCGACATCGGCCTCCGTGGCTTCCTGCCGGCATCGCTCATCGAGCTGCGCCGCGTCCGCGACCTGACCCCGTACCTGGGTCAGGAGATCGAGGCGAAGATCCTCGAGCTCGACAAGAACCGCAACAACGTGGTTCTCTCGCGCCGCGCACTGCTTGAGCAGACGCAGTCCGAGTCGCGCTCGAACTTCCTCAACAACCTGCACAAGGGCCAGGTCCGCAAGGGCCAGGTTTCGTCGATCGTCAACTTCGGTGCGTTCGTCGACCTTGGCGGCGTCGACGGTCTCGTCCACGTCTCCGAGCTGTCTTGGAAGCACATCGAGCACGCCTCTGAGGTCGTCGAGGTTGGCCAGGAGGTCACCGTCGAGATCCTTGAGGTCGACCTCGACCGCGAGCGCGTCTCCCTGTCGCTCAAGGCGACGCAGGAGGACCCGTGGCAGGTCTTCGCCCGCACCCACGCGATCGGCCAGATCGCCGCGGGTAAGGTCACCAAGCTCGTCCCGTTCGGTGCGTTCGTCCGCGTTGCAGACGGCATCGAGGGCCTCGTGCACATCTCCGAGCTCTCCAGCAAGCACGTCGAGCTGGCTGAGCAGGTCGTGTCCGTCGGCGAAGAGGTCTTCGTCAAGGTCATCGACATCGACCTCGAGCGTCGTCGCATCTCGCTGTCGCTCAAGCAGGCCAACGAGTCGGTTGACCCCAACGGCACCGAGTTCGACCCGGCCCTGTACGGCATGCTCGCCGAGTACGACGACAACGGCGAGTACAAGTACCCCGAGGGCTTCGACCCCGAGACCGGTGCGTGGAAGGACGGCTTCGACGCACAGCGCGAGGCCTGGGAGCAGGAGTACGCTGCAGCCCAGACGCGCTGGGAAGCTCACAAGGCTGCCGTCATCAAGGCCGCAGAGGCCGAGGCTGCTGCGGGCGACGACTTCGGCGCTGCCGCAGGTCAGTCGTTCACGAGCGACGTTTCGGGTGCTGGCACCCTTGCTGACGACGAGGCTCTCGCGGCTCTCCGCGAGAAGCTCTCGGGCGGCAACGCGTAAGCACGTTTCACCGAAACGGGCCGTCATCCTTCGGGGTGGCGGCCCGTTTCGCGTGTGACGGAAGGTTACGACTCGACTCGCCTCGCGCTCCCCGCTCCTCAACGATGGGGAGATGACTTCCGCACTGCTCGCGTCACAGATGTCAGAGGCGAGACTCGTCGAGGAGCGCACCTACCCGCCGTCTGCGGAGTTCCGCGCCCAGGCGAACGTCACCGACGAGATCTATTCGCAGGCGGATGCTGACCCGATCGCTTTCTGGGAAGACGCCGCCCGACGGTTGGACTGGGCGACCCCGTGGCACACGGCCCTGGACTGGCAGCCGCCGACCGACAACACGATCCCCTCGGCACGATGGTTCGATGGCGGAACGCTGAACGTCGCGTACAACTGCGTCGATCGGCACGTCGAAGCGGGGCGCGGGAACAAGGTCGCGCTTCACTTCGAGGGAGAACCGGGTGACCGCACGGCCGTGACCTACGCCGATCTACAGCGCAGGGTTTCGCAGGCCGCCAATGCGCTGACTGCTCTCGGCATCGTGCCGGGCGACCGCGTCGTCGTGTACCTGCCGGTGCTTATCGAGACGGTGGTGATCGCGCTCGCGTGTGCGCGCATCGGCGCGGTGCACTCTCTTGTCTTCGGCGGTTTCTCCGCCGAGGCAGTGCGATTCCGGCTCTTCGACACCGGCGCGAAGCTGCTGGTGACCAGTGACGGGCAGCACCGGCGAGGTGCGGCAGTTGAGGTGAAGTCCGCCGCCGACATCGCGGCTGCTGATCTGCCGGACCTCGAACATGTCCTCGTCGTCCGCCGGACCGGACAGAACGTGGCCTGGACCGAGGGCCGCGACCTCTGGTGGCACGACGTCGTCGACACCGCCGATGAGAGTCATGAGGCGCAGCCCTTCGCGGCGGAGCATCCGCTCTTCATCATCTACACGTCCGGCACCACCGGCAAGCCGAAGGGCCTCGTCCACACCTCCGGCGGCTACCTCGCCCACGCGAGCTGGGCGCACTGGGCCCATTTCGATTCGAAGCCCGACGACGTGCACTGGTGCACTGCTGACCTCGCGTGGGTGACCGCGCACACGTACGAGATCTACGGGCCGCTCTCGAACGGGCTCACCCAGGTGATCTACGAGGGAACTCCTGACAGCCCGCACCGCGCGCGGCACCTTGAAATCATCGAGCGCTACGGGGTGACGGTCTACTACACCGCTCCCACCCTGATCCGCACGTTCATGACCTGGTTCGGCGAAGAGCTTCCCGCAGAGCACGACCTGTCCAGCATCCGCCTGCTCGGCACCGTCGGCGAGGCGATCAACCCCGAAGCCTGGGTCTGGTTCCGCCGCACTTTCGGGCGGGATGAGCTTCCCATCATCGATACGTGGTGGCAGTCCGAGACGGGAGCTGCGATGATCGTGCCGCTCCCAGGGGCGACCACGCTCAAGCCCGGATCTGCGACCGTCGCGCTGCCGGGCATCGACATCGCCATCGTCGACGAGAACGGCGACGAGACGGCCGCGGGACGATCCGGCACTCTCGTGGTCAGGCGGCCCTGGCCCGGAATGGCACGCACGGTGTGGGGAGATCCGCAACGGTACCGCGACTCCTACTGGTCCGACTACGCCGGAAAAGGCGAGTACGGCGGATACTACGTCGCAGGCGACGGAGCCACGCGAGATGCCGACGGGCACGTGTGGATCCTGGGGCGCCTCGATGACGTCGTGAACGTCTCCGGACACCGCCTCTCGACGATTGAGATCGAGTCTGCGCTGGTCGCCGACCCCTCCGTGGGGGAGGCCGGCACAGCCGGAGTCTCCGATGCGCTCACCGGACAGTCGGTCGTCGCGTTCGTGACGCCGTCAGGACACGGCGAGATCGCGGCATCCGCTCTGCGCGACCGTGTCGCCCGTGAGATCGGACCCGTTGCCAAACCACGCCATATCGTCGTCGTTCCCGACCTGCCCAAGACCCGCTCGGGAAAGATCTTGCGCAGGCTTCTCGCGCAGCTGTGGGAAGCCGAACAGGACCGCCGCGCTGGCCGAGAACCGCAGGAGCGAGGCGACACGACCTCTCTCCAGAATCCGGATGCCGTCGACGGTATCGCGGCGGCTCTCGCAGCCTTTTAGACCTCGACTCGATACTCGACTGAAGGAAGTCATGACGGAAGAACACCGCTTCGGGTTCCGCACCCGCGCGCTCCACGCCGGAGGAACACCGGATGCCGCGACCGGCGCGCGCGCCGTACCGATCTACCAGACCACCTCGTTCGTCTTCGATGACGCGAAGGATGCCGGAAACCTCTTCGCCCTGCAGAAGTACGGCAACATCTACTCCCGCATCGGAAACCCCACCGTCGCAGCCCTCGAAGAGCGCCTCGCCTCGCTCGAGGGCGGGATCGGTGCAGTGGCGACAGCATCCGGCATGAGCGCGGAGTTCATCACCTTCGCAGCCCTGGTGGGCGCGGGCGACCATGTCGTGGCATCCGCACAGCTCTACGGCGGCACGGTGACGCAGCTCGATGTCACCCTGCGCCGCTTCGGGGTCGAGACGACGTTCGTCCCATCCACGGATCCGGCGGACTTTGCCGCGGCGATCCGGCCCGAGACCAAGGTCGTCTATGTCGAGATGATCGGCAACCCCTCCGGAGAGATCGCCGATATCGAGGGGCTTGCTGCCGTCGCCCATGCCGCGGGCGTGCCGCTCGTCGTCGACGCGACCCTCGCGACGCCGTATCTTGCCCGTCCTCTCGAGCACGGTGCAGACATCGTCATCCACTCGGTCACGAAGTTCCTCGGCGGTCACGGCACGACTCTCGGCGGCATTGTCATCGAGAAGGGGACATTCGACTGGGGCAACGGAAAGTTCCCGCAGATGACCGAGCCGGTCGCCTCTTACGGCGGCATCAAATGGTGGGACAACTTCGGCGAGTACGGATTCCTCACAAAGCTGCGCTCCGAACAGCTGCGCGACATCGGTCCTGCGCTCAGCCCGCAGTCCGCATTCAACCTGCTGCAGGGCGTCGAGACGCTGCCGCAGCGCATCGACGCGCACCTCGAGAACGCGCGCATCGTCGCGGAATGGCTCGAGTCCGACCCTCGCATCTCGTATGTGACCTGGGCGGGACTCGAATCGCATCCGCATCATGAACGCGCGGCGAAGTACCTGCCGCTCGGCCCCGGATCGGTCTTCGCCTTCGGTGTCGCAGCCGACGACGGTCGCGCCGCAGGGGAGACGCTGATCGAGAACCTCCAGCTCGCCTCGCACCTCGCGAACATCGGTGACGCTCGCACGCTCGTGATCCACCCCGCATCGACCACGCACCGCCAGCTCTCAGCCGAGCAACTCGTCGCTGCAGGAGCGCCCGCCGACCTCATCCGGATCTCGGTGGGATTGGAAGACGCGGACGACATCATCTGGGACCTCGATCAGGCCCTCACCGCAGCGACAGGAGCCACACGATGAGCACGAACGACGCATGTGAGTTCACGCCGCCGGCCGCAGCTGTCGCGTGCGAGCTCCCGCCGGTGACCCCGGCTGCGGGTGCCTGGACGAGTCCTAGCCAGCAGGAGAGGTTCGCTCTGCTACGGCGATCGCGCTCGATCGCCATCGTCGGCGCATCGAGCAATCCCGCGCGTGCGTCGTACTTCGTCGGGACCTACCTGCTGTCGAGCTCGCCGTACGATGTGTACTTCGTGAACCCGATGGCCGACGAGATCCTCGGACAACCCGCATACAGGTCGATTTCTGATCTGCCGGTGGTGCCGGACATCGTTGACGTGTTCCGCAAGCACGATGACCTTCCCGGCGTGGCGCAAGAAGCGGTCGACGCCGGCGCGAAGGCTCTGTGGCTGCAGCTCGGCTCCTGGAATGAGGAGGCTGCTGCAATAGCCGAATCCGCAGGACTCTCGGTCGTCATGGACCGCTGCATCAAGATCGAGCACGCCCGGTTCCACGGCGGACTGCACCTCGCAGGCTTCGACACCGGAGTGATCAGCGCCAAACGACAGCTGCTCGCGCGCTGAGCTGCGCCGGCGCTCATGCCAGGATGGACGCATGCCACTCATCGCCTTGACCGGCGGCATCGCCTCCGGGAAATCCACGATCGCGCGCCGGCTGCAGGAGCACGGTGCGGTCATCATCGACGCGGACCAGATCGTCCGCGACGTGCAGGCGCCGGGTTCGCCTGTGCTGAGCGCGATCGCCGAGGCTTTCGGCAGCGACATGATCGATTCCTCCGGGGCACTCGATCGCGCGGCGCTCGGAGCACTGGTATTCGGAAACCCGGATGCCCTGACGAAGCTGAACGCGATCGTGCACCCCGCGGTGCACGCGGAGTCTCAGAGCCGGTTCGAAGCGACAGAACCTGATGCGTTCGTCGTGTACGACGTGCCGCTGCTGGTAGAGGCGAGAGTCGACGACCCGTGGGACACGATTATCGTCGCCCACGCACCCGTGTCGGAACGCCTGCGGCGCCTCGTCGAGTTACGGGGGATGGAACCGGACGCCGCGCAGGACAGAATCGACGCGCAGGTCTCCGATGAGGCGCGTCTCGCGATCGCGGACGTCGTGATCGACACGTCCGGAACCATGGAGCACACTCTCGATCAGACGGATGCCGTCTGGACGAAGCTCACTCGTCCGTAGCGCTCGTTTCGGCGCGCCGCTTGCGTCGTCGGCGACGGAACAGCATGACCACGGTCACGATGAGGCCGATGAGAAGCAGCCCCGCGAGCACGGGAACGATGATGGCGAGCGCGGCGAGCAGGAACGATGCGCCATCCTCTGCGGTGCTCAGCACGGGTGCTGCGAGCCCACCGGTCACGGCGTTCGCGGCGACCCGGCCGGTTGCTTTTGTGACATGCACGATGAGCGCGATTACGATCCCGGTGACGATCGGCACCCATGTGTTCTGCGAGAAGAAAGCGGCGGGATCGTCCACGGCGACGGTCTGCGCGCTCGCCCCCGCGCCGAACACGATGCCGCCGGAAGCCGGGCGGAGCACGCTCTGGACGATGTCGTTGACCGAATCGAGCGCGGGTATCTTGTCGGCGACGATCTCGAGGACCAGCAGCGCGCCGAGAATCCAGAGCGCGATGTCGCTGCCGATCCACGACCACCCCGCCGGGAGGTTCACCGCGGGAAGGAAGCGGTCGGCCAGCCCCAGCAGGAACAGCGGCATCCAGGCATTGAGACCAGCGGATGCCGCAAGACTGGAGCCGATCAGGAACTCGATCACGGCCCCACTCTACGACGCGGCCCCAATGTCGGATGCTCCGCTTACGCTGGATTCATGCAAACCACCCGCAGCGTCCGTCCGTTCGAAGTGGTCAGCGAATACATGCCCGCCGGTGACCAGCCGAAGGCGATCGCCGACCTTGCCGCGCGGATCAACGCGGGTGAGACCGACGTCGTCCTTCTGGGTGCGACTGGTACCGGAAAATCGGCGACCACTGCCTGGCTGATCGAGCAGGTGCAGCGTCCGACCCTGGTGATGGCGCACAACAAGACCCTTGCTGCGCAGTTGGCGAACGAGTTCCGCGAGCTCATGCCCAACAACGCTGTCGAGTACTTCGTCTCGTATTACGACTACTACCAGCCCGAGGCGTATGTACCGCAGACCGATACCTTCATCGAGAAGGACTCATCGATCAACGCCGAGGTCGAGCGCTTGCGTCACTCGACGACGAACTCGCTGCTGAGCCGTCGCGATGTCGTGGTGGTGTCGACGGTGTCCTGCATCTACGGCCTCGGTGCTCCAGAAGAGTACCTGCGTGCGATGGTGGCGCTGCAGGTGGGTGAGAGATACGACCGCGATGCGCTGATCCGACAGTTCATCGCAATGCAGTACAACCGCAATGACGTCGACTTCTCGCGCGGCAACTTCCGCGTGCGCGGCGACACGATCGAGATCATCCCGGTCTACGAAGAGCACGCGATTCGCATCGAACTGTTCGGAGACGAGATCGAAGGGCTCTATTCGCTGCATCCGCTCACCGGCGACGTGATCGAGAAGCTCGATGCGGTGCCGATCTTCCCCGCGTCGCACTACGTGGCCGGTACTGACGTCATCCAGCGCGCGATCGGCACGATCGAGGCAGAGCTCGCCGAGCGGCTGGCGGAGTTCGAGAGGCAGGGCAAGCTGCTCGAAGCGCAGCGGCTGCGCATGCGCACCACGTTCGATCTCGAGATGCTTCAGCAGCTCGGGTTCTGCTCGGGAATCGAGAACTATTCACGCCATCTCGACGGCCGGCAGTCGGGGGAGCCGCCGCACACGCTGTTGGACTTCTTCCCCGATGACTTCCTGCTCGTGATCGACGAGTCACACGTCACCGTGCCGCAGATCGGTGCGATGTACGAGGGTGATGCATCACGAAAGCGCACGCTCGTCGATCACGGCTTCCGTCTGCCGAGCGCCATGGACAACAGGCCGCTGAGATTCGATGAGTTCAAGAACCGGATCGGCCAGACCGTGTATCTCTCGGCGACGCCGGGCAAGTACGAGATGGGGATCGCTGACGGCATCGTCGAACAGATCATTCGTCCGACTGGCCTGGTCGATCCCGAGATCATCGTCAAGCCGTCCAAGGGACAGATCGACGATCTGCTGGAAGAGATCCGGATTCGTGTCGAGAAGGACGAGCGTGTGCTCGTGACGACTCTGACGAAGAAAATGGCTGAAGAGCTGACCGACTTCCTCGGCGAACACGGCGTGCGCGTGAGGTATCTACACTCCGACGTCGACACGCTGCGTCGAGTCGAACTCCTCAGCGAGCTGCGGTCCGGTATCTACGACGTGCTTGTCGGCATCAACCTGCTGCGTGAGGGACTCGACCTGCCCGAAGTGTCGCTCGTGGCGATCTTGGACGCCGATAAGGAAGGGTTCCTGCGCTCTGGGACCTCGCTCATCCAGACGATCGGTCGTGCCGCGCGAAATGTCTCCGGCGAGGTGCACATGTACGCCGACAACATGACTGACTCGATGGCCAAGGCGATCGATGAGACCGATCGTCGCCGTGAGAAGCAGGTCGCGTACAACAAGGAGCACGGCATCGATCCGCAGCCACTGCGCAAGAGGATCGCTGACATCACCGACGTGCTCGCACGCGAAGCATCCGATACGCAGGAGATGCTCCGAGGCAAGGGGAATAGCAAGTCAGGCAAGGGCAAGAGCCCCACTCCTCGCCTTCGCCGCGAGGGCATCGCCGCAGAGGGCGCGGAACAGCTCGAATCGACGATCGACGATCTGACCGCGCAGATGCTCGCCGCAGCCGCAGAACTGAAGTTCGAACTCGCCGGGCGGCTGCGTGACGAAGTGCAAGACCTCAAAAAGGAGCTGCGGGCGATGGAGCGAGCGGGGCACGCGTGAGCGTGAGGGGGTCGAGTACGGACGCTGCCGCCACTGAACTGGCCGACCGGGTTCGCGCGCTGCTGATGTCCGAGCCAGGGCTGGAAGAGAAGCGGATGTTCGGCACTCGAGCGTTCCTGCTCGGCGGTCGGATTCTCGTCGGCGCGCGCAAGGGGGGCACTCTTCTTGTGCGTGTCACCGATGAACAGGGCACCGCGCTGCTGACCGAAGCGGGCGTCAGCATCGCTGTGATGGGCGCCAAAACCATGGGTCCCAGTTGGCTCGACGTGGCCCCGACAGCTCTGGAAGACGACGAGTCACTGATGTTCTGGGTTGATGCTGCGAGGGAGAGCGCGCAGTACTGACCCTGTCACCGAGGGCAGTGCATAAGCGGCTTCGGCCCGGTGCGGTCGATCACGTGCTCAGTCATCGCGTGGCCGCAGAGGGGGCAGGCCCGCTCCGCACGCTGTGCGGCGGTCGGCGGAGGAGTCGCCTCGTAGGGGCCGACAGCCGCAGGGCCTGCCAGCTTGATCAGATTGGTGTTGAACCACCTGTACAGACCACCTGCCTCGCGGATGCGGGTGCGCAACGGGGCTCGTTCTGAACCGTTCTCCATGTCGCCGTTCTCCATGATCATTAGTGTACTAACGATTAGTGTATAGCTATAATCAGAACGTGACCACGACCGATGACATGCTCAAGCTCGAGAACCAGCTGTGCTTCGCGCTGGTCACGGCAGCACGCAATGTCGTGGCGATCTACCGGCCCATTCTTGAGCCGCTCGGCCTCACGCATCCGCAGTATCTCGTCATGCTCGCGCTTTGGGACCGGTCGCCGCGCTCATTGAACGACCTTGCCGCAGACCTCGCTCTCGACCCTGCGACGGCATCCCCGCTCGTCAAGAGGTTGGAGAATGACGGGCTGATTGCTCGCACCCGCAGCAAAGAGGATGAGCGACGGCTCGACATCCAGCTGACGGATGCCGGACGGGCGCTGCGCGATCGAGCTGTTGATGTCCCACGCCAGGTGATGGCGGCTGTGCACATGGACTTGGAACAGATCGCCGCGCTTCGTGATGGGTTATCCCCATTTGCCGGCCGCGTCCCCGAATGACCGGCACCGCGCCATAGTCTGAAAGACATGTCGTCGCCGCTCCTGTCTTCCGGATGGTGCGGGATATGAGGCGGGGCATCGCCATTATGAGCCTGGTGGGTCTGTTCGTCGTCGTGATGGTTGCCGCGGCGGTGCAGGGAACGCCAACGATCGAACCGTTCGACACACAGCCGATCAACGATTCTCCGCCCGTGATCCCCCTTCCGACGAGCACGCCGAGCGGTACGCCGACGCCGCAGCCCATCAATGATGTGATGACGGCAGTCATCGGCATGGTCCTCCTCATCCTTGGCGCTGTGATTCTCCTCGCGCTCGGAGTTGTGCTGGTGCGGGCCCTGATCCGCGCCTGGCTCAACCGACCGCTCGCGATTCGCAGCGGTGACGAGGTGGCGTACGAGCTGAGCGCGCAGGATGTTCCGCAGGACGAGGAAGCGGCGGCCCCGGTGATCCGGCGCGGGATCGAAGGTGCGCTGCGCGCGGTCGACGAGCGCCCGCAGCCGACCGATGCGATCATCGCGGCGTGGGTTGGGCTCGAAGAGAGCGCGGCCGATGCCAATCTCACTCGTGGGGTGAGCGAGACACCGTCGGAGTTCACGCTGCGCATCATCACGCGCCGAGCGGGAATCGGTTCTGCCGCGCAGGAGCTGCTTGAGCTGTATGAGCGTGTCAGGTTCGGCGGGCATGTGGCAGATGAGGATGACCGCACAGTTGCCCGTAGGGCCCTCCGTGCGATCGAGGAGGGCTGGCGATGACGCGCGGTCGGATCATCGCAGCGATAGCGGTCGCGGCAGGCGCGGCTCTGATCCTGCTGTTCGGTCTCCGGGTTGAACCGGTCTTCGCGTTCTCGTGGGCCGCAATCGCCGGGGTGATCGTTGTCAGCACGCAGCTTGTGATCCCCGAGGACGCGCGGGTCGACGCACCGGACATTCCGATACGCAGGGAACAGCGCGGCACTGATGTCTCTCGTATGGCATGGTCTTTGAACCCTCGCACCGGTGAAGCCGGTGAACTCGCGACCAGGCGCGTGCGCGGTGTGCTCGGACGGCGGCTGCTGCGAAGTGGTCTGAGTATCGACGAGCCCATGCATCGAGCACAGATCAATGCGCTCATCGGCGACGGACTCTGGGATCGGCTCTCCGGGCCGGGTACGAAGATTCAGGATGTTGAGCGAGCACTGACGGTCATTGACTCGCTCGCCGCGAACAAGGAGGAGCAATGACGCAGGACACTTCCATCGCAGAAATCGGTGCCCAGATTCTCGCGGCGGTCCGCACTGTCGTCGTCGGTATGGACGATCCCCTTGAGATCGCGCTGGCGACCATCCTCGCCGGTGGCCACGTGCTGTTCGAGGACGTGCCCGGTCTCGGGAAGACTGTCGCCGCACGGAGCCTGGCATCAGCACTCGGCCTCGATTTCCGGCGCCTGCAGTGCACCCCGGACATGCTCCCGGGAGACGTGACCGGATCTTATGTGTATGCCCCCGATACCGGTGAGTTCGTGTTCCGCCCAGGGCCGATCTTCGCGGGATTGCTGCTGGCCGACGAGATCAACCGCACCACTCCGAAAACTCAGTCGGCGATGCTTGAAGCGATGGCCGAGCGGCAGGTGACTGTCGAGGGGAACAGCTTCGCCCTGCCCACGCCGTTCCATATCATCGCCACCTCGAACCCGATCGAGTACGAGGGGACGTACGCGTTGCCCGAGGCTCAACTGGATCGGTTCATGGTGCGCCTCGCCGTCGGATATCAGGAGACCGAAGGCGAGACGCAGATTCTGCTGAACCGAATGGCCCGCCAACAGGAGGCCACCCACGTCGAGCCCGTGATCGATGCCGCGCGACTTCTCGATGTTCAGCGAGCGGTCGAAGCGATCCACGTCCACCCGGATATTGCGCGCTACTGCGTCGAGATCGCACGCGCTACGCGGCACGCGCAGAACGTCGCGGTCGGCGCGTCGCCCCGTGGATCGCTCGGACTCTTGCTGCTCGGCCGAGCCCTCGCGGCACTCGACGGTCGAGACTTCGTCAGGCCGGATGACATCAAGCGGATCTCGGTGTCCGTACTCGCCCATCGCTTGACGCTCACCCCGCAAGCCTGGGCACAGGGCGTCAGCGCGGAGCAGATCGTCCGGAACGTCGTCGCGCTGGTGCCCGTGCCGCCGACGGTGGGCGTCCCCGCGTGACCAGTCGCGGTGTGCGCGGCCGCTGGGGTCCCGGAGTCGTTCTCGGCTTCCTTGCAGCGATAGCGCTCGCCAGTGCAGGCCTCGTCTTCTCACGTGCTGACATCGTCGCCATGGGGCTCCCGTTGGCGATTCTCAGCGTTGTGGCCGTCTGCCGTCGCCAAGATGTCGAAGGCGTCGAGATCGAGCTCATCAGCATTCCCGATGCGGAAGACGACGGGATGCTGCGCACAGATGTGCGCGTTACCGGCGAAGCTGAGCTCGCTCAGCTCGTGGTCGTTCAGTCAGAGCGGCGCACGCGGCGGCTGATCGTCCCTGCGAATGGGGCGGTGGTGACCTCGCTCAGTCGCTCATTGCACTCAGGGCCGGTCGCTGCTGTACGGGCCGCTGCAAGGGGAGCGGATGCTGGTGGTGCGATCCTCGGACCGTCGACTGCGGTGGTCGAAGGGATCCGCAACATCGCGCCTCTGTCGGCGAAACTGCCGAAATTGCCGTTATCTCTCCGGCTCACCGGCACTCACGGCAGTCATGAGGGTAGGCGACTCGGACAGGGCGGCGACTTTCGAGACATTCACCAGTTCGTCCAGGGGGATGAGTTGCGTCGGGTCGATTGGAAGGCGACGGCTCGTATGGCACGTCGCCCCGGCGATCTGATGGTGCGCAGGACGAACACGCTCAGCGACGCGACCATGGTCATCGCGATGGATACCGCAGACGATCTGGGCACGGTCGTGGCGACGTGGGGGAGCGGGGACCTCGTCCGCAGCGGAGTCACGTCCCTTGACCGTTCGCGTCATGCTGCCCGGTCGATCGCAGCGGCAGCGATTGCCGGGGGTGACCGCGTCGCATTCCATGTGCTCACGCACGGTGGACGATCTGTGCGCAGCGGTGCAGGATCTCGGCACCTGGCACGGGTGGAAGCCGCGATCGCCGCGACGGGGCAGGCGGGGGAGGACGCCCGTTTCCTGCGCACACCACCGGTGCCGCATGCCTCGGTGGTTTTCGTCCTCTCGACTTTTTTCGCCGGAGCAGCATCCGAGATCGCGCTGATGTGGCGAGCATCCGGTCATCGGGTCATCGCTGTCGATATCCTTCCGACGCTCGACACCAGCCGGATCAACCGCGAGCAGCAGATCGCACTGCGCACGGTACTCGCGGAGCGAGAGGACGTGTTGCACGATCTGCGCACAGCTGACGTCGACGTCATCACCTGGGGTGACGAGGCCGCAACCGACTTGGCCGCAATGGCGAGGAGCCGACGGTGAACGCGGGGGCACGTGCGAACGACAGGATGCGCACAGGCCCGGCCGTTCCGGGTGCTGTGCTGCAGCTCTTGCTGGTCGTGGTGGCTGCGGGGGGAGCGGTTCTACTGATTCCCGTCGCGGGGTGGCAGTTCATCGTCGTCGGTACCGCACTGCTCGGGATGCGGTTCCCGCAGAGCCTCGGCGGATGGCTGTCGATTCTGTGCCTGGCAATCGGGATGCTGATGGCGGATCCCGGCATCTGGCAGGCAATGGTCGCGGTTGCAGTCGCGCACATCATGTGTGCGCTGTGCACACTGCTGCCGCTCGTGCCATGGCGGGGACGGGTCGTGCTTCGCGCTCTCCGTCCGAGTCTGTACCGGCTGCTCGCGGTGCAGGCGGTTGCACAGCCGCTCACGGCGGCCGCGATGCTCGTTCAGCGTGAGGACGGATTCAGGCTCGCCGCATTGGCCGGAGCCGTTGCCACCACGGCCTTCGCGGTGCTCTTCCTGCTGCGCACGCGGGTGCGCTCTCAGCACCCCTGAGTGCGCGTGGAGCCAATGTCCGTAGCCCCTCGTAGACTTGTCCGGTGCCCATTGTTCCCGTTGCCACCCCAGGAAAACTCAGTGTTCGTGGTGCCCGCGTACACAACCTCAAGAACGTCGATATCGACATCCCGCGCGACTCACTGGTGGTGTTCACCGGGCTTTCCGGTTCCGGAAAGTCCAGCCTCGCGTTCGACACGATCTTCGCAGAGGGACAGCGCCGCTACGTCGAGTCGCTGAGCGCATATGCGCGGCAGTTCCTCGGGCAGGTTGATCGCCCCGACGTCGACTTCATCGAAGGATTGAGTCCTGCGGTTTCGATCGACCAGAAGTCGACGAACCGCAACCCGCGTTCGACCGTGGGCACGATCACTGAGATCTACGACTACATGCGCCTCCTCTGGGCGCGTATCGGCATCCCGCACTGTCCGGAATGCGGCGAGCGCATTCAGCGACAGACGGTGCAGCAGATCGCCGACCAGCTCATGGAGCTGGAAGACCGCACCCGCTACCAGATCGTCGCGCCGATCGTCTCGCAGAAGAAGGGTGAGTTCGTCGATCTGTTCCGTGAGCTCGGCGCGAAGGGCTACTCGCGTGCGATCGTCGACGGTGAGCTCATCCAGCTCGCCGAGCCGCCGAAGCTCAAGAAGAGCTATAAGCACGACATCGCCGTCGTCGTCGACCGTCTTGTGGCATCCGCTGACATTCTCGGACGCGTCACTGATTCAGTGGAGACCGCCCTGGGGCTGGCCGGCGGTGTCATGCAGATCAACTTCGTCGACGGCGAGGGCGATGACGCATGGCAGTCATTCTCTGAGAAGCTCGCGTGTCCGAACGGGCACGCCATCACGCTCACTGAGATCGAGCCCCGCACCTTCTCGTTCAACGCGCCGTTCGGCGCCTGCCCCACCTGCTCTGGACTCGGCACCCGCATGTCGGTGGACGTCGATCTCATGCTCGGCGATGAAGACCTCTCGATCCGTGAAGGCGCGATCATTCCGTGGACCACTCAGGGCAAGGGGCTCTTCCAGTACTACGAGAGACTGCTCGAGGGCCTTGCGCGCGACCTCAACTTCTCACTCGATACGCCATGGCGGGACCTGCGCGTCGACGTGCAGGACGCTGTGCTGCGCGGAGACAACTACAAGGTCACCGTCAAGTGGAAGAACCGCTACGGCAGGGAGATGCGGTACGCCTCGGGATTCGAGGGCGTCGTCCCCTACATCGAACGGCAGTATGCACAGGCAGAGAGCGACACTCAGCGTGCTCGCTGGGGCGAATACCTGCGTGAGGTCCCGTGTCCGGTGTGCGACGGCACACGTCTCAAGCCAGAAGTTCTTGCCGTCAAGGTGCACAACCGCTCGATCGCCGAGGTTTCTCAGCTCAGCCTCTCGGACGCGCGAACCTTCATGGAGCAGCTGACACTCACCGAGCGCGAGGCGAAGATCGCAGCCCAGGTGCTGCGCGAGATTCGCCTTCGGCTGGATTTCCTGCTGCAGGTCGGTCTGAACTACTTGAACCTCAGCCGGGCTGCAGGTTCGCTCTCGGGCGGCGAGGCGCAACGTATCCGGCTGGCCACCCAGATCGGCTCTGGGCTCACCGGTGTGCTCTATGTGCTGGATGAGCCGTCGATCGGTCTGCACCAGCGCGATAACCGGCGACTGATCGATACGCTGCAGAAGCTCCGCGATCTCGGCAACACGCTCATCGTCGTCGAGCATGATGAAGAGACGATCGAAGCGGCCGACTGGGTTGTCGATATCGGTCCTGGAGCCGGTGTCAACGGTGGCGCAGTGGTGCATTCCGGCCCGTACTCGGCGCTGCTCGGCGAATCGGAATCGGTGACCGGCGACTACCTCGCAGGTCGGCGTGAGATTCCTACGCCGAAGAAGCGGCGCAAGATCGACAAGAAGCGGCAGCTGACCGTCGTGGGCGCTCGCGAGAACAACTTGAAGAACGTCACAGCAGACTTTCCGCTCGGCGTGCTGACGGCTGTGACCGGCGTCAGCGGTTCGGGAAAATCTTCGCTGGTCAACGACATCCTCTATCGCGTCCTCGCCTCCAAGCTCAACGGCGCTCGCAAGCTCGCAGGCAAACACACCCGTGTCACTGGTCTCGACAACCTCGACAAGGTCGTTCACGTCGATCAAGCGCCCATCGGGCGCACCCCGCGATCGAACCCGGCCACCTACACGGGTGTCTTCGATCGCATCCGGTCGCTGTTCGCTGAGACGCCAGAAGCGAAGGTTCGCGGCTATCAGCCGGGCCGATTCAGCTTCAACGTCAAGGGTGGGCGCTGCGAGGCGTGCTCCGGCGACGGAACGATCAAGATCGAGATGAACTTCCTCCCCGACGTGTACGTCGACTGCGAGGTCTGCCACGGAAAACGCTACAACCGCGACACGCTTGCCGTGCACTACAAGGGCAAGAACATCGCAGAAGTTCTCGAGATGCCGATCGAAGAGGCTGCCGCGTTCTTCGAGCCGATCCAGGCGATCCACCGCTACATGAAGACACTCGTCGACGTCGGCCTCGGATATGTGCGCCTCGGGCAGTCGGCGACGACCCTCTCAGGTGGTGAAGCGCAGCGCGTGAAACTCGCAACCGAGCTTCAGCGCCGCAGCAACGGCCGCAGCGTCTACGTGCTCGACGAGCCGACCACTGGTCTCCATTTTGAAGACGTGCGCAAGCTTCTCGAAGTGCTCAACAGCCTGGTCGAAAAGGGCAACACGGTGATCGTGATCGAGCACAACCTCGATGTGATCAAGTCCGCCGACTGGGTCATCGACCTCGGTCCTGAAGGTGGTGCGGGGGGCGGAGAGATCCTCGCGACCGGAACTCCCGAGCAGATCGCACAGGTCGAATCCAGCCACACCGGGCTCTTCCTCGCTGAGATCCTCGAAGATGGGCGCGGGGCTCGGAAGGCCAGCTGATGGCCGACGTGCTCCCGTACAAACCGAAGCAGGGAGAGATTCCGACGGCCCCGGGGGTGTATCGCTTTCTCGATGCATCGGGTCGCGTGCTGTACGTCGGCAAGGCGAAGAATCTGCGACAGCGCCTGTCGAACTATTTTGCGCCGCTGCGCACGCTGCACGAGCGCACCAGGCGCATGGTGACGACCGCGGCATCCGTGGAATGGACCGTCGTGCCCACCGATGTGGATTCCCTGCAGCTGGAGTACATGTGGATCAAGGAATTCGATCCGCCTTTCAATGTGCGCTACAAAGACGACAAGTCCTATCCGTTCATGGCTGTGACGCTGGGGGATGAGGCTCCGAGGGTGCTGGTGACGCGTAATCGCAAGATTCCGCGGGCACGGTACTTCGGGCCGTACCCGAAGGTCTGGGCGGTGCACGAAACCATCGATCTGATGATCAAGGCATTCCCGATTCGCACCTGCAGCGACTCCAGCTACAAGCGCGCCATGGCGACGGGTCGCCCGTGCTTTCCCGGCCAGATCGGCAAGTGCGGTGGTCCGTGCTCGATGAAGGTCACCATCGAAGAGCACCGTGCGATCGTCGACGACTTCGTCGCCTTCATGGCGGGCGGTGATGAGCGCTTCACGAAGGAACTCACCAAGCGGATGCACGCGGCTTCTGCAGCGATGGACTATGAAGCCGCCGCACGATACCGTGACCAGCTCGCGTCTATCGAGGCAGTGCTGGGGAAGAGCTCGCTCGTGTTGGCGGCTGACGAGGATGCTGATCTCTTCGGCATCGCTGAGGATGAGCTCGCCGCGACCGTTCAGCACTTCACGATCCGTGGCGGACGCGTGCGCGGAGTGCGAGCAACGACGATCGAGAAGGAGCTCGACATCTCGGACTCCGACCTCGTCGATCAGGTGCTGCAGCGTGCGTACGGCGATGGCGTCGACATTCCCCGGCGCGTACTCGTTCCTTCGCTGCCCGACGACGTGGTCGAACTCGAACTCTGGCTGCGAGACCGCCGCGGACGCAAGGTCGAGATCGCGGTGGCGCAGCGCGGTCAGCGCGCCGAACTCATGCGCACGGCCACGCTCAACGCACAGCAGGCGCTGATCCGGCACAAGACCAAGCGGACCAGTGATTACGTCGCACGTACTCAGGCGCTGACTGATCTGCAGGAGGCTCTCGGCCTCGATGCGGCGCCGCTGCGGATCGAGTGCTTCGACATCTCTCACCTCGGCGGTACGAATGTGGTCGCGTCGATGGTGGTGTTTGAAGACGGGCTGCCGCGCAAAGACCAATACCGCTCCTTCAACATCGCTGAGACCACCGATGACACCGACTCGATGCATCAGGTGCTCATGCGCAGGCTGGCGTACCTGGATCGGTCTGAAGAGCCCGAGCCCGTCGAAGTGGCGACAACCGATGACGCTCTGGCAGACGGCGAGGTCATCACCACGCGCAGGAAGCCGCGATTCTCCTATCCGCCCCAGTTGCTGCTCGTCGACGGCGGGAAGCCGCAGGTCGAGGCGGCAGCACGCGCGCTGCGTGATGCAGGACACACTGAGATCGGTCTGTGCGGCATCGCCAAGCGCCTTGAAGAGGTGTGGCTGCCGGGGGAGGACTTCCCCGTGATCCTGCCGCGCACGAGCGAAGCTCTCTATCTGCTGCAGCGACTGCGCGACGAAGCGCACCGCTTCGCGATCACCCATCAGCGAAAGCGACGCCGACGCGATATCTCCACGGTGCTCGAAGAGGTACCTGGCCTCGGCGCATCCCGAATCAAGGCGCTGCTGAAGCACTTCGGCTCGGTCGCAGCCCTCAAGAGTGCGACCGCGGCGCAGATCCAGGAGATCCCCGGTATCGGCCCCACGCTCGCTGACAGCATCCACAGCCACCTCGCGAGTAGATAGGCTGGTCTCCACAGGGAAGGAGCACCGATGACCGACGAGGACAAGAACGAATTCCTCATCGTTACCGGCATGTCCGGTGCGGGGCGATCCACGGTCGCGAACGCACTCGAGGATCTGGACTGGTACGTCGTTGACAACCTCCCGCCGCAGATGCTGCGCCCTCTGCTGGACCTCACTGATCTCGGTGGGGGAGCACTGCCGAAGGTTGCCGCGGTCGTCGATGTCCGTGGTCGAAACCTCTTCAATGACTTCCCCGAGGTCGCGCGGGCCCTGCGGTCGCGCGGAAGCGTGCGGGTGCTGTTCCTCGACGCCTCAGATGATGTGCTCGTGCGACGGTTCGAAGCGGTCAGACGCCCGCACCCTCTGCAGGAAGACGGCACCCTTCTCGATGGCATCCGATTGGAGCGCTCGCGCCTGACGCTCGTGCGCGAGGCCGCCGATATCGTCATCGATACCTCATCGCTGAACATCCATCAGCTGGCGACGCAGATTTCTGAGACCTTCTCTGAAGAGGGGGCTGCTCGACACCGGCTCACGGTCCTCAGCTTCGGCTTCAAATACGGGCTCCCCACGGATGTGGACCTCGTGGCAGACATGCGATTTCTCCCCAACCCGTACTGGAATGACGATCTGCGAGGATTCACCGGTCAAGACCCTCAGGTGCGCGACTACGTTCTCGCGCAGGAAGGTGCATCGGAGTTCCTCGAGGCCTATGCCACCGCGCTCGTACCGGTGCTCGAGGGCTACCAGCGGGAGAACAAGGGCCATTCGACCGTTGCGATCGGATGCACCGGAGGCAAGCACCGCTCCGTAGCAGTCGCCGAAGAGCTCGCGAAGCGTCTCGCACAGATTCCGGGCGTCGCGGTCAGCGTGCGCCATCGCGATCTCGGCCGAGAGTAATCGACGCGAGCCCGGGCCGGTAAACTGATTGTTTGCGTCGCGATCCGACGCGCCAAGCTTTTCAAGGAGTCCCGTGGCACTTACCACCGATGTCAAGGCTGAACTCGTCAGCATCCGTAACGCACCGCCGACGGTGCGCGTCGCGGAGGTCACCGCGATCCTTCGGTTCGCTGGGGGGCTCCACTCCATCGCAGGCCGAGTAGCGGTGGAAGCCGAGGTCGATGCTGAGCTGCTCGCTCGTCGCGTTGCGCGCGACCTTGCCGAGATCTACGGTGTGCGTCCTGAGATCGCGCAGGTGCAGTCAGCGAGCTCACACGACGGTGCACGATACGCGGTGCGTGTGATCGGCGCGGGGGAGACCCTCGCACGTCAGACCGGTCTGCTGGATCAGCGCCGCCGGCCAGTGCGCGGGCTGCCGAACCGACTTACGACCGGGTCTCGAGAAGAGATCGCCGGCCTCTGGCGCGGAGCGTTCCTCGCTGCGGGGTCGCTGTCGGAGCCTGGACGCTCCGCAATGCTTGAAGTCTCGTGCCCGACCTCGGAAGCCGCAATGGCACTCGTCGGCGCAGCGCACCGACTCGGTGTCGCAGCGAAGGCCAGAGAAGTACGCGGACTGCCGCGCGTCGTAGTTCGTGAGGGCGAAGCGATCCGATCGATCCTCGCTCAGATGGGCGCGCAGAAGACGGCTGCGACGTGGGAAGAGATGCGTCAGCGGCGCGAGGTGCGCGCGGGGGTGAACCGCCTGGTGAACTTCGACGACGCCAACCTGCGCCGTTCCGCACAGGCGGCGGTTGCCGCATGTGCACGTGTCGAGCGGGCTCTCGAGATCCTCGGCGACACGATTCCCGACCATCTGCGACTTGCCGGCGAACTGCGCCTCTCGCACCGCGATGCCAGTCTTGATGAACTCGGCCATCACGCCGAGCCGCCTCTGACCAAGGACGCCGTTGCAGGTCGAATCCGTCGTCTGCTGGCGATGGCAGACAAGCGCGCGCAGCAGGAGGGCATCCCGGGCACGGAATCAGCAGTGCCCGCCGGCCTCGACGTCTAGCTCGTTCGCGATTCGTGGAAGCTTCCGTGCCGCAGGGGCGTTGTCGTCAGTAGGATGAAAATGTCTCCTCCGCGCCGCACTCGGATGGCGTGGGGAAACCGACAAGCGCCGCGGCGCGGCGCGGAATGGATGAAAAGCGACATGGCTACATACACGCTCCCTGACCTCCCCTACGATTTCGCAGCGCTGGAGCCGCACATCAGCGGCAAGATCATGGAGCTACACCATGACAAGCATCACCAGGCTTATGTCACCGGCGCCA
Source organism: Microbacterium zouquanmingi (assembly GCF_052266675.1). NCBI lineage: Bacteria > Bacillati > Actinomycetota > Actinomycetes > Micrococcales > Microbacteriaceae > Microbacterium > Microbacterium zouquanmingi. The sequence continues at coordinate 134,724 of NZ_JBQPRA010000004.1, forward strand.
ACGCAGCGCTCGACGGTCTTGCCGAGGCACGTGAAAGCGGCAACCTCGCCAACGTCAACAAGCTCGAGAAGGACCTCGCGTTCAACCTTGGCGGTCATGTCAACCACTCCATCTTCTGGACGAACCTCTCACCGAACGGCGGAGGGCAGCCCGAGGGGGAGCTGAAGGCGGCCATCGACGAGTACTTCGGTTCGTTCGAGAAGTTCCAGGCGCACTTCACGGCAACGGCCATGGGCATCCAGGGCTCTGGCTGGTCGGTGCTGAGCTGGGACTCGATCGGGCAGCGCCTGATCATCCAGCAGCTTTTCGATCAGCAGTCGAACTCAGCGCAGGGCACGATTCCGCTGTTCCAGCTCGACATGTGGGAGCACGCCTTCTACCTGGATTACCTCAATGTGAAGGCAGATTACGTCAAGGCTGCCTGGAATATCGCCAACTGGGAGAACGTCGCGCAGCGTCTCGACATCGCGCGTAAGCAGACGAACGGCCTGCTGGTACTGTCGTAACCGGGTCGCGTCCCGACGGGTTTCGTCTCGTCGGGACGCCGTCTCAGCCAAAATCCCCCGCGTGCGGCGCAGGTGCTACTGCTGCGTTCGGCGCATGACAAACAGGGAGAGACCTTAGTGTCTGTCAAGATCGGTATCAACGGCTTCGGCCGTATCGGACGTAATTTCCTTCGTGCGGCTCTCGCACAGAACGCTGACATCGAGATCGTTGCAGTCAACGACCTCACCGATAACGCGGCTCTCGCGCACCTCCTGAAGTACGACTCCGTCGGCGGCCCCCTGGGCGTCGAGGTCTCGCACGAGGGTGACGTGATCACCGTCGGCGGCAAGGCCATCAAGGTCTTCGAAGAGCGCGATCCCGCCAACCTCCCCTGGGGCGATCTGGGTGTTGACATCGTCATCGAGTCGACCGGTCGTTTCACCAACGCCGCCGACGCCGGCAAGCACATCGCGGGCGGTGCCAAGAAGGTCATCATCTCGGCCCCCGGCACGGACGTCGACGGCACCTTCGTCATGGGTGTGAACGAAGAGTCCTACGACCCCGCCAACGACAACATCATCTCGAACGCATCGTGCACCACGAACTGCCTCGCGCCTCTCGCGAAGGTCTTCAACGACAAGTTCGGCATCCAGCGCGGTTTCATGATGACCGCACACGCGTACACGGCCGACCAGAACCTGCAGGACGGCCCGCACAGCGACCTGCGCCGCGCCCGCGCTGCCGCGATCAACATCGTCCCCGCCTCCACTGGTGCAGCGAAGGCCATCGGCCTCGTGCTGCCCGAGCTCAACGGCAAGCTCAGCGGCTCCTCCTACCGCGTCCCGGTTCCCACCGGCTCGATCGTCGACCTGACGATCATCTCGGACCGCGATGACCTCACGGTTGAGGAGATCAACGCTGCATACCGCGAGGCCGCAGCTGACGGTCGCCTCAACGGAATCCTCGAGTACACCGAGGACCCGATCGTGTCGAGCGACATCCAGCTCAACCCGCACTCGTCGATCTTCGACTCGGAGCTGACCAACGTCAGCGGAAACCTCGTCAAGGTCTCGAGCTGGTACGACAACGAGTGGGGCTACTCCAACCGTCTCGTCGACCTGACCGAGTACGTCGCAGAGCGTCTCTGAGCAACTCATGACCCTGCGCACCCTGGACTCATTGGGTTCGCTCGAGGGCAAGCGCGTCATCGTCCGTTGTGACCTGAACGTCCCCCTGAAGGACGGCGTCATAACGGACGATGGCCGTGTTCGCGCCTCGCTGCCCACCCTGAACGCCCTCATCAATGAGGGTGCACGCGTCATCGTGTGCTCTCATCTCGGACGCCCAGACGGTGCGCCGGACCCGCAATACAGCCTCGAGCCGGTCGCGATGCGTCTGGCCGAGCTTCTCGATCAGCCCGTCGCGTTCGCATCCGACACTGTCGGCGAGTCCGCGAGCGCGGCAGTTGCTGCCCTCGAGAACGGCGAGGTCGTCGTCGTCGAGAACCTCCGGTTCAACGCCGGGGAGACTTCGAAGGACGATTCCGTCCGCAAGGCTTTCGCCGGTGAGCTCGCAGAGCTCGGTGACGCGCTGGTCTCGGACGGATTCGGCGTCGTGCACCGCAAGCAGGCGAGCGTCTACGACCTCGCCGAGATCCTCCCTTCGGCGGCCGGTCTCCTGATCGCCACCGAACTGGATGTGCTCGACCGTCTCACCGAGACCCCTGAGCGCCCCTACACGGTCGTACTCGGCGGCTCGAAGGTCAGCGACAAGCTCGGTGTGATCTCGCATCTGCTGCCGCGCGTCGACCGGATTCTCGTCGGCGGCGGAATGCTGTTCACGTTCCTCGCAGCCCAGGGGCACGCAGTGGGGTCAAGTCTCCTTGAGAAGGACCAGCTCGATACCGTGCGCGGATACCTCAGTGAGGCGACCCAGCGCGGTGTGGAGATCGTCCTGCCGACGGATGTCGTCGTCGCAGCGTCATTCTCTGCGGATGCTGCGCACGAGACGGTTGCAGCGGATGCCATCGAGGAGTCCTCGTTCGGAGCATCCGGAATCGGACTCGACATCGGCCCCGAGACCGCTGCAGCTTTCGCAGACGCGATCCGCGGGTCCAAGACCGTGTTCTGGAACGGGCCTATGGGCGTGTTCGAGTTCCCTGCCTTCGCGGCAGGAACCAAGGCTGTCGCACAGGCACTCACCGAGGTCGACGGCCTCGGTGTTGTCGGCGGCGGCGACTCGGCGGCTGCTGTGCGTCAGCTCGGCTTCACCGATGACCAGTTCGGTCACATCTCGACGGGCGGAGGCGCAAGCCTCGAGTTCCTCGAGGGCAAGAAACTACCCGGCCTGGAGGTGCTCGGATGGGCATGACAACCCGTACCCCGCTGATCGCGGGAAACTGGAAGATGAACCTGGACCACCTGCAGGCGGTCGCATTCGTGCAGAAGCTGCACTGGGCGCTCAAGGACGCCAAGCATGAGGACGGCTCGGTCGAGGTCGCGGTCTTCCCGCCGTTCACCGATATTCGCAGCGTCCAGACGCTGATCGACGCGGACAAGATTCCGTTCGCGCTCGGGGCGCAGGACCTGTCGGCTCATGACTCCGGTGCGTACACCGGCGAGGTATCGGGTGCGTTCCTGTCGAAGCTCGACGCGAAGTACGTCATCATCGGCCACTCCGAGCGTCGTGAGTACCACGCCGAAGGCGACGATGTCGTGGCGGCGAAGGTTCAGGCGGCGTTGAAGCACGGTCTCGTGCCGGTGATCTGCGTCGGTGAGACAGCAGAGGACCTCGAGAAGTTCGGCGCGAGCGCTGTACCTGCCGGTCAGCTCGAGGCAGCGCTGAAGGATGTTCCTGCTTCTGCAGACATCGTGGTCGCGTACGAGCCGGTCTGGGCCATTGGCTCGGGCCAGGCTGCGACGCCGCAGCAGGCGCAGGACGTCTGCGCGGCTCTGCGGGGTGTGCTGGCGAAGGCACTGGATGACGATGCTGCGGCCCGCACACGCATCCTGTACGGCGGATCCGTGAAGGCTGCGAACATCGCCAGCTTCATGCGTGAACCCGATGTCGATGGCGCACTGGTCGGTGGCGCAAGCCTCGTCGTCGATGATTTCGCCGCGATCATCCGCTTCGAAAAGCACGTCGGGGTCTGAGCGGGTGCGGGGGCTGCGGCCCCCCACCTGCGTATACTTGACCCTTGCGGGCAATCACGGCCCAATCGAAAGGCATTCCCTCGTGGCAATTCTTGAGTTCGTTCTGCAGGTTCTGCTGGGCATCACCAGCGTCCTGCTGACACTCCTCATCCTTCTCCACAAGGGCCGCGGTGGCGGTCTGTCCGACATGTTCGGTGGTGGGATGACATCTGCGGTCGGCTCCTCTGGTCTCGCTGAGCGCAACCTCAACCGTTTCACCATCGTCCTGGCGCTCGTGTGGTTCATCTCCATCGTCGCGCTGGGCCTCATCACGAAACTTGAGGTGATCTGACATGGCCACTGGAGGCAATGCCATCCGCGGAACCCGCGTCGGTTCCGGGCCGATGGGCGAGCAGGATCACGGCTACCACGCCGACCGCATCGCCGTCTCGTACTGGGATGGGCTCGGCAACGAGACCGTCCGCCACTTTGCGGCGGGGCTCCCTGACGAAGAGATTCCCGAGACGATCGACCACCCGCAGTCCGGTCTTCCGGCCGGCCGCGACAAGGCGAACCCGCCCGAGCTGGCCAAGAACGAGCCGTACAAGACCCACCTCGCATACGTGAAGGAGCGTCGTACCGATGACGAAGCAGTACAGCTTCTCGATGACGCCCTGACGCAGTTGCGTGAGCGTCGCGGACAGGCCTGATCCATCACTTTTCGAAGCCGTCGTGCCCTCAGGGGTACGGCGGCTTTGGCATAGGTGCTCAGCGGCACCCGGCGGCTACAGCGACCAGCTCCTGCGGGGGAGGACCGTAAGCAGAGGTTCCGTTTGCGATATCGGTGAAGCCCTGGCTGATCGCCCAGGCTGTCGCCCACGCTTCGATGCTCTGCGGGTTCGAGTCGTCGTACATCCCCTCGCACTTCACACTGATCGCGTGCCCGACTTCGTGAGCGATGAGTGCCTGACTGCGCGCGCCCGGCCAGTGCGCCGCCACTGAGTCCGACAGCTCGATCGTCGCGTACCCGGGGTCGCCGTACCACCACGTAGCGAGCCCGCCCATGCTGTCGCCATCGCCGAACCCATTGACGTACGCCGACCAGTCGAAGTCGAGCAGGATTCCCGGCGCGAGGCCGCGTGCGAATGCTTCGATCTGAGTTCGGGCCTCGAACAGAGCGCCCTGCTTCTCTGCGATCTCGGCTTGTTCAGAGCTCAGCATCGCTGCGGCGGCGGCTTCGAGTTGTTCATACGTGCCGGAGACTGTGGAATCGAGCTTCTCCACCCCGGCGAGTTCGGCCGCGGTGTTGCGCAAGGCGAGAATGTCGAGGTTGCGCGCCGCGATATGCGCTGCCTCGAAAGCACCAGCAGCGTCGGTTGCAGACAGAATTGCGCTTGTGCCGGCGTCGTTCACGGTCTCGGCAGCATCGTCAGCCACCGTCCGCGCGGACTCGAATTCTGAGCGCAGTCCAGACGCGGCCTCACGCTCATCGTTCAGCTCAGCGGCCTCGCCGAAGAGCTCCCATGCCCAGGTCGGCTTTTCCTCTGCCGTCGGGAGCGTCTCATCGAGGAGTGCACTCGTCGACGCCTCTGCATCTGCCGCGTCGGTCAATGCTGCCGCGAGGACCTCTTTCGCCCCGGGATCCATGAGAGTGCCGGTATCCGCAGCCGCAATGGTCGATGCGGCGTCCGTCGTTGCCATCAGCGCAGCCATGTCCTGTTCGAGCTCGTTCTGGCTGGTCGCGGTCTGCGCGACGGCATCCCGGAACGACTCCCGTGCGTCGTCGTACGCGACGTTGGCGCCCCACTGGGTTCCGATGCACGCGACGCAGATGACTACCGCACCGAGCACGGCGAGCACGACGCCGGTTCGTCTGCGACGGGGCGTGCGCTGAGAGGCGGCGTGGGAGATGACTGTGCCGCCGAAAGTCGGAGCGAGATGATGGCCGCCATGCGAAGGAGCGGGTGACATTGCCACGGGCATTCCTCCTCGGGGGAGATGGAGGGGCTGACGAGAATCGAACTCGCATCATCTGTTTGGAAGACAGATGACGCCCCGTTCAGGCGGGTTCAGAGAGGTTCAGGACGGGTCACGCTCAACACAGAAGCGCCTGATGAGATCGTGCGTTGTGACGCGATCTCAGTCTAGGCGAGGCGCTGGAGGGCATGGTCGGATGCCGAAACAAATGCTGTCAGGGATGCTGTCACGGTTCTTGACATGCAAGAAGCCCCATGACGAATTTGGGTCTGCTGTAGGAACAGTAGGCCCCCGCTTGATCCTCCCATTTTGAGAACAGACACGGGATCGCCTCTATCTCAATGGAACGTAATCGGTTTAGAAGCACGGGTGATGCGAGAATGAGCTTGTCGGCCGCGTCGAGAAACCCGAAGCGAAACATGACCCTGACAATCGTGTACGCGAAGCACCCTGGTGTTGTCTGATGGTCAATTCAGATCATGACACACTCGCGGTATTCAGAAATTCCAAGCTCCAGATGAGCAGGCCGGTCATGAAAGCGGCCAGTATCAGGTAAACGATCCATCGTCCAAGACTGTATTCCCAATAGGGGATGGGCTTTGGTTTCTCGCGTAGTGCGCCGATCAACACGCCAACGTAGGCTGCCGGCCAAATCAGGATCGCAAAGATGGGGAGACCGAACTCTTCGCCCGAGTTTCGCTGATTTAGTGTGATTGTTGTGTTCCAAGGGACCTGGACGAACACGTACAGCGCAATGATGACTGAAACTGCGAGTGCAATACCTACAAATATTTGTGTGCTCCGACGCGACCGAAGATATCTGGGATCATCAGCTGGTAGTAACGCTTTCCATTTTGACGGGACTGCGGGTCGGTCCTCTGGGAAGCTGTCTTCCTGATCCACGCTATTTAGTGCACCCATATTCTTAGTCCACCCATATTCCTGGATGAGGAGGGTGCCAGTGTCACCGGCGCCCCAGCCCACCATCTGACCAGCGCCGGCGGTACCCCAATAGTCCATGCCCGTGGGTTTTGCCCCGCCACTGAGATCAGTCGGGCCTGGCACGAGGGTACCACCAGCGCCTACCACAAAGTCCCATGCCCCTTGGGTGGGGAGTAACCACCTATCCCGACCTGCGTAGATACCACGCGCGCACGCGAAGACGACGTTCCGATCGAGGTAGTGAGATGCGCAGCGAGAGCAGCGTCGAGCGGCAGGTTCACGCTTCTCGGACTGACCTCCGCCACCAACTAAAAAGCCCCTCCGTGGATAACCACGAGAGGGGCTTTTTGGTGCGTATGCTGTCAAAACTGTTGTCACATTTGAGGGGCTGACGAGAATCGAACTCGCATCATCTGTTTGGAAGACAGAGGCTTTACCACTAAGCTACAGCCCCGGAAACTGAGCGTGGCTCAGAGACCGATTCCGGCGCGAACCGGACTTATCGATCATAGCGGACGTTTCGGCTGTTCTCGTCCGTTAGACTCGTGGAGGCCGTTCCCGCCTGTGCGGGGTTTAAACGGGGCGTAGCTCAGCTTGGTAGAGCGCCCGCTTTGGGAGCGGGAAGTCGCAGGTTCAAATCCTGTCGCCCCGACCACGGCCCCCGAACCTCAGGCCGCGCCGGTTGCGCGGAAACCCAAAGGAGAACCACAAGCATGGCGAACAGCACCGTTGAGAAGCTGACCCCGACCCGGGCGAAGCTCACGATCACGGTCACCCCGGAAGACCTGGGGCCCTCCATCAAGCACGCGTACGAGCACATCGCGCAGGACGTGCAGATCCCCGGTTTCCGCAAGGGCAAGGTCCCGGCTCCGATCATCGACCAGCGTCTCGGTCGCGGTGCCGTCATCGAGCACGCCGTCAACGAGGCGCTCGACAAGTTCTTCCGTGAAGCTGCCAACGAGCACAAGCTCCGCGTCGTGGGCCGCCCGTCTGCCGACATCACGCAGTGGCCGAACGAGAAGGACTTCTCCGGCGACCTGCTCGTCGAGGTCGAGGTCGACGTCCGTCCCGAGATCGAGATCCCGGCGCTCTCCGACATCACCCTGACAGTCGACGCGGTCGAGGCAGACGATGCCGCGCTGGATGCCGAGCTCGACAACCTGCGCGCCCGCTTCGGCACCCTGATCCCCGTCGACCGCCCTGCAGTCAAGGGCGACTTCGTCGAGCTCGACCTCGTCGCAGCGATCGACGGTGCAGAGATCGACCGCGCCGAGGGCGTCTCCTACGAGGTCGGCTCCGGCGAGCTGCTCGAGGGCATCGACGACGCCGTCGAGTCACTGACCGCGGGCGAGGACACCACCTTCCGCTCGAAGCTGGTCGGTGGCGACCACGCGGGCGAAGAGGCAGAGGTCTCCGTCAGCATCAAGTCGGTCAAGGAGCGCGAGCTTCCCGAGGCAGACGACGACTTCGCGCAGATCGCCAGCGAGTTCGACACCATTGCTGAGCTCCGCGACAGCATGGCTGAGCGCGTGAACGAGCAGGGCGTCTTCGCCCAGGGCTCTGCAGCCCGCGACCAGCTCATCGAGGCGCTTCTCGAGAAGATCGAGATCCCGGTTCCGCCGCAGGTCATCGAGGACGAGGTGCACAACCACCTCGAGTCTGAGAACCGCCTTGAGGACGACGAGCACCGCGCCGAGGTCACCGAGGCGAGCGAGAAGCAGTTCCGCACGCAGGTGCTGCTCGACACGATCGCTGAGCAGTCTGACGTACATGTCTCGCAGGAAGAGCTGAGCCAGTACCTGATCCAGTCGGCCGCGCAGTACGGCATGGCGCCGCAGGAGTTCGTCGAGGCGCTGCAGTCCTCGAACCAGCTCCCCGCGCTCGTCGGCGAAGTCGCCCGTAACAAGGCGCTCGCGATCGCACTCGGCAAGGTCAAGGTCGTCGACTCCAACGGAAAGGCCGTTGATCTGTCGAGCCTGGTCTCCGTCGAGGACGATGCTGCAGAGGACGACGCTGCAGAGGCCGACGCTCCCGCCGACGAGAAGGCTGACGAGAAGCCGGCCAAGAAGGCCGCCGCGAAGAAGCCCGCCGCGAAGAAGGCTCCGGCCCAGAAGGCTGACGAGGCCGCCGAGGAGAAGCCTGCTGCGAAGAAGGCTCCCGCCAAGAAGGCTCCCGCCAAGAAGGCGGCCGACAAGGCCGAGTGATAGCACTGCGATTCTGACGAGAGGGCGGATGCTTCGGCATCCGCCCTCTCGCGTCTGTGAGGAGAACCGTGAACGACTGGCAGGACCGCGTTGATGCACTCTGGCAAGAGGATGCGCTGTCGGATGAGGACAGAGTCAGAGAGATCGACGCGCTCGCGCTCGAGAAGCCGAGCGACGACGCGGTCGCGCTGTTCGAGCGGGCGGGTGCTCGCGATGCCGCCGGGGCCGAACTGGCCGCAGTCTCCTTCTATCGTCGCGCTCTCGCTGCAGGCCTGGACGAATCGCGTCGGGCACAGGCGACGATCCAGCTGGCCAGCACTCTGCGCAACCTCGGACACGTCGACGAAAGTCTGAAGCTCCTGCGTGAGGAGCGCGAACGATCCGGAGCGCTCAGCGACGAAGCATCCGCGTTCTACGCACTCGCGCTGGTGTCTGCCGGCGAAAGCGCGCGCGCGGCAGCTATCGCTTTGGAGACGCTGGCTCCGCACCTGACGCAGTACCGACGTTCAGTGACGGCGTACGCGCAGGAGATCGGTGACAGCGACACCTGATATGCCGACGGCGAACAAGGCCTGAGGGCTGCGTCGTCGCCGGTAGATTCGAATCACCGAACACGGAAACAGGAGCGTGAAATGGCTGAACCGCTTGTCGCGACCAGCGTCTTTGACAGACTGCTGAAGGACCGCATCATCTGGCTGGGGTCAGAGGTGCGTGACGAGAACGCCAATGAGATCTGCGCGAAGATCCTTCTTCTTGCCGCAGAGGACTCTGAGAAGGACATCTACCTCTACATCAACTCGCCCGGCGGTTCCATCACCGCGGGAATGGCGATCTACGACACCATGCAGTTCGTCCCGAACGACATTGTTACTGTCGGCATCGGCATGGCGGCGTCCATGGGCCAGCTGCTGCTCACCGCGGGTACTAAGGGCAAACGCTACATCACGCCTAACGCCCGCGTCCTCCTGCACCAGCCGCACGGCGGTTTCGGTGGCACGTCGAGTGACATCCAGACCCAGGCGCAGCTCATCCTGTCGATGAAGAAGCGTCTCGCCGAGATCACCGCAGCGCAGACCGGCAAATCGGTCGAGCAGATCAACGCAGACGGCGACCGCGACCGTTGGTTCACCGCTGACGAGGCGCTGGAGTACGGATTCGTCGACCACATCCGCGAGTCCGCCAGCGATGTCATCGGCGGCGGCGGCACGGACTCGGCTGAGTAACGGATTCGAGAGGACGAATATGTACACCCCCACTTTCCAATCCGCTGGCAATCTGCCTTCCAGCCGGTACGTGCTTCCGCAGTTCGAAGAGCGCACGGCCTACGGTTTCAAGCGTCAGGACCCGTACAACAAGCTGTTCGAAGATCGTGTGATCTTCCTCGGCGTCCAGGTCGATGACGCATCTGCCGATGACGTGATGGCACAGTTGCTGGTTCTCGAGAGCCAGGACGCCGAGCGCGACATCACGATGTACATCAACTCGCCTGGTGGCTCCTTCACCGCGATGACAGCCATCTACGACACGATGCAGTACGTCGCGCCGCACATTCAGACGGTCGTTCTCGGACAGGCCGCTTCTGCGGCATCCGTGCTCCTTGCCGCTGGTGCGCCGGGCAAGCGTCTCGCGCTGCCGAACGCACGCATCCTGATCCACCAGCCCGCCATGGGCGAGGCGGGCCAGGGGCAGGCGTCCGACATCGAGATCCAGGCTGCAGAGATCCTGCGCATGCGCACCTGGCTCGAAGAGACCATGGCTCAGCACACGGGTCGCCCGGTGGAGCAGGTCAACCGCGACATCGATCGGGACAACATCCTCTCGGCGCAACAGGCTCTGGAGTACGGCATCGTCGACCAGGTGCTCACGACGCGCAAGCGTTCCTGAGCACCCCCTCCTCCTGACGCCCCGTCTTCGCGTCGACACCCCCTCGTAAATACGTATTTACAGGGAGGTCTCGACGCTAAGACGGGGCGTCGGTGGTTGGTGGCACGCGAAAGTGCACCGCTGTCCGCATCCGCTGCGCATATGAGCACTCACGTGCGCGAGCGTTTGCTCCCGCGTACGCTGGATAAGGAAAGGAGGCCGCCGTGAACGAAGACGTGCTTGCCGTGCGAGTCGCTGAACTCTACTACGACGAAGCGAAGACGCAAGACGAAATCGGTGCGCTCCTGAAGATCTCGCGCTGGAAGGTCGGACGCCTCCTGACGCAGGCACGTGAACGCGGCATCGTACGCATTGAGATCGTGCATCCTCGCGCGCGCAAGCTCGGTCTCGAGCGAGAGCTCACCGAGCGGTTCGGCTTGTTAGACGCGATCGTGGTCCCCGCTCCGGATGCGGAAGAAGCGGTGCTCGATCGCGTCGCGCAAGCTGCCGCTGACCATCTCGCAGCGATGCGGCCTGTGCCCCGTACTCTTGCCGTGAGCTGGGGCCGTACTCTCACTGCGGTTGCAGATGCGCTGCCGGAGGGATGGGCGACCGGTGTCGATGTCGTCCAGCTCAATGGCGGCGTGAGCCTGAGTCGTCGTTCTGGGGGAGCGGCGAACGTCGCGATGACCATCGCGCAGCGCGCAGGCGGCCAGGCGACGCTCCTGCCGAGCCCGGCCATTCTCGAACGCGTCGAAACGAAGCGTGCGATCGAATCCGACCGCACCGTCGCGGGCATCCTCGAGCAGGCCGGCCAAGCTCAGACGTACTTGTACTCGGCGGGCCCTGCAGATGCCTCCTCCGCGCATGTGGAGAACGGCTATCTGAAGATCGCCGACGTGGAAGAGCTGGCTCGACGCGGCGCTGTCGGCGACGTGCTCGGACGCTACGTCGATGCAGACGGAAACATCGTCGATCCTGAACTCGACGCACGCACCGTCGGCGTGAGCCTGGATCGATTGCGCACCGCAGCGCACGCGATTTTCGTGACCGCAGGAAGCGCAAAGCATGACATCGCGCGTACAGTCGTGACCAGCGGCCTGTGCAGCGTTCTGGTGACCGATGAGACCACAGCCCGAGCATTGTTGGAGGAACGATGACAACCACTGAACTTAGCCGCCGCACTGCGGTGGATGTGCTGGGCGGTGAGCCTGACGATGCAACGCTTCGTAGGTTCCTGCACGGGCTTCCCGGCGTAGATGCGACCGGCCTCGAGCAACGCGCGGCCGGCCTCGGTACGCGCTCGATCAAGACCACGTCGAAGGCCTGGGCCATTGACAAGATCATCTCGCTGATCGACCTCACCACTCTCGAGGGTGCAGACACCCCCGGTAAGGTCCGCTCGCTGGTTGCCAAGGCGAAGACGCCGGATGCCGCGGACCCCTCGACCCCGTTGGTCGCGGCTGTGTGCGTGTACGGCGATATGGTCGGCGAGGCCGTCCATGCGTTGGGCTCTCTCCACGGCGATCCCGACGATGGAAAGATCTCGGTCGCTGCCGTCGCGACGGCCTTCCCGAGTGGGCGCGCATCGCTCGCGATCAAGCTCGCCGACACCGCTGAGGCTGTTGCCGCCGGCGCGGACGAGATCGACATGGTCATTGACCGTGGCGCGTTCCTGTCTGGTCGCTATGGCCTGGTCTTCGACCAGATCGCGGCGGTGAAGGAAGCATGCCGTCGCGAAGACGGCACTTACGCCTCGCTCAAGGTGATCCTCGAGACCGGTGAGCTGAACACTTACGACAACATCAAGCGTGCGTCCTGGCTGGGGATTCTCGCCGGTGGCGACTTCATCAAGACCTCCACCGGCAAGGTGCAGCCCGCAGCGACCCTTCCGACCACGCTGCTCATGCTCGAGACAGTGCGCGACTGGCATCGAAGCACGGGCGAGAAGATCGGTGTGAAGCCCGCTGGCGGCATCCGCACCTCGAAGGACGCCATCAAGTACGTCGTTACCGTGGCAGAGACCGCGGGGGAGGAATGGCTGCAGCCTCACCTGTTCCGCTTCGGGGCATCCAGCCTGCTCAACGACGTGCTCCTGCAGCGTCAGAAGCTCACGACCGGGCACTACTCCGGCCCCGACTACGTCACGATCGACTGAGGATGCTTCGACAAGCTCAGCAACCAGTTGGACGCCGCTTCGCGGCGAAAGGACAAAGGTAAACATGTCATTCCTGGAATATGCTCCGGCGCCTGAATCGCTGGCGTCCCTGAACCTGCGTGACAGCTACGGACTGTTCATCGACGGTGAGTTCGTCGATGGGTCAGGCCCGAGCTTCACGACGATCTCTCCCGCCGACGAATCACACATCGCCGAGATCGCTGGCGCCTCTGATGAGGACATCGACCGAGCGGTCATGGCGGCTCGCCGCGCCTACGACAAGGTGTGGTCGAAGATGAGTGGCCGCGACCGCGGCAAGTATCTGTTCCGCATTGCGCGCCTCGTGCAGGAGCGTGCTCGCGAGCTTGCCGTTGCCGAGAGCCTCGACAACGGCAAGCCGATCAAGGAGAGCCGCGACGTGGATGTGCCGCTCGTCGCATCCTGGTTCTTCTACTACGCAGGCTGGGCAGACAAGCTCGATTACGCAGGCCTCGGTGCGAACCCCCGTGCGCACGGCGTCGCGGGACAGATCATCCCTTGGAACTTCCCGCTGCTCATGCTGGCATGGAAAATCGCCCCTGCTCTCGCAGCAGGCAACACGGTGGTGCTCAAGCCCGCAGAGACCACGCCGCTCACCGCGCTGATCTTCGCAGAGATTCTGCAGCAGGCGGATCTGCCTGCCGGTGTCGTGAACATCGTGACCGGCGCCGGTGCGACCGGGGCGACGCTTGTTCGCCACCCGCAGGTCGACAAGGTTGCTTTCACCGGCTCGACCGGCGTCGGCCGCGACATCGCGAAGGCGGTCGCGGGGACGAACAAGAAGGTCACGCTTGAGCTCGGCGGAAAGGCCGCGAACATCGTGTTCGACGATGCTCCGATCGAGCAGGCCATTGAAGGAATCGTCAACGGCATCTTCTTCAACCAGGGGCATGTGTGCTGTTCCGGCAGCCGGCTGCTCGTCCAGGAGTCGATCCATGACGAGGTCATTGACCGGTTGAAGACGCGTCTGTCGACGCTTCGCCTGGGCAACCCGCTCGACAAGAACACCGATATCGGGGCGATCAACTCTGCCGCGCAGCTCGCGCGCATCCGCGAGCTCAGCGATATCGGCGAGGCAGAGGGCGCTGAGCGCTGGACCGCCGACTGCGCGATTCCTGAGAAGGGCTTCTGGTTCGCGCCGACGATCTTCACGGGGGTGGAAGCATCCCACCGGATCGCTCGCGACGAGGTCTTCGGGCCTGTGCTGTCCGTGCTCACCTTCCGCACGCCTGCCGAGGCGATCGCCAAGGCGAATAACACGCCGTACGGATTGTCAGCCGGTGTCTGGACCGACAAGGGATCTCGCATCCTTGCCGTCGCAGACCGCCTTCGTGCCGGTGTGATCTGGGCGAACACATTCAACCGCTTCGACCCGGCCAGCCCGTTCGGCGGCTACAAGGAGTCCGGATACGGCCGCGAGGGTGGCCGTCACGGTCTCACCGCATACCTCAAGGGAGCCTCAGCATGAGCAAGCGTCTGACAGTGCCGAAGACCTACAAACTCGCGATCGGCGGCAAGTTCCCACGCAGCGAGTCCGGGCGCACCTATGAGGTTCTCTCTGCGAAGGGCGCTTTCCTCGCGAACGCCGCGAAGGGTTCCCGCAAGGATGCTCGGGATGCCGTGGTGGCGGCGCGGGCAGCGGTGAAGGGCTGGTCCGGTGCGACCGCATACAACCGCGGGCAGGTGCTCTACCGGGTGGCGGAGGTGCTCGAGGGGCGCCGGGCGCAGTTCATCGATGAGATCGTCGCGCAAGAGGGCGTGTCGGCGGCAACCGCCGGCGCACAGGTCGACGAAGCGATCGACCTATGGGTCTGGTACGCCGGATGGTGCGACAAGTATGCGCAGGTCGCCGGGAACGCGAACCCGGTGTCCGGGCCTTACTTCAACATCTCCGTGCCCGAGCCCACCGGCGTGGTTGCGATCATCGCACCGCAGGACTCCGCTCTGCTCGGACTTGTATCGGTCATAGCGCCCGCCCTGGTTGCGGGGAACGCTGTGGTCGTCGTGGCGAGTGAGAAGCATCCGCTGTCGGCGATCAGCCTCGCCGAGGTGATCGCGACGAGCGACGTGCCAGGAGGAGTGGTGAACATTCTCACCGGCTCGCCGGCTGAGATCGCTCCGTGGCTCGCTTCGCACGCCGATGTCAACGCACTCGACCTCGCTGGCGCAGGCGCACTGGAGTGGATCGACCTGCAGATCGCTGCGGCAGACACGCTCAAGCGCGTGCTGGCTCCGGGAGATGTGACCGCTTCGCCCGAGCGGATCGGCGCGTTCACTGAGACGAAGACGGTGTGGCATACGAAGAGCATGATCTGAGTAGCCCGATCACGCATGCTCCCACCGCGACATCTCGTCGGTGGGAGCATCCGTCTGGTTAACCGCGCCAATGCGGCTCAGTGTCTGAGGGAGCGGTTAGGCTTTTGAGCAGGATCTCAGGTTCCCACCAAGGAGGATGCGCATGGCCAGAATCGGTGAAAGCGCTGACCTGTTCAAATGCTCGTTCTGCGGAAAGAGCCAGAAGCAGGTGCAGCAGCTGATCGCTGGCCCCGGCGTGTACATCTGCGACGAGTGCGTCGAGCTGTGCAACGAGATCATCGAAGAGCGCATGGCAGAGTCCTCCGCTGAAGGCGTTGCGGACTTCGAACTTCCCAAGCCGCGCGAGATCTACTCGTTCCTTGAGGAATACGTCGTCGGCCAGGAGCAGGCCAAGCGCTCGCTCTCTGTGGCCGTGTACAACCACTACAAGCGCATTCGCGCGCACGGCACCCTTCAGCTCGCTGAGCAGAAGGCTGATGAGGTTGAGATCGCCAAGAGCAACATCTTGATGATCGGTCCGACCGGTTGCGGAAAGACCTACTTGGCGCAGACGCTCGCGAAGCGTCTGAACGTTCCGTTCGCGGTGGCGGATGCTACGGCGCTCACTGAAGCCGGCTACGTCGGAGAAGACGTCGAGAACATTCTCCTCAAGCTCATCCAGGCCGCCGACTACGACGTCAAGCGCGCTGAGCAGGGCATCATCTACATCGATGAGATCGATAAGATCGCTCGCAAGTCCGAGAATCCGTCGATCACTCGCGATGTCTCCGGTGAAGGCGTGCAGCAGGCGCTGCTGAAGATCATCGAGGGAACCGTGGCTGCAGTGCCGCCGCAGGGCGGTCGCAAGCACCCGCACCAGGAGTTCCTGCAGATCGACACGACCAACGTCCTGTTCATCGTTGCCGGTGCTTTCGCTGGGCTCGAAGACATCGTCTCTTCGCGCGTTGGAAAGCACGGCGTCGGATTCGGTGCCCCTCTGCATGACAAGACGAAGGACCTCGATCTGTTCAGCGAGGTGCTTCCGGAAGACCTGCACAAGTTCGGTCTGATCCCCGAGTTCATCGGGCGACTCCCCGTGGTGGCCTCGGTGACTCCACTCGACCAAGACGCACTGATCGACATCCTGACCGGGCCCCGCAACGCACTGGTCAAGCAGTACCAGCGGATGTTCGAGCTCGACGGTGTCGAACTCGACTTCGAAGAAGATGCGTTGCGCTCGATCGCCGATCTCGCCGTATTGCGCAAGACCGGCGCGCGTGGACTGCGTGCGATCCTCGAGGACGTGCTCGGACCGATCATGTTCGAGATCCCGTCGGCAGAGGACGTGAAGAAGGTCATCGTGACCCGTGCATCGGTCGAGGAGGGCGCTCCGCCCACCGTCGTGATGGAGCGCAAGCGCAAGAGTGCCTGAACGGCAGAGGGAACAGCGCCTGCGGCCTGGATCGTCACGGCGAGCGAGACGCGATGTCCGAGCCCCGGAGTAGCGTTGCGGCATGCGACCGTTTCAGATCTCGGTACCGGAGGAGGTCCTCGAGGACCTGGGTGCACGTCTCAGCCGCGCGCGGCTGCTCCCAGACTCGCCTCGTCGCCCTGAATCCGGCATGTCCGCGTCGTATCTGCGCGAACTCGTCGACGCGTGGACTGCATTCGATTGGCGTGCTCGCGAGGATTGGCTGAACTCTCATCCGCAGTTCATCGCTGATGTCGGCGGCACCAGCATCCACTTCGTCCACATGCGGTCCGAGTACGAGGGTGCGCCGGCCCTGCTGCTCATGCACGGATGGCCGCACACGTTCGCGCTGCAACTCGAGCTCGCGGAGCTGCTGCCGGACTTCCACGTGGTGATGCCGAGCATGCCCGGATTCGCGTTCTCCGAGCCGTACGACGGCACCATGACCGAGAGCGTGATGGCTCGCTTGATGCACACGCTGATGACCGATGTATTGGGCTACGAGCACTATCTCACCTACGGAGAGGACATCTCGGCGAACGTCAGCGACTTGATCGCCGCGACGTATCCCGCGCATGTACGGGGGATTCTCGCGACGCATTCACACTTCGGCACAGATGAAGAGCGCGCAGCGGTGACCGACCCCGAAGCGCGGGCGTTCTTCGAGCGACTCGTCGCGAGTGGCGAACTTGACGGCGCGTACGGCCACGTGCAGGGCACACGGCCCGACACGCTGGCTGCTGCGCTCAACGACTCGCCGGCAGGCCTTCTCGCCTGGCTCGCAGAGAAGCTCGTCGAGTGGAGTGACACGCCGACGGCGCAGCCGGAGCTCGTGGAGGATCGCATCTCCCGCGAGCGGATACTGACCGAGGCGACGATCTACTGGGCGACGGGGAGCATCGCGACATCGTTCCGGCGATACTTCGATACTGGTGAGGACGAGCGGATACCGCCGGTCGCAGTACCGGCCGCAGTTGCTATCCAGCGGCACGAGCATGACTACCCCGAGAGTGTCGCTCGCGCCTTCTACCGCGACCTTCGTACTTTCGATCGTCTGCGCGAGGGCGGGCACTTCACCGCCGCCGAAGTGCCGCAGGAAATCGCGACTCGGATGCGGGCCTTCGCGCGAGACCTCGGACTCCTCACGGCGCGGGAGTCCGGCGCGAGCGCATAGCATCCCGGACCTGAGCGGGACGAAGGGGTAGCCGGAGTTCCCGCTGATGATTAACATCGGCACATGCAGGGTGAACGGTACGTGGAGGCTTTCCACCAGCTGACGGCCGAGGTCAACGCCGCCAATCTGATGCGCAGACGATACCGCTATTACTGGACGATGATGATCTTCTGGACGTTGGTCGTCGTGGTGATTCTCATTGGGGTGGTGCTGCTGGGGGACAGCTGGTGGCAGCTGGTCCTGGCGGTGCTGTTCGGCGTCGCGATGGCGCAGCTCGGCTTTCTCGGGCATGAGGCTGCCCACCAGCAGATGTTCGCCTCGCAAGGGTGGAACGAGTGGACGGGGCGTGTGCTCGCGGGTCTGTTCGTCGGGCTCAGCTTCGGTTGGTGGATCGACAAGCACGGTCGCCATCATGCGAACCCCAACAAGGAGCGGGAGGATCCTGACGCCGCACCCGGAGTGTTGTCGTTCACGCCGGAAGGCACCGATGCGCGCGAGGGGATCGCCGCGACGCTCGCGAAGTATCAGGGATACTACTTTCTGCCGCTGCTGTTGTTCGAGGGCTTCTCACTGCACATCGACTCGATCAGGACCATCCTGTTCGGCAAGGGAGTGACGCATCGCTGGTCGGAGATTCTGTTCGTCGGTATCCGCATCATCGGATTCCTCGTCTTCCTCTTCGTCGTGCTTCCACCGCTCATCGCGACGGTGTTCGTTCTGGTGCAGGTTGCTGTATTCGGCTTCCTGCTCGGTGGCGCGTTCTCGCCGAACCACATCGGGATGCCGACCGTCCCGCATGACGCGGACATCGACTTCCTGCGTCGACAGGTGCGGATGTCGCGTAACGTGCGCGGCGGAGTCTTCGTGCACTTCTTCATGGGCGGGCTGGAGTACCAGGTGGAGCATCATCTGTTCCCGATGTGCCCGCGTCCCAATCTGCCGATGGTGCAGAAGGTGGTTCGTGAGCACTGCGCCGCCTACGACATCCCCTACGCCGAGACAACTCTCGGCGAGGCGTTTCGGACGATCCTCGCCTATCTGAATCAGGTCGGACTGAAGAACCGAGACCCATACACCTGTCCCTTGGTCCGCGAATACCGAGGATGAGATCGGAGAGACATGAAGGTCACTGTGAACCCCACCACCTGCATCGCATCCGGCAACTGCAGCCGGACAGCACCGCGGGTGTTCGCCAACCGGGAGGAAGATGGTGGGTTCGTGAGCGTTCTCAATGCGAGTCCGCCGGAATCCGAGTGGGGCGCGGTGCGCGAAGCCGAAGACCTGTGCCCATCGGCGACCATTCACACCGAGGATGACGCGGACGGGCAGCAGACCACGCCGTGATCGCCGTCACCCTCCCAGCCCGCGGCGTTTCAGCAGCGGAGCGATCTCCGCGTCGCGACCGCGGAAGTCGCGGTACGCCTCGAGGGGGTCCTTCGATCCGCCCACGGCGAGCAGCCGTGCGCGGAAGCGGTCGCCGTTCTCGCGGGTGAGGCCGCCGTTCTCGCGGAACCACTTCACGGTGTCGGCGTCGAGCACCTCGCTCCAGATGTACGAGTAGTAGCCGGCACTGTATCCGCCGGAGAAGACGTGCGCGTAGTAGGTGGAGGAGTAGCGGGTCGGCACCACGGGGTTGTCCAGTCCGATCTCGGCGAGTGCCGCTGCTTCGAACTCGGCGACGTCGGCCACCGAGTCAGAGTCTCCGAGCCGGTGCCACGCCTGATCGAGCCAGGCGGCTGCGAGGTATTCGCTCGTGTCATGACCCTGATTGAAGGTCTCTGTCGCACGCAGTCGCTCGACGATCGCCGCATCCAACGGTTCATCGGTCTCATAGTGCCGCGCGTAGTTGTCCAGCACCTCTGGCCAGAGAATCCACATCTCGTTGACCTGGCTGGGGAACTCCACGAAGTCACGGAACACGTTCGTGCCCGCGAAGTGCGGGTAGTTCACCGTCGCGAACAAGCCGTGCAGGGCATGGCCGAACTCGTGGAACAGCGTCGTGACTTCATCGAGCGTCAGCAGCGTCGGCTGACCGTCTCCCGGCTGTGCCACATTGAGATTGTTGACGACCACGGGAGCTGTGCCGCGCAGCGCGGATTGGCTGACGATCGGGTTCATCCATGCGCCGCCGCGTTTCGTGTCGCGCGTATACAGATCGAGCACGTACAGGCCGAGTGCTGAACCGCCAGGGTTGAACACCTCGAACACGCGAGCGCCGGGGTGATAGGCGACGAGGTCGTCACGCTCGCGGAATGTCAGGCCGTACAGCTGTGTCGCCGCGTAGAAGACGCCGTCCTGCAGGACCCGCTCGGCTTCGAACCACGGCCGGAGTACGGCCGTGTCGATGTCGTACTTCGCGGCACGCACCTTCTCGGTGTAGAACGCCCAGTCATGCGCCTCAAGGGCGAACGGCTCTGTCTCGGTCTCGTCGATGATCGTCTGCAGAGCCGCCTGTTCTGCGCGCGCGTTGGATGCTGCGGCTGGAGCGAGCTGGTGGAGAAGCTCTGAGACGGCCTCCGGGGTTCCCGCCGTCTCATCCGCGGTGACATAGGCGGCGTGTGATGCGTAACCGAGCAGGGCTGCCCGCTCCGCGCGCAGCGCGACGATCTCGGTCAGCACACCGCGGTTATCGTTGGCGTTGCCGCGGAGCGCGCGCGAGCGCGACGCCGCCATGATCTGCCGCCGACTCTCGCGACTCGTCAGCGAGGACAGATACGGATGCCCCGTGAACAGCGGCAGCGTGATGAGAAAGCCGCTCTCGTGGCCGCGGTCGGTTGCCGCGCGCGTGGCAGCGGAGAGCTCACCGTCGGTGAGTCCGTCGAGTTCTTCGGCCGTCTCGAAGAAGACCGCGAGATCGTTGGTGTCGGCGAGGAGGTTCTTCTCGAATGCCGTCGTGAGCGTGGAGAGCTTCTGGTTCAAGGCGGTGAGCGTCGACTTCGCCGTATCGTCGAGCGCCGCGCCTGCGTGCGTCATCTCACGGAAATGCCTGACCAACAGGTAGCGGCTCTCGGTATCGAGTTCGAGCTGGTCGATCTGCTCGTGCAGGGTCTTCACACGCCAGTACAGCTGAGCGTCGAGGCGGATGGCGTCTTCGTGTGCCGCCATGAGGGGCGCGAGATCTTCATCGATCTGCTGGATCTCTGTGGTCGCATCCGCTGAGCTCACGGTGTAGAAGGCGTGCGCGACGCGATCGAGCATGGCGCCGGCCTGCTCCAGCGGCACCATCGTGTTCTCGAACGTCGGCATGGATCGCACGCGCGTGATCGCTGCGATCTCCTTGACGTGCTCATCGAACGCGACAAGAAACGCCGGCAGGTAGTGCTCTGGGCGGATCGCAGCGTAGTCCGGAAGCGCGTAGGGGAGAGCGGACGGCGTGAGGAGCGGATTCGCGGCATCGGTCATTCCACGAGCCTAATGCGAACGAAAGCAAAGAAACACTTGCAAAGAAAGCGTTGCAAAGATATCTTTGCAATATGACCGAGAACGAGAAGAACCCTGGGGCCGGCAGGCGTCGTGTGCTGGATGCTGGAGCGCTCCGCGCGCTGTCTCACCCGCTGCGCGTGCGGATCTTCGACATCCTCGAGCAGGAGGGGCCGCAGACAGCTAGCACTCTCGCCGAGATCCTGGGGGAGTCCTCGGGTGCCACGAGCTACCACCTGCGCTCGCTCGCCCGCCACGATCTCATCCGTGAGCTCGAGGGCACTCGCGGCGGCCGCGAGCGCTGGTGGGAGCGCCCGCCCGGCGGCATCATCTACGACTCGCGTGCTGTGCAGGGATCGCCTGCGGGCGAAGCGGCGCTCCAGGTGGCAGTCGCAGAGGCAATGCGTCGGCGCCACGACGAGCTCATGGACTACTTCGTCGGTGGGATCGACCGGGAACCGGTCGAATGGGTCGACGCGAGCTCGTCGATGACTAGCGGCATCAGCATGACCGCGGCTCAGACCACCGACCTCATCAAGAAGATCGAAGCAGTCATCGATGAGGCCGCCGACAAATACCGCGAGCAGAAGGGCGACGGTGTTCGCCGGGTCAGCGTCCGCGCTGACGTCTTCCCCCTCAAGAACCTCAAGAACAAGAAGGAGAACGCATCATGAGCGCAGTAGCAGTAACTCGTACATACCCTGTTCCGCGCGGTGCGACCTCACTCGAGCGGTGGTCGATCGGGGTCGCCGAGACGGTCGCCCGATGGGCGACAGCTCGTGCCGAGCGTCGGGAAGACCGACGCGACGCGATGCTCGCGTCGATCCAGGCGGAGCAGACGCGAAAGGCAGACCCGCGGGCGGCGGACCACCTGCTGGCGCAGATGGGGATGCCGCGGCGCTGAGTCAGTCCTGGAAGGGGCGGGCGATGACCTCGCCCGACGCGTCTTGGAAGACTTCCCAGCCGGCATCCCATTCAGCGATCGGTCGGCCCTCGAGCCACGTGAGAGTCCAGTGCCCGCCCAGACCGCGTGCTTCGACCTCGGCGATGGCTGGGCGCAGTACGGCAGGAATGGAGGCCGGAGCCTCCGACCCCGCCGGCCAGCGCGTACCCAGCTGCATCAGTTCTCCTCCACGGGAGCGAGTTCGATCTCTGTGACGGTGAGCTCGTCGCCTGCCACGATCTCGAGCTCGGCGATGCGTCCCACGGCGCTGAGGTCCCCCGCAGCGGCGCGAAGCGCCTCGATCGAGTCAGCGGGAGCTGCGATCACAGCGCGTGACACCGGCGTCTTCTGAGAAACCTTCGCCTCCGTCTTCGCGCGACGGATGCCGATCAGCGCAGCGCTGGCAACATCGAGCACCGTGGCATCTCCGCCGGCGAGCTCGCCGGCGGTCGGCCATGCGGCGGTGTGGATCGAACCCTCTTCGAACCAGCTCCAGGCCTCTTCGGCCGCGAATGACACGACCGGGGCCAGCAGACGCAGCAGCGTCGACAGCGCGATGTGCAGCGCGAGCGCGGCGGAGGGCTGTCCGACGTCGGTCTGGTCGTAGGCGCGTTCCTTGACGAGCTCGAGGTAGTCGTCACAGAACGTCCAGAAGAACGACTCGGTGACTTCCAGCGCGCGGGCGTGATCGAAGGCATCGAACGCCGCGGTGGCATCAGCAACCACCTGGTCGAGGGCAGCGAGCATCGAAGCATCCAGAGCGTGCGTGACCTGCGCGCCCTCGGAGACCGGGAACGACAGCACGAACTTCGCAGCGTTGAGGATCTTGATCGCCAGGCGGCGACCGATCTTCATCTGCGTGGGGTTCTGCGGGTCGAACGCGGCGTCGACGCCCAAGCGGCTGGAGGCTGCCCAGTAGCGCACAGCGTCCGAACCGTGCTTGTCGAGGATGTCAGCGGGCGTGACCACATTGCCCTTGGACTTCGACATCTTCTTGCGGTCGGGATCGACGATGAAGCCGGAGATCGACGCGTGCTTCCAGGGCGAGCGCTGGTCCTCGAGGGTCGAGCGAAGCATGGTGGAGAACAGCCAGGTGCGGATGATGTCCTGAGCCTGAGGGCGCACATCGAACGGGGCGACGAGGTTCCACAGCTCTTCGTCACGCTGCCAGCCGCCGGCCAGCTGAGGGGTGAGCGACGAGGTCGCCCAGGTGTCGAGGATGTCGGTCTCGGCCTCGAAGCCCCCTGCCTTGCCGCGCTGGTCCTCCGTGTAGCCTGCCGGCACGTCGATCGTCGGATCGATCGGCAGCAGTTGTGGAGCGGGCATCAGCACGCGGTCGTAGTCGCGCTCGCCGTTCTCATCGAGTCCGTACCAGACGGGCAGCGGAACACCGAAGAAGCGCTGACGCGAGATCAGCCAGTCGCCGGTGAGGCCACCGACCCAGTTCTCGTAGCGCACGCGCATGAAGTCCGGGTGCCACTGGAGCTGCTTTCCGTGTGCGATGAGCTGATCGCGCAGGTCCTCGTCGCGGGCGCCGTTGCGGATATACCACTGGCGCGTCGAGACGATCTCGAGCGGGCGGTCGCCCTTCTCGAAGAACTTCACCGCATGGTTGAAGGGCTTGGAGACCTCGAGCAGCTCGCCGGACTCTTCGAGCAGCTCCGCCATGCGCTTCTTGGCGCTGAAGACCGTCTTTCCGGCGATCTCGGCGTAGGCTGCAAGGCCTGCCTCTGAGGTGATCGCTTCGGGAGCCTCTGCGATCACGCGGCCGTCGAGGCCCAGGATCGTACGGATCGGCAGGTCGAGCTCGCGCCACCACACCATGTCGGTCACGTCGCCGAAGGTGCAGACCATGGCGATGCCGGAACCCTTGTCCTGCTGTGCGAGGTGGTGCGCGCGCACCGGAACCTCGACATCGAACAGCGGCGTGCGCACGGTCTTGCCGAAGTACGGCTGGTAGCGCTCGTCATCGGGATGCGCCACGAGAGCAACACAGGCGGCGAGCAGTTCTGGGCGCGTGGTTTCGATGTGGATGTCGCCCGAGCCGTCGGTCTTGTGGAACGCGAGACGGTGGTACGCGGCCTGCTGCTCGCGGTCTTCGAGCTCAGCCTGCGCGATCGCGGAGCGGAAATCGACGTCCCACAGCGTCGGCGCAAGGGCCTGGTACGCCTCGCCGCGCTCGTGGTTGCGGATGAAGCCGAGCTGGCTCTGGCGGATCGTCTCATCGGAGATCGTGCGGTAGGTCTGCGTCCAGTCGACACTGAGACCGAGCTGGCGGAAGACGTCTTCGAACTGCTTCTCGTCCTCGACGGTGAGCTTCTCGCACAGCTCGATGAAGTTGCGGCGGCTCACCGGCTGCTGATCGGCGGCCTTCAGGCTCTTCGCGTTGCCCTCGAACGGCGGGGTGAAGTCGGGGTCGTAGGGGAGTGTCACGTCAACGCGCACGCCGTAGTAGTTCTGCACGCGGCGCTCGGTCGGCAGGCCGTTGTCGTCCCAGCCGATCGGGTAGAACACGTTCTTGCCGCGCATGCGCTCGTAGCGCGCCTTGACATCGGTGTGCGTGTAGGAGAACACGTGACCGATGTGCAGGGATCCGGATGCTGTGGGCGGAGGAGTGTCGATCGAGTAGACACTCTCGCGGCCGAGTTCTGCGGAACGCAGGCGGTCGAACAGGTAGGCGCCCTGCTCAGACCAGACGCCATCCCACTTCGCTTCGAGACCTTCGAGTGCGGGCTTGTCGGGGATTGCTGACATCGAGGTCTCCTTGAGCGATGTATGCGGCACGGTGTGTACGTGCCTGAGTGTGTGGGATGCGCTCAACAGTCTAGCTGGCGGTGCGCAGAACGCATCCTGGCCTAAATCGACCCCGTCCAATAATCATCGCTAAACTGAATGCACCCCTTCCGCCTTTCTGAGGATTCGCATGCCCACCTCTCTCGTGCGCCGTTTTCTTCCCGTAACCGCCTTCTTCGCGGCATCCGCTCTGCTGTTGAGCGGCTGTGCCGGCGCAGCCGACGACAGTGCGCAAAGCGGTGGTGAGGTCGTCTGGGCCATCGAGGGAGCGAACCTCGCTGCCGGACACATGGACCCGCAGACCAGCCAGCTCGATGTCTCGGGCATGGTGCAGCGCGCCATTCTCGACTCCTTGGTGTTCCAGGAGGCCGATGGCTCGTTCTCGCCGTGGCTCGCGAAGAGCTGGACGGTCTCAGACGACAGCACCACCTACACGTTCGAACTGCGCGACGATGTCACCTTCCATGATGGTGAGCCCTTCAATGCTGAAGCAGTGAAGGCGAACTTCGATCGCATCGTCGATCCCGAGACCGCGTCTGCTCAGGCCGCGAGCATGCTCGGCGCCAATTTCTACGAGGCGACGACAGTTGTCGACGAGTACACGGTCGAGGTGAAATTCACTCAGCCGTACTCTCCCTTCCTGCAGGCAGCGAGCACGGCGAACCTCGGCTTCTATTCGCCCGCAGTGCTGGAGACCTCCGCGGATCAGCTCAAAGCGGGGGGCCCCGGCATCAACGTCGGCACCGGCCCGTTCGAGCTCACCGAGTACACCCCCGACCAGGAGCTCGTCTACACCCGCAACCCCGACTACACCTGGGGCCCAGACGGGGCAGAAGCCGCGCAGTTCGAGACCCTTCGGGTCGAGCTGCTTCCTGAGGCATCCGTGCGCGCCGGTGTTGTGGAAAGCGGCGAGGCGGATCTTGCCAGCAATATCCCCCCGAACCTCGCCGTCGAACTCCCTGACACGCTCACGGTCGACTCCGTCGAGTACCCGGGCCTGCCGTACTCGCTGTACCTGAATGAGAAGTACGGCGTCTTCGCCGACGAGAAGGTCCGTCAGGCCTTCGCTCGCGGTATCGACATCGATGCCGCCGTCGAGGAGATCTTCTTCGGTCAGTTCCCGCGGGCATGGAGCATCCTCGGCTCCACCACCCCCGGATACGACGCCTCGCTCGAGGACTCCTGGCCCTTCGACCAGGATGCGGCGAACGCGCTGCTCGACGAAGCAGGATGGACCGAGCGCGACAGCGACGGCATCCGCATGAAGGACGGCACGCGTCTCTCGGCGCGTTGGATCGCCTGGACGCCGGTCCCGGATGACAAGGCCGCGCTCGGCAACGCCATTCAGTCCGACCTCGCCGAGATCGGGTTCGAGGTCAAGCGCGAGGTTCTCGAACCGGGGGCTTACAACGAGCAGTATGGTCCCAAGACCTTCGACCTCACCGACTGGGGCTTCTCCGGTGTCGACGGCGACCTGCTGCGTAGCCACCTGCACACCGAAGGCTTCCAGAACGCCTCGCAGGTCACTGACCCCGAGATCGACGCACTGCTCGAACAGGGAATCTCGACGAGCAATGTCGATGAGCGCGCAGACATCTACAAGAAGCTGCAGCAATGGAATGCCGAGTACACCGCGATCGTTCCGCTGTACAGCCCGTCGCTGATCACCGCGTACAACGACACGATCTCGGGCCTCGAGTACGACCTGTACGGTCGCCCGCTGTTCTATGAGGTCACGGTCGGCTGATCTGCTCGTGAAACCGCTTCTCGTCCGGATCGCGGGGCTCGTAGCATCCGTCATCGTCGTCCTCTGGGGCGCGGCGACATTGGCGTTCCTCGCGTTCCGGGTGATTCCGGGAGACCCGGTCTCGGTCATGCTCGGGCCGCAGGCTCAGGTGAGCGAGGCCGTGAAAGACGGCATCCGTGCCGATCTCGGACTTGACCTCCCACCTCTCGAGCAGTACCTGTCGTACCTCGGGCAGCTCGTGCAGGGGAACCTGGGCGAGTCCTACCAGTTACGGATGCCGGTGACGGAGGTCATCGGACGACAGCTCGGTTCGACGCTGCAGCTGACCGCTCTGGCGCTCGTCATCGCGCTCGTCCTCGCGCTTGCTGTCGCACTGTTCGTGCGCGGACGCGTCGGGCGGGGAGTCGTCGCCGGCGTGGAGCTGATCGTGCTGTCATCGCCGGTGTTCTGGATCGGTCTGCTTCTGCTGAGCACCTTCGCCTTCGGGCTCGGCTGGTTCCCGGTGTCCGGCACCCGCAATCCCGCGACGATCGTGCTGCCTGCGGTCACGCTGGCGCTTCCTGTGGCAGCGCTCCTCGGCCAGGTGCTGCGAGACGGCATCGAAGCCGCCGAACGCCAGCCGTTCGCAACGACTGTTCGTGCGCGCGGCGCGGGGCAGGTCCGGCTGACGGCTCACCACACCCTCCGCCACGGGGCGGCGGGTGCTCTGACGCTCACGGCGTACCTGGTGGGATCACTGCTCGGCGGCGCGGTGCTGGTCGAGACGGTTTTCGCACGACCCGGCATCGGGCGCGTCACCCTGGCGGCGATCACCGACCGCGACCTGCCGGTCATCACCGGGATCATTCTCTTCAGCGCACTCGTGTTCGTCATCGTCAACGTCATCGTCGAACTGCTGCATCCGCTGCTCGATCCGCGACAGCGACGGGCGGTGCGCGCATGACGCTCTCTCGTCGCATGCTGCTGGGCGCGGCCGTACTCGTGTTGGCCGTCGTGGCGGCAATGGCTCTCTTCCCTGGAATCATCGCCCCCGCCGACCCACTGCAGACCGACGTGCGGGCCGCGCTCGAAGCCCCCAGTGCCGCACACTGGTTCGGAACCGATCAGAGCGGTCGCGATGTGTTCTCTCGTGTCGTGCATGGTGCCGGCCGCTCAGTCGGCATCGGTCTGCTCGCGACGGCACTCGCCCTCATCATCGGACTCATCATCGGTGCCCTCTCCGGCATCGCCCCTCGTGCCGTCGATGCCGTGGCGATGCGTATGAACGACGTACTCATGGCGTTCCCGGAGTTCCTGGTCGCGCTCGTCGTCGTCGCGATCCTCGGGCCTGGGCCGGAGAAGGTCGCCGTCGCTGTGACCATCGCCGCGATCCCGGTGTACGTACGGCTCGCTCGGGTGCAGACGCGTACGCTGGCGCTCGCTGAGCACGTCGAGGCGGCCCGGATCCTCGGGGTGCCGCGGGCGCGGGCGTTCGTCCGGCATGTCATGCCCGGCGTACTGGGTTCGCTGAGCATTCTGGCGACGATCGGGATCGGGTCGAGCATCCTCGCCATCGCGGGCTTGAGCTTCTTGGGGCTGGGCGAGAGCGAGCCTGCCGCGGAGTGGGGCCTCATGCTCTCCGGCGGTCGCAATTCTCTTGGCACGGCATGGTGGATCGCGGTCTTCCCCGGGCTCGCCATCACGCTCACAGTGATCTCGGCGACGATCGTCGGCCGCACACTGCGGGCGCGCGCGGAAGGGCGAGTGTGATGAGCGTATTGAGCGTGCAGAACCTGTCGATCGCCATCGGGAACCGCGTGCTCGTCGATGGAGTCTCCTTCGAGGTCTCGCCGGGAGAGTGCCTCGCGATCGTCGGCGAATCGGGGGCGGGCAAGTCCGTGACGGCATCCGCACTTCTCGGGCTCGCGCCCGGCAAGGTCACCGCCTCGCGCCTGGAGATCGACGGGGTGGATGCACGTGGATTCTCAGAGACGCACTGGCGCGGTGTGCGCGGCGACCGTATCGGGCTGGTTTCACAGGACGCCCTCGTCTCGCTCGACCCGCTGCGACGAATCGGGGCGGAGGTCGCCGAGCCCCTCGCGATTCACACGCGACTGTCGCGCGCAGGGCGCCGCGCGCGTGCTCTGGAGCTGCTGGAATCTGTCGCGATGCCGTCGCCCCCTGAGCGGGCGGCGCAATATCCGCACGAGCTGTCGGGTGGGCTCAGGCAGCGTGCGCTGATCGCGTCAGCGCTGGCAGGAGAGCCGGTCGTGCTCATCGCGGATGAGCCGACCACGGCTCTGGATGCCACGGTGCAGGCTCATGTTCTGGCGCTGCTTCGCGATATCGCGAATGCCGGAACCGCCATCGTCTTCATCAGTCACGACTTCGCGGCAGTGCGCAGGGTCGCCGACCGTGTGCTCGTCATGCGTGCAGGACGCGTGATCGAGCAGGGCACTGTTGCAGACGTGTTGGATGCTCCCGCTGAGGCCTACACGCGCGAGCTCATCGCCGCGACGGCCCATGAGCCGCGGACGGACCGGTTCGGGCTCGGAGACGCAGTTCTCACCGGAATCGACGTCTCGAAGTCGTTCTCGGGTGTGCCGGCGGTCATGGACGCAGCGTTCACCCTGCTGCAGGGACAGACGCTGGGGATCGTGGGGGAGTCGGGTTCTGGAAAGACGACGCTCGCTCGAATGATCGTCGGAGTCGAGACACCTGATGCCGGTGATCTGCGCTGGGTGGGAGAGCACCGTGTGCAGCTCGTGCACCAGAACCCGCTCGGCGCGTTCGATCCCCGCTGGAGCGTGGGCCGCTCACTGCGTGAGGCGCTCGCCGCAGGGGGAGTCCCGCGGGCCTTGCGTGCCGCCCGGGTCGCGGTGCTGATGGCAGAAGTCGATCTTGCGCCTGATCTCGCCACCCGGCGCCCGGCGCAGCTTTCGGGCGGGCAGCGGCAGCGTGCGGCGATCGCACGGGCGCTCGCCGCGGATCCTGACGTGCTGGTGCTCGACGAGCCCGTCTCGGCGCTGGATCCCTCCGTGCGCGAAAAGGTGCTGCAGCTGCTCGGACGGCTGCAGCGCGATCGCGGCTTGACGATGATCTTCGTCTCTCACGATCTCGACGTCGTCGCGGCCGTCTCCGACGACGTGCTCGTGATGCAGAACGGTGCTGTTGTCGAACAGGGGTCGGTGGCTGCCGTGTTCAATGCCCCACAGCATCCGTTCACTCAGGAACTGCTGGCCGCCTCCGGCGAGTGAGGTGCGCAGCGTCAGTCGCTGATCCGGATCCCCAACCCGGCCGCAATGACAGGAGCGAGCTGCTGCACCTGGAAAGTCGTCAGCGTCACACCGCGCAGACTGTTCGCATCGGTGAATGCCATCGCGTCGAGTCCGCGCAGGTCGACGTCTTTCGCGCGCAGTCCGCGCGGATCGACCTCTTCACTGCGAGCGTTCTCGAAGCTGACGCGGGTGAGTTCTGCCTGGGGTAGGTCGAGTGTGCGGATGGCGGAGTCCGCGATCACGATGTCGCGGGCCTTTGCCCCGCCGAGGTTCAGGTAATCAATGCGCAGATCCCGCAGCTCGAGCTCATCGATACGTGCGCCGCTGAGATCGAGGGTGCCGATGCGTCCGCCGGCGATGCGCAGGCGGCGGATGCTCGCGTTGCGCAGGGGCATGGATGCCGCGCGCACATCGTGCATCGCAACGTCGAGGATCGTGGCGCCGGTGAGGTCGAGCAGATCGACGTCTGCGGCGATCACGCACTGCTCGATCGAGGAGTGGGCGAGATCTGCGGTGCCGGTCAGGTCGAGACGTGCAGCGATCAGATCGGCATTGCGCTGCGGCACCGCAAGAGCGAGATTCTCCGGCAGATCGGGCGGTGAGACGCGCGGAGCGGCGAGGGAGTCAGTGTTGCGTGCCATTCCCCAAGGGTACCCGTCAGTGTGTGCTATGTTGCTAGCATGCAAGCAAGTGAGTCGAAGAAGGTGCAGTTCAACGTGTATCTGCCGCCGGAGCTCGTCCGCGATGTGAAGCACCGGGCAATCGATGAGAACACGAGCCTGTCTGCGCTCGTTGAAGTGGCACTGCGCGGGTATCTGGAGGAGAAGTCATGAGCGTGGTTCAGCAGATCGTGTACACGGATCACGCGGAGCGATGGTGGGCTCTTGTGGAAGCTCTCGGCTTCGTGGCACCGTTCCCGCCTGTGCCCGAGTGGGCGGAGTTCCACGCGGACGGAGTCCTGGCTGTGCACAGGGCGACGGCTGGGCACCGAGCAGGCATGGTCGACATTCACCTCGTCGTCGCGGATCTGGATGCTGCGGCATCCGCTCTTTCGTCCTTCGCCGTCACTCCGACGACGATGGACGGAGTGGGGGACATGCTTGTCGTGCGCACGGCATCCGGTGTATCGATCTCGGTGTCCGAAGGTGCTGCCCAGCAGGGGGCAGGGCAGGTCGCCGTTCAACCGATCTGGTTCCAAGGCGACCTCGATGAGCCTCGGGCGATCCTTGAGGCGCTCGGCCTTCGCGGCGGCATCGCAGCCGATCGCGGCGGGTGGATCGAGATGGTCGCTGGAGGCGGGGCGGTCGGGCTGCATGCAGGGGAGCCTCGGATCGGGGTGTCTTTCGAAGCGCGCGGTGATCTCGACGCGCTGGCAACGAGGCTGCAGGATGCCGGGTTCGAGGCATCCGTCGTCGATGAGGCCTTTGCGCGGACCATCCGCATCCCCGACCCCGACGGAGGAGATGAGATTTGGATCAACGGCGCCCAGGACGACCTGCACGGCTATCACCGACGATGAGGTTCGAACGCGATCGGGGAGACGGTGTCACCCTCGCACTGCGGACGCCAGCGATGGCCTGCGCAGTGCGCGATGTGGAGGCAACGAACATCGAACGGCTGCGCCTGTGGGAGCCGTGGGCGCACGCCTTCGACGTGAACGGCACCGACGACGAGTGGAACCGCGAGTAGCTGAGGTGATTCATCGGTGGAACCGCGATTCCGACGGTGATGCTGCAGGACGGGCAGCCGCCCGGCACGATGTCGCCGTGTTCGGACTACTCGCGTAGCCACGCGGGCAGTTTCTTCGGAGAAGTGCAGCTCCTTCGGATCAGATGCCGGGTATGGCTCCGAAGAACGTGTACATCTCCGAGCGAAGCACACGGAGAAATGCCGCGGCTGACTGGTACTGCACAACTGTGGATTCCCGGAACTTGTGCACGGTTCGAGTGTTCTCGGACCCGGGAGATGCCCTGCGCGTCGCAGAATCACAGGATGCATCCGAATGGTCCTGACCCAGTCGAGCTCGTTGTTGAGCTGGGCGGTGTCGTGCGCACTGAACGACTGAGAGCCCACGGCATCGCGCGTCGCTCCCTCGAGCAGCCAGTCGCATCTGGACAGCTCATCCGAATCCGTCGAGGCTGGGTGGCTGCCCAGGGCGCCGAACCGATCCTTGTCGCCGCAGCCAGAACCAGTGTTGTCGTGAGCTGTGTGACCCAGGCTGCAAGGCTCGGTCTGTGGGTGCACGGGGAACCGGAAAAGTTCCATGTCGCCGCGAAACCGAAGGGGACGAGCGTGTCAACCGGGCGCGTGCATGTGCACTGGTCGATGCCTCTCGTTCCACGGCATCCGGACGTGTTGGTCGACCCGATCGAGAACGTGCTCGCGCTGGTGGCAGATTGTGAGCCCTTCGAGCGTGCCCTCGCCACCTGGGAGTCGGCGCTCAATCAGCACCTCGTGACGTTGCCGGGCCTTGTCGAATACGACTGGAAGCCTGCAGCGCGCGCAATTCTCGCCGAAGCTGATCCTTTTGCTGATGCCGGCACGGAGACGTACCTGCGCTCGAGACTGAAGTGGTTGAGGTTGCGGATCCTCAGCCAGATATGGATCGCCGGGCACAGAGTGGACACGCTCATCGGGGAACGTCTCGTACTGCAGATAGACGGCAAGCATCATGTCGGCGCGCAGCGCAGCCAAGACATCAGGCACGACGCCGAGCTGCGGCTCATGGGCTATCACGTGATCAGGGTCAGCTACCAGCAGCTGATGCACGACTGGCCCATGGTCCAGGACCTGATCATGCGGTCAGTGGCACTGGGGTTGCATCTGGCCGCGTGAAGCAGCGCAGCTTCTTCGGAGAAGTGCAGCTCCTTCGGATCAGATTCCGGGTATGGCTCCGAAGAACGTGTACATCTCCGAGCGAAGCGCCCGCACCAAAGCCGCGTACAATGGGCGTACATGCTTTGATCCGGCCATCACCGGGGAGCACTCGGAAGAACGGCCGCGAGGCCCAGTAGAACCGAGCGGGGCAGGCCCGTCATCGCCGCAGTGAGAGTGGCAGCGCCGAGAGGCGCCGCACGCGAGGTGGTACCGCGGTCCTTGTGAAAGACAGAGGGTCGTCCTTGCGCAGCATCCATCCACGACACTGCGAGCGCACATGACCTACCCCCGCACCTCCGCCTTCGGCCCCGCAGCCGTTGCTGCCAGTCCTCGGTTCCCGGAGATCGAGCAGGACGTTCTTGCGTTCTGGAAGAGCGACGACACGTTCCGCGCGTCGATCGATCAGCGCGAGGGCGCCGAGGAGTGGGTCTTCTACGATGGCCCTCCCTTCGCCAACGGCCTACCGCACTACGGTCACCTGCTCACCGGGTACGCCAAAGACCTCTTCCCGCGCTTCCAGACCATGCGCGGCAAGAAGGTCGATCGCGTGTTCGGGTGGGACACGCATGGCCTGCCCGCAGAGCTCGAAGCGATGAAGCAGCTCGGGATCACCGAGAAGAGCGAGATCGAAGACATGGGAATCGATGTCTTCAACGGCAAGGCTCGCGACTCCGTCCTCGCGTACACCGAGGATTGGAAGGCCTACGTCACCCGCCAGGCGCGCTGGGTCGACTTCGACCGCGGATACAAGACGCTCGACCTCGGCTACATGGAGAGCGTGCTCTGGGCGTTCAAGACCCTGTACGACAAGGAGCTCGCATACGAGGGCTACCGCGTGCTGCCGTACTGCTGGCGCGATGAGACGCCGCTGTCCGCACACGAGCTGCGCATGGATGACGATGTCTACCAGGATCGCCAGGACCCGTCGGTCACCGTCACGTTCCCGCTCACCGGCGCGAAGGCCGAATCCCTCGGCCTCACCGCTGTGCGCGCTCTCGCCTGGACGACGACTCCCTGGACCCTGCCCACCAACCTCGCACTCGTCGTCGGGCCCGACATCGACTACGTCGTCGTGCCGGCAGGTCCGAACGGCGCCGCCGACATCCACATCGGCGATGACGTGGCCGAAAGCGCCGCGCACCGCTATCTGATCGCCCGTGACCTCCTCGCGGGCTACGCGAAGGACCTCGGCTACGAGGCGACCGAGGACGCGCTCGCCGCAGTCGAGGCGTCCCACCGCGGGGCCGACCTCGAAGACATCACCTACGACCGTCTCTTCGACTACTACGCGGATGCTGAGACCTGGGGCACCGAGAACGCCTGGCGCATCCTCGTCGATGACTACGTCACCACCACCGATGGCACCGGCATCGTCCATCAGGCCCCGGCCTACGGTGAGGATGACCAGCGCGTGACGAACGCCGCCGGCATCCCGACGATCCTCTCGCTCGATGACGGCGGCAAGTTCCTCTCGAGCGTCACGGATGTCGCAGGCCAGCTGTGGATGGATGCCAACCGCCCGCTGATCCGCCTGCTCAAGGAGAACGCGCGCCTGCTGCGCGAGCAGAGCTACGTGCACTCGTACCCGCACTGCTGGCGTTGCCGCAACCCCCTGATCTACAAGGCTGTCTCGAGCTGGTTCATCCGCGTTACCGACATCAAGGACAAGATGCTCGCGAACAACGAGCAGATCACCTGGGTGCCCGAGAACGTCAAGGAGGGCCAGTTCGGCAAGTGGCTGGAAGGCGCCCGCGACTGGTCGATCAGCCGCAACCGCTACTGGGGCTCGCCGATCCCGATCTGGAAGAGCGACGATCCCGAGTACCCGCGCGTCGATGCCTACGGATCTCTCGAAGAGCTCGAGCACGACTTCGGCACCCTGCCGCGCAACCCCGAGGGCGAGATCGACCTGCACCGGCCGTACATCGATGACCTGACGCGGCCGAATCCCGACGACCCCACCGGCAAGAGCACCATGCGCCGCATCGAGGACGTCTTCGATGTCTGGTTCGATTCGGGCTCCATGCCCTACGCGCAGGTGCACTACCCGTTCGAGAACCAGGAGTGGTTCGACTCGCACTCGCCGGCGGACTTCATCGTCGAGTACATCGGTCAGACCCGCGGCTGGTTCTACGTCATGCACGTGCTCTCTACTGCGCTGTTCGATCGGCCGGCGTTCACTGGCGTCAGCTGCCATGGCATCGTGCTCGGCAGTGACGGCTACAAGATGTCGAAGTCGCTGCGCAACTACCCGGACGTCTCCGAGGTCCTTGACCGTGACGGTTCCGACGCCATGCGCTGGTTCCTCATGTCGAGCTCGGTGCTGCGCGGGGGAAACCTCGCGGTCACTGAGGAAGGCATCCGCTCGGGCGTGCGGGAATTCCTGCTTCCGTTGTGGAGCTCCTGGTACTTCTTCGCCACGTACGCCAACGCGTCTGGTGGCGGCTACGAGGCGACCTGGCGCACCGACTCGACGGATGTGCTCGACCGCTACATCCTGTCCCGCCTCGGCGAGCTCGTGCGCGATGTGGCAACGGATCTCGACGGGCTCGACTCGACCACGGCATCCGCGCGTCTGCGTGACTTCGCCGAGGTATTGACGAACTGGTACATCCGCCGCTCGCGCGACCGCTTCTGGGTCGGCGCCGAAGGCGGAACCGACGCGTTCGACACGCTGTACACGGTGCTCGAGACGCTGACCCGCGTGGCCGCGCCTCTCGTGCCGCTGGTCAGCGAGAAGATCTGGCAGGGCCTCACAGGCGGACGCAGTGTGCACCTGACGGACTGGCCCGACGCTGACGCGTTCCCCTCCGCCGACGACATCCGCGAGGCGATGGATGCTGTTCGCGAGCTCTCCAGCGTCGGAAACGCGCTGCGCAAGAAGGAGAAGCTGCGCGTGCGTCTGCCGCTCGCGCGCTTCACCGTCGTCTCTGCTGTGGCGCAATCCCTCGGCCAGTTCGAGGACATCCTTCGTGAGGAGCTGAACGTCAAGTCCGTCGAACTCGTTCAACTGACCGACACGACTGCTGCCGAGTACGGCATCAGCCACCGTCTCAGCGTCAACGCGCGTGCTGCGGGGCCCCGCCTCGGCAAGCAGGTGCAGCACGTCATCGCGGGTGCGCGTGCGGGCTTCTGGGAGGAAAAGGACGGTGTCGTCGTCGTCGACGGAATCGCGCTCGAACCTCAGGAGTACGACCTCGTTCTCGAGACCGCAGGCCGACCTGAGGGAGAAGCGCTCGCACTCGTCCCCGGTGGCGGGTTCGTGCTTCTCGATACGCAGACCACGCCTGAGCTGGAGGCAGAGGGCATGGCGCGTGACGCGATCCGCGTGGTGCAGGAAGCCCGCAAGAATGCCGGTCTCGAAGTCAGCGACCGGATCGTGCTCGCGCTGAACGTCTCGCCCGCGAACGCGGAGGCGCTGCGGGCGCACGCCGAATTGATCGCGGGGGAGACTCTCGCCATCGGCTTTGCGGTTCAGGTGACGGATGAGATGGATGAGCTCGTGAAGACGGTCACCAGCCCGGGTGATGGTGTATTCCGCACCGGCTCGACAGCGCTCGGATCGCACAAGGCCCCGATCGTCGTGACGATCGACTCGAACATCGATGGAGTGGAAAATGTCTGAGCGTGACCGCGCGGATGCCGTCTACGACGCGCTGCTCGAACGGGCAGGGGAACGGTGGGTGCAGCCTCGCAAGGAGCGCACCGCCCGCGTCCTCGAGCTGCTCGATGACCCGCAGAAGACATACCGCGTCGTGCACCTCACCGGAACGAACGGCAAGACGTCGACCGCGCGGATGATCGAGAGTCTGCTGCGCGCGCACGGACTGCGCACCGGTCTGTTCACGAGCCCGCATCTGGAGCGCTTCACCGAGCGGATCATGATCGACGGCGAGCCGATCGCGGATGCCGCGATTGCCGACGCCTGGGACGAGATCGAGCCGTTCGCCCGCATCGTGGATGCTGAGCTCGAGAAGGCGGGCGACGCACCGCTCACCTTCTTCGAACTGCTCACCGTTCTCGCGTTCGTCGCGGCATCGGATGCTCCGGTCGACGTCCTTGTGCTCGAAGTCGGCATGGGCGGCGAGTGGGACTCCACGAACACCGCCGATGGCGACGTCGCGGTGTTCGCGCCCATCGCGATCGACCACGCAGACCGTCTCGGCGACACAATTGAGAAGATCGCGACTGTGAAGGCCGGCATCATCAAGGAGGGCGCCGCGGTCGTATCCGCAGAGCAGCCCGCAGAGGCCGCCGCGGTACTGCGGCGCGTGGCCGCTGAGCACAGCGCCACGATCGCGTTCGAGGGCGAAGAGTTCGGTCTCGCAGAGCAGAAGCTCGCCGTCGGGGGTCAGCTTCTGACGATCCGTGGCATCGCCGGGAACTACGTCGAAGAGTACCTGCCGCTCTACGGTGCGCACCAGGGGCACAACGCTGCTCTGGCTGTCGCCGCGGTCGAGTCGCTCATCGGCGCAGGGTCGCAGCGCATTGCCGACGACATCATCACCGATGGCCTGCAGGGCGCGACGTCGCCTGGCCGACTGCAGCTGCTGGGGATCGCACCGACAGTCGTTGTGGATGCCGCGCACAACCCGCACGGCGCCCGGGCGCTTGCGCAGTCGCTCGAAGACAGCTTCGACTTCGACGAGTGGGGCCTCGTGCTCGGCGTTCTCGCCGATAAGGATGCCGCCGGCATCGTCGCCGCCCTCGCACCCGCAGCAGCTCACGTCTTCGCCACGGTGCCCGAGTCGAATCGCGCGGGCGATGCTGATTCCCTCGCAGATATCATCGAGAGCGCCGGATATCGAGCGACCGTGCACCACTCACTCGCAGATGCCGCAGATGCGGCCCGTGAGTGGGCGGCGTCGTCCGAGCGTCGTGCCGTCGTGATCGCCGGCTCCATCGTGCTCGCCGGTGAGGCGATCGCCCTCGCCGAAGAAGAGGATTGGAAGTCGGGGTGGCGCGCATGAGTGGCACACCGCGCCGCATCCGGGCGCCTCGCACGCTCGCGCAGAAGCTCGCCCCGGTCGTCCTCGGATTCGAAGCGATCGTCGTGATCCTCGCCGGGTTCACGATCTTCGGGCTGAAGACCCTTCCGGAGAGCATCCCGCAGTGGTGGGCGATCATCGGCGGCGTCATCGTCGCACTTGCGATGATCGTCGTCGCGGGAATGATCACGAAGCCGTGGGCGATCCCGGCCGGCTGGGCACTTCAGGTGGTCGTCGCACTGTCGGCCATCTTCGTTCCCGCCATCGTGCTCGTCGTGCTGATTTTCGGCGGCATGTGGGCATATGCGACGATCATGGGGCCCCGGTTGGAGGCCAGCCGTCCGATCGACGCGAATCCGAACCAAGAACAAACCCAACCTCACACAGAGAGCGACTGACATGGCCACTGAAGAAACACTCGTCCTCGTCAAGCCCGACGGCGTCGCCCGCGGTCTCACCGGCAGCATCCTCGCCCGCATCGAGGCCAAGGGCTACGTGCTCGTCGACATCCGTTTCGTCCAGCCCGAACGCGAGCTGCTCGCCGCTCACTACGCCGAGCACGAGGGCAAGCCCTTCTACGAGCCGCTGCTCGAGTTCATGATGTCCGGACCGTCGGTCGCGCTCCGCCTCTCGGGCAACCGCGTCATCGAGGGCTTCCGCTCGCTCGCGGGCACGACCGATCCCACGACGGCGGCTCCTGGGACCATCCGCGGCGACTTCGGCCGCGACTGGGGCCTTGCTGTGCAGCAGAACCTCGTTCACGGCTCGGACAGCGTCGAATCCGCTCAGCGTGAGCTGGGCATCTGGTTCTCCTAACCTGAACAGCACGAAGCCCGTCGGTTCTCTCTGAGAGACTCCGACGGGCTTCGTCGTATCAAGGCCGGGTCAGAACAGCATCCCGAAGACTTCACCCAGCAGGTCGAGGCCGCGCAGCTGCGCCAGCAGAATGACGATGGCGTACGCGAGGATCGTGGCGAGCGGAACCCATGCCATCAGGCGCCCGGCGTTCTCCTGCGTCCTCTCGGATCTGCTGAAGGTGCCGTTTCGGAACAGGTGCACCATCGTTGCGAAGAAGGTCGGAATCGTCACCACCCACGTGAGCATGCACCACGGGCAGAGCACACCGAGGTTCGGCGCGTACAGGCTCTGCCCAATCAACCAGCACACCAGACCGAACGCGAACGTGACGCCCGCACCGAACGTCGCCCAGAACCAGCGGGGGAACCGTGCGCCGGCAAGCAGCGCGACGCCCATGAAGATGGGTGCCATCCACCCGGCGAGGCCGATGATCGGGTTGGTGAACCCGAAGATCTCTCCCTGCCATGAGTCGAGGTTCTTTCCGCACTGGATCATCACGCTGACGTTGCAGCTGAGATCCGCATCCGGATTCTCGAGTTGGATGAGCTTGTCGAGCGTGAGCTGGAATGCCGCCCACCATCCGACTACGCCGGCGATGATCAGCCAGATGGCATAGAACACGGGGCGGGTACGCTGCTCGCTCATATCGGGATTATCCCAGCGTCCGCTATGGATCGGGCGAGAGCGCACCGATTCGCGACCGTGTTGACACCCGGATGCCACGAACTGGCCAACATGATGCGATAATGGCCTGTGATGGACAGCACGGTGCAGCCGTACAACACATCGCCGCAGACTTCGGGGCCCAATGCCTCGCGCGATCAGAGCCATGAGCCGGTCGCAGATCGATTGAGTTAGCGACACCCGCGGGCGTCGCACGAGATTTCGCGGAACACTGAGTGTCCCGCGCAGGGAGTACGCCAGAGATGGCCGATGAGACGAATGACAACAACACCCCTACCCTCGATGCGGAAGAAGCGACTCCGGTAGCGCTTGACGTATCAACCGACGCGGCCTCGCAGCCGGTTGTCGAAGCAGTGGCAGAGGTGATCGAAGAGCCCGCCATGCCTGACGAGCCCGTGAAGGCTGCTGAGCCTGCGAAGCCGGCCGTGCCGGCGAAGCCGGAGCCGGTCACCGCAGTAACGCTCGGCCTCATTCCTGAGGTGTTCGTCTCGCGGGTGTCCACCCAGCTGCACTTCTACGCACCCGAGATCGCAGCGCTGCCGGCTCGTCCAGGACGTGATCGTGACCGCGATCACGATCACGATCGAGACAGCGATCAGGACGATGCGCCTTCCGGCCGTCGCGGTCGTCGTCGCCGTGGTGGCAGCGAGGGTGACGAGCAACGCGATGAACCGCGTCAGCGTCAGCGGGCTGTCGAGTACATCACCGAGCCGAAGGCGATCAAGGGATCTACGCGGCTCGAGGCGAAGAAGCAGCGCCGCCGTGACGGACGCGACGCTGGCCGCCGCCGCCCTGTGGTGACCGAGGCAGAATTCCTCGCGCGCCGCGAGTCGGTCGACCGCAAGATGGTCGTCCGGTCGAAGAACGGCCGCACGCAGATCGGCGTTCTCGAGGATGCGGTGCTGGTCGAGCACTACGTCGCTCGCAACCAGGATGCTTCGCTGATCGGCAACGTCTACCTCGGTCGCGTCCAGAACGTGCTGCCGAGCATGGAGGCGGCCTTCGTCGACATCGGCCGCGGCCGCAACGCCGTGCTGTACTCCGGCGAGGTCGACTGGGACGGCGTCGAGACCGGTAACCAGCCACGTCGCATCGAACTCGCGCTGAAGCCCGGCGATCGTGTGCTCGTGCAGGTCACCAAGGACCCCATCGGGCACAAGGGCGCACGCCTGACCAGCCAGATCTCGCTGCCCGGTCGCTACCTCGTGTATGTTCCCGGCGGTTCGATGAACGGCATCAGCCGCAAGCTTCCCGACAACGAGCGCGCACGTCTGAAGCGCATCCTCAAAGAGGTTCTGCCCGAGTCCAGCGGCGTCATCGTGCGCACCGCGGCCGAGGGAGCAACCGAGGACCAGCTGACGCGCGATGTTCAGCGCCTCACCTCACAGTGGGAGCACATTCAGAAGCAGGTCGAGAGCCAGCAGGCGCCCGCGCTGCTGCACGCCGAGCCTGACCTTCTCGTCAAGATCGTCCGTGACGTCTTCAACGAAGACTTCACGAAGATGCTCATCCAGGGCGAAGAATCGCAGCAGACCATCCGCTCCTACCTGGAGAGCGTGGCTCCCGACCTCCTGGAGCGCGTCGAACCCTACGAGGACGAGACCGATCCCTTCGATGCCTTCCGCATCACCGAGCAGATCGAGAAGGCACTCGACCGCAAGGTGTGGCTGCCCTCTGGTGGTTCGCTGGTCATCGACCGCACTGAGGCGATGACCGTCGTCGACGTGAACACGGGCAAGTTCGTCGGCTCTGGCGGAAACCTCGAAGAGACTGTCACGAAGAACAACCTCGAGGCTGCCGAAGAGATCGTGCGCCAGCTTCGCCTGCGCGACATCGGCGGCATCATCGTCGTCGACTTCATCGACATGGTGCTCGAGTCCAACCGTGACCTCGTGCTGCGCCGACTCATCGAGTGCTTGAGCCGTGACCGCACGAAGCACCAGGTCGCTGAGGTCACCTCGCTCGGCCTCGTGCAGATGACGCGTAAGAAGCTCGGCCTCGGCCTGCTCGAGACGTTCAGCGAAGCGTGTGAGGTCTGCGCCGGCCGTGGCGTCGTCGTTCACCACGATCCGGTGGTCAAGCACCGCTCGAACTCCCAGGGCTCACAGTCGGGGAACCGTCGCCAGCGTGGCGGCAACGCGCAGCAGAACCAGGGCTCGCAGCCTGCCGCACCCGTCGCACACAGCATCCCCGAGGGCGCGAAGTCGGCTCTTGCGCAGATCGCGGCGTCCACCCTCGCGCCGACGGCCGAAGTGGTTGTCGAGCTGGACACAGCTGCCGCGGCAGAAGAGGTTGCACCGCAGGAGCGCGCGAAGAAGCCGCGTCGCAAGCGCGGTTCGGAGAAGAACGGCGCACCGAAGACCGAAACTCAGCAGCTGCTGGACTCGGTACTCGATGCGCTGCCAGAGCCTAAGGCTCCGGGGCAGGGACGTCGACGTCGGGTGACGACGGCCGCACTGACAGGCACTCCAGTGACTGTGAACGCCTCACCAACGACGGTCGCGAGCGGGGATTCGGAGTCCTGAGCCGATCAGACGGCGCACCAGCTCTTTGCCGCCGACATGCTCTGCGCCGGCCGCGATCAATCGCGGGACGGCGTCTTCGGGCACGTCATAGTGATCGCGGTCGAAGGATCGCTGCGGCAGCTGGTTGCGGCGCGCGAAAGTATGCAGCTCTTCGAGACTCCGGTCGCTGACGAGATGCGCCCAGAGGCGTCCGTGTGCGGGCCAGATGGCATCGTCGATCAGTATGCTCACTCCGTGATCCTAAGCTGGGGCGACACGGACGGGGCTCGCTTTGCGAGAGTGCGTTCCATCCGGTAAAGTGGTCCCTTGGTGCGTGAGCTGAATCGTCCGTCGAGGTCGATGTGCTGCAGCCTTGTGCTCGTACCCGTCAGACCTGCGACGAACGCAGGCAAAGTCTTCCCGTGAGATTTCCGGAGCTTTCCGCTCCCCAACGAAACAGGTATCAAGTGGTTTACGCAGTAGTGCGCGCCGGTGGGCGACAGGAGAAGGTCGAGGTCGGCACGATCGTTCAGCTCGATCGTGTGCAGGCGGCTGAGGGCGAGAAGATCGAACTTCCCGCAGTGCTCCTCGTTGACGGCACCACGGTGACCACCGACGCCGACAAGCTGGCGAAGGTCAAGGTCACCGCCGAGGTCATTCGCAACCTCCGCGGCCCGAAGATCATCATCCAGAAGTACAAGAACAAGACCGGCTACAAGAAGCGTCAGGGCCACCGCCAGGAGCTCACGCGCGTCAAGATCACCGGCATCAAGTAAGCAGAAGAGGCATAGGACATGGCACATAAGAAGGGCGCAAGCTCCACCCGCAACGGTCGTGATTCCAACGCTCAGCGACTTGGCGTCAAGCGTTTCGGTGGCCAGCAGGTCAGCGCAGGCGAGATCATCGTCCGTCAGCGCGGCACTCACTTCCACCCCGGCGTGAACGTCGGCCGTGGTGGCGACGACACGCTGTTCGCTCTCGAAGCGGGCGCTGTCGAATTCGGCGCAAAGGGCGGCCGCAAGGTCGTCAACATCGTCGCCGCTGCGCAGTAATCGCAGCGCAGCAGACATCCGGACGGGGCGGGCTTCGGCTCGCCCCGTCTGCGTATCCAGGGGCCCTCGACATGCTCAGGGGTCAGTAGGCAAGAGAATCTGAGGACACGACATGGTCACGTTCGTCGACACGGTGACGCTGCATCTGCGCGCCGGCAAGGGCGGCAACGGCTGTGTCTCCGTTCACCGCGAGAAATTCAAGCCGCTCGGCGGTCCTGACGGGGGCAACGGCGGCGACGGGGGCGACATCATCCTGGTCGCAGACACGCAGACCGGCACGCTCCTCTCGTATCACCACTCGCCGCATCGCTCCTCGGGCAACGGCGGATTCGGTATGGGCGACCACCGCTCGGGCTATGCAGGGGAGCCGCTCGAGCTTCTCGTGCCCGTCGGCACCGTCGTGAAGAACCCCGATGGTGAAGTCCTCATCGACATGGTCATTCCTGGCGAGCGGTTCGTCGTCGCAGAGGGTGGTCGAGGTGGCCTCGGCAACGCGGCGCTGTCGAGCCCCAAGCGCAAGGCGCCCGGCTTCGCTCTGCTCGGAACGCCCGGCTACGAGGGCGACGTCGTCCTCGAGCTGAAGACCGTCGCCGATGTCGCTCTCGTCGGCTATCCGTCGGCCGGAAAATCCAGTCTCATTGCGGCGATCTCGGCAGCACGCCCGAAGATCGCGGATTACCCCTTCACGACGCTGCATCCGAACCTGGGCGTCGTCCAGGCCGGTGACTTCCGCTATACCGTCGCCGACGTGCCGGGGCTCATCGAAGGCGCGAGCGAAGGACGCGGTCTCGGACTGGAGTTCTTGCGCCACGTCGAACGTTGCTCCGCACTCCTGCACGTCCTCGACTGCGCAACGCTCGAACCGAACCGCGACCCGATCTCCGATCTCGACGTCATTCTCGCCGAGCTCGGGGCGTACACAGTGCCCGAGGGCCAGACGCCTCTGCTCGAGCGTCCGCAGCTCGTGGCGC
The DNA here is from genome assembly GCF_052266675.1 of Microbacterium zouquanmingi. Classification (NCBI taxonomy): domain Bacteria; kingdom Bacillati; phylum Actinomycetota; class Actinomycetes; order Micrococcales; family Microbacteriaceae; genus Microbacterium; species Microbacterium zouquanmingi. Next base: position 178,558 of record NZ_JBQPRA010000004.1, read on the forward strand.
TGAACAAGATCGACGTGCCCGAGGCGCGGGATCTCGCCGACCTCGTGCGCCCAGAACTGGAAGCACGTGGATTCCGCGTCTTCGAGATCTCCACCGTTGCCCGCGAGGGACTGCGCCCGCTGACCTTCGCGCTGGGCGAGATCGTCGACAAGCACAGGGCCGAGCTGGCCGTCGAGGCCCCTGCCGAGCGGGTCGTCATTCGTCCCCGCGGCTCCCGCAAGCCTTTTAGCATCCGCGTCGATGGCGGGTCGTACGGCACGTTCTACCGCATCCTCGGAGAAAAGCCCGTGCGCTGGGTTCAGCAGACCGACTTCCAGAACGAAGAAGCTGTCGGATATCTCGCTGACCGTCTGGAGCGCCTCGGCATCGAGGACGAGCTCTTCCGCCTTGGTGCGACCCCTGGGGCAACCGTCGTCATCGGCGAGGGCGACGGTCTGATCTTCGATTGGGAGCCGTCCATGCGCTCGGCTGCTGAGCTCATGACTGCTCCTCGCGGCACCGACCCGCGCCTGGCTCCGAACTCGCGCCGTACGACCGGCGAGCGCCGTGAGCAGTATTACGAGCGGATGGATTCCCGCGCCGCATACCGTGCGGATCAGGACGAGAAGCGTCGGGCAACGGCCGGACAGGACCTGGACGGAGACGACGCGTGACAGCGCGCGCCAGAGCTGATCTGGCGACTGCATCACGCATTGTGGTCAAGGTCGGCTCGTCGTCGATCAGTGGGACGTCATCGTGGAGAATCCCGATGATCGTGCACGCACTCGCAGAGGCGCACGCGCGTGGATGCGAGATCGTGCTCGTGTCTTCCGGTGCGATCGCGACCGGCATCCCGTTTCTCGACCTCGACGCCAGGCCCAACGACCTGGCGACGCAGCAGGCCTCAGCAGCCGTCGGACAGACTGTGCTCGTCTACCGGTACCAGGAGGCTCTGCGGCCCTTCCGGATCGTCGCCGGCCAGGTGCTTCTGACCACGGCAGATCTTGAGACCCAGACATCGCGCAGCAACGCTCAGCGCGCCATGGAACGGCTACTGTCGCTTCGCGTTATGCCCATCGTCAACGAGAATGACACTGTCGCCACGCAGGAGATCCGCTTCGGCGACAACGATCGTCTCGCGGCCCTCGTCGCACAGCTCGTGCATGCTGACGCACTCGTGCTCCTCAGCGACGTCGAGAGCCTTTACACGAAGCCACCGACGGAGCCAGGCGCCCAGGCGATCGACGTCATCGCGGCTGACGATGAGCTCGCAGGTCTCGAGTTCGGCGCCACAGTCGTCAACAGCGTCGGCACAGGGGGAGCGGCGACGAAGGTTTCCGCCGCACGTCTGGCCGCGGCATCCGGCATCGGGGTTCTCGTGACGAGCGCAGACCTGGTCGAGCGCGCCCTGAGCGGGGCCGAGATCGGTACGTGGTTCGCGCCTGCAACATCGGCCTCTGAGGATGTTCCGGTCTCGTAAGCTGAGGGCATGACCACCGACACGCCGCAGGACCGTCTCGCACGCGCCAAGGAGGCTTCGCGCGTGAGCGCGCGCCTGACGAGCGATGAGAAGGTCCAGGCGCTCGAAGGCATCGCGCATGCGCTCGAAGACAGTGCGGCGGCGATCATTGAGGCCAACGCGCGCGATATCGAGAACGGGCGGCGCGACGGCATCGGCGACGCGCTGATCGACAGGCTTCGCCTTGACGAGAAGCGGGTGGTTTCGCTGGCATCAGCAGTGCGCGAGATCGCAGCCCTTCCGGATCCTGTCGGTCAGGTCATTGCGGGCCATCGCATGCCGAACGGAGTGGCGCTCGAGCAGGTGCGCGTGCCCTTCGGCGTTGTGGGGGCGATCTATGAAGCTCGTCCGAACGTGACTGTTGATATCGCGGCCCTCGCTCTGCGTTCCGGAAATGCCAGCGTGCTGCGAGGAGGAAGCGCAGCACGCGAGTCGAACGCCGTGCTCGTCGACGTCATGCGCGGGGCGCTCGAACGTGCGGGAATCACTCCGGAGGTCATTCAGACGGTCGACGACTTCGGGCGTGCTGGAGCAAAGGCTCTCATGCAGGGGCGAGGGTTCGTCGACGTGCTCGTTCCCCGAGGCAGTGCGGCGCTCATCGAGACCGTCGTCACTGAGTCGACCGTGCCGGTGATCGAGACCGGGGCGGGGAACGTGCACATCGTGCTCGATGAGACAGCGCCGGATGACTGGTCCCAGGAGATCGTCGTCAATGCCAAGGTGCAGCGGCCGAGCGTCTGCAACGCCGTCGAGACCGTGTTGGTGCTGCGCCAGGCCGCGCCGCGCCTCGTGCCGCTCGTCGCCAGTGCTCTGCAGAGCGAAGGAGTTGCCGTGCACGGTGATGACACCGTCATGGGTCTCGTGAGCAATGTCATTCCCGCAACAGAAGAGGACTGGTCCACCGAGTACCTCAGCCTCGACATCGCGATGAAGGTCGTCGACACGCTCGATGACGCACTGGCGCATATCCGCACCTACAGCACCGGTCACACCGAGTCGATCATCACCACTGATAGCCGCAACGCCGACCGCTTCCTCGCCGAGGTCGATTCCGCCGTCGTCATGGTGAACTCATCGACCCGGTTCACTGATGGGGCCGAATTCGGCTTCGGTGCAGAGGTCGGCATCTCCACGCAGAAACTGCATGCTCGAGGCCCGATGGGGCTTTCTGAGCTCACCAGCACGAAGTGGCTCGCGCGTGGGTCAGGTCAGACCCGCGGGTGAGCGATAGGATGAGGGAGCGTCTTCTCGCACCCGGTCACGAAACGGAGTCAGGATGAACCTCGTCGCACAGATTGCGATGGCAGCAGCAGAAACCGAGCACCACGGAAACGTGGCGCTGGAAACGGTCATCTTCGGGCTCATCGCTGCGGCCCTGTTCGCGGTTCTCGGACTCGCTACTTTCTCGTACCGCCACGTCGCGAATCGCCACTCCGCCAAGGCTGAAGCCTGGGCGCAGCAACACGGCGCTGACGGCCACGGCGCAGGGCACCACTGAGGCGCATGGAGATACCGACCACGCGTGCCCCCCGAATCGGAGTGATGGGCGGGACGTTCGATCCGATCCACCACGGGCACCTGGTCGCGGCGAGCGAAGTCGCGCACTCCTTCGACCTCGATGAGGTTGTGTTCGTCCCCACGGGGCACCCCTGGCAGAAGTCGAACGTCTCCCCGAGCGAGCACCGGTATCTGATGACCGTGATCGCCACGGCATCCAACCCGCAGTTCACGGTGAGTCGGGTCGATATCAACCGTGAAGGCCCGACCTACACGATCGACACACTCCGTGAACTCAAGACCGCGCGTCCCGACGCTGAGCTGTTCTTCATCACGGGAGCAGATGCCGTAGCGCAAATTCTCAGTTGGAGGGACCATGATGAACTGTGGGAACTGGCTCATTTTGTCGCGGTATCACGCCCAGGACATGTTCTGAGCACTGATGGGCTTCCGAGTGAGAACGTCAGCCAGCTGGAGGTTCCGGCCCTCTCGATCTCCTCGACCGCGTGCCGTGAGCGAGTGAATGAGGATCAGCCGGTCTGGTACCTCGTTCCCGACGGAGTCGTTCAGTACATCGCAAAGCATCATCTGTATCGGAGCAAGGCATGAGCACAAGGGATCAGCAGGGCGATCAGCCGCTGACCCGCAAACAGCTGCGGGAGATCCGTCTCACGGGCGCTACGCCGGTGATCGGTGAAGAAGAGGCAGCGGCTGCCGCGAAGAAAGCTCGACCGACACCTGCCGTACCGGTGCCGAAACCTGCCGCGCCCGTCGAGGTGCCGCCCGCGCCCGTCGATGCCGCTCAGGTCGATACACACTCCACTCCGCTGACGCGGCGCCAGGCCAGGGCGCAGGAGCGCATTCGCACCGCGTCTGTACCGGTGATCCAGCCGGAAGAGCAGAACGAGACGCCAGAGGTTCAGGAGCCGGACGAGAGCGAGAACGAGAACGAGCTGGTCTCGGAGATCCCGTCGTTCGCGCCGGTGTCTGCGAAGCCTGTTGATGCTTCTGCGGATGAGTCCGCTTCCGCGGATGATGTTGAAGAAGAGTCGGATGCCGCGGCGGACGAAGAGACGGCATTCGAAGCTGATGTCGACGCAGAATCTGACGAGTTCAGCACTGTGTTCGGTGTCAGTGAAGAAGAAGCTGAAGAGGAAGACGCAGAGCAGGACGACATCGGTGAGGGCGATGAGCTCCCCGTTGCTGATGCCGTCATCACCGGCGAGCGTCCTGTCGTCAGCCCGACGTTCGGCAAGGAGCTCTTCGAAGAGAAGGCCGGCAAGGGCGATGTTCCTTCATTCAGCCCGTCCTTCGACGAGCTCATCACCTCGGACTCCGGCGGTTCGAATCGTGCGCCCAACACCCTGATCTTCACGCACCCGGGGGCGAGCTCGCTCTCTGGTCCGGTGGCGTCGACGGGCGAGCTGCTGATCACGGGCAGTTATGAACTCCCGCAGGGGCTCGGTTCGCACGGGCATGCTCACGGTGCTGCTGACGGCAAGGAAATCGATGCGACTCTCATCGACAAAGAGCTGCCGCCGGCATCTTCTCCCACGCCGATCGCGGCAAGCTCCGCGATCAGCACGCTCAAGCCTGCCGGTGAGGTCATCCGACCCCCGGCGCCCGAAAAGGGCAACAAACTCATGCTGACATTGGCGATCACGGCGGGCGGGCTCGCGCTTGCTCTCGCCGTTGCGCTGGTCGTCGCCTTCACCACGAATGTGTTCGGATGATGCAATCACCTCAGACCGCTGAAGCCATGCTGAAGATCGCGGCCGATGCCGCGGTGTCCAAGGGCGGGGAAGACCTCGTCGCGTTGAACGTGTCGGAGCCGCTTCCGCTCGTCGACATCTTCCTCATCGTCACAGGAAACAGCGAGCGCAACGTCGCCGCGATCGCCGACGAGATCGAAGACAAGCTCCTCGAAGCGGGTCACAAGCGCGTGCGCCGTGAAGGTCGCGCCGAGGCGCGGTGGGTGCTGCTCGATTTCGGTGATCTGGTCGTGCACGTCTTCCACGGCGAAGAGCGCGTCTACTACGGCCTGGAGCGGCTCTGGAAGGACTGCCCTGTCGTTCCGTTCGAGCTCTCCGATGCCGCTGAGCGCGTCTGAGATGACCACGCATCTGCTCACCGGCGCCGGATCCGGCATCGGTGCGGCACTCGCGCGGCGTCTGCTCGAGCGCGGTGATGATCTTGTGCTCATGGCGCGGGATGCTGGTCGTGCTCGCACTCTCGCCGAGCGCTTCCCGGGGGCTTCGACACTTGTAGGCGATCTGGCAGAGCCAGGGCGCCTGTCGTGGGCGTTGTCGAAGCAGCAGCTGCCAAGGCGCATCGACTCTCTCATCCATGTGGCGGGCGTTGTCGACCTAGGGCTCGTGTCAGATCTGTCGCCCTCTGTGTGGGAACGTCAACTCGCGGTGAACCTGATGGCGCCGGCCGAGCTCACCAGGCTGCTGCTGCCCTTGTTGCGCGTGTCACGCGGACAGGTGCTGTTCGTGAACTCTGGCGCAGGTCTGCGTGCACATGCCGCATGGAGCGCGTACGCGGCATCCAAGCACGGCCTCAAAGCACTGGCCGATTCGCTGCGCGAAGAAGAGGCCCAGAACAGTGTGCGTGTGACGTCGGTCTACCCAGGGCGCACAGCGACCCCGATGCAGGAACGTGTGCACCAGCAGGAGGGTGCGGAGTATGACCCCGCGCGCTTCATCGATCCTGAGTCCGTCGCCACCAGCATCCTCACCGCGCTCGACCTGCCACGTGACGCACAGATCACCGATCTGTCCGTGCGGCCTGGCGTCTGAACCAGCTCAGACCGAGCGGCGCACCGTCAGCAGGAACACGCTGTCTTCGCGTGCGAGGACGGCGTGACGCTCCGGCGGGATCGGGATGATATCGCCTTCACCGAGTTCCCATGATCGCCCCTGACCGGTGAGCCGCAGATGACCGCTCAGTACCTGCAGCGTCGCCTCGGGAGGGCTTTCGTGCTCGGGAAGCTCTGCATCGCCGAGTAACGCCACCACAGTCTGTCGGAGCACCGCATCATGTCCGCCGTAGATCGTCGTGGCTGCGCGACGCGCGGATGATCCGCGTGCCTTCTCAAGAAGGTTCTCTTGGAGCTCAGCAAGGTTCGTGTGAGTCAGTGGCGCTTCGGTCATGACCTTCTCCTCCGTCGGCATCTCCTTCATCTTCGCACCGAACGAGAAGGGGCGGTGGCTGGTCGTGCCAGCCACCGCCCCTCGCGGAACGAGAGCTCAGATGATCTGACGTCCCTCTCGTTTCGCTTCACGAGCGTCCTTGACGAAGGCTCGGATGATCATGGTGAGTGTACCGATGACGATGATCGGCCATACCAGCACGTAGGCGGTCAGCAGCAGCGTTTCCATCATGCGTCCTTTCCTGCGTATGCGTCGGTGGTCGAGGCATCCGCGACGATCTCCGTCTCAGCCGTGTCGAAGTCACCGGTGCGCTTCTTGATCAGGTCGAAATCGAACCGTTTCGTCGTGTTCATCATCGTGATGGCCACACAGACGATCGTGCTGACCGCGTAAGCGATGAGCGATCCGGACAACACCGGGTACGTGTGCAGGAATCCGATCCCGAAGGGGGCTGATACCACTGTCGCGATGCTTCCGACGATGACGGCGACCCGCAGACCGAAGAATCCGAATGCCATGAGGCCGAGCACAACGCCGATCCCGACGACCGAGAACACATCGCTGACGATGCCGAGCCCTCCTGTGAGGTCGACCCATTCGAAGCGGACCGGGAGGAAAGCGGCAAGACCTGCGATCACCGCGGCGGTGAACGCTGCGTTGGTGACGCGGTTCCAGTAGAAGCTCGAGATCACTGGGAAGACCAGTGCACCCCAGAGAGCGCCGACGAACACGAGCAGGTCGAGGATGTTGAACTGCATCGAGGCGAAGCAGAGCCCGGCCACAGTAGCCCCGACCATCGTGAGTCGACCGACCAGCAGCATCGTCTTCGGGTTGGCGTTCTTCTTGCCCGCGATGTTCTGACCGTAGATGTCGGCCATCATGATCGATGAGAGCGCCGTCATGTCGGCATCCGCTGTCGAAGAGAGCGAGCCGATGATCATGACGAAGAACAGGCAGATCAGAATCGGTGGCAGATATGTGGCCGCCATCTGCGGAATGAGGTTGTTGATGTCTCCGCTCAACGGCGAGATGCCGGCGTACAGGGCGATGACGCCCAGCATTCCGATGCCGATGATGGTTGCTCCGTAGCCGACCGTGGCGGTGATGAACGTCTTCTTGATGAGGTCCTCACGCACCGCGAACAACCGTTGGGCGATGGTCTGGTTGCCGATTGCGTAAGCGAGGACGGCGGCGATGTACGGCGCGCCCTGGTTGAAGAACGCGTCAGAGGAGAAGAAATCACCCTGCTGCGGGGTGAGGTTCTTCGCCCCCTCGACGAAGAGCGCGGGTCCACCGGCGGCGAAGAAGATCACCGGAACGATGATGGCGACGGCTCCGAGCATCGCGATGACCTGCGCGAAGTCGGTGAGCACCGAAGCGCGGAAGCCGGACCACAGTGTGTAAGCGAGCACGCCGATGGCGATCGCGACGATTCCCTGGGTGAAGGTGAACGGCGACAGCATCGCGATCAGCGCGCCACCGGCGATCAGGTTCGAGGTCAGGCTGATGACGCTGCCGAGAACGTTGGAGCCCGCGAGCATGAGCTGGCTGGAGCGTCCGTGCCGCGCGAACATGACTTCGGCGATCGTGTGCGCTTTGGGGGCGACTTTGCGGATACGGCGACCGAAGGGGTAGATGAGCAGGATCATCAGGGCACCCCAGAGCCCGTAGTGGATGGGGCCCGAGATGCCGTAGGTATAGCCCGACGTGGCGGATGCGTACATGGACGATGCCCAGATCCACGTGGCGGTCATGGACGCGGCGGAGATGCCGAACCCGATCTTGCCGCCGCCGGTCATGTAGCCGTCGGCGTTCTCTCGCTTGCGGGAGATTCGGATTGACATGTAGAGGCTGCCGCCGAAGAACAGCAGCATGAGGAATATGACGATGGGGCCGGAGAGTGTCTGGAGTTCTTGCATAGCGAACGAACCTGGACCACTGAGACGCGCGGTGGCGCACGGACGAGTGGCCCGGGGTGCGGCTCCTTTCAGCGCTTCCGTATTTCGGGCACGCCGAATATCGACGCATCCTCAGCGGGATTCGAATGATCGCAGTTGCGCGCAGTCAGGCGCGCGTCGCGTGAGAGCGCACAATGCGCCCCCTGCCCATGCACGCATGAACATCCTTTCCACCATAGCAAAGTCTCAGCAAACTCCCGGCGAGTGCCTCTTCACGCAAAGAGCACGATCGTGTAGGCAGCGAAAAGTGCGAGGTGTGCGGCGCCGTGCATCGAGTTCACCTGCTTTGAGGCGAAAGTGGCGACCGAGAGCAGCAGCGTGACTGCGAGCAGGAGGAGATTCGCGGGAGTTTCGGCGAGGACGACTCTCTGTTCTGTCGCCATCCCGATGAGGAGAACAGCGGGAATCGTCAGGCCGACGGTGGAGACGAGTGCGCCGTGGCAGAGGTTGATGACACGCTGCATCTCACGACCAAGTGCTGCGCGAATTGCGGTGATGGATTCAGGGAGGAAGACGATCGCCGCGATGAGCACGCCGGCCAGCGCGGGCGGCGCGCCGAGTCGTCCAAGGCCGTCGTCGAGGAGAGTGGCCATGTCGTGCGACAGCAGCACGATCGGAACCGCAGTGGTGATGAGCAGGACGAGCCGGGTGAGGATCTCGGTGCGGTGCTCGCGCAAGACGTCACGGATGCTGTCGGCGCCGGCTTCAGACGTTGTTGCGGTCGTAGGAGTGAGCGCGCGATCGACTTCCGTGAAGTCGCCTGCCTGCACACCCATCTGCCGGTACAGGAAGAATCCGTAGAGCACGACTGTCATAGCGACGACAGGGATGGCCTGAGCGATGGTGAACGCGCCGCCATCCCCGATGACTGCGGGAAGGCCGAAGGCAAGGGCGATCAGGGCGATCAGCATCCCGAGATATGCGGACGTGCCGGTGCGGTTGTGCGCCATGCGGCGATAACGGATGCCACCGAGCAGCAGGGCCAGACCGACGACCAGATTCAGGATGATCATCGACACGGCCATGACGGAGTCGCGCGCGATCGTGGTGTGTTCGCCTGGTCCGAGCATGACGGCGGAGATCAGGACAACCTCGATCATCACGATCGACAGAGTGAGTACGAGCGAACCGTAGGGGTCGCCGAGGCGGCGAGCGAGTGCCTCAGCCTGTGTGACGACACCGAAAGCGCACACGAGGATCACTGCGACGATGATCACGAGTGCGACGACGAGCAATGGCGCTGGCGCCGGCGGGCGGAGCAGGGGACCAGCCAACAGCAGAGCGCCGAAGGCACCCCAGCCGACAGCGATCCGGACGAGGGCGGATACGGTGATGAACCGGGTGAGATTTCTCATGGACGGGACTCCGTGTGGGGCCGTCCCCATCTGAGTCCTCCGTCGAGGGTCGTCCCTCACAGCATACGAAGAAATCCCGCGATCTCTCACGGGATTCTTGGTGGACCTGAGGGGACTCGAACCCCTGACCCCCTGCATGCCATGCAGGTGCGCTACCAGCTGCGCCACAGGCCCATCTTGCTTCCCCGGTTCAATGGGGCAACTCGAAAAGAATACAACACCCTACGCAGTGGGCGCGAATCGCCATGAAGCCGGGCGGGTCTGCGGGAACAGTCCCGTCGAGGCGCGCGTTGTCACAGATATGGAACCCAGAGAGAGCATCGTCATCGGTGCAGGCCAGGCAGGCCTCTCAACGTCCTTCCACCTCACGCGTCTGGGTATCGATCACCTTGTGCTCGATGCGAACCACGCGCCTGGCGGTGCGTGGCAGCATCGGTGGGATGCGCTCACCATGAGGGACGTGCACGGCGTCGCTGAGCTCCCAGGAGCAGAAGCCCCCGCACGTGATGCGCAGCGCGCAAATCTTGCGGTACCGGCATCCTTCGCCGATTACGAACGCGACTACGAGCTTCCGATCCTCCGGCCGGTCCATGTGGATCGCGTCACCGATGACGACGGCATCCTCGTCGTGCATGCGGGTGAGCGAGAGTGGCGCACGCGCACTGTCGTGAACGCCACCGGAACGTGGACGCAGCCGTTCCTTCCGCACTACCCGGGCATGGAGACGTTCCTCGGCGAACAGCTGCACACGATCGACTATCCGGGCCCGGACCACTTCCGTGGCAAGCGCGTGCTGATCGTCGGCGGAGGTGCATCAGCGGTGCAGTTCCTCGGCGCGCTGGCTCCCATCACCGATACGCTGTGGGTCACTCGCCGGGAACCGGTCTGGCGTGTCGACGATTTCACTCCGGAAGCCGGGGCCGCGGCTGTCGCACTCGTCGAGCAGCGCGTCGCACAGGGCCTGCCGCCGCAGAGTGTCGTGGGCGTCACAGGACTGATGCTTCGTGAGCAGGAGCGCGAGGCCGAGCGGCTCGGTGCGTACGACGATCGCCGACCGATGTTCCAGAGCATTGAACCTGACGGTGTGCGCTGGGCTGACGGCTCGTTCGAACGCGTGGATGTGATCCTCTGGGCGACCGGCTTCCGCCCCGCTATCGGTCACCTGGCATCGCTGCGCCTGCGCACCGAGGCCGGTGGCATCCAGCTCGATCGTCGCGGCCGCGGAACGACCGCGGTGAAGGACCCGCGCATCCAACTCGTTGGTTACGGACCGTCTGCCAGCACCATCGGCGCGAACCGCGCGGGACGCACAGCGGCCAAGGGCGTACAGAACGCGCTGTCACAGAGTCGTGCCATGAGCAGCTGACACGGTTAGCCTGGAGCCATGTCTCGCGTCATCGTCTTCGGCGGCCACGGTCGCATCGCTCTGCTCCTTGCTCCACTCCTGGTCGCCCGCGGAGACGAGGTCACGTCGGTCATCCGCAACCCCGCCCACGTCGGTGACGTCGAGGGCACCGGGGCAACCGCACTCGTCGCTGACCTCGAACAGCTCGACACGGGGGCGATCTCCGACCTCGTCCGCGGGCATGACGCCGTTGTCTGGTCGGCGGGAGCCGGAGGAGGGGACCCGAAGCGCACATACGCCGTTGATCGCGACACCGCGATCAGATCGATGGATGCCGCGTTTGCAGCGGGCGTCGACCGCTACGTCATGGTGTCCTGGTTCGGATCGACCGCAGACCACGGCGTTCCAGAGCAAGACTCGTTCTTCCCGTACGCGGATGCGAAGTGGGCGGCAGATGAGCACCTGCGCAGCACGGACCTCAGAGCGACGATCCTCGCCCCCGGCGCGCTCACCTTCGACGACCCGACCGGTCGCATCGAACTCGACGCACCCGACCGCAGCAAGGTCGCACGCGCCGATGTCGCCGCGGTCATCGCGGCGACGCTGCAACAGCCCCTGACGATCGGACGCACGATCCGATTTGGCAATGGCACGGCAGAATCAGCCGAGCCGATTGCCGACGCACTCAAGCGCTGATGCCGTCGGCTCCGCGCCAAGCGCTGAGCAGACGACGACGCAGCACATTGCCGCGTTCGGCGAACTCACGCTGACGACGCACGTACTCGGCTTTGCCCTCTGCGGTCTCGATCGGCACCGGGATCACACCCCAGTCCGACAGGTCGTACGGTGCCGCCTCCATATCGAGCAGACGAATGTCGCGCGCGAGCTCGAACGTGTCGAGCAGCAGTTCTCCCGGAACGAGCGGACCGAGCTTCATCGCCCACTTGTACAGGTCCATACCCGCGTGAAGGCAACCAGGCTGTTCGTGCGCGGGCTGGTCGGCACGGGTGAGCGGCAGTCGGTTGCGCGGCACCGCATTGGGCGTGAAGAAGCGGAACGCGTCGAAGTGCGTGCAACGAAGATCGTGTGCCTCTACAACAGCATCCGTCTCGGCCTGCCCCAGGCGCAGGGGAGCGGAGTGACGGTGCTCATCCTCGCGGTAGACCATTGCCCATTCGTGGAGTCCGAAGCATCCGAACTGTCCGGGGCGCGCGGCCGTACGGCGCAGGATGCGTTCGATGAGGTCCGCGAGCGCCGACTTCTCGTTCGCGAATGCCGCAGCGTTGGGAATGACTGATCCGGAGGCAGAACCTTGCGCATACCAGCGCCATTCTTCGCGCTCTGGGGCATCCTCGATCTGGACACCCGCGCCGGGATGCCAGCGTCGCAGCTGCGAAGGCGAATGCGAGTAGTAGGTGAACAGAAAATCCCAGACCGGATGCTTTTCGCCCCGTGACGCACGCTCGCGGTGCGCGGCGGTGAGAGCATCGGCGCGCTGCTGGTGGGCGCGCTCGCGCGCTGTCCAGGTTTCACGTCCGAGCGAGATCATTCGTCGTGCAGTCAGTGCAGAATGCCCACGGCCGTGAGCTTCTCACGGAGGCCAGCGCCATCGGACGCAGCAACCCAGGGCGCGGAATCCGCCGAGTGATCGTCGGCTGCCGCGCGTCCACCGGCGAGCATCGCCTCGGCGGTGGAGAGCTGACGGATGGCGACGCCGGTGACCGAGTCAGGATGTTCGGCCATGAACTCGGTGTAGATCGCCTCATCGTGCTGGCCGTCATCGCCGATCAACAGCCATCTCACGTTCGGGAACTCTTCGGCGAGCCGGCGCAGATTGCTGAGCTTGTGGTCACGACCGCTGCGGAACCAGCGGTCGTGCGTCGGGCCCCAGTCGGTGAGCAGCATCGAGCCCCGAGGGAACAGGTGGCGGCTCATGAAACGACTGAGGGTGGGAGCGACGTTCCATGCTCCGGTGGACAGGTAGATCATGGGGGAACCCGGATGCTGACGCATGAGTTGCTCGAGCAGGACTGCCATGCCGGGAACGGGGATCCGGGCGTGCTCATCGACGACGAAGGAGTTCCACGCCGCGATGAACGGGCGGGGGAGAGCCGTCACCATCACCGTGTCGTCGATATCGGAGACAACGCCGACCTTGACATCATCGCCGACGATGAACGTCGTGCCCTCGACGGGCTCCTGACCCTCGACCACCATGGTGAAGCTCTGCCACCCCGGGGCGAGGTCAGCTTCGAGCACGACATCGACCACCCCGCCACGGTCGGCGACCACTTCGTGTGTGCGCCCGGCGATCGTGATGCTCACTCGGGCGGAGCCCACCGGGATTCCGACGAAACTGCGCCATCCCCGCACTGAGCCGTACTGTCCATCCGCCCCGCGTCGGCGTGGGGGGACGATCAGCACTCGGCCGAGCACACGGGTCCATCCGGTGCCGCCGTAGCCGGCGAATGGAAGAACAGTCGCGGTGCGTCCACGACGGCGTGCGCGGCTTTCGCGCCACGCATGCACTCGACGCTCCAGGCGCGCGAACCAGTGGATTCTGGTCTTGGGGGGACTGTCTTCAGACATCCACTCAGTCTTTCATGTCGCGCGGCGTGCTCTCGTCTGGTCCCGGGGGGCGCATGTGGCGAGCTTCCCATTTCTGCAGGATCTTCTTGGCGAAGAAGAGCACCAGAACGAAGAGCACGATCACGCCGACGAAGAGATATCCCGCGAAGTGCACGCGGTCGACGAGTTCGCGGAATCCGCCGGCTGCGAGCGAAGCGATGCTCACGTATGCGACGGCCCACAGCACGCACGCGGGTGCAGTCCAGGCGAGAAAACGGCGGTAGGAGTACTCGCTCATGCCGACAGTGAGCGGGACGAGGGAGTGCAGCACCGGGAGGAACCGAGAGAGAAAGATGGCGAGCCCACCGCGCCGCTGCAGGTAGATCTCTGCGCGCGTCCAGTTCTTCTCGCCGATCTTGTGCCCGATCCAGGAGCGCTGGATGCGTGGGCCGAGCCATCGACCGAGCCAGAAGCCGATGCTTTCGCCTATGAGTGCGCCGATGACAACCGCGATCGCGAGCGCGATGGCCTCGACGGGGCCGTCGACTCCCATCGATGCGATGATCACGATCGTGTCGCCGGGGACGATCAGCCCGATGAGGATGCTGGTCTCCAGCATCACCGCGAGACCGGCGATGAGTGTGCGGGCAATGGGATCAACGGCCTGCACGGCATCCAGAAGCCAGAGCAGGAAGTCGTCCACCCACATGAGGATACGCACCTTACGCTGAGATCGTGCCTCACGATCTCCTGCTCGCCGCCCGCCGCGTAGAAACGAGTGCGGATCTTGCGCTCGTGTTCGCTTCTCTGGCAGCGGACAGCGCCGACGTCTTCTGGTTGGATGCTGGCGCGGGAGCCACCGAAGGGTGGAGCATCCTCGGTATCGGCCAACCGGATGCTGAGGGGCCGGGGAGCGTGCGAATCGATGTTGATTCGGGGGAGGCGGATGATCTGCCCCCGTTCCGCGGAGGCTGGATCGGCTGGCTCGACTACGAATCAGGCGCCGCCGCAGCGGGCGCGCCGACGGGCCTTTCCGAGGGCGGGGCTGCATGGTTGCGGGTGAGCGCGGCGACAGCTGTGAACCACGCGACCGGCGCCGTCTGGGAACTCGGCGAGCCGCTGGTCACGAGCGACACAGCGACACCGAGGCATCCGGTGGCGGCGCCGCGTCACTTCGCTGCAGCCCGCCACACTCCGGTCGAGTACGCGTCGCTGATCGAGCGCTGCCGTGACGCGATTCGTGCGGGGGACGCTTACCAACTGTGCTTGACGACGCGATTCAGCGTCACAGGAGCTCACGATCCCATTGAGACCTACCTGCGTCTGCGTGAGGTCACTCCGGCGCATCACGGCGGATTCATCCGAATCGGTGACAGGGCTCTGCTCAGCGCGAGCCCCGAGACCTTTCTGCACGCGTCCGGTGGACGCATCCGCACTCGTCCGATCAAGGGCACCCGCCCGCGCGGGACAGATGAGGAGTCGGACACCGCCCTGGCCGCCGAGCTCCTCGCAAGCGCCAAAGAACGCGCTGAGAATGTCATGATCGTCGATCTCATGCGCAACGACCTCTCGCAGATATGCGAACCCTCATCGATCCGGGTCGAGGGACTGTGGGAGGTGGAGTCCTATCCCGCCGTGCACCAGCTCGTGAGCACAGTGAGCGGTGTGCCGAAGGCAGGACTGACCGTGCAGAGGCTGTGGGATGCTGTCTTCCCAGCAGGGAGCATGACCGGGGCACCGAAACTGTCTGCGATGACACTGCTGCACGAGCTCGAGGCAGGTCGCCCGCGCGGCGTCTACAGCGGATGCTTCGGCTATATCGGCGCGGATGGTGCGATCGATCTGGCGATGGTGATCCGCAGCATCGTCATAAGTGAGCACAGTGCTGTCATCGGCGCGGGTGGAGGGATCACCTGGGGGTCGATCGCTGCCGATGAGGTCGATGAAGTGGCGACCAAGGCGAGGGCGCCATTGGCGGCTCTCGGCGCCGAGCTTCCTGAAGAGTGGCGTGGCGACTGATCCGATATCCTGGAACTTCTTGACTGTTCGTCACGCCGCTTCCTGAGATTGGCCGTTCGTTGTCTGAAATCCACGCTTCCTCCACCGGGGCCACCGACGAGTCACAGTCGGTGCACGCCATTCAAGCCAAGTGGCAGAAGTACTGGGCCGACAACGATACGTTCCTCGCCGGCGGCGCGGACGACACGCGCCCGCGCAAATACGTGCTGGCGATGTTCCCCTACCCCTCGGGTGATCTGCACATGGGGCACGCCGAGAACTACCTCTACTCCGACATCGTCGCGCGTTTCTGGCGCCACCGGGGGCACAACGTGCTCAACCCCATCGGTTGGGACTCCTTCGGTCTGCCCGCTGAGAACGCCGCGATCCGTCGCGGCGCAGACCCGCGGGAGTGGACGTACCAGAACATCGACCAGCAGAAGTCGGCTTTCAAGTCATACGGCGTCTCGTTCGACTGGTCGCGCGAACTGCATACCTCTGACCCGGAGTACTACCAGTGGAACCAGTGGCTGTTCCTGCAGCTGCACGAGCGCGGGTTGGCGTACCGCAAGAAGAGCCCGGTCAACTGGTGTCCGAACGACCAGACGGTGCTGGCGAACGAACAGGTCGTCGACGGTCGCTGCGAACGCTGCGGCGCCGAGGTCATCAAGAAGAAGCTGACCCAGTGGTACTTCAAGATCACCGACTATGCGGACCGGCTGCTCGATGACCTCAACCAGCTCGAGGGTCGCTGGCCCCATCGCGTGCTGCAGATGCAGCGCAACTGGATCGGTCGCTCTGTCGGTGCAGACGTGGACTTCCGCATCGAAGGGCGCGATGAGCCGATCACTGTCTTCACGACCCGTCCTGACACTCTGCACGGCGCAACGTTCTTCGTGGTCGCGCCGGATGCGGACCTCGCTGCTGAACTCGTCGCGACATCGTCGCCGCAGGCGCAGGAGTGCTTCCGCAGCTACCTGGCCGATGTGCAGAAGACGACCGACATCGACCGTCAGTCCAGCGACCGCCCGAAGACCGGCGTGTTCCTGGAGCGCTTCGCAATCAACCCTGTGAACGGCGAGAGGCTGCCGATCTGGGCTGCCGATTATGTGCTCGCAGACTACGGGCATGGTGCGGTCATGGCTGTGCCTGCGCACGATCAGCGTGACCTCGACTTCGCGCGTGCCTTCGACCTACCGGTCAAGGTGGTCGTTGACACGACGGCGCCCGTCACCGGCGCGATGCCCGTCATCGATGTCGACGACGACGGTGTGCCGATCGAGCCCGCCGACGACCAGCATCCCTCGGTCACCGGAATCGCGCTCTCTGGCGAGGGGCGCATGATCAACTCGGGTGATTTGAACGGCCTGTCCAAACGCAATGCCGTCGCTCGTACGATCGAGCAGCTCATCACTGCCGGCACCGGCCGCGCTGCCAAGAACTACCGCCTGCGCGACTGGCTGATCTCCCGCCAGCGCTTCTGGGGTACTCCGATCCCGATGCTTCACCACGAAGACGGTTCGGTGACCCCGGTGCCTGCAGATCACCTGCCGGTCAGGCTGCCGAGCGTCAAGGGCCTCGACCTCTCACCGAAGGGCTCGTCGCCGCTGGGCGCCGCAGAGTCGTGGGTACGCACTGTCGACCCGGTCTCTGGTGACCCGGTGCTGCGTGATGCCGACACGATGGACACCTTCGTCGACAGCTCCTGGTACTTCTTGCGGTACTTGTCTCCGAACAGCGATCAGTTCGCCTTCGACCCGGCCGAGGCGGCGCGATGGGCTCCCGTCGACACTTACGTCGGCGGTGTCGAGCACGCGATCCTGCACCTGCTCTATGCGCGCTTCATCACCAAGGTCCTGTTCGACATGGGACTGATCGACTTCACCGAGCCGTTCAGCAGCCTGATCAACCAGGGCATGGTGATTCTGAACGGCGCGAAGATGTCCAAGAGCAAGGGCAACCTCGTGCTCTTCGAAGATGAGCTCGGCGCGTACGGAGCTGACGCCGTGCGCGTCGGTATGGCCTTCGCGGGTCCTGTGGAAGACGAGAAGGACTGGGCGGATGTCTCCATGACCGGCGCGCAGAAGTTCTTGGCGCGTGCGTTGCGACTGAGCCACCAGGTCTCGAGCCCGGTCGATGTTCTGTTCAAGGACGGCGACGCCGTGCTCCGTCGCGGCACGCATAGATTGCTCGCCGATGCTCCGGCACTCGTCGAGCAGACCAAGTTCAACGTTCTGGTCGCCCGCCTCATGGAGCTGGTGAACCTCACTCGCAAGACCGTCGACACCGGCGCGGGTGCTGCTGATCCTGCCGTGCGCGAAGCATTGGAGACTGTCACGGTGATGCTCGACCTCATCGCCCCGCACACCGCGGAGGAGATGTGGGAAGCGCTCGGACACGAGCCGTCGGTAGGTCTTGTGACCTGGCGTCAGGCGGACCCGGCGCTCCTCGTCGAAGACACGATCACCGCTGTCGCGCAGGTGAACGGAAAGGTGCGGGCGCAGCTCGAAGTGCCGGCGAAGATCACGGCGGACGAGCTCGAAGCGCTCGCTCGCGGCGATGAGCGCGTCATCCGCGCGATCGGTGACAAGGAGATCGTCAAGGTCATCGTCCGCGCCCCGAAGCTGGTGAACTTCGCCGTCAAGGGCTGACTCGCGTCCCCGGTGCCACGCGCCGTCGACTCGTTCTGCACATCTGACGCGCTTGCGAAGTTGTTCGGGATGCCGTCGTTCGACGGGTTCGGACGCGTTCATCGCCGTAGCGTGGCGGGGTGCCAGCCCGTGATTCCGCGCCTGCGACCCCCGCGCGGTCGCGTCTGCGGCTGAGCATCGGCGCGGCGGTTGTGCTTGGCCTGGTCGTGCTTTCCGGTGCCGTGGGTCTCGGGATCATGCGCGGCCAGGCGCAGCCGTCACAGACGGTGCAGATCGCAGCCGAGGAGGGGGCCGAAGACGCCGTCGAGGGTGGCGAGCTGTACGTGCATGTACTCGGGCAGGTCCAGCAACCTGGACTCTACGTACTCGAGTCGGATGCGAGAGTAGTGGATGCTCTCGCTGCCGCCGGCGGCACTCTCGACGATGCAGATCTGCAGGCTGTCAACCTCGCCCGTCTCCTGAGCGACGGCGAGCAGCTGGTCGTTCCTATGATCGGCACAGCAGCAGCAGAAGGAGGAGGGTCAGGCGTCGTCGGAGATGACCTCATAGATCTCAACAACGCCGACCAGGCGGAGCTCGAGACTCTGCCGCGCATCGGCCCGGCGATCGCGCAGAGAATCATCGAGTGGCGCGAGACCAACGGGCGCTTCGGATCGGTTGACGATCTGCTCGCTGTGTCGGGCATCGGTGAGAAGCTGCTCGCGGGCGTTCGGGACTTGGTGCGGGTGTGAACGGCGGCACCCGCGTGCGTGATCTGCGACTCGTGCCGCTGGCTCTCCTCATCTGGGGTATTGCTCTGCTGTGCGTTTTCGTGCCAGAGATCTCCTGGTGGGTGGTGGGAGTCGCGTGCATCGGTGGTGTGATCGCGCTGCTGTTGATGTGGCGGCGAATGGATGGCGCTCGCCCGCAGGGAGGGCTTGCTGCCGTGATCCTTCTCGGGATGTCGGCCGTGGCGATGACTGCGGGCTTCGCGGTACCGCAACGCGACGCTGCCACTGAGCTCAGTGGGCGGGTCATCGAGGTGGTCGGTGAGATCTCGTCCTCATCATCGAAGGGTGCTGATGGTCGGCTCTGGTTCGACGTGCAGACGATGCGAGCAGGCACGCTCGGTGCACCGGAGCCGCTCTCGGTGCCGATCCGCGTCGGAGTCGACCCGGAGAGCGGGCTCGATCTCGGGGCTGTCATCCGGATCGCGGGAGACGCGATGGCGACTGATCCGGGTGAACGGGCAGTGCTCGTGGTCTTCGGGATGCGGGTCGAGATAGTGCAACCTGCTCAGGGCGCGTTCGGTATCGCCGCTCAGGTGCGGGAAGACTTCGTCGAGCGTGCCACGAAGCTTCCTGAACCGGGCGCTGGCCTCCTGCCCGGGCTCGCTGTCGGCGACACCAGGGCAGTGACCGAGGAGCTCAATGCGGCGATGCTCACCAGCGGTCTGAGCCATCTGACCGCCGTCTCCGGCGCAAACTGCGCGATCGTCGTGGGCGCCGTCTTCTGGCTGGTCGGACTCTGCGGGGGCGGACGCGCACTGCGCGTGGTGCTGGCGCTGGCTGCGCTGGCAGCATTCGTCGTGCTCGTCACGCCTGAGCCGAGCGTCATTCGAGCTTCAGTGATGGCTGCGCTCGCGATGCTGACGCTGCTCTGTGGAAGGCCGGGTGCCGGTGTGGGAGTGCTGTGTCTTGCTGCAGCCGGCATTCTCATCTCCGACCCGTGGCTCGCAGCCACGCCGGGCTTCGCGCTGTCGGCGGCCGCAACCGCAGCGCTGATCGTTCTCGCGCCGCCGCTCGCCAGGGGAATGTCGCGATGGATGCCGCAGCCGCTGGCCCTCGCGATCGGCATTCCGGTCGCGGCCCAGCTGGCGTGCGGCCCGATCATCGCGCTGTTCGCCGAGCAGCAGTCGATCATCGGCATCCCGGCGAACATGCTCGCAGATCCAGTGGCTCCCATCGCGACGGTCGTGGGGCTGCTGGCCTGTCTTGCCGCTCCGATCCCACCGCTGGCGGATCTGCTCGCCGCATCCGCCTGGCTGCCCGCCGCATGGATCTCGGCGACGGCGACGGTGTCGGCTGCGGTGCCAGGGGGGACAGTCCTGGTGCTGCCGGGGATCGGCGCGGCGCTCGTCGTTGCGATGCTGAGCGTCGCAATCGGTTTCTTGCTCGCCGGCACTACGCCGTTCGCGGGTGCGCTGGCACGTTGGGCGCGGATCGCGTCTGTCGGCGTGGTGGTCGTAGCGAGCGGATTGCTCGGAGCGCGGGTGCTGCTCACAGGCCCGCTCGTAGGCGTCACCGTTCCGCAGTCTTGGTCGATCTCCGCCTGCGACGTCGGCCAAGGCGATGCGCTCGTCTTGCGTTCTGAAGAGCGCATTGCGCTCATCGATACCGGGATGGAGCCCGAACCCCTGTTGACGTGTCTGAGCGCTCTCGGCGTCGACCGCATCGATCTGCTGGTCCTCACACACTTCGATGCCGACCACGTCGGTGCGGCGGGGAGCGTGGTCGGCAGGGTTGACACGGTGCTCCACGGGCCCACGGCGTCATCGGATGAACGCCACCTGCTCGAGGACTTCGAAAGCGCGGGAGCGCGGGTGGTATCGGCATCTGCGGGGATGCAGGGCAGTCTGGGCGGCGCGCAGTGGCGTGTACTGTGGCCGCGCCCCAACTCTGCAGCGTTCCCAGCGGGCAATGACGCGAGCGTCGTGCTGGAGTTCGATGGCGGGGGAGTTCCGCGCTCGCTGTTCCTCGGTGATCTCTCCGCGGTGCCGCAGAGAATGCTCACCGCGAGTCTGCACGGGAACTACACGGTGGTGAAGGTCGCCCATCACGGCAGTGCAGACCAGGATCCAGGTCTGTATGCGGCAGCCCATCCCCGCGTCGCGATCTTCAGCGCAGGCGCCGACAACGATTACGGACATCCGAGAACGGAGACGATTGACATCACCGCGTCCTTGGGCGCGCTCACGCTGCGAACCGATCAGCAGGGGCGAATCCTGATCGGCCTCGATGGTGAGGCTTTGACGGTGTGGACAGAGCGCAATGACGCCCCCGGCGGGGCGGATGATGTCGGCGACGCCGAGTAGGCTCTTATTCATGGCCGCACCTCGTTCCTCAGCTCGTGGCGGCGCGAAGGCGACGAAGGTCGCGCAGGTGTCCTGGCGCGAGCCTCGACCTGCTCCTGTCGTCCTCGTCTCGGGCCCAGAAGAAGTCTGTGCGGAGCGTGCGACCGCGGGGATCCGCGACTATCTGCGGGCCGAAGATCCGGCGCTCGAGGTCAGTGACGTTCGCGCCGACGATTACGCTCCAGGAACACTGCTTGCGCTCACGTCACCATCGCTGTTCGGCGAACCGCGGTTGGTACGGGTCTCCGGCGTCGAGAAATGCACGGATGCCTTCATTCAAGAGGCTGTCTCGTATCTCGAGCACCCGCAGGAGGGTGCGACCGTGATCCTGCGCCACACCGGAGCGAGCGTGCGCGGTAAGAAGCTGCTCGATGCCCTGCGAGGCGGCTCAGGCGGCGGCATCGAGATCGCGTGTCCGACGATCAAACGCGATAGTGACCGGGTCGACTTCGCTGCTGGCGAGTTCAAGGCCGCCCGCCGCAGAATCGCCCCCAACGCCCTGCGAGCACTCGTCTCTGCCTTTGCCGACGATCTCACCGAGCTCGCCTCCGCGTGCCAGCAGCTGCTCCGCGACGTCGACGGCGACATCAGTGAGGAAACGGTCAACAAGTACTACGGCGGCCGCGTCGAGGTCTCGGCCTTCGTCGTCGCCGACACCGCGATCGCCGGTCGCTATGGTGAAGCGCTCGTGGCGCTGCGGCACGCGCTCGACTCCGGTGCTGATCCGGTGCCGATGGTCGCGGCTTTCGCCATGAAACTGCGAACGATGGCCCGGGTTGCCGGTCAGCGCGAACCCAGTCGCAGTCTCGCCCAGAGGCTCGGGATGAAGGACTGGCAGGTCGATCGTGCCCGTCGCGATCTGAGCGGGTGGAATGAACGATCGCTCGGCCTTGCGATTCAGGCGACGGCCAGAGCCGATGCTGAGGTGAAGGGCGCGGCTCGCGATCCGATCTTCGCACTGGAGCGGATGGTTGCTGTCATCGCCACTCGCACGCCGTTCGGCGAATGAACACCGAAGGCCCGTTCCCTTGAGGGGAACGGGCCTTCGAAATTCAGTGTGAGAACTGAGCTCAGAGAGCAGCAACCTGCTTGGCAAGCGAAGACTTGCGGTTCGCGGCCTGGTTCTCGTGGATGACGCCCTTGCTGACGGCCTTGTCGAGCTTCGTCGACGCCACCTGCAGGGTTGCCGATGCGACAGCCTTGTCACCGGAGGCGATGGCCTCGCGGGTCTTGCGGACATGAGTCTTGAGCTCGGACTTGACGGCCTTGTTGCGCAGGGTCGCCTTCTCGTTGGTCTTGATGCGCTTGATCTGCGACTTGATGTTTGCCACGCGTGGAAACTTTCGTTCAGGGATGGATGGAGTGTGTCGTAAGCAGGAAGAGGGCTGCTGTCCGACGGTCGTGAGGGATAAACCCACACGCAAGCCAAGAATCAAGTCTACCAGGTCTGCGGACTTTCCTTTGCCCGCCTCTCGCGCTGAGCGATTCGGATGCGGCAAGCTGGGCATACCCGAGCAAAGGAGCTCTGTATGACGGATGCGTCGATTCCGACCTTCCACGTGCCTGCGGGAATCCGCTGGTCTGCAGCGACAGCGGCTTTTCAAGTGGAAGGAGCCCGAACCGCTGACGGACGCGGAAGATCGATCTGGGATGACTTCGTCGATACACCGGGGCGCGTGCTCGATGGGTCCGCTGCAGAGCCCGGGCCCGAGAGCTACCACCGGGCGCCCCAGGATATTGCCCTGCTCCGCACTCTCGGCGTCGACCGGTACCGCTTCTCGATCTCGTGGGTGCGTGTGCAGCCGGACGGGGTGGGTGCCGCATCCACGGCGGGGATCGCCTACTACGACCGACTCGTCGACGGTCTGCTCGAGGCCGGCATCACACCATTCCCGACGCTCTATCACTGGGATCTGCCTTCCATGCTCGAAGCGGAAGGAGGATGGCTCGCCCGCGATACCGCAGAGCGTTTCGGAGAGTACAGCACGATCGTCGCGCAGGCTCTGGGCGACCGGGTCAAGGACTGGTACACGATCAACGAACCGGTCTCGACCTCGCTGCAGGGTTATGCGATCGGCAAGCTCGCCCCCGGCAAGCAGCTGCTGTTCGGCTGCCTTCCCACCGTTCACCACCAACTGCTCGCGCACGGTCGTGCTGTTGCCGCGCTGCGGGCGCACGGTGCGCAGAGCGTCGGCATCGTGAACAACCACACCTGGGTCAGGCCCGCGGCCGATACGGATGCTGATCGCACTGCCGCTCATCTGTACGACCTCATCCACAACAGACTCTTCGCTGAGCCCGTACTCACCGGCAGCTATCCGGATCTTTCGCCCTTCGGGGCGGAGATGCCGATTCAGGAGGGCGATATGCAGGCGATCGCCGCGGCATCCGATTTCTATGGCGTGAATTTCTACAATCCAACGACGATCGCGGCTGCGCCCGAGGGCGCGCCGGTTCCGTTCGTTCAGGTGCCGACTCCCGGTGCGAAGCACACCGGATTCGGCGAGCTGTGGCCGGTTGAGCCCGCCGCGCTCACCGCATTCCTTGTCGATGCGAAGAAGCGCTACGGCGACGCGCTGCCGCCGATCATCATCGGGGAGAACGGCGCTTCATTCCCCGAACCCGACAAGACCGATTCGCGTATCGACGATAGTGACCGGGTGTCATATGCTGCGGGCCACATCAGTGCGGTGGCGGATGCGGTGGCGCAGGGCGTCGACGTCGAGGAGTACACCGTGTGGAGCCTGCTCGACAACTTCGAATGGGCCGAGGGCTTCACCCAGCGCTTCGGTCTCGTGCACGTCGATCAGGAGACTTCCGTGCGCACGCCCAAGGCCTCGTTCGAGTGGTACCGCGCTCTCATCGCAGGCACGCGATGAGTGGTGTGCCCGCACGACAGGGCCTCTCGCCACGAAGCGGCAGAGTCGGTGGCGCGTGGATGACGCTGTTCGGCCTGGCGTGGCTGGCGGTGTGGACGGTTCAGCTGACCCCTGTCCAACTGCTCCTGCCGCTGCAACTGGACACACCCGGCGGGCCCGCAGACTGGATCACCGGCGTCATCTGGTCGGGACTCATTCTCTCGATCGGCGGACTGGCAGGTGTGATCGCGGGGCCGCTGGCAGGGGCGCTCTCTGACCGCACGCGTTCCAGGTGGGGGCGACGTCGGCCCTGGATGATCGGCGGGTCGCTGCTGACGGCGGCATCGTTGCTCTTGACCGGTTCCGCAACCGACCCGGTTGCCGTCGGCGCAGCCTGGGTCGGCGTATCGATCGGCGTGGCGGTGGTCTCCGCGTCGCTGACCGCCATGATCGCCGACCAGATCTTCGCGCAGCGCGGCGCGGCATCGGCCCTTGTGAGCTCCGCGCAGGCCGTCGGAATCGTCGTCGGAGTGGGTGCTGTGGTGCTGCTGGGCTTGGGCATCGGGGCGAGTTACGTCGCACTGGCAGGATTCATCCTCGTCGTCGGCATCGGAACCGCGTTGTTGCTGCCGGATCCGAAGGCCGCGCACACCATCACGCCCTCGGCGCAGCAGACGTGGCGCGAGCGACTCGGTGCACTGCAGGACCGCAACTTCGGGTGGGTGCTCGCCAGTCGTCTCACCGTGAACCTCGGAAACGCGCTCGGCACCGCGCTGCTGCTGTTCTTCCTGCTGTACGGCGTCGGGTCGCCCGCTGACCGCGCAGAGGACGATCTTCTGGTGCTCATCGTGATCTATACGGTCTTCGTCGTCGCGGCATCCATCATCGCCGGATCGATCTCCGACCGCACGGGAAAGCGGAAGTCCATCGTGATCATCGCGGCGCTCGTGCAAGCGCTCTCGGCGGTGATGATCCTGATCTCGCCCACCTTCACCGGTACCGCCATCGCAGCCGGCGTCATGGGTGTCGGATACGGCGCGTACATGGCAGTGAGCCTCGCGCTTGCCACCGATCTGCTCCCGCGTCCAGAGCATCACGCACGTGATCTGGGTGTGGTGAACGTCTCAGCGAACCTCGGTCAGCTGCTGGGGCCGCTGCTGGGCGCCGCACTTGTGGCACTGGTGGGCGGATTCTGGCTGCTCTTCCTCACTGCAGGAGTGCTGTCTGTCCTCGGCGGGATCATGACGATCGCAGTGTACCCTGCGACTGCGTCGCCTGGTTCTGAAGAGTTGCCACAGCCAGATCCAGCAGCGCGTTGAAGACTCGTGGCCGCATCGCGGTCACGAGGTGCGAGGTGCGAGGCACGACGATGAGCTCGGAATGCGGAGTGAGCCGCTGGAAGAGGCGCTCCTGCATCCGCAGCTGATCGAACTGTCCGTTGATCCACCACAGCGGCATGTGCAGGCGTCGCAGGTCCGCGGCGAGTTCGAGCCCGCCGAGGCTGGCGAGGGCGAGATCCTGCGCGTCGAGCGCGTAGCCGCCGGCGCCGAAGTCCGGTCTGGTGTCGTCGGGGAGAGTAGCTGCGAGCACGCGGTTCGTCAGCCACATGCCCTGATCGGGCAGGGCGTTGAAGGTTCGCGCGAACGTGCGATACGTCGCAAGAGCCGCGCCGCGCGGAAACGAGGTGCACGATGCGCCGATGAAACCGGCGACGGGGGGAGCAGCTTCGGCTCCCGCATAAGCGACCGAGACCAGGCCTCCCATGGAATGGCCGACGAGGAGCACGGGACCTCTGGCCGCGGCATCCTGAACGGCCTCATCGACGGTTGTGAACGCGCCGTCGAGGGTGAAGGGCTCCGCCATGCGTGATCCATGACCCGGGAGGTCAACCGCAACGGCGGGGATGTCGCGCTCGGCAAGATGCTCGAGCTGTGAACGCCACATGGTGCGAGACGTGCGGATGCCGTGGACGAGGACGACCTGGATACTCACAGCTCCAGCATACGAGCCGCTGGAACACGAAAAAGCGGGGCCGCAGGTAGAACCTGCGACCCCGCCTTCACTGTCGAAGTATTACTTCTCCCAGCCCATGTCCTCAACGGGCTGGACGCCGAAGCCGTCCAGGCCCACGTAAGGCTCAGGGGTGAGGTTGGCAAGACCGGTCTTGACAGCCGAGATCGACGGGCCGTTGTAGAGCGGGATGAGGCCCCACTCCTGGAAGATCTCCGCCTCGAGCTTCATGGCTGCGGCCGTCTGCTCGTCAGCGGTCGTCAGCGACTCGACCTCGTCGTGGATGCGCTGGTCCATCTCAGGCGTCTGGACGCCGGAGAGGTTCAGGCCCATGTCCATGCAGTACAGCTGGCAGAACCAGGCAGCACCGAACGGGTCGGACGAGGTGAAGCGCAGGGACGCGATGTCCCAGTTCTTCGAGGTGTAGTCGTTCGAGAAGTCGGTCGACGGGCGAACGTCGATCTGAACGTCGATGCCGACAGCCTTCTCCTGTGCCTGCAGAGCCTTCGCAAGCGCTTGGATCGTCGGGTCATCGCTGAAGATGGGGTACACGACAGACAGCTTCTCGCCGTCTTTCTCGCGGATGCCGTCTTCGCCCTCGACCCAGCCAGCCTCGTCTAGCAGCTTCTTGGCGGCGTCGGGGTCGAACTTCCAGCCGGCCTCGGACAGTGCGTCCTCGTAGCCGGGCTGGAACGGGAACAGCGTGAGGGAGCCGGCGGGCGCCTCTTCGTAGTCAAGACCGTTCCAGGCGATCTCCTTCTGCTGGTCGATGTTGACAGCCTTGAAGAACGCCTCGCGGACCTTGACATCCGCGAACTGCGGCTTGTCGGCGTCAACCTCGAGCAGGGTGCTCGCGGTCTGCGTGGAGCGGTAGATGGTGATGTCCTTCATGTCCTTGACCTGCTCCATGCGGTCCTTGGTGCCGACACCGACCATGTCGATCTCGTCAGCCTTGAACGCGTTCATGGCAGCCGAAGCCTCGAGTGCGGTGAAGGAGACCTTGTCGAGCAGCGGCTCGTTGCCCCACCACTCGGGGTTGGGCACGAACGAGACGTAGCCGGCGTTGGCGTCGAACTCGTCGATCATGTACGGGCCTGCGCCCCACTCAGCGTGCGGGTCGCCGATCATCGCCTCGTTGAAGGTCGCCGGGTCGTTCAGTGCGGGGTGGATGATGCCCGTGAGGAACGGCATCTCCGGCCAGGCGAACTCGCCGTCGAACGTGACGATCGCGGTCTTCGCGGTGTCTCCCTGCTCAACCGAGGCGATGTTCTTGTAGCCGTCGGTCGCATTCGGGTTGAACTCTTCGTTCGTGCCGTTGTTGGCCTTCCACGTCGCCTCGATGGCGGTCCAGTCCATCTGGGAGCCGTCGTTCCAGTGCGCCTCATCCGTGAAGGTGAAGGTGATCTGGGTGTTGCCGTCGACCGTGTCGATCTTCCACTCGTCGAGGTACGCGTCGTTCTTGTACGGGGTGCCGTCATCCTTCTGCAGCAGGATCTGCGGCATGTACCACGCGGCGATGCGGGCAGTGTCGGCAGAACCATCTCCGTTGAAGGCGTTCAGCTGCTCTGGGATCTCGTTGATCGCGAAGCGGGCTTCCCCGCCCGTCTTCAGGTTCTCGCGAGGCTGCGGGTTGTAGTCCGAGGCTTTCGTCTCGACGGGCGTGTTGCCGCTGTCACCGTTGCTGCCGGTGTCAGCTGCACAGCCCGCAAGGGCGAGTGCGAGGGCTCCGCTGAACGCGAGCGCCCCCATCAGCTTGTGCTGCTTCATGGTGCTCCTTTCGCCTTTCGGCGTGTCATAAGGCGAGAATAGTTCGCACGGTGGCCGAATTCACTGTGAGCACAGTGAATCGCCCTTAACTGTTATCGGACGGTGACCGAGCGTTACCGGCCGTTAACAATTCAACGGACGACAGGCTCCGCCTGCATGGTCTCGGGGTTGAAGATGAGTCGCTCGCGGCTGCGCTCGATGTCGGGATCTGGTACGGGAATCGCCGAGAGCAACGCCTTCGTATAGGGATGCTTCGGATTCTCGAAGATCTCCTGCACGTCACCGTGCTCGACGAAATCGCCGAGATACATGACCGCGACGCGATCTGCGATGTGCCGAATGACCGAGAGATCGTGCGCCACGAACAGGTAGGACAGGTCGAGCTTCGCCTTCAGCTCGTCGAGCAGGTTGATGACACCGGCCTGGATCGACACGTCGAGTGCGGAGACCGGCTCATCGAGCACGATGATCTTCGGGTTGGTCGACAGTGCACGGGCGATGCCGATGCGCTGGCGCTGGCCACCCGAGAACGCGCCGGGGAAGCGATCGACGTGTGCCGGGTTGAGTCCTACGAGGTCCATCAGCTCTTTGACGCGACGGTGCACTTCGTCCTTCGGCGTTCCGATGGCACGCAGCGGTTCGGCGATGACGTCCGCGACCGTCATGCGCGGGTCGAGCGCACCCATCGGGTCCTGGAAGACGATCTGGATGTCGCGACGCACCTGTCGCTCGATCTTGCGGCTGGTGATGTCGTTGACACTGGTGCCGTTGATGATGATGTCGCCGTCTTGCTGCTTGACGAGGTCCATGATCTGCAGGAGCGTTGTGGTCTTTCCAGAACCGGACTCACCGACGATGGCCATCGTCTCGCCCTCGCGCACGTCGAACGTGACGTTCTTGACGGCGTGGACTTCGCCGACCCTGCGCTTGATGAAGGCGCCCTTCATGAGCGAGAACGTCTTGTTCAGGTTGCGCACGTCAAGAGTGACAGGGCGCTCCTCACGCGGTGTGCGCGTCAGGACGCTCTCGGGAACCTCGCGGATGGGGTAGACCGGCAGCCCGCCGAGCTGTCCGCCGTCTTCGATCTCGTTTGCACGGATGCAGGCGACCTGGTGCGAGGCTCCGGTACCGGTCGCGACCTCCATGAGGTCGGGCTCACGGGTGCGACAGGCATCGATCACGATCGGGCAGCGATCAGCGAACGGGCAGGCGTCCGGCAGGTTGATCAGCAGGGGAGGGTTTCCCTTGATCGGAACGAGTGGTTCCTTCTCGGCCTTGTCCACGCGCGGGATCGCACCGAGAAGTCCGATCGAGTACGGCATCCGCGTGTGGTGGAAGAGCTCGCCGACAGGGGCATGCTCGATCGGCTTGCCCGCATACATCACCATGACGTCATCGGCCATGCGCGCCACAACGCCCATGTCGTGAGTGATCATGATGGTTGCAGCCCCCGTCTCGTCCTGAGCCTTCTCGATCAGATCGAGGATCTGCGCCTGGATGGTGACATCCAGAGCAGTCGTCGGCTCGTCGGCGATGATGAGCTTCGGGTTGTTCGCCATCGCAATGGCGATCACCACGCGCTGGCGCATGCCGCCGGAGAACTCGTGCGGGAAGCCCTTCATACGCTTCTCCGGTTGGGGGATACCGACCAGACGCAGCAGCTCGACCGAGCGATCCCACGCCTGCTTCTTGGACAGACCGCGGTGCACCGTCAGCGCCTCGATCAGTTGATCGCCGATCGTGAACACCGGGGTCAGCGAGGTCAGCGGATCCTGGAAGATCATCGCGAGGCCATTGCCGCGAATGACGGACATCTGCTTGTCTGTCTTGCCGAGCAGCTCCTGCCCGTCGTACATGATCGAGCCGGTGACCTTGGCGTTCTCATCGAGAAGCCCCATGATCGCAAGCGAGGTGACCGACTTTCCGGAGCCGGATTCACCGACGATGCCGAGCGTCTTGCCGGCTTCCAGATCGAAGGAGACGCCGCGGACGGCATCCACGCGTCCTGCCTCTGAGGCGAAGCTGACCTTGAGGTCGCGGACCGAGATGATGGCGCTCATGCGCGGCCTCCTGCCGCCGAAGTCGGATCGAGGGCATCGCGCAGACCGTCTGAGACCAGGGCCATCGAGACGGTGAGCAGCGTCAGTGCCGCCGCGGGGAAGTAGAACAGCCACGGTGCGCTGGTGATGGTGTTGGCGCCGGTACCGATGAGGGATCCGAGCGAGACATCCGGGATCTTCACGCCGAAGCCGATGAAGGACAGTCCCGTCTCTGCCATGACCGCGCTGACGATTCCCAGCGTGAAGTTGATCACCAGGAGAGAGCCGATGTTGGGCAGCAGATGGCGCATCACGATGCGCATTCCGGAGACGCCCATGTAGCGCGCCGCATGCACGTACTCACGCTCACGCAGTGAAAGGGCCGTTGTCCAGACCACGCGTGCCGGGAAGTACCAGCCGACGACGAACACCATGATCAACGAGATGACCAGCCAGTTTCCGCCTGCGCGGTTCGACATCAGCGAAAGGATGAGGAAGCTGGGGATCACCATCATGAAGTGGATGACGGTGAGGGTGATCTTCTCTGTCCACCCGCCGAAGTAGGCAGCTGCCGTGCCGATGATGGCCGAGAGGATCGTGACGCCGACCGAGACAGTCACGGCGATCATCAGCGAACGTTGGGTGCCGAGCGCCACCTGGGCGAACGTGTCGTTGCCTGCTGCTGTCGTTCCGAACCAGTGGTCGGCGGATGGGCCGGTGCCGAGGTTCAGGAAGTCGAGTTCGATGTGATCGTAACGCCCGATCAGCGGTCCGATGATCGCGAACAACACGAGCAGAACGAAGATCACGATGCCGGCGACGGCGGGCTTGTTGCGCATGAAGCGCCGCGAGTAGAGCGTCCATTTCGACATGGGCTTGCTGGTGGTCTCAGCGAGCACCGAATCGGTGGGGGCGTGCACTGTGGGGTCGATCATGTCGCTCATGGTCAGCTCACCCGCACTCTCGGGTCGAGGGCAACGACCGCGACATCGGAGAGGATCGCCCCGATCGCGGTAAGAAGTCCGGCGAAGGCCGCGGTGGCGACGACGCCGTTGATGTCGCTCTTGTTGATGGTCTCGAGGAAGTACTTGCCCATACCGTTCCAGGCGAAGATGATCTCGGTCAGGATCGCGCCGGTGAACACCCCGGGGATGCTGAAGGCAACCTGGGTCGCGACAGGGATGAGCGAGGTGCGCAGTGCGTGCTTGCGAATGGCCTGCTGCTTGGTGAGGCCCTTGGCGCGAGCGGTGCGCACGTAGTCGGCGTTGATGTTGTCGAGCAGCAGTGAGCGCTGCAGGAAGTGCGTGCCCGCGTATCCGACGATCACCAGCGCGATCGTCGGCAGGGTCAGATGCTGCAACTTGTCTATCAGCACCGGGAAGAAGCCTTCGACACCCTTGCTGGAGGCTCCGGTGACGTAGAAAATGCGGGTGCCGACGAGATTGTTCAGGCCGATCGCGAGCAGCACGATGCCGAGGGCCGCGACGATGATGTTGATGTTCATCGTGATGATCGACGTCGCCTGGCCGATGCGGTCGGCGAGCTTGTACTGGCGCGACGCGGTGTACACACCGAGTGCGATGCCGAGCACGGTCATGAGGACCGTGGCTCCGAGCACGAGCTCGGCGCTGACCCACATGCGGTAGCCGATCTGCTCGTTGACTGATCCTCCGGTGGGGCTCACGCCCCAGTCCCAGCGGAACAGGATCGAGCTGAACCAGTTCCACCACCTCTCCCAGATCGGCACAGTGTCACTGAGGTTGCGTGGTTCGAGGAGGTTGACGATCTGCTCTTCACTGAGCGGAGGTCGTCGACCGACGAAATTGTTCCTCGGGTTGAGGAAGCCCCAGGCGAGGAAGAACGTGATGTTTGTGGCGATCACGATCATCATCAGCCAGCCGAGGGTGCGGCGCAGGAGATACTTGATCAAGATGGTGTCTTTCTCTTTGCAGGCGCGCTCGGGATCGACCGATACGACTGGTACGGAGTCGGGCTGCAGCTGAAACTCAATGTCATCGAGTTGTACAGAGCAACCTCGCGAGACTATCACCGCAATTGCCCGATTGAACATCAGAAGCACGCGAATCGAGCATTGGGAGCCCCTCACGTAGACTGTCGAGGACATGTCACCACGCGCTCTCACTCCGCTCTCGCCTGCCGCGACGCCGCCCTCGCAGATCCGAAACTTCTGCATCATCGCTCACATCGATCACGGCAAGTCGACCCTCGCGGACCGCATGCTCCAGATCACCGGTGTGGTGTCGGATCGCGACATGCGCGCGCAGTACCTCGACCGTATGGATATCGAGCGCGAGCGGGGCATCACGATCAAGAGCCAGGCAGTGCGGATGCCGTGGGCAGGGCAGGACGAGACCTTCGCGCTGAATATGATCGATACGCCCGGTCACGTCGACTTCACCTACGAGGTTTCGCGTTCTCTTGCGGCCTGCGAGGGTGCCATTCTGCTGGTCGACGCAGCGCAGGGCATCGAGGCGCAGACTCTTGCGAACCTCTACCTCGCGCTCGAGAACGATCTGCACATCATCCCGGTGCTGAACAAGATCGACCTCCCTGCCGCAGACCCCGATCGATTCGCCAAGGAGCTTGCCGACCTCATCGGGGGCAAGCCCGAGGACGTACTGCGCGTTTCCGGCAAGACCGGACAGGGCGTAGAAGAGCTGCTCGACCGCATCGTCGCTGACATCCCGGCTCCGGTGGGAAACGCGGATGCTCCGGCCCGAGCCATGATCTTCGACTCGGTGTACGACTCCTACCGAGGCGTTGTCACCTACGTCCGAATGATCGATGGCAACCTCTCGCCGCGAGAGCGGATCCAGATGATGTCGACCAACGCCAACCACGAACTGCTCGAGATCGGCGTATCGAGTCCTGAGCCGATCCCCTCGAAGGGACTCGGTGTTGGCGAGGTCGGCTACCTGATCACCGGCGTGAAGGACGTGCGCCAGTCCAAGGTCGGCGACACGGTCACGACCTCGCGCGCTCCGGCGACCGAAGCCCTGGCCGGCTACACCGACCCGAAGCCGATGGTCTTCTCCGGCGTCTACCCGATCGACGGCAGCGACTACGGTGACCTGCGCGAGGCGCTCGACAAGCTCAAGCTGTCGGATGCGTCGCTGCAGTACGAGCCGGAGACCTCGGTCGCTCTCGGATTCGGATTCCGTTGTGGGTTCCTGGGTCTTCTGCACCTCGAGATCATCACGGAGCGCCTCAGCCGCGAGTTCGGGCTCGATCTGATTACCACCGCTCCCAGCGTGATCTACGAAGTCACCACAGACACCGGTGAGACCGTCGTCGTCACCAACCCGAGCGAGTACCCTGATGGCCGAGTCGCCTCCGTCGCCGAGCCGATGGTGAAGACAGCGATCCTGCTGCCCAAGGACTACGTCGGAACCGTGATGGAGCTATGCCAGTCTCGTCGCGGGGCGCTCCTGGGCATGGAGTACTTCAGTGAAGAGCGCGTCGAGCTCCGTTACATGATGCCGCTGGGTGAGATCGTGTTCGACTTCTTCGATCACCTCAAGTCCAAGACGCAGGGCTACGCGAGCCTCGACTACGAGCCCGCGGGGCAGCAGACCGCAGACCTGGTGAAGGTCGACGTGCTGCTGCAGGGTGACAAGGTCGACGCATTCAGTGCCATCGTCCACCGGGAGAAGGCATATGCATACGGCACGCTCATGACTGAGCGGCTTCGCAAGCTCATCCCTCGTCAGAACTTCGAGGTTCCGATCCAGGCGGCCATCGGTGCCAGGATCATTGCCCGCGAGACGATCCGCGCCCTGCGCAAGGACGTGCTCGCCAAGTGCTACGGCGGTGACATCAGCCGTAAGCGCAAACTGCTCGAGAAGCAGAAGGAGGGCAAGAAGCGCATGAAGATGGTGGGCCGCGTCGAGGTTCCGCAGGAGGCGTTCATCGCTGCGCTCTCCGGCGACGTCGAGACCAAGGACAAGAAGTAACGGACCCCGACGGCGGGATTCCTTCAGGTAACACAAGTAGTCTGGATCTCATGCGGCGCGGGACTTTCCGAGACGGCACGGTGGACTATGCGGCCGTGGGAGCAACCCATGCGCCCGATCTCATGCAGTATCCACCGGAGCGAAGCATCCCGGCTGAGGCGAGCTGGCGCCTGGGCAGCGGCGAGGAGCGCTTCCGCACTGCGGGAGATTCGCTCCTGTCATGGACCGCGCAACGTGCAGCGGGTCTGAGCGTCGAGGATGTGCGCCCTGCATCCGGGCCGGCATACGCCGGTGTGAGCTTTGACGCTGAAGGAAACCCTGTCGCGCCGGTGAAGCGCGAAATCGAGCAGCGATTCGACGCTGAGGGTACCCCGTTCGCGGGCCCCGGGATGACTCTCCGGCTGCACGGACGCGTCGCCGGCATGAGCGCAGACGCGCAGCTGCGCGTGATCTCGGCCACCGAGGACCCGCGGTGTATCAGCCTGGTGCTCGGCACCGTCGATGGCTCTGTAGTCAGCGGCGAGGAGCTGTTCCAGATCGACTGGCATGAGGAGACCGACGAGGTCTGGTTCACGGTGCGAGCGTTCGACGCTCCCAACTCCGTGCTCTACCGCTTCATTCCTGGTCTTGTGAAACGGCGCCGCAAAGAGCTCTTCGCCCGCTACCTGCGTGCGATCTCGCCGCTGTATGCGACGCCGCTCTGATGGCGGGTCCTCTTCCGATCGGTGATCCAGCCCCCGTCGACGGCCGCCTGCCTGCAGACCTGCCTATTGATCTGAACGTGCCGTTCTCGGCATATCTGCATGTGCCGTTCTGCCGCGTCCGCTGCGGATACTGCGACTTCAACACCTATACGTCGGGTGAGCTGCGCGGCGCCCGGCAGGATGAGTACGCCGACACTCTCTTGACGGAGATCTCGCTGGCACGCCGTGTCCTTGCAGAGGCGGGCGCACTGCGTCCGATGGACACGGTCTTCTTCGGCGGGGGGACTCCGACGCTGCTCCCAGCCGGGGACCTCGCGAAGATGCTGGATGCCGCGGTATCCGCCTTCGGAATCGCAGACGGCGCTGAGGTGACCGTAGAAGCGAACCCCGACACCGTGACGCCCGACGTGGTGCGCACCCTGGTGGATGCCGGGGTGACCAGGCTCTCGATCGGAATGCAGTCTGCGGTTCCGCACGTGCTTGCCGCCCTTGACCGCACTCATCAGCCAGAGAACGTGCGCACTGCTGTGGATGCTGCAAAGGATGCTGGACTCGCGGTCAGCGTCGATCTGATCTACGGCGCACCCGGGGAGTCGCTCGCCGATTGGGAAGCTTCGCTCGACGCGGCCATCGCGCTGGACTCCGACCACATCTCCGCCTATGCACTGATCATCGAAGACGGCACGAAGCTCGCGCGGCAGATCCGCCGGGGCGAGGTCGCCACACCGGACGACGATCTCCAGGCAGATATGTACGAGCTCGTCGATGCGCGGCTCGCCGATGCGGGGTTCGACTGGTACGAAGTGAGCAACTGGGCGCGCCCTTCGACGGGCTCAGGGAACGAATCGGACAATCGATCCCGGCACAACCTCGCGTACTGGCGGGGGAACGACTGGTGGGGCTTCGGCCCCGGCGCCCACAGCCACGTCGCAGGACTGCGCTGGTGGAATGTGAAGCATCCGGCGGCGTACGCGCAGCGGCTCGCGGCATCCGAATCTCCCGCGGCAGGAACCGAGCGCCCCGATCGGCGATCGCATCTTCTCGAACGCGTGCTTCTGGAAACAAGGCTTTCAGATGGCATGGCCATCTCCGACCTCCCAGAGGGCAACCGGGCGGGTGTGGCAGGACTCATCGCTGATGGTCTCGTCGACGCGGCAAGCGCTTTCGCTGGCCGGATCCGGCTGACTCTCAAGGGCCGTCTGCTCGCCGATGCCGTTGTACGCGAGCTGACTGACTAGCCGAACGGGTAGAATTGGCACTCTTAGCGTGTGAGTGCCAGCAGAGAGGAGCGCATGATGGTCAGTGAACGTGGACTTCAGGTGCTCCGTGCGATCGTGCAGGACTATGTCGAGACCCATGAGCCCGTCGGCAGCAGATCGATCGTTGATCGTCACTCTTTCGGAGTCTCGGCGGCGACGATCCGCAATGACATGGCACTCCTCGAAGATGAAGAGCTCATCGCTGCACCGCACACGTCATCGGGTCGAGTCCCCACCGACAAGGGCTACCGCGTCTTCGTCAACCACCTCGCCCAGCTGCGTCCGCTTTCGGGCGCCCAGCGCGGTGCGATCGAGTCGTTCCTGACGGAGCCTGCCGATCTCGATGACCTGATGGCTCGCACCGTGCGGGTGCTCACTCAGCTCACCGGCCAGGTCGCACTCGCGCAGTACCCCTCTTTCGCCCGCGCCCACCTGACGCACATCGAACTGGTGCCGCTTGCACCCAATCGGCTTCTCGTCGTGCTCGTCACCGATGCCGGCGGCGTATCGCAACGGATCGCCGGACTGCCCGTCGATCTCGACGATTCCGACGTCGCAGTGCTGCGCGCACGGCTTTCCGCGCTGCTCACCGGACAGACGGTTCGCGAGGCGACGGACAGGGTGCAGACGCTCCTCAGCGACAGCACGGGGGCGAACACCGACAAGGCGCTCCAGCAGCTGGCCGTCATCATCGGCGAAGAGCTGGCGGAGTTCCGTCAGGAGAAGCTGGTCATGGCAGGGGCTGCGACTCTCGCTCGTCGTGAACAGGACTTCCGCGGCAGCATTCACCCACTCCTCGAGGCGATCGAGGAACAGGTGACGCTGCTGCGTCTTATGAGCGAGATGGTGCCAGACGAACACGGCCTCGCAGCCAGCATCGGCGCAGAGAACGAGCCGTTCGGGCTTCCGGAGGCATCGATCGTGGCGAGCAACTACCTGGCACCGGGTGGAACGGCGCGCGTCGGCGTCATGGGGCCGACGCGGATGGACTATCCGAGCAATCTCGCGGCGGCACGGGCGGTAGCCCGCTATCTGTCGCGGCTGCTCGACGAAGACGAAGCGGGCCGCTGAGCGGCGCGCGACAACAGCACGCAGACGCAGGAAGGTGATTGTGGCGGACCACTATGAGGTTCTCGGAGTGTCACGGGACGCATCGACGGACGAGATCAAGAAGGCGTACCGAAAGCTGGCACGTCAGCTGCACCCCGATGTGAACCCGGGGGAGGATGCGGCCGAGCGGTTCAAGCTCGTCACGCATGCCTATGACGTACTCAGCGACGACGATTCCCGGCGACGCTACGACATGGGCGGCGGAGACAGCGCAAGCGGCGGCGACTTCGGCGGGTTCGGTGGCTTCGGCGACATCTTCGAGACCTTCTTCGGAGCATCGCAGGGCGGCGGCCGCGGTGGTCGCCCCCGCTCACGCAAAGAACGCGGCCAAGACGCGCTCGTGCGTGTCACCCTCGATCTCGGCGACGTCATCTTCGGCGCGCACCGTGACATCGAGGTCGACACCGCCGTGCTCTGCGAGACCTGCCAGGGTTCGTGCACGCAACCGGGTACGCAGCCTGTCACGTGCGACATCTGCCATGGCACCGGCCACGTGCAGCGCCAGGTGCGGAGCCTGCTCGGCAATGTCGTGACCTCTGCGCCGTGCGGAAGCTGCCAGGGCTACGGCACAGTCATCCCGCACCCGTGCGGAACGTGCAGCGGACAGGGGCGCGTGCGCTCGCGTCGGACTGTTGCACTGGACATTCCGGCCGGCGTCGAGACGGGACTGCGTCTGCAGCTGCCCGGATCGGGCGAGGTCGGTCAGGCCGGTGGCCCGAACGGCGACCTGTACATCGAGGTCACGGTCTCTCCTCACGCGGCGTTCAGCCGCGACGGCGACGATCTGCTGGCAACGCTCGAGGTGTCGATGGCCGATGCCATCCTCGGCACCGAGACCTCGATCGACGGACTCGACGGCAAGGTCGATCTGGAGATCCGACCCGGCGTGCAGTCCGGCGACGTACTGACCATCAAGGGTCGCGGGATCACTCCTCTGCGGGGCAACCAGCGCGGAGATCTTCGCGTGGGGGTGCAGGTCGTGACGCCCACGAAGCTCGACTCCGCGCAGCGCGCGCTCATCGAGGACTTCGCCAAGAAGCAGAAGTCGCCTGATCCGCAGCTGGCGCAGTTCCAGCAGGGGCTGTTCTCCAAGCTGCGCGACCGATTCCGGCACTGATATGGCACTGCACTTTCTCGTAGACGGATCGTCCGATGCCGGCATCGGCGATACCGTCTCGCTATCGGGTGCGGAGGCCAAGCACGCAGCCGTGGTCCGCCGCGTGCGCGTGGGCGAGTCGGTGACCATCGGAGACGGCCGCGGCAGATGGCTCGAGGGCACGGTGCGGGATGTGTCGGCATCCCGCGTGGATGTCACCATCACCGCGCGTGCCGTTGTGGATGCTCCGGCCGTGCGCCTCATCCTCGTGCAGGCGCTTGCCAAGGGCGATCGTGACGAGCTCGCCGTGCAGGCGGCCTGCGAACTCGGGGTCGATGAGGTGATTCCGTGGCAGGCCTCGCGCAGCATTTCGCGCTGGGAGGGCTCGAAAGCCGCCAAGGGCCGAGAGCGCTGGGCGACGATCGTGCGCGAGGCGGCGAAGCAGGCGCATCGTTCGTGGGTGCCGGGCGTCACCGAGCCGCTCACGACAGGGCAGCTGGCAGAGTTCGCAGGACAAACCAGGATGCTCGTGCTCGATCCGACCGCGACGGTACGGCTCTCGGAGATCACCGTCGCCCCCGACGCGCAGCAGGACATCGTTCTCGTCGTGGGGCCAGAGGGCGGGATCAGCCCTGAGGAGCTCACGAAGCTGGGAGTAGCCGGCGCTGAGCGCGTGCGTCTGGGAGAAACGGTGCTTCGCACCTCCACAGCCGGGCCCGCCGCGATCGCCGTGCTGTCGGTGGCTCTGGGCCGCTGGTGAGGGCGCCGCATAGAATGAGCACATGAGCGAACCATCGATCTTCACGCGCATCCTCAGTGGAGAGATTCCCGGGGACATCGTGGTCGAGACCGAAAAGGTCTTCGCGATCCGCGACATCAACCCGCAGGCTCCGCTGCACATGCTCGTCATTCCGAAGACTGAGCAGTATCGCGATGTGACGGAGCTCGCCGCAGGCGACCCCGCGCTCTTGGCCGACATGGTCGCCGTCGCGAAGCAGATCGCCGACGAGCACGCGAACGGCGAGTATCGTCTGATCTTCAACAACGGACCCAGCGCCGCGCAGTCCGTCTTCCACGTGCACGCTCACGTGCTCGGCAATTTCGAGGAGAACAAGCTCGTTGGCTTCTGACGAATCGAACACCCCGCCTGTGGCAGAGCGCATCTACGCCGACGGCGTCGCCATGGTGCAACTGCTCGGCCCACAGGACCGGCTGCTCCGCATGCTCGAGAAGCAGCATCCGGATGTCGAGGTTCATGTGCGCGGCAACGAGATCACACTCAGCGGAGAACCGGGCCCCGTCGCGGCGGCGAAGGCTCTGGTCAATGAGCTGATCACGATCACCCGCGAGGGTGCAGACCTCGTTCCTTCTGACGTCGAGACATCGGCCAGGCTCATGCGCAACGAGACGGGGCCGCGTCCGAGCGAGGTGCTCGGTGAGGCCATTCTCTCCACGCGCGGCAAGGTCATCCGTCCGAAAACGGCGGGCCAGAAGGAGTACGTCGACGCGATCGAAGAGAACACGATCGTATTCGGAATCGGTCCCGCAGGAACCGGCAAGACTTACCTTGCGATGGCGAAGGCCGTCCAGGCCCTGCAGCGCAAAGAAGTCACTCGCATCATCCTCACCCGTCCCGCGGTGGAGGCAGGCGAACGGCTCGGCTTCCTGCCAGGCACACTGACCGACAAGATCGATCCGTACCTGCGTCCGTTGTACGACGCGCTGAACGAGATGATGGACCCGGAGATCGTGCCTCGCCTGATGGCGACGGGAACGATCGAGGTCGCCCCGCTCGCATACATGCGCGGACGCACCCTCAACGACTCGTTCGTCGTGCTCGACGAAGCACAGAACACCACGCCCGAGCAGATGAAGATGTTCCTGACGCGCCTCGGGTTCGGCACGAAGATGGTCGTCACCGGCGACATCACGCAGGTCGATCTTCCGCAGGGAGCATCCGGCCTGCGCCTTGTCACACGGGTGCTCGACGAGATCGATGACATCCATTTCAGCAGGCTCACCAGTGACGATGTCGTGCGCCACTCGCTCGTCGGTCGAATCGTCGACGCGTACAGCGAGTATGACGAGCAGCGCACCGCGGCACGGCATGAACGTGAGCAGGCGCATGAATTCGCCAATCGCGCAGATCGGCGCGCGACCCCGCGCCCCGGCCCCCGCGATCGCCAGCCCAGACGAGGACACTCATCATGATCGAGATCAACAACGAGTCGGCCATCGAGGTCGATGAGACGGTTCTGCAGCGCCTCACCGATTTCAACCTCGCGCAGCTGCACGTCAGTGCGGATGCTGAGGTCGCGATCGTCCTCGTCGACGAGGGTGCCATGGAGGCTCTGCACGTTCAGTGGATGGACGAACCCGGCCCCACAGATGTGCTGAGCTTCCCGATGGACGAGCTGCGCCCAGGCACGGAGGACCGGCCGACGGCTCCTGGCCTTCTCGGCGACATCGTGCTGTGCCCGCAGGTTGCGGAAGCCCAGGCCCAGACAGCCGGCCACACGCTGATGGATGAACTCATCCTTCTCACGACTCACGGGCTTCTGCACCTGCTCGGGTTCGACCATGCTGAGCCCGACGAGGAGCGTGAGATGTTCGGTCTGCAGAAGGAGCTCATTGCGGGTTTCGCGCGCGCTGAACGCAGCCGATGACCGAGATCCTCTTCTTGATCGCCGCTGTGCTGCTCGTGGCGTTCGGCGGTCTCATGGCCGCCATAGATGCGGCATACGGGGTGACCTCTCGCGCCGATCTCGATGAGATGGCACTCGAAGGACGCCACTCTGTCGCGCTCAGTCGCATCGCGGACGACCTCGACGCGCACGTGAACGCTGTCTCCTTCATCCGAGTGCTCGTCGAAGTGACCGCGGCGGTGCTCGTGACCGCGGCGTTCACGATCATGTTCGAGAACGTGTGGTGGGCGATGCTCGCCGCTGCGGTACTGATGACGGGAATCACGTTCGTCCTCGTCGGTGCCAGCCCCCGGACTTTCGGACGGCAGCGTTCGGAGACGATGATTCGCAGGACGGCGTCGATCATCCGCAGTCTTCGGGTCATTCTCGGGCCGGTGGCCCAGGGGCTCGTGGTGCTGAGTGACAAGGTGACTCCTGGCGCCGGCCGCAGCTCGTTCACGAGCGAGGATCAGCTGCTGAGCATGGTCGATGAGGCAGCATCCAACGACCTCATCGAAGAAGACGATCGCGACCTCATTCACTCGGTCTTCGATTTCACAGACCAGTTCGTGCGCGCCGTCATGGTGCCCCGCACCGACCTGGTCACCGTGGATGCCGCGGCCACCACCGATGAGGCGATGTCGCTGTTCCTGCAGCGTGGGGTGTCGCGGATGCCGGTGGTCGATGACGACGCGGATGATGTGGTGGGCGTCCTCTACCTTAAGGATCTCGTCCAGTTCGCTTATCGCGATGACACCGCATGGCGGACGGCGTCTATTCGCCCGATCGCCAGGCCAGCAACGTTCGTGCCGGAATCCATGCGCGCGGAGACCCTGCTTCAGCAGATGAAGCGCGACGCCGTGCACGTCTGCCTCGTCATCGACGAACACGGTGGCATCTCCGGTCTCGTCACCCTCGAGGATCTCATCGAAGAGCTGGTCGGTGAGATCTCCGACGAGTATGATCGCGCGGCGGCAGAGATCGTGGAGCTCGGCCCGAACCAGTACCGCGTCAGCGCGAGACTGTCGCTGGACGATGTCGGCGATCTGTTCGGCATCGAGCTCGAGGATGAAGACGTCGACTCCATCGGCGGTCTT
The DNA here is from genome assembly GCF_052266675.1 of Microbacterium zouquanmingi. Classification (NCBI taxonomy): domain Bacteria; kingdom Bacillati; phylum Actinomycetota; class Actinomycetes; order Micrococcales; family Microbacteriaceae; genus Microbacterium; species Microbacterium zouquanmingi. The sequence continues at coordinate 220,293 of NZ_JBQPRA010000004.1, forward strand.
CTGGGCAAGGCAGTGGACCAGGTTCCGCAGCCGGGCGTCACCGCGACCATCGATGGACTCGTACTGACCGGAGGCGCATCGCGCGGTCGAGGACGCGGCATCGCAACAGTTTTTGTGGAGCGGGCTGCCGCACCAGCAGAGGAGACAGAAGATGACTGAGAACACCCGAAGCGGGTTCGTGACGTTCGTCGGACGCCCCAACGTCGGCAAGTCCACGCTGACGAACGCGCTCGTCGGCGAGAAGATCGCGATCACCAGTGAGAAGCCGCAGACGACCAGACGCGCGATCCGCGGCATCCTGAATCGCCCAGCCGGTCAGCTCGTGATCGTGGACACGCCTGGTATCCACAAGCCTCGGACACTGCTCGGCGAACGGCTCAACGATCTCGTCGAGCAGGTGCTGGGAGATGTCGATGTGATCGGCTTCTGCGTGCCGGCAACCGAGAAGGTCGGTCCCGGCGACCGTCGCATTGCCGCGTCGCTGGATGGATACTCCCGCGCCAAGAAGATCGCGATCGTTACCAAGACTGACGTCGCCACGCGCGACCAGATCACCGAGCGACTCTTGGAGGTCGATTCACTGCGGGAGGACTGGGCCGCAGTCATTCCGCTCTCAGCGCTCACACGCGAGCAGCTCGACGTTCTCACCGACGAGATGCTGGTGCTCATGCCGGAAGGGCCAGCGCTGTATCCGGAGGGCGTCGTGACCGACGAGTCCGTCGAAGATCGCATCGCCGAGATGATTCGCGAAGCAGCGCTCGAGGGCGTGCGCGATGAACTGCCGCACTCCATCGCCGTGATCGTTGATGATATCGCCCCGCGAGAGGGCACTGACCTCACCGACGTGCACGCTCAGATCGTCGTCGAGCGCGACAGCCAGAAAGCGATCATCATCGGACGAAAGGGCTCGCGCCTCGCGGATGTCGGAAAGCGCGCGCGTGTCGGGATCGAAGAGCTTCTCGGCACCAGGGTCTTCCTCGGTCTGCACGTGAAGGTCGCCAAGGAGTGGCAGCGCGACCCCAAGCAGCTCGGCCGGCTCGGGTTCTGAGACAGAGGCGCCGCAATGGCGAAGCACTGGATCGCAACAGAGCCGGGCACCCCGGACAGCTGGGTATTCGTCGAGTACGAAGTGCCGGCGCCGGGTCCTGGTGAGATCACCGTTCGGGTGCGGGCGGCGGGGATGAATCCGGCTGATCGCAAGCACCTCGCACGCCAGGGCGTGGAGTTCCCCGTGGCGATCGGCTACGAGGTCTCCGGCGAGATCGTCGCCATCGGCGCAGACACCGTCATCGGATCGGGACCGGCTGAGATCGGTGAAGAGGTGGTCGCGTTCCGCGTCAGCGGCGGCTACTCCACAGAGGTCACGATTCCTGCGGAGAAGGCCTTCGCCAAACCGACCACGCTCACGCACGCGGCTGCGGCGAACCTGCTCCTGGTCGGCACGACCGCTGCCGAGATGCTCGCCGCCGTCGATGCGAAGGCAGGGGATACCGTACTCCTCCACGGTGCATCGGGCGCGGTCGGCGTGAGCGTGCTGCAGCAGGCGGCGCGCCAGGGCATCTGCGTGGTCGGCACTGCCAGCGAAGCGCGCTTCGATGACGTGCGGCGCTTCGGCGGCATCCCCATCGCGTACGGCGACGGCCTCGCTTCGCGCGCTCGGGATGCGGCGGGTGCACACTTCAGCGCGGCCCTCGATGCCGCGGGAACCGATGAAGCAGTCGATGCCTCGCTCGAGCTCGTCGCCGACCGCAGTCGCATCGTCACGATCGTGACGCCGACGCGCGCGGAACGCGACGGGTTCCGTTGGATCGTCGGGGCGCTCCCTGAGAGCACGCGCTTCCGCGACAGCATCCGTGGTGATCTCGTCGATTCGGCCGAGCAGGGACTGCTGGAGGTTCCCGTCGCACGCACCTATCCGCTCGCAGATGCGGTCGAGGCCACCCGCTTCCTGGCGGAGGGGCACCCCGGCGGGAAGATCGCGCTCATCCCTTGATCCGAGCAGGCGGTTTGGTGAATGTCTGGCGCGGGGGAGTACTATCGGAGCATGCCATTCGGCGGTCTGCTTCTTCTTAGTAGCCGCGACGAGTCCTAAAGCCAGGGCCTTCCTCGTCGCGGCGCTTGTGTTGGCCCGATAAATCTGACGAAGAGAAGAAGCCCACCATGCAGAACTCCCAGCGCCCGTCCTCGATGCCGATCCACAAGTATCGGCCCTTCCACGAGCAGATCTCGGTCGATCTCCCGGACCGCACGTGGCCGTCCAAGCGCATCACTGAAGCACCCCGCTGGTGCGCCGTCGACCTTCGCGATGGCAACCAGGCACTCATCGACCCGATGTCGCCTGAGCGCAAGCGCGTCATGTTCGAGCTGCTCGTCAGCATGGGCTACAAGGAGATCGAGGTCGGATTCCCCTCGGCCAGCCAGACGGACTTCGATTTCGTCCGTCAGCTGATCGAAGAGAACCTCATTCCTGATGACGTCACGATCCAGGTGCTGACCCAGGCGCGCGAACACCTGATCGAGCGCACGTATGAGTCGATCAGGGGTGCGAAGCAGGCGATCGTGCACCTGTACAACTCCACCAGCGTGCTGCAGCGCGAGGTGGTGTTCCGCTCTGACAAGCAAGGCATCATCGATATCGCGCTCGAGGGTGCACGTCTGTGCAAGAAGTACGAGAAGACGGTGCCAGACACCGAGGTGTACTACGAGTACTCGCCCGAGTCGTACACCGGCACCGAGCTGGAATACGCGCTCGAGGTGTGCAACCAGGTCATCGAGATCTTCGAGCCGACGCCCGACCGCAAGGTCATCATCAACCTGCCGGCCACCGTCGAGATGGCGACGCCGAACGTGTACGCGGACTCGATCGAGTGGATGAGCCGGCGCCTGGCGCACCGCGAGAACGTCATCCTGTCGCTGCACCCGCACAACGACCGTGGCACGGCTGTCGCCGCCGCCGAACTCGGCTACATGGCAGGCGCTGACCGCATCGAAGGATGCCTCTTCGGAAACGGCGAGCGCACCGGAAACGTCGACCTCGTGGCCCTGGGCATCAACATGTTCACGCAGGGCATCGACCCGCAGATCGACTTCAGTGACATCGATCAGGTCAAGCGCACGGTCGAGTACTGCAACCAGTTGCCGGTGCCTGAGCGCAGCCCGTGGGCCGGCGACCTCGTCTTCACCGCGTTCAGCGGATCGCACCAGGACGCCATCAAGAAGGGCTTCGAGGCGATGGCTGCCCGCGCCGAGGCGGAGGGCAAGACCGTCGACGAGATCGAGTGGGCGGTTCCGTACCTGCCCATCGACCCCAAGGACCTTGGCCGCTCGTATGAAGCGGTCATCCGTGTGAATTCGCAGTCGGGCAAGGGCGGCGTCGCGTACCTGCTGAAGACCGACCACGCGATCGATCTGCCGCGCAAGCTCCAGATCGAGTTTTCGGGTGTCGTGCAGTCGATGACCGATGCCGAGGGCGGCGAGGTCACCAGCGACCAGATCTGGTCGATCTTCAATGACGAGTACCTGCCAGCCGAAGCCGACGACGCGAAGTGGGGCCGGTACGAGCTGCTGGGCACGCAGACGCGCAGCGACATGTCGGGAGAAGTCGTGCTCGATGTGACGCTCCGCGACGGCGACGGAGAGCATGACGTCACCGCACAGGGCAACGGTCCTGTCGCCGCCTTCGTCGAGGTGCTGCGCGGCCAGGGCTTCGACATCACCGTCTACGACTACGTCGAGCACGCTCTCAGCGCCGGCGGCGACGCGCAGGCGGCGGCCTATGTCGAGCTGCAGGTCGACGACCAGCGTCTGTGGGGCGTCGGCGTCGATGGAGATATCTCGACCGCATCGCTTAAGGCGATCGTCTCCGGAGTCAACCGCGCGATCCGCACGCGGGATCTGCAGCTCGCGACGGTCTGACAGCTGACGCAGCAACGCCCCCTCGGTCATCGGCCGAGGGGGCGTTGCTCATCTCGGCATCAGCCCCTGCGGCGGGAGCCACCGCTCAGGCATCGTGGCGTAGCCATGCTGTCGCCACCCCTCGTAGGCCGCAACGGCTGCGGAGTTCGAGAGATTCAGCGACCGGATCTGGTCCAGCATCGGGATGCGCACCGCATCGGTGATGCGCGCGTCGTTCAGCACCTCGTCGGGGAGTCCCGTCGTCTCGGTGCCGAACAGCAGCGTGTCGCCCTGCTCATACGAAACGTCGGAGAACGAACGTTCAGCCCGGCCGGTGAACGCGAAAAGGCGCCCGGTGCCGTGCACAGTGACGAAGTCGACCGCGGTATCGAAGTCGGGGTGCACGTAGACCCTGGCAAGGTCGTGGTAGTCGAGCCCGGCGCGGCGCAGGTGCGCGTTGCTGAGGTCGAAGCCGAGAGGCTCCACCAGATGCAGGGCTGCGCCGGTTGCGGCGACCATGCGGATGGCATTGCCGGTGTTGGGCGGAATCAGGGGATTGTGAAACATCACGTGGAACACCCTGACATTCTCTCGCACGGGGGATAATCAAGGGGTGCCCACCTATCGAGACGAAGCGGTGATCCTGCGCACCCACAAGCTCGGTGAGGCGGATCGCATCGTCACCATGCTCTCGCGCCGGAACGGCAAGATCCGTGCGGTGGCGAAGGGTGTGCGCCGTACCTCCTCGAAGTTCGGCTCGAGGCTCGAGCCGTTCATGGTGGCCGATGTGCAGCTCTATCGAGGACGCTCACTCGACATCGTGCAGCAGGCGGAATCGCTCGGGTCGTACGGCAGCGAGATCGCCGCGCATTATGAGCGGTTCACCTCTGCCAGCGCCATGGTCGAGACCGCGGATCGTCTGAATGACTCAGAGGCGACGCCGCAGCAGTATCTGCTGCTCGTCGGTGGACTGCGAGCCCTCTCGCGAGGCGAGCACGCTGCCCGCAGCATCCTGGACTCCTACCTGCTGAGAGTGATGGCGCTTTCTGGATGGGCGCCGTCACTGGATGATTGCGCCCGATGCGCGGCGACAGGGCCGCACCGGAGCTTCGTCGTACAGCTGGGTGGGATGGTCTGCGTGAACTGCGCACCTGCGGGCAGCCCGCGCGTGGCGGAGTCGACGATTGCTCTGCTTCGTTCGTTGATCCGCGGTGAGTGGGATGCCGTGGACGCGGCAGCAGCTTCGGACACCGCCGCCGCTTCAGGTCTGGTCTCGGCGTACACGCAGTTCCACCTGGAGCGAGGAATCCGCTCGCTCGCCCATGTCACAGGCCCCGATCGAGAGGGAGTCTGTTGACCCCGAAGCCCTACACGCACAAAGACGCCATCGCCTATCGGTCGCTGGACTGGACCGGCGTATACCCGCCGAAGTTCCCGAAGGTGCCTGAGCACGTCGCGATCGTCATGGACGGGAACGGCCGGTGGGCAAATCGCCAGGGCCTCACCCGCATCCAGGGTCACAAGGCAGGCGAAGAGGTGCTGCTCGATGTCGTCGCGGGTGCCATCCAAGCGGGTGTGAAGCACCTGTCGGTCTACGCGTTCTCGACGGAGAACTGGGCGCGTTCGCCCGAAGAGGTGCGCTTTCTCATGGGGTACAACCGTGACGTGCTGCACCGCCGCCGCGATCAGCTCAACGAGTGGGGTGTGCGCGTGCGTTGGGCTGGTCGCAAGCCGCGCCTGTGGGGCTCGGTCATCAAAGAGCTGCAGTATGCCGAGAAGCTCACCGAGGCCAACGACGTGCTGACCCTCACGATGTGCGTGAACTATGGCGGGCGCGTTGAACTCGTGGATGCCGTGCGCAGACTCGCCGCGGAAGTTGCAGCCGGAAAGCTCAAGCCGAACGCGATCAGCGAGAAGATGATCCGTCGGAATCTCTACGTGCCGGATATGCCCGATGTCGATCTGTTCCTGCGTTCATCGGGGGAGCAGCGCACCTCGAACTTCCTGCTGTGGCAGTCGGCGTATGCCGAGATGGTCTTCCTCGACACGCTCTGGCCGGACTTCTCTCGCGAGGAGCTCTGGCGCGCGATCGAGATCTACCTGTCGCGGGACCGGCGCTTCGGCGGCGCAGTGGATGCGCCAGATACGGCCTGAGCGCGCAGCCAGCGCTCCGTCTCGCGCGGATGAGCGAGGCGCACGATCGTCAGGTGCGGGAACTGCGTCATGATTTCCGGCATCCGATCGTCCCATTTGAAACGCGTGTCGGTCTGCCAGCGCATGATGTCGTTTTCGCCGGTCCAGGCATCGCGGCTCCACAGGGCAGGCTCGACGTTACCGTTCCACAATCGGGTGCGGAACAGCCGGCGATTCAAAGTGCGAGTGATCAACCGGCGTCGCACCAGCGACCATGGGTAGTCCAGCCAGACCATAAGGTCGGCTCGCACCGGCAGGATCTCGTTGGTGCCCTTGCCGGTGTACTGCCATTCGGTGACCCAGCGGGAGGTTTCGGCGAAGGCGCGCACGTCGTCGAGGAACTCCGGGCGCGGCGTCCAGTTCGGGCCGTGGTGGAGGGCGTCGATCTCGTGGTGCTCGAGACTCCACAGCGTCGCGATGCGTCCCGCGAGTGTCGTCTTCCCCGAGCCGGTGACGCCGGCGATCAGCACTCGCTGCGGGTGGATTGGCAGCGGATCATCGGCGGAGAGCATCCGAAGATTCTATCCGCGGAATACATGCCGCCGCCGGTCGGTTGCACCGGTTGTGACTGAACCCATCTCCATCGACATCTGGTCCGACATCGCCTGCCCCTGGTGCTACATCGGCAAGCGCAATCTCGAGGCGGGCCTCGCATCCCTTCGACAGGCTCAGGGATCAGGAGGGGATGGGGAAGACATCCCGCAGGTGAATGTCACCTTCCACTCCTTCGAGCTGTCTCCCGACACTCCTGTCGACTTCGACGGCGATGAGATCGACTTCCTCGCCGGGCACAAGGGAATGCCCCGCGAGCAGGTGGTGCAGATGCTCGACAACGTCACCGACGTCGCGAAGAACGCCGGTCTCGAGTACCGGTTCGACCTGCTCAAGCACACCAACACCGTCAAGGCGCACGAACTGCTCCACCATGCCAAGGCCGAGGGGCTGCAGCACGAGATGGAGGAGCGGCTGATGTCCGCATACTTCACTGAGGGCAAGCACGTCGGCCGCATCGACGACCTCGTCGAGCTCGCGGTCGAGGTGGGGCTGGATGCCGACGCCACCCGTGACGCGCTCGAGAACGACAGGTACCTGCCGGCAGTCCGCCAGGACCAGGCACAGGCGCGGTCCTACGGCATCCAGGGCGTGCCGTTCTTCGTCATCGACGGCCAGTACGGCATCTCCGGTGCGCAGCCGCCGGCCACCTTCGAGAGCGTGCTGCGCGATCTATGGGCGAAGCGCGGAGAGCTGGCCGACGAGGACGAAGACACCAACGCCTCGGTCTGAGCGTTTCGGACTGATTACGCGACAGGCCGCCAGATCAAGGCGCCCGATGCGCTGGTCTCTGCCGTGCGAGCGAGCGGGCGGCTGCCTTCGATGACAGCGACCCCGCGGTCGCTGGCTGCGGTGATGAGCTGCTCGCGCAGCTTCTTCCAGGCCTTCATGCCGTTGAGCGTCCCAGCGAACTCGATCGCACGCGAGCAGCGGTGCGACGATCGACCGGGCGGTTACCTCATCGGCGTTGAACGTGAGCGTCGCGCCCAGACCGTCGTCAGCAGCCTGTCGATCCTTCTTCGCTTCCCAGCGCTGTGCTCCGGCACGACTCCTAGTGAGTCAGCGCGCTCTCGATCGCCTCGACGATCTCGGGGGAGTCGGGCTTCTGCTTCGGGCGGAAGCGCTTGATCTCTCCATCGGGCAGCACGAGGAACTTCTCGAAGTTCCACTCCACGCGGCCCGCCTTTCCGCTGGCATCCGGTGTCTGCTTGAGGGTTTTGTAGAGCTCGACCGCGCTGCGGCCGTTCACCTTGACCTTGTCATTGATCGGGAACGTCACGCCGTACGTGGCGGAGCAGAACTCCTGGATCTGCTCGAGTGACCCTGGCTCCTGCCCCATGAACTGGTTGCACGGAAAGCCCACGACGCTGAATCCGCGGTCGCCGTAGGTGCGCTGAAGCTCTTCGAGCTGTTCGTACTGCGGCGTGAGTCCGCACTTGGAGGCCACGTTGACGACCAGAACCACCTCGGCGCCGAGGTCATCGAGAGTCTTCTGGGCTCCGCTGGCATCAGTGAACGGGATCCGGCGCACGAGGGAATCAGTCATATCCACACCCTACGTCCCGATGCGACGCAGGGCGCTGGGGGATGGGAGAATGAAGAGGAGATGACTATTGCCGCAGCACCCGCCCGCGCACTGCGCATCGGCCCGATCGACCTCGACGTGCCGGTCGTTCTCGCGCCCATGGCAGGGATCACGAACACCGCTTTCCGTCGTCTGTGCCGCGAATACGGAGCCGGACTCTACGTCAGCGAGATGATCACCTCGCGCGCGCTCGTCGAACATAACGACACGACGATGCGCCTGATCCAGCATCACGAGTCAGAGACGCCGCGCTCGATCCAGTTGTACGGCGTCGACCCGAAGACGATCGCAGAGGCCGTGCGCATCATCGTCGCCGAAGATCACGCAGACCACATCGATCTGAACTTCGGTTGCCCTGTTCCCAAGGTCACCCGCAAGGGTGGGGGAGCAGCCCTCCCATGGAAGACGAAGCTGTTTGCAGACATCGTCGACCAGGCTGTGAAGGCCGCGGGACCCCTGCCACTGACGGTCAAGATGCGCAAGGGCATCGACGCGGATCACCTCACCTTCATCGACGCGGGGCGTGCGGCAGAAGACGCCGGCGCCGCAGCTGTGGCCCTGCATGCGCGAACTGCCAGCGAGTTCTACTCCGGCCACGCCGACTGGAGCGCGATCGGTGAGCTCAAGCAGGCCGTCACCAGCATCCCGGTGTTGGGAAACGGTGACATCTGGTCTGCTGAGGATGCTGTGCGGATGATGGCCGAGACGGACTGCGACGGCGTCGTCGTCGGACGAGGATGCCTCGGTCGCCCCTGGCTGTTCGGCGACCTCGCCGCAGCGTTCGGAGCGCCGTCGCGTTCGGTCGACGCCACCCTCGGTTTTGTCGCCGATGCCTTCCGCCGGCATGCGGAACTGCTGGTCGACTTCCTCGAGGACGAGGATCACGGATGCCGCGACATCCGCAAGCACGTCGCCTGGTATTTCAAGGGCTATCCGGTAGGCAGCGATATCCGCACCGGCCTTGCGACCGCACAGAGCCTCGCGCACATCGACGAATTGCTCGGGCAGCTCGATCATGACGCTCCGTACCCCGGTGCGGATGCTGAAGGACAGCGCGGCCGCGCCGGCCGTCCCAAGCGTCCGGCGCTGCCGGACAAGTGGCTCGAGTCGCGCGAGATCGCGGCCGATACCGGTGAGATGCTGCGTGGAGCGGAGATCGAGAACAGTGGCGGTTGACATCGCGTCCGACACGGGCGCTCGGGCCGACGGATACGAGCCGCGCGATGCCGAGCGATTCTTCACCCAGGCTCACCGATCAGAACGCGACGACTTCGCGCGTGATCGTGCGCGCGTGCTGCATTCTGCGGCGCTTCGACGCCTTGCCGCGAAGACGCAGGTGCTCAGCCCCGCCAGCACGGCGGACTTCGCGCGCAACCGTCTGACCCATTCGCTCGAAGTCGCGCAGGTCGGCCGTGAGCTTGCGGTCGCACTCGGAGTCTCGGCAGATGTTGTCGATACCGCCTGCCTCAGTCATGATCTCGGACACCCGCCGTTCGGACACAACGGCGAACGCGCGTTGAACGACTGGGCGGCGCCCATCGGAGGGTTCGAAGGGAACGCGCAGTCATTGCGCATTCTCACCCGCCTTGAAGCTAAGGTTCTCGACGCGGACGGTCATTCCGTCGGCCTCAACCTCACCAGGGCAAGTCTCGATGCCACGTGCAAATACCCCTGGACAGTCGACAACCCCGTGCCAGACCCGGGTGGGCGGCTGAAGTTCGGCGTGTATCCCGAGGACGAGCCGGTCTTCCGCTGGATGCGTGAGGGAGCGCCGGGACGCCTGCGGTGCATCGAAGCCGAGATCATGGATCTCTCCGACGACATCGGCTACTCGGTTCACGACTTCGAAGACGCGATCGTCAACGGCTACCTCGACGTCGCTCAGCTCTCCGATCCCGCCGAACATCACGCGCTCGTCGGCCGCATCCAGCAGTGGGTGGGTTACGACTTCACTCGTGAAGAGCTGGCCGATGCGCTGTACCGGCTCACGAACCAGGAGATGTGGCTGAAGTCCTTCGATCGATCGCGACAGGATCTCGCCCGTCTCAAGAACCTCACCAGTGATCTCATCGGTCGTTTCGCACGGGCAGCGGTGACGGCGACCCGCGATGCGTACGCGGGGTCCTCTCTGGTTCGCTACAACGCGCACGTCGTCGTGCCGCGAGTCGTCGAGACGGAGATCGCCGTGCTCAAGGGGATCATGGGGCAGGCGATCGTGACGATCGATGCGCGCAAGGGTGTGTACAAGGAGCAGAGGCGGGTGCTCACGCGCCTCGCCGACGCGCTGTGGTCAACGGATGCGCTGTGGAACGCAGGCGCCGACGTGCTCGAGCCTGCCTTCGCGGCCGATTTCGTTGCGGCACAGACGGATGCCGAGCGGGCGCGCGTCGTCGTAGACCAGATCGCAAGTCTCACCGACCAGACAGCACTCGACTGGCACGGGCGACTGGTGGGCGACGTCGACCCCGCCGAGGTCGGCATCTGGACTCCGCGCACTGCCCGTACCGGCACGCGGGCCCAGACACACGGTCCGGTGCGCCTCTCCGAAGGCGTGCACTGATGGCCCGCATCCGCCAGGCAGACGTCGACGAGGTCAAATCCCGCACGAACATCGGTGACATCGTCGGCGAGCGCGTCTCGTTGAAGTCTGCGGGAGTCGGCTCCCTCAAGGGTCTCTGCCCGTTTCACGATGAGAAGAGCCCGAGCTTTCACGTACGGCCGCAGGTCGGTTTCTACCACTGCTTCGGGTGCGGCGAATCAGGCGACGTCTACTCGTTCCTGCGGGCGATGGATCATGTCAGCTTCACCGAGGCGGTCGAGCGGCTCGCCGGTCGCCTCGGCTACACGCTGCACTACGAAGACGGCGGCGCGGCCCCCGAGACGAGCGGTCGCAGTCGCCTCTACGCGGCGAACACCGCAGCGGCCGAGTTCTTCCGCACCCAGCTGCTGACGGCAGAAGCAGAGACCGCCCGGCGCTTCCTCGGTGAACGCGGCTTCGACGCCGGCGCTGCTGCGCACTTCGGCGTCGGTTACGCGCCGCGTGGCTGGGAGGGCATGATGAAGGCGCTCACGGCAGAGGGCTTCACTCGCGACGAGCTCCTGGCGGCAGGCCTCGTCTCTCAAGGGCAGCGTGGCGTGTACGACCGCTTCCGCGGCCGACTCGTCTGGCCGATCCGAGATGTCACGGGTCAGACGATCGGATTCGGTGCGCGCAAGCTCTACGACGACGACCAGGGGCCGAAGTACCTGAACACCCCCGAGACGATCATTTACAAGAAGGCTCAAGTCCTGTACGGACTCGATCTCGCCAAACGTGACATCTCACGCGGCGACCCGCGCAGAGTCGTCGTCGTCGAGGGATACACCGACGTCATGGCCTGCCACCTCGCCGGCGTCACCACCGCGATCGCGACGTGTGGCACGGCTTTCGGCTCCGAACACATCAAGGTGCTGCGCCGCGTGATGGGCGATGACTCCAGCTCGGGCGAGATCGTGTTCACCTTCGATGGCGATGAAGCCGGTCAGAAGGCGGCATTACGTGCCTTCAGCGAGGACGATCGATTCAACGCGCAGACCTTCGTCGCTGTTGCACCCAACGGCCTCGACCCGTGCGATCTGCGTCTGCAGCGTGGCGATGCTGCAGTGCGGGGCCTCATGGACGCCAAAGTCCCGATGTTCGAGTTCGCGATCGATCGCAAGCTCGCGAGTTTCGACCTCGCCACCGTCGAGGGGCAGGTCGGTGCGTTGCGCGCCGCAGCGCCCATCGTCGCAGAGATCCGCGACCGTCTGCTGCGGCCGGGGTATGAGCGGGTGCTGGCCAGGCGTCTCGGCATGGATCCGACCGAGGTGCATACCGAGGTCGAGCGGGCCGCCCGCGGTGCGGGCGCTGCCCGTGCACAGAATCCAGGTCAGCCGAAGGCGCCGTCTTCGGACGCAGCGCCAGCTGCCCCGGAGCTGACGTTGGCAAGTCTTCCCCGCACCGCGGATATCGCGCTCGAGCGGGGAATGCTCATGGGGGCTCTCCAATACGGTCATCAGGTGGACCAGGAGATGCTTGCGCGTGCCCTGGGTGAACCGTTCCGGCATCCCGCTCTTGAGGCGGTGCGCGAGGCCATTGCGGCCGCACCTGACCGCATCAGGACGGGGTGGTCGATGGATGCCGTGAACACCGTCCGGGAGCCGTACCGGTCGTTGGCCGGTGAGCTGCTGATGAGTCCGTTCCCCGCGAGAGACGAGGCCGGAGCTGTGGCATCGACTGCGGATCTTTCGCGGCGCATGATCGTGCGTGGCCTCGCACGAGAGAAACAGGAACTGCTCGGTGCTATTCAGCGGGTGCCGGCAGATTCCGATGGTGGGCGTGCGCTCCGCATGCGGTTGCGTGACATCGACGCCGAGCGTCAGCGCTTCGCCGAGTCGTAACGCGGTCTCCCGGGTGGTGCACGAGAGGATGGGCTAATGTCACGTAGACCTCACTCTCCGAATGTGATCGACTGCTCCGACCTCGTCATCGATCGGATCGGGCACAGCGCACCCACCCGCGCGGTCGACGGCGTGACATTCGCGTTGCCCCCCGGAGAGCTCATCTGCGTTGCAGGCCCTACCGGCTCCGGAAAATCGACTCTGGTCGCGGCTCTTGCCGGATCGACTGATCCCTCTGTGCGCGTGGTGGGCGGACATGCAGAAGTGTGCGGTGTGAACATCCGAAAGCCCGGGCGCCGTCACCGCGAGCTCACGTACCTGACCGGGTACATTCCTCAGGCGGCCGGGGCCGATCTTCCTCCGACGCTCACTGTGAGCGAGGTCATCGCCGAGCCGATCTTCATTCGCGAGAAGCGTGTGAACAGCAGAGCTCTCTCCATCCGCGTCGCCACACTTCTCGATGAGATGCACCTGCCGCTGGGAACGGCGGCGAAGTTCCCTTATGAGCTGAGCGCGGGAATGCGGCAGCGCGTGGCCATTGCGCGAGCGTTCGTGCTGGAGCCGAAGGTGCTCATCGCCGACGAGCCGCTTGCCAATCTCGACCTCGAAGTGAGACCGGTGGTGTTCGACGCGATCACCCGTCGCCGGAAGGAAGAGGGGATGGGCGCGCTGATGGTGACCAATGATGCGGCTTTCATCCGGGAACTCGATGCGGAGACGCTGATGCTGCGCGGCGGCCACGTGGTGGCCAGAGGGGTCGGCAAAGACCTACTGTGGGTGCCGGGCGCGCAAGCTGATTCGCCCGGCTGGTGACCGGCAGCACGACACGCCCGACCGGGCCCGTCGATGTCACAGAGGGGCGTGGGAGTTTGCTAGGATTGTGGAGTTGCCTCGGCGACGAAGCATAATCCCCGATAGCTCAATTGGCAGAGCAGCCGGCTGTTAACCGGCAGGTTGTTGGTTCGAGTCCAACTCGGGGAGCAGCATGAAGAAGGCCCCATCCTGTGGATGGGGCCTTCTTCATTGAGCGGGAGAGCTCAGCGCGCCGCGCCCTTGAATGACCCGGTCACGTCGAGCGCTGTCATCCCGGTCGTGTCCTCCGGGTCCGGGTCGTAGATCATGCACTGGATCAGGCGGTCGTTTGCCTGGGTCCAGGTCTCGTCCGTCGGAGTTATCCACCGGAGTGCGAGGGCTGATTCGAAATAGTCCACGCCGACGAAGTCAGCGAAAGCCGGTACGCACTGCGCTTCGATCTCGGTCAGAATCTCCTCTTCGGCGGGCAGGTGGTCGGTCGTGAGTTCGAACTCGAAGAACACCTCGTCGCTGTGGGGATCTGCACACGGCACCACGTCGATCTGAGTGATGTCGCCGGCCGAGTCGAACGCGGGGATGCAGTCACCCACCGACAGCGAGAAGATGTCGATGCGCGCATCTTCAGTGACCTGGTTATCTGCGTTCCGCTGGGGATCGCTGCCGTCACCCGTGATGGCCGCCAGCATGCTGCAGCCACTCAGTGCGAGGCTCAGCGCGAGAGCCGATCCCACTATGGCGATTCGGTGCTTCGTGTGCATCAGGGGTCAGCCTTCCAGGTCGTCGACACCGGGCATCCATTGCGCGCCCGGCCGTCCCCAGCCACGCTTGCGCGCGATCTTCTGAACGGTCTTCCAGTCGCTGTCAGAGAGCCGGTCAATGTACAGAATGCCGTCGAGATGATCGAACTCGTGCTGCATGATCCGCGCGCGCCAGCCATCGACCTCGATGCGCACTGCTGTGCCGTCGAGGTCGATCCCCGTCACCAGAACGCGATCCGCCCGGCGAAGAGGGAACCTTTCGCCCGGCACGGACAGGCAGCCCTCGGACTCCTCGTCGGGATCGGGAGACCCAGGCTCGGGCGGCGACATCCACAGCACCGGGTTAATGATCACGCCGCGCCACGGCTGGTCATCGTCGTCCACGTACGCGTAGGTATATATCCTCAGCGGTTCACCTACCTGCGGGGCCGCGAGTCCGACGCCTGGAGCGGCATCCATCGTCTCGAACATGTCGCCGACGAGCAGGCGGATCTCATCCGTGATCTCATCGACTTCGGATGCGGGGGAGTGCAGGACGGGATCGCCCATGATGCGAATCGGAAGAACAGCCACGCCACAACACTACTGTCCGCGGATAGGCAGGTAGGGTTTTAGTGTGAGCCCCGAGGTGTGGATGTCAGTTGATGAAGTCAGCGATCAGCTGGTCGGGGCTTTCCAGAACCCCGCCCTCCTTCTGGGCATTCCGCTCGCTCTCGCCGGCGCCGTCTGCATGTCGTTCGGCGCGCAGTATCAGCATCGTGGCGTCACCAAAGTCGAACGACTCAGCGGTGCGAACGGTGCGACGGGGCTCAGCGCACGCCAGGTCAAGGGGCTCCTCACACGGCCGTCATGGCTGATCGGCACGCTGCTGCTCGGCCTCGCGATCATCTTCCAGCTCGCGGCTCTCGCGGTTGCTCCTCTGATCGTGGTGCAGCCTCTCGGGGCGATCGCTCTGGTCATCACCACACTCCTGAATGCGCGTGTGTCGGGGCACTCTCCGACGAGGAAGTCCGTGACGTCGATCATCGCCTGCGTTGGCGGTATCTTCCTGTTCGTGTTCCTCGCGGCCATCTTCGCCACAGAGAAGGACGTGACGACCCAGAACCTCTTTGTCATTCTCGCGGCCCTGGTACTGGTGATCGTCGTTCTCGGGGCCTGCTGGCTGATTCTGCGGCACCGGATGCGGGCCCTGTTCTACGTGATCGGCGCCGGCGTCCTGTACGGATTCGTCGCGACCCTCGCGAAGGCGATCATCAAGCGCGTGCAGGCCGAGAACTTCGACTGGTTGACCCTGGTCTGCGTGGTCGCGCTCATCGCGGCGACGATCGTCGGCGCATACTTCGTGCAGACCGCTTACAGCTCGGGCCCACCGGACCTCGTCATCGCCGGCCTCACCGTCGTCGACCCGCTCGTCGCGGTGATCATCGGCATCGTCGTGCTCGGCGAGGCCGCAGCAGCGCCCGCATGGGCGATGGTGGCGTTCGTCGTCATCGGGGCTGTCGCGGTATGGGGAGTGGTCGGACTCGCCCGGTACCACCCGCAGGTGCTCAGCGACAGTCAGGATCTCGGGATCACGCGCGGAAGCAACGGGACGCCGGGATCGTCGACGAGCCCCGAGAACGGTCAGTAGGCCTGATCGATGAGGTCCTCGGCGACCTCAGCAGCTGCGGCCTCATCGACGAAGAAGATCGTGCGCTTGCGGCCCTTGGCACCCGCCGCAGGCACGTTCGTATAGCTCGCACCCGCGAGCGCGAGCCCGAGCGCCGAGGCTTTGTCTGCCCCGGTGAGTACGAGCCACACGCGCTTCGACGAGTTGATGACGGGCCGGGTGAGGGTTATCCGCTCCGATGGCGGCTTCGGAGAGTCGCGCACCGGCAGCACCGAGGCATCCGTTTCAGTGACTTCCGTGCGATCGGGGAAGAGCGATGCGATATGACCGTCGGGTCCGACACCGAGGAAGCACACCGCGAATGACGGCCATGGCTCATCCTCCGTGCCGAACCGGGCGAGTTCTGCCGCGTATGCGGCGGCAGCCTCATCGAGGGTCAGACCGCTGTCGGCCGCGGGGGCCTCATGCACGTTCTCGGCAGGAACAGAGATGTGGTTCAAGAGCGCGTTTCGCGACTGCAACGCGTTTCGATCGGCAGCATCTCGGGCGACGAAACGCTCATCGCCCCACCAGAAGTGCACCAGAGACCAGTCGATCTGCGCAACCTTCGCATGCGCTGCCACGGACTGCAGCACCGCCGGTCCCATCGACCCACCGGTGAGGGCGATATGGGCGATGCGACCATTGCGAGTGCGCGCCTTCACCCTGGTGAGGAACCGGTCGGCGACTCGGGCAGCGACTGCTGCCGGAGTCGGCTCGACGACGACGAGCTTTTCAGCGGATCCTGCTTCCATGCGCTTCAGGCTACCGCCTCCGGTGGCCCCAGCTGCTCCCAGCCCGCGGTGATCACACGGCCGTAGAGCACATCGGGGTCGAGCCGGCGCAGCTCCTCGGCAAGGCACTCGCGCAGTGTGCGGCGCGGGAGCACCAGGTCATGATCGGGCTGGTCGGGCTGGGTGAGCACCGCCACGCCGGGCTCGGTGCGCTCCAGCAGGATGTCGCCGCTCGCACGGCTGAGACGCACCGACTTGATCCCCTCGGACCAGAGCTCTGGGTCCTCATACGACCAGCGAACCGGCACCTGCAGCGCCAGCTGCAGCCATGCTGCCAGCAGGGCGGTGGACGGCGATCCGGCAGCGCCTCGCACGTCGACCGCAGTCACGGCCTCGAACGGGGGCTGGTCGAGAACTGCGGCCAGCTGCTCACGCCAGTGCGTGAGTCGAGTCCATGCCAGGTCTGTGTCGCCAGGTGCGTGGGTGCGCCCCCGGAGGGAGAGCCGATCGCGCACATCGGGTGTGGTCGCGGCATCGGTGATACGACGTTGCGCGATCTTTCCTAGCGGAGAAGATGCCGGATCGGAAGGAGCCTCATCGGGCCACCATGCGACAACTGGTGCGTCGGGAAGCAGCAGCCCGGTGATGAGGCTCTCCTCATTGCTCGCTGCGTCGCCGTAGGCCCTCAGCACGATGACCTCACTCGCCCCGGCGTCTCCGCCGATGCGGATCTGCGCATCGATGTGCGCATCGCCTTCGCCTGTGGTCACCACGATGACGCGCATCGGGTGCTCGCGCGACGCATCGTTGGCCGCGTCGATCGCCGCCTCTGCAACGCCGTTGCGCGCCGAGATGACGAGTGTCAGTACGCGGCCGAGGGCGACTGCGCCGCCCTCTTCACGCACCTTCACGAGCTGCTTTGCAACCTTGCTGACGGTGGTGTCGGGAAGATCGATGATCACGGGCGTCTCCAAACTCGTCCGTCGCGGGCAAGAAGCGCGTCAGCGGATTCCGGGCCCCAGGAACCGGGGGCGTACTGCTCCAGAGGGCCGCCCTCGCCGGCCCAGTACTGTTCTACCGGGTCGAGGATCTTCCAGCTGAGCTCGACCTCTTCATGGCGGGGGAACAGAGGTGGGTCTCCCAGCAGCACGTCAAGGATGAGGCGTTCATATGCCTCTGGGCTGGCCTCGGTGAAGGCGTGGCCGTAGCCGAAGTCCATCGTCACGTCGCGCACGTTCGTGCCGGTGCCAGGAACCTTGGAACCGAATCGGATCGTGACGCCCTCATCGGGCTGGACGCGGATGACCAGTGCGTTCTGGCCGAGCTCAGCGGCATTGCCGCGTCCGAACAGGTGCTCGGGGGCCCGGTTGAACACCACAGCGATCTCGGTGACGCGCCTGCCGAGGCGCTTTCCGCTGCGCAGGTAGAACGGCACACCAGCCCAGCGACGGTTGGCGATCTCGAGCTTGATGGCCGCGTAGGTCTCGGTGATCGAGGCCGGGTTCATGCCGTCTTCTTCAAGGAAGCCGTCGACCTGCTGACCGCCCTGCCAGCCGCCTGCGTACTGCCCGCGGGCGGTGGCAAGAGACAGGTCTTCTGGGAGCTTCACCGCCGCGAGGACCTTCTCCTTCTCTGCGCGCAGGTTCTCGGCGGAGAGGCTGATGGGCTCTTCCATCGCCGTGAGTGCGAGCAGCTGGAGGAGGTGGTTCTGGATCACGTCGCGGGCGGCGCCGATACCGTCGTAGTATCCGGCCCGTCCGCCGACACCGATGTCCTCGGCCATCGTGATCTGCACATGGTCGACGAAGTTGCGGTTCCAGATCGGCTCATACAGCGCATTCGCGAAGCGCAGCGCGAGGATGTTCTGGACCGTCTCCTTACCGAGATAGTGGTCGATGCGGAAGATCGAGTCCGCAGGGAATGCCACCTCGAGAGCCTCGTTCAGTGCACGTGCGGATTCGAGGTCGTTGCCGAAAGGCTTCTCGATCACGACGCGACGCCACTGGTCGTCACCGCGGTCGTCGCCGACCAGGCCGGATTCCTTGAGCTGCTTGGCAACTAGCGGGAAGGACTTCGGCGGAATCGACAGGTAATAGGCGTGGTTGCCCATCGTGCCTCGTTCGACGTCGAGCCTCTCGACGGTCTCGCGAAGCTTCGCGAACGACTCAGGGTTGTCGAACTCGCCGGAGACGAAACGGATGCCCTGCAGGAGCTGCTGCCAGGTCTCTTCGCGGAACTCGGTGCGGGCGTGCTCTTTGACGGCGTCGTAGACCACCTTCGCGAAGTCTTGGTCCTCCCAGTCGCGCCGGGCGAACCCGACGAGCGCGAACCCGGGTGGCAACAGGCCACGGTTGGCGAGGTCGTAGACCGCCGGCATGAGCTTCTTGCGGGACAAGTCGCCGGTCACACCGAAGATCACCAGGGCACTGGGTCCTGCGATTCGATTGAGACGGCGGTCATCGGGGTCGCGCAGCGGGTTGTGGCCGCGTGATACGGGAACGGTCATCGGTGGGGGATGCTCCAGGTGGAAGGATTATTTCTGGGCGGCTTCGAAAAGAGTGAGTACGTCAGCTGAGTCGTCCGTAATGGTCAACGTCACGACAGGGCGACCGTGTTCCGCGAGTACTGCTGCGTCGCCGATCGCCTGAGCCTGGATGAGCTGACCATAGGTGAACGGACGCCCGGGGATCTCGAGGTCGACGTCGGTGCGCTCGAGGATCTGCAGGAAGACTCCCTGCTCCGGTCCGCCCTTGTGATACTGGCCGGTCGAATGCAGGAAGCGCGGGCCCCAGCCGAACGTCGTCGGTCGTCCGCAATCAGCGGCGACCAGCTCTCGCAGACCCTGGAGCTGCGGAATCTCGATGCGATTCACGTAGGCCTGGATCGCAACGTAGCCGTCTTCGGGAAGACGAGCCCACAGCGCATCCATGACGGCTTCGATGTCGCCCGACTCGGTGAGTGCGGCATCCGATGCGCGCACCTCGATTCCGTTCTGGACGAATGCCGGGGCGACAGCCTCGGGGCGGGAGTCGAGAAGACCGCGTGCGGCGACCTTCGCGGATTCGACATCGGGCTGGTCGAAAGGGTTGATGCCGAGCAGTCGGCCAGCGATCGCCGTGGCGTACTCCCACACGATGAAGTTCGCTCCGAGCGAGCCGCTGACGAGGATCTCGCCCTGGTGGCGTTCTCTGAGGTGGAACTGGTTCGCGTCATCGACCAGGCGCACGATCTGTAGATCGACCGGCAGCTCGTCGAGCTCAGGCGAGACGGGCAGGAGGACGACGGGCAGGATGCCGGTGCCGTTCTTTCCCGTCGATTCCGCGACCAGCTGCTCGATCCAGTCCGGGAGCCCCACGATGTGGGTGCCGTCCGTGACGAGACCGAGCTTGTCACGCCGCGGCTGTGTTGCGGCGATCGCCGCTCCCAGCCGAAGCGCGGGGTTATCCGCCTGGTCGATGGCCACCTGCAGCAGCGTCGCCTCGGCCTCGTCGAGGAGCTCGTCGATGTCGACGCCGGCGAGTCCAGAGGGCACGAGGCCGAACGCTGTGAGTGCCGAGTAGCGGCCGCCGACGTTCGGGTCTGCATTGAAGACCCGGTAACCGGCTTCGCGTGCGGAGATGTCCAGGGGAGAGCCGGGATCGGTGACGACGACGATCCGCCCGACCGGGTCGATGCCGATGTCGCGGAACGCCGTCTCGAAGGTGCGCCGCTGCGAGTCGGTCTCGATCGTGGAGCCCGACTTCGACGACACGACCAGGACTGTCTCGGCCAGCTTCTCATCCAGCGCCGCGAGCACCTGGCCGGGGGCAGTCGAATCGAGGATGGTCAGCGGCACACCTGCGGTCTGGGCGATGACCTCGGGTGCAAGAGAGGATCCACCCATGCCCGCGAGCACGACGCGGCGCACGCCCGCGGCGCGAAGCTCGTCGCGCAGAGCGACGATCTCGGCCACGAGCGGGCGCGAAAGCGAGACAGCCTCGACCCAGCCCAGGCGCTTGGATGCCTCTTCTTGAGCATCTGCACCCCACAGGGTCGAATCGAAGGCGGTGAGGCGCGAGGCGACGAGTTCGTCGACGAGGTGCGGAACAACGTCTTCGATGGCGGCCTTGGCCGCACCGGAGGCATGGATGGAGATAGTCATCGCTGAGCCTTGAGACCCTCTGCTACCTGCGTGAGCAGGTCATGCCAGGAATCGATGAACTTGGCCACGCCCTCGTCCTCGAGCACCTGGGTGACATCGGCGAAGTCGACGCCGACCTTCTCCAGGCCCACGAAGACGTCGCGGGCCTCTTCGTAGCCTGCGGTGATCGTGTCGCCGCCGATGACGCCGTGGTCGAAGGTTGCCTCGAGAGTCTTCTCGGGCATGGTGTTCACAACGCCCTTGGCGACCAGCTCGGTGACGTAGAGCGTGTCGGGGAGGGCGGGATCCTTGACACCGGTGGAGGCCCACAGCGGGCGCTGCAGGTTCGCACCGGCGTCCAGAAGCGCCGTGGCGCGATCGCCGGCGAACGTCTTCTCGAACAGCTCGTAGGCGAGACGTGCGTTTGCAAGGCCCGCCTTGCTCTTTAGTGCCAGCGCCTCATCGGTGCCGATCACCGCAAGGCGCTTGTCGGTCTCGGTGTCGACGCGAGAGACGAAGAAGGATGCAACGGACTCGATCGTGGACAGATCGATGCCGGCGGCCTTGGCAGTCTCAAGGCCGGTGAGGTAAGCCTCGATGACCTCCGCGTAGCGCTCCAGGCTGAAGATGAGCGTGACGTTGATACTGATGCCCGCACCGATCGCCTGCGCGATGGCCGGAAGTCCCGCCTTGGTGGCCGGAATCTTCACCAGCAGGTTCGGGCGATCGATCTTGGCCCACAGCTCCTTCGCCTGCGCGACGGTGCCGTCGGTGTCGTGCGCGAGGTCGGGGGAGACCTCGATCGATACGCGACCGTCGACGTGGCCGGAGGCCTCCCACACCGGGCGGAAGACGTCGAGCGCTGCGCCGACATCCTGCGTGGTCGCGGCGAACACTGCTTCTTCGGCGGTCGCACCGGAGGCCGCGAGCTCAGCGACCTGCGCGTCGTACGACGTGTCGTTCTTATCGGTGATCGCGTTCGCGAAGATCGTCGGGTTCGTGGTGACGCCCGTGACGTTTCGGGATTCGATCAGCTCGGCAAGGTTGCCGGAGTTGATGCGGGTGCGCGAGAGGTCGTCCAGCCAGATGCTGACGCCGGCGTCGTGAAGCTGAGAGGTGGGGGTGCTCATGCGTTCTCCTTGATGGTCTCGCGGGCCGCCTCGACGACGGCTTCGGCGGTGATGCCGAACTTCTGGAACAGGGTCTTGTAATCGGCGGATGCGCCGAAGTGATCGATTGCGATGGAGCGGCCGGTGTCGCCGACGATGCCACGCCAGGTGAGGGCGGAGCCTGCTTCGACCGAGACACGGGCCTTGACGCCCTTCGGCAGGACGGACTCGCGGTACGCAGCATCCTGCTCGTCGAACCACTCCAGCGACGGAGCCGAGACGACGCGAGCGTTGATGCCCTCGCCGGCGAGCGTGTCCCGAGCGGCCACCGCGAGCTGTACCTCGGATCCTGTGGCGATGAGGATGACGTCCGGGGTGCCGCTCGGAGCCTCAGCGAGCACGTACGCACCCTTGGCAGTGTTGTCGGCCGACGCGAATGCGTCACCGGATGCTGCGCCTTCACCACGCACGAAGTTCGGCACGTTCTGGCGGGTCAGGGCGATACCGGTCGGGCCCCCGTGGCGACGGAGGATCTCCAGCCACGCGGCTGCCGTCTCATTGCCGTCCGCGGGGCGCACGACAGTGAAGTTGGGGATCGCGCGGAGCGTTGCGAGCTGCTCGATCGGCTGGTGGGTGGGGCCGTCCTCGCCCAGTGCGACGGAGTCGTGCGTCCACACGAAGATGCTCGGGATGTTCATCAGCGCAGCCAGGCGGACAGCGGGACGCATGTAGTCGCTGAAGATCAGGAACGTGCCGCCGAAGGAGCGGGTCATGCCGTGCAGCGTGATGCCGTTGAGGATCGCTCCCATCGCGTGCTCACGGATGCCGAAGTGCAGCACGCGGCCGTAAGGACTGCCCGACCACTCGTTGGTCGTCCACTCGGTGGGGATGAACGACTTCGCACCGGCGATGGTGGTGTTGTTGGATCCTGCGAGGTCGGCGGATCCGCCCCACAGCTCGGGAAGCTCGGGGGCGAGGGCATTGATGACCTTGCCGGATGCTGCACGCGTGGATACCTCGGTGCCGCCCTCGAACGCGGGGAGGGCCTTCTCGATGCCTTCGGGCAGCGCCTGTGCCTCGAGGCGGTCGAGGAGAGCCTTGTTCTCGGGGTTCGCAGCTGCCCAGGCGTCGAAGTCAGCCTGCCAGGCCGCACGAGCCGCTGCCGCACGTGAGGCGAGTTCGCGGGTGTGCGCGATGACGGCGTCCTCGACGACGAAGCTCTTCTTCGGGTCGAATCCGAGGACCTCCTTGGTCGCTGCGACCTCGTCGGCACCCAGCGCGTTGCCGTGCACCGACTCTGTGCCGGCCTTGTTCGGAGCCGGGTAGCCGATGATCGTCTTGAGGATGACCAGGGTCGGCTTCTCGGTCTCTGCCTTCCCCGTCTCGATCGCGTCGAAGAGCTCCTGAGCGTCTTCGATGTAAGCGCCGGTGCGAGTCCAGTCGACCTCGAGCACCTGCCAGCCGTACGCACGGTAGCGGGCAGCGACATCTTCGGTGAATGCGACGTCGGTGTCGCCCTCGATCGAGATCCGGTTCGAGTCGTAGATCGCGATCAGGTTGCCGAGTTGCTGGTGGCCGGCCAGTGAGGAAGCCTCGCTGGTGACGCCTTCCTGCAGGTCGCCATCGCCGGCGATGACGTATACGAAGTGATCGAACGGGCTCGTGCCCGCGACTGCCTCGGGGTCAAACAGACCGCGCTCGTAGCGTGCGGCATAGGCGAAGCCGACCGCGGAAGCGAGCCCCTGGCCGAGGGGGCCGGTGGTGATCTCCACGCCCTTGGTGTGGCCATACTCAGGGTGACCCGGCGTGAGCGATCCCCAGGTGCGCAGCGCTTCGAGGTCGCTCAGCTCCAGGCCGAACCCGCCGAGGTAGAGCTGCACGTACTGGGTGAGCGAGGAGTGGCCGACCGAGAGGACGAATCGGTCGCGGCCCAGCCAGTCGGTGTCATTCGGGTCGTGGCGGAGTACCCGCTGGTAGAGCAGGTACGCAACAGGCGCGAGGCTCATCGCGGTGCCTGGGTGACCGTTGCCGACCTTCTGCACGGCATCCGCCGCAAGAATTCGCGCGGTATCCACGGCGCGTCGGTCGATCTCTTCCCACTGCAGTTCGGTCACGGTCATGCCCTTTCCAACAACTTACGAGGGCGCCCGATTCCATAGCGTTCCGCGTCGTCGGGGACAAATGCACAGCGCCGGGCGCGCGAGTGATTTTCAGCTTAGCGTCGTGCCGATGGTCTCGATACGACATTTCGTTCTCTTGCATACCAGTGCAGATAGCCTGCATTAGACTGGAGAAGTTGTCACAGCGCGTGCGGAGGAGGCGATCGGTATCTCGACCATGTCCCAGCCGACGGCGGTGAAGAAGCCGATCGGTCAGACGATCAAGGCTTATGTCGCACTGACGAAGCCGCGTGTCCTTGAGCTTCTGCTTGTGTCGACGGTGCCTGTCATGTTCCTCGCTGCGGGCGGCATGCCGAATCTCTGGCTCGTGCTCGCCACGGTCGTCGGCGGCGCGATGAGTGCCGGTTCTGCCGCATCGTTCAACATGTACATCGACCGCGACATGGATGCGCACATGCATCGGACGCAGAACCGTCCCATCATCACCGGTGAGGTCACGCCGCGCGCTGCGCTGATCTTCTCGTGGGTGCTCGCCGTCGCATCGACCCTCTGGCTGCTCGCGACGACCAACCTGTTGACTGCTTCGCTCTCGGTCGCCGCGATCTTCTTCTACGTCGTGATCTACACGCTGATCCTCAAGCGCCGCACCGAGCAGAACATCATCTGGGGCGGTATCGCCGGATGCTTCCCCGTCGTCATCGGCTGGTCTGCTGTCACCGGCGACGTGGCATGGCCCGCCATCGTGCTTTTCGTGCTCATCTTCCTGTGGACTCCGGCACATTACTGGCCGCTGTCGATGAAGTACCGCGATGACTACTCCGGCGCGGACGTTCCCATGCTCGGTGTGACCCGCAACGCGTCCCAGGTAGGCCTCCAGGTGATCCTCTACGCATGGGCCACCGTGGCATGCTCGCTGCTGTTGATCCCCGTCGCAGACATGGGGCTGGTGTACACGGTTTCCGCTCTCGTCTTCGGCGGCTGGTTCATCTACGAGTCGCACCGCCTGTATGACCAGGCGGTGCGAGGCTCGAATCCGCGTCCGATGCGTGTGTTCCACGCATCGATCACCTACTTGACGCTGGTCTTCGTGGCGGTCGCGATCGACCCGCTGCTGCCGTTCTGATCCGGTTCTTCGAGCTCTGACGTATCTTCGAGCTCTGACGCCTCTTCTGGCGCTGAGAATTCGATCTCAGCGCCTCCGTCGCTCTCTTCGAAAGTCGCGGGAGTGGGCGAGGCCACAACGGCCCTGACCGCCGCGAGGCCGAGTGTGAGAAGGGCCCCGATGATGCCCGCTGCGAGAACCGCGGCGCCGGCTGTGATCCACGCCTGTCCGACGTAGACCTCGATGTTGGTCGCGCTGCCGTCGAGAAGGGTCCGCTGCATCGTGCTCGTGTTGTCCAAGACGAGCCAACCGCCGACGAACGCGGCGACGAGGGAGAGCGCCAAGAGAAGCCAGTAAGGGATGCTGCGCGAGAGCGACGTGTTCTTCATGCCCGCCAGCATCCACAGTCTTCTGATGCAGACGCGATGTGCGCGCTATGGGCGGGCTGGGCGCTTCAGCCGAAGGACGACGACCGTGTACGCCGCAGCCGACAGCGCCGCGAGAACCATGTGGATGCCGACGAGAAGCGCCGGCAGCCCTTCCCGGGCCTGCCAGACGCCGACGAAGATCTGCACGCCCACAGCGATCGCAAGCGTGATGAGCCAGTATCGCGGCTGCAATCGCAGCACCCAGGCCGAAATGACCAGGGCGGCGATGAGCGCCGCGAGGATGTACCCGGGCCACGAGTGCACGTGCGCGAGCACGGTCGCGTCGAAGCCGTCCCTGATGACGTTGGCGTCGCCGGAGTGCGGGCCGGAGCCGGTCGTCAGCACGCCGAAGAAGATCGTGGCAGCCAGGGCGAGGCCCGTCAGGTGCGAGAGCCCAGCGAACCAGTGCGGAACCACGCTGACGCGCTGCACATCAGGTTCTTTCATGCGCACGAGGAAAGCCGCGGTCACGCACACGAGCGCGAGCGAGGAGGCGTAATGGAACCCGACGATGAACGGATTGAGCCCGGTCAGCACAGTGATGCCGCCCACGAAGGCCTGTGCGACGACGCCGATCAGCACGATCCACGCCAGTGTCGTCAGATCACGACGGGCGGAGGTGATTCGCAGCGAGTGCACGGCACCCAGGATCGTGACCAGGATCAGGCCGAGCGTGAAGAACGGGAAGGCTTCATCGGTGAACAGCAGGGCCACCGCATAGGAGACGAGGCCCGTGACGATGCCAGCCAGAGCGAACCACAGTGCCGCCCGCAACGAGCGGCGCCCGCCCACCGCGTGCAGAGTGAGCAGCAGCACCGCGATGGCGAGGATGCCGACGAGTCCGGTCATGGTGCGGTTGCCGAACTCGATGAGACCGTGGATTCCCTGCACCTCGTAGATCGGCACGAGCGATTCAGGAGTGCACAGCGGCCAATCCGAGCAGCCGAGTCCCGATCCGGTGAGGCGCACGGCGCCACCGGTGCCGATGATGATCACTTCGGCGATGAACGACAGCCAGGCGAACACGCGCAGCGGACGACCGATGACGGCCGATGGTTGTCCCTTTCGAGTGGAACGGACATCGGGGGCGACGATCTCGGGCATGTGTCCTCCGGTCCGCGCCTGGACACACGGACACGGCCCGGATGTCAGGGGAACCTGTAGAATCGGATTGTTGCGATGCATGCCCGCTTGGCGAGAAAGCACCGTTAACAGTTTAGGCGCGAAGATCGCGTCCGTGATGAGGCCCACCAGCGGCACCGAAGCACATCGCCACAGATGTGATTCGACGTGTCGGGGCGGATGACACCGTTTGGGCCCAACGAGGAGAGTGTGATGTCCGATGTGCTGATCGACCGTCCAGAGCTCGATGGTCTGGGGGTGTACGAATTCGGCTGGCACGATGAAGACGCCGCCGGTGCTATCGCGAAACGCGGACTCTCCGAGGACGTCGTCCGCGGAATCTCAGGTCTCAAGAGCGAGCCGGACTGGATGCTGAAGACTCGTCTGAAGGGCCTGCAGCTGTTCGGACGCAAGCCGATGCCCACCTGGGGCGCGGACCTCAGCGACATCGACTTCGACAACATCAAGTACTTCGTCCGGTCCACAGAGAAGCAGGCGCAGTCCTGGGAAGATCTTCCCGCCGAGATCCGCGACACTTACGAGAAGCTCGGCATTCCCGAGGCTGAGCGTCAGCGCCTGGTCGCCGGCGTTGCGGCACAGTACGAGTCCGAGGTCGTCTACCACCAGATCCGCGAAGACCTCGAGCAGCAGGGCGTCATCTTCATGGACACCGACACGGCGCTTCGCGAGCACCCCGAGTTCTTCGAAGAGTACTTCGGCACCGTGATCCCCTCTGGGGACAACAAGTTCGCCGCTCTCAACACCGCAGTCTGGTCGGGCGGCTCCTTCGTGTACGTGCCCAAGGGCGTTCACGTCGAGATCCCGCTGCAGGCGTACTTCCGCATCAACACCGAGAACATGGGTCAGTTCGAGCGCACCCTCATCATCGCCGACGAAGACAGCTACGTCCACTACATCGAGGGCTGCACCGCCCCGATCTACAAGTCGGACTCACTGCACTCCGCTGTGGTCGAGATCATCGTCAAGAAGAACGCTCGCGTTCGCTACACGACGATTCAGAACTGGTCGAACAACGTCTACAACCTCGTCACCAAGCGTGCGGTCGCTCACGAGGGCGCCACCATGGAGTGGGTCGACGGCAACATCGGCTCCAAGGTCACGATGAAGTACCCGTCGATCTACCTGATGGGCGAGCACGCCAAGGGCGAGACGCTCTCGGTCGCATTCGCCGGCCCGGGACAGCACCAGGATGCCGGCGCGAAGATGGTCCACATGGCGCCGTACACGCAGTCGTCGATCGTGTCGAAGTCGATCGCGCGTGGTGGCGGTCGTTCGGCTTACCGAGGCGAGGTCCGTGTGGACCCGGCCGCTCACCATTCGGCGAACTCCGTGGTCTGCGACGCGCTTCTGATCGACACGCAGTCGCGTTCCGACACCTACCCGTCGATCGACATCCGCGTCGACGACGTGCAGCTCGGCCATGAGGCCACGGTCTCGAAGGTCAGTGCGGAGCAGCTCTTCTACCTGCAGTCGCGCGGTTTGGAAGAGACCGAGGCGATGGCGATGATCGTGCGCGGCTTCATTGAGCCGATCGCACGCGAACTGCCGATGGAATACGCCATGGAGTTGAACAAGCTCATTGAAATGGGCATGGAAGGATCGGTCGGCTAAATGGCGGCCCAGGCTACCGCGCCCGCAGAGGCGCAGCACACGAACGCGCACACCGACCCGGCGGCTCAGCTGGCGAACTCGGGTTTCGTTCCGGTTCAGACCCGTTCGGAGCGTCCGCGCTCCTTCGACCCTGACGACTTCGGTGCGCCCACAGGCCGCGAGGTCAACTGGAAGCACACTCCCGTCGCGCAGCTGACTGCGCTGTTCAGCACCGCCGAGCAGAACGACGGCGTCACCTACGAGATCGAGGCCGGCGCGCAGTACGTCGCCGCTTCACTCGCTGCCGGTGACGCACCACGGGGAGAGTTCTTCGTTCCCGAGGACATCGTCTCCGCCGTCGCATGGCAGGGTGCCGATGCGGGCATGCACGTGCGCATCCCACGCGATGAAGAAGTTGCCGAGCCCGTGTTCATCACGATCACCGGCCAGGGTGCTGACCGGCGCGCCGATGCGCACATCGTCATCGAAGCACTCGAGAACAGCGCAGCGACGGTCGTGCTGCGCCACCTCGGTTCCGCGCAGTATGCGCAGAACGTCGAGATCCTCGCCCGACCGGGTTCACGTCTGACAGTCATCAGCGTGCAGCGCTGGGAAGATGATGCGGTTCACGCAGCGTCCCACCAGGCTCGCGTCGACAAGGATGCACTCCTTAAGCACTTCGTCATCAGCTTCGGCGGTGGCATTGTTCGCGTGAATCCGAACGTCGAGCTTTCGGGCACGGGCTCCGAAGGGCGCATGTACGGGCTGAGCTATGCCGACACAGGACAGCACCTGGAGAGCCAGGTCTACCTGCACCACAAGGGTGCTCACACGATCGGTGACGTTCTCTACAAGGGGGCATTGCAGGGCGAGAAGGCACACAGCGTGTGGATCGGCGACGTGCTCATCGGCGCGGACGCCACCGGTACCGACTCGTACGAAGCGAACCGCAACCTGGTGCTCACCGAGGGCGCACGCGCCGACTCGATCCCGAACCTCGAGATCAAGACCGGTGACATCCTCGGCGCAGGTCACGCCAGTGCGACCGGTCGTTTCGACGATGAGCAGCTGTTCTACCTGCAGGCTCGTGGCATCGATGAAGAAGAGGCCCGCCGCCTGGTGGTTCTCGGCTTCCTCATCGATGTCGTGCAGCGCCTCGGCATTCCCGCTCTGGAAGAGGAGCTGCTCGCTGCGATCGACGCCGAGCTTGCGGCGGTGAGCGCATGACCGCTCAGCGCGCGTGCAGTGCAAGCGAGCTCGAGCAGGACACACCGCTGCGCGTTGAGCTCGACGGTGTGCCGATCGCCATTGTGAAGGACTCGAACGATGAGATTCACGCGATCGGCGACACCTGCACCCACGGTGCGATCTCGCTCTCCGAAGGATTCGTCGAAGGCGACACGCTGGAATGCTGGGCCCACGGCTCGCAGTTCTCGTTGCTCACCGGCATCCCCCAGAATCTCCCCGCTTATGAGCCCGTTCCGGTCTACGTCGTCACGATCGACGGCGACGACGTGCTCATTGATCCGACTGTGACGAAGGAAGTCTGAAATGTCTGTTCTTGAAATCCGCGACCTGCATGTCTCGGTCGAGACCGAGGCCGGGTCGACCCCGATCCTCAACGGAATCAACCTCACCATGAAGACCGGTGAGACCCACGCCATCATGGGCCCCAACGGCTCGGGCAAGTCCACCCTCGCGTATACGATCTCGGGTCACCCGAAGTACACCGTCACCGGTGGAACGATCACCTTCGACGGTGAGGACGTCCTTGCGATGTCCGTCGACGAGCGCGCACGCGCAGGGCTCTTCCTCGCGATGCAGTATCCCGTCGAGATCCCTGGCGTCACGGTCACCAACTTCCTGCGCACCGCCAAGACGGCACTCGACGGCGAAGCGCCCTCGATCCGCTCCTGGACCAAGGACGTCAAGTCCGCGATGACGAATCTGCGTATGGATCCGAAGTTCGCGCAGCGCAACGTGAACGAAGGTTTCTCGGGCGGAGAGAAGAAGCGTCACGAGATCCTGCAGCTCGAGGTGCTCAAGCCGAAGTTCGCGATTCTTGACGAAACCGACTCCGGTCTTGACGTCGACGCGTTGAAGATCGTTTCCGAGGGTGTCAACCGCGCGAAGGAGGCTACCGGTCTCGGTGTGCTGCTCATCACGCACTACACGCGCATCCTCCGCTACATCCGTCCGGAGTTCGTGCACGTCATCGTCGCAGGGAAGATCGTTGAAGAGGGCGGCCCCGAGCTCGCTGACCGTCTCGAGGAAGAGGGCTACGACCGCTTCCTCGACCCTGCTGCCCCGATCGAGGCGTAGGCTGAGGCCATGAGCGCGACTCTTGCACCTGAGAAGTTCGAAGAGGTCACCGAGGCTCTCAAAGACGTCATGGATCCCGAACTCGGGATCAACGTCGTCGACCTCGGCCTGATCTACGATCTGGCCTGGGACGATGAGAACGATGCCCTCGTCATTCACATGACGCTCACCAGCGCTGGCTGCCCGCTCACCGATGTGCTCGAAGAGCAGACCGCGCAGGCTCTGGACTCCGTCGTCGACCGGTTCCGCATCAACTGGGTGTGGATGCCGCCGTGGGGTCCCGAGAAGATCACGGACGACGGGCGCGACATGATGCGCGCGCTCGGCTTCGCGATCTGACGTGATCCAGAAGGTCTCGGCACTTCCGCTGGAGCAGCTCAGGCAGCGCACCAGCGAGAAGTGGCGTGAGTATCCCGAGGACGTTCTGCCACTGTTCGTCGCCGAGACCGACTTTCCGCTGGCTCCAGCGATCACCGCGGCGCTCGAGCGTGCGGTGCGCACGGGCGATACCGGTTATGTTGCCTCGCGCACCCCGCTCGCCGATGCCTTTGTGGGCTTCGCGCAGCGTCGATACGGCTGGACACCGGATGCTGCTCGGATGCGGTCGACCGCCGATGTCAGTATGGGTATCGTCGAGATCTTGCGGCGGGTGACGAGTCCGGGGGACCGGGTCATCGTCACGACTCCCGTCTACCCGCCGTTCTTCGATCTCGTCGAAGAAGCTGGCGCCACCGTCGAACGTGTTCCGCTGCGCGACGTGGGTGATCTCTGGGAGCTGGATCTCGACGGCATCCGTATCGCGCTGGAGAACGGTGCGCGTGCGGTTCTGCTGTGCAATCCGCATAACCCGACCGGCACTGTGCACTCGGCGGCGTCTCTCGCGGCTCTCGCCGAGCTCGCGGCGGCTCACGGCGCTGCCGTGGTCTCTGATGAGATCCACGCGCCGCTTGCTCAGCCTGACTCGGGATTCGCCCCGTTCCTGGGCGTATCGGATGCCGCGCGCACCGTCGGCTACGCCGTCGTCAGCGCGAGCAAGGCATTCAACCTTGCGGGCCTCAAGTGCGCGCTGATGGTCACCGCCGCAGACGACACCACGCGGCTACTGCGAAGCCTGCCTATTGAGGTGGAATGGCGTACGGGTCAGTTCGGGATGCTCGCAGCCACTGCCGCTTTCGCGCCGGAGAGCGACGTATGGCTGGATGGACTGCTCGTCACTCTTGATGGGAATCGTCGTCTCATCGCAGACCTCCTCGCTGAGCACCTTCCCGGCGCGCACTATCGGATCCCGGATGCCGGCTATCTCGCCTGGATCGACCTCACGGATCTCGGCTGGGGCGCGAACCCCTCTAAACGCATTCTCCACGAGGCCAAGGTTGCCCTGCACTTCGGGCCGGCGTTCGGCGCCGAAGGGGCAGGCCATGTCCGGCTGAACTTCGGCACGAGTCCTGAGATCATCACCGAAGCGATCACCCGCATCGCCGCTCTCGGTCTGCGTGAATCTTCGCCCCGCGCATGAGCCTGCAGGCTGTCCCATCGATCTGGGATAGGGAGCGCGTCTGGGTCACGATCGGTGCGATCGCGCTGATCTTCTTCGCAGCGATTGAATCGCTCGCCGTCACCACCGTCATGCCCGTGGTCAGCGCGGCTCTGGATGGCGAAGCTCTCTACGCGGTGGCGTTCGCGGGGACATTGGCGACCAGCGTCATCGGCATGGTCGCATGCGGCGCGTGGTCGGACGCACGGGGTCCGCGTGGGCCTCTGTACGTCGCTGTGTCGCTGTTCATCGCTGGTCTGCTGATCTCTGGGTTCGCGTTCTCGATGGAGCAGTTCCTCGTAGGCCGCCTCGTGCAGGGTCTTGGTGCAGGTGGCGAGACTGTCGCACTCTACGTCGTCGTCGCACGGCTCTACCCGTCGCAGCTGCACGGACGGATCTTCGCGGCATTCGCCGCCGCGTGGGTTGTACCCGCAATGATCGGACCATTCCTGGCCGGCGCTGTTGCAGAGTTCCTCGACTGGCGATGGGCGTTCCTCGGCGTCGCGGTGCTCACCGCGATCGCTTTCGTCATGATCGCGGTCAGGCTTCGCGCGCTGGAGCTCGGTGGCGGCGACGCCTCCAGCATCAAAGGTCTCACCCGTCGGCTGCTGCTCGCGGTCCTTGTGGCAGTGGCTGCTGTCGCCGTGGGCCTGACTGCCGACGCTCCGCCGACGGTGGGGTGGCCGATCGCGCTCATTGCGCTGGTCGTGATCGGGTTCGCCGTCGTGCCACTGCTGCCCAAGGGCACACTTCGCGCCGCCCGAGGACTGCCGAGCGTGGTGCTCGTGCGAGGTCTCGTCGCTGGCGCATTCTTCGCCACCGAGGCGTATATCCCGTATCTGCTGATGGCCGAGTTCGGCTTCACTCCGACCTGGGCGGGAATCGCGCTGATGTTCGCGGCCTTCGCCTGGGCCGGGGGATCCGCGATCCAGGGGCGGTTCGGCGAAGAACTCGGCAACCGCCGCATCGCCTTCATCAGCCTCGCGCTGCTCCTCGTCGCCGTCATGAGTGTGCTGGTCACTGCCCTGACCGCCGCGAGCCCGCTCATCGTCGTGATCGGCTGGGCACTCGCCGGCGGCGGCATGGGGCTGCTGTACCCGCGGCTCACCGTGCTGACGCTGGCATACTCCGCACCGGGGAATGCAGGGTTCAACTCTTCGGCACTCTCGATCTCCGACGCCACGGGCTCGTCGGTTGCCGTCGCTCTCGCCGGGCTGGGTGTTGCGACGCTGGGCGGAGGCGCGGGAGCATTTCCGCTCGTCTTCGTCTTCTCGGCCATCGTGCTGCTGTTGGCGCTGCTTCCGGGATTCCGGCTCGGTCGCGGAGCTGAACTGAGCTGAGGGGACCGTGCGAGCCGCAGCGCGGCGATCATCAAGAGCACGGCCAGTAGTGCTGTGAGCGGTGTCGCGCCGAGGACCAGAAGTTCAGCGATGGCGGCGATGCCAAGTGCAGATGCCGCGGTGAGGCGCACGGTGGACCGTGTTGCCCTGGGAGTGGGACGCGCTTCGATCCGTGCCAGAGCCCAAGCGACCAGCGCTGTCAAGGTGAAGACGACGGCAAGCCACAGCGGACGCGTCATCCACCACCCGAGACTGCTCGGCTCTGGCAGCAGGATGCCAGTGGTCATCGCGAACACGGCGCTCGCGCCAGCCATCGCGAGCAGCACGGGCATGTGCCAGAGATAGATCGTCATCGCACGCGGTGTGACGAACTTGCGCAGGTGCCTGCCCAGAGGCATCCTGCTCCAGGCGTTCAGCCGCTCGCGCAGGAGCGACATCAGCATGGTGTGCGCCACGCCGACGAACAGGAGCGCTGTCGTCGGCGGGTTGATGTTCTCGATGAGATCGGAAGAATAGATGCCCGCAGTGACGCTGAGGATGAGCCCGCCCAAAGCGGCGAGCGCGATGACCGCGCGCATCCGGCGGGACACCGACCCGATTCGCCCGTCGGCGAGGAAGAATCCCACCTGCTGCAGTGCGAGCCACACGAATGCGAGGTTCAGGAAGCCGAGTGCATCGACCCCGGTGAAGAACCGCACGGCATCGACAACCGCGGCGCCGGCGACGAGAAGTGCGATCGTGCACCAGGGAGCGCGCTCATGAGCGCGGATGAGCGCGGGCATTAGCACCTGGCAGAGCAGGAACACCCCGAGGAACCAGAGCGGCTGTCCGAATCGGAACCCTGCGATTCCCACCAGGTCTCCTGGTACGCCGTACGCGAGGAGCGCGGTAAGACCGATAGCGACGATTCCGACAGTCCACACGGCAGGCAGGAGAAGGCGATGGATCCGCGCGGCGACGAAGGCCGATGCTGTGCCGCCGCGATTACGTGAGCGGATGAACGACGTGTAGCCGGCGAACCCGGCGATCACGAAGAACAGCGGCATGACCTGAAGCAGCCAGCTCAGCGGTGCGATCCACGCTGACCCATCGCTCGCGTTGGCGAACATGGGACCGGCATCGGTCACTGTGACGCCGACCATGAGCGAGTGGATCAGGACGACTCCGACCACGCAGAAGGCGCGGACGAGGTCGATGCCGGTATCTCTGGCGCCACCGGACGACGACGCAGCTGGCGTAGGCGTCCGAGTGGTGATCGGACGCAGATCCGCGATGGCCATGTGATTCCTCCTCAGTAGGTGTCTGAGGAGGTTATGAACCTGATGCCGGTGGCCGCATCACACGATGGTGCCGACCTGCCCCATACCGTCGTACGGGGTCTCAGGCGGGTTCAGCGAGGCCGGTGTCGTACGCGAAGATCACGGCCTGCACGCGGTCGCGTGCGCCGATCTTCGCGAGCACCTTGCCTACGTGCGTCTTCACTGTCTGCTCGGCGATGAACAGGGTAGAAGCGATTTCGCCGTTGGAGCGTCCTTGGCCGATCAGCACGAGCACCTCGCGCTCACGATCGGTGAGTTCGGCAAGCAGGTTCGTGGATGCTGTGGTCCGTGGCTTCTGCGTGGCGAACTGCGCGATCATGCGGCGGGTCACGCTCGGGGACAGAAGAGCATCGCCGGCGGCGATCACCCGTACGGCGTGCACCAGCTCTTCTGGGAGAGCATCCTTCAGCAGAAATCCGCTGGCGCCCGCCTGCAGCGCATCGTAGATGTAGTCGTCGATGTCGAACGTCGTGAGCATGAGGATGCGCGGCACCTTGGCGGCGGCGTAGCCGGGGCCGAGGATTCGACGCGTGGCCTCTATGCCGTCCAGCTGCGGCATTCGCACATCCATCAGGATCACGTCCGGATCGACGCGTGCCGCAAGAGACACCGCTTCGAGCCCGTCGGAGGCTTGCCCTGTCACGGTGATGCCGTCGTGTGCGTCGAGGAGCGCGGCGAAGCCCGCTCTGACCATTGCCTGGTCATCGGCGATGAGGACTTCGATCGTCACGGGCATCCTGCCGTCATGGTGTTCCTTCCAACGATGCGTTCGGATGCCGCGGCATCCGCGCTGTCAATGTCCAGAGCCCCTCGGCATCGGGACCTGCAACGCAACTGCCATCGAGGAGCATGGCACGCTCTTGCATGCCACGCAGTCCATGACCGCCCGGAACCTCGGTTGCTTCGGTGTCGTACGCGTTGCGTACGACGAGTGTCACATCCGTGTCATCCGCTGACAACGATACCGAGATCGGGGACCCGGGGGAGTGTCGGAGGGCGTTGCTCAGCGCTTCCTGCGTGATCCGATAGATGGCAAGCTGCGTGGCGGTGGAGACATCGCCGCTGACGGCGTGGTCCAGCGATACTGCGGCCCCTGCACGGCGGGTCGTCTCCACGAGCGTGGGGACTTCTTCGATGCCGTAATGCGGTGCGAGTTCTGCGGTTTGATCTTCTGTGCGGAGCACACCGAGAATGCGGCGCATCTCAGTGAGCGCCCCCCGAGCGGATGCAGCGATGTCATCGAACTCGGACACGGCATCCGGTGCGAGACCGGGGACTCGGTACCGGGCTGTGGAGGCCTGGACCTGGATGAGCGACATACTGTGCGCCACGACGTCATGCAGTTCGCGCGCGATGCGGGTGCGCTCCTCGACGAGTTCGCGCCTGGACTGTTCCTGTGCAGTGTTGGCCCGCTCGCGGGTGAGCTCCTCGCCGAGCCGAAGACGTCCGGCGAGCAGGAGCGCTATCAGGTAGATGCCGGCGACGATCGAGGTTGTGACGATCAGAGAGTTACCGCTCGGAATGGACGGCTGCATGATCGCCGCGATGACGCCGGCGGCACTGCCGAGGGCGAACTGGATGAGCCCGGGTCGCCAGCCCCGCCGGAATGTCACGGTCGCGACGACGACGACGAAGGCGATCAGCATCGGCACCG
Organism: Microbacterium zouquanmingi; assembly: GCF_052266675.1. Taxonomy (NCBI): domain Bacteria; kingdom Bacillati; phylum Actinomycetota; class Actinomycetes; order Micrococcales; family Microbacteriaceae; genus Microbacterium; species Microbacterium zouquanmingi. The sequence goes on from NZ_JBQPRA010000004.1 coordinate 256,670, forward strand.
ACCACGGCCAGGGTGCGCTCACCGACGCCTCGCGCGAAACCATCAAGGGGAAGAGCACCGCCGACACCGTGAACAGGATCACGGCGAGGTTCGGATACCAGAGCGAGACCAGTGGCGCGCCGACCGCCGCGAGCGCGAGAGCCATGGTGACCGCGACCGGTGCGCCGTAGATGGCAGCGTGCACGGGCACGAGCACGGCATAGAGGATCACGGCGATCACGGCCAGGATCACGGTGAGCACGAAGGTGCGGTCGCGTGGCAGAACGTTGCGGTGTCTCCCGCGCTTGCTCTTGGTCGCCTCCATGGGAGTCATCCTGTCACCTCAGCGGTGGCGTGCTCGGACAGCTCGCTCTCCGCAGCAGCGCGCTCCGCTGCGTCCTGGTCCCGTCGGCGACGGCGAATCGTCGTCACCCGGTCGATCACGAAGCCGATGATCAAGGCCGCAGCGATTCCGATCACGGCGCTCAGCAATGGCTGATCCACGAGCCATTTCCCGGCGAGGAGGCCGATGCTGACGCTGTAGATCGCCCATGAGACTGCCGCCACCATGCTGATCGGCAGGAAACGCCGCCACGGATATCCGAGTGCACCGGCAGACATGTTCACCGCAACGCGGCCGACCGGGATGTACCGGGCGCCGAGGATGAGCGGAGCGCCGCTGCTGGTCAGTCGGCTCTGCGCACGTGCGAACACCGCGGCAACGCGAGGGCGTCGCATCCAGGCGAAGCGGGTCGTGCCCACAGAGCGGCCGATGGCATACGCGATGTTGTCGCCGATCAAGGCGCCGAGGGCTGCGAGAGAGACCAGCAGCACGAGATCGGTACCACCGGTGGATGCTGCGACCGCAGCCGCGGCAACGAGCACCGTCTCGCTCGGAATCGGCGGGAAGAAGCCGTCGATCACTGCTGTCGCGAAGATGACCAGATACAGCCACGGAGAGGCAACCGCCTGCATGATGAGCTCGTTGATGATGTCCACGAGGAGAACCTACGTGCGAGGTTCAGCACACCACATCACCCCCGGGTATCGATCCCGTCATACTTCAGGGGGGTCTTGAGCATCGGGGATCCGCGCAGGCGGCGCGACGTATACTGAGGGGCTGGTCCGGTGTCTTCACACTTCGCGGGCCGCTCCATCCCCCCTGACGAAACGGACAATTGCTGTGCTTGCCGTGCACGACCTCGAGATTCGCGTTGGCGCCCGCCTCCTTATGGATGGCGTGTCGTTCCGCGTCTCCGACGGCGACAAGATCGGACTGGTCGGACGCAACGGCGCCGGCAAGACCACTCTGACGAAGGTGCTCGCGGGTGACCTGCTGCCTTCGGAAGGCAAGGTGACGAAGTCCGGAGAGCTGGGCTACCTCCCGCAGGACCCCCGCTCGGGCGATCCGGAGATGCTCGCGCGCACCCGCATCCTGGATGCACGAGGTCTCGGCACCATTCAGCTGGGTCTGAGCAAAGCTGCCGAAGACATGGCATCCGCTGACCCGGCCGTCGCCGAGAAGGCGATGCGTCGCTTCGGCAACCTCACCGAGCAGTTCGAGGGCCTCGGCGGCTACGCGGCCGAGGCTGAGGCCGCATCCATCGCGAACAACCTCTCACTGCCCGATCGCATCCTCGATCAGCCGTTGAAGTCGCTCTCCGGCGGGCAGCGGCGACGCATCGAGCTCGCGCGCATCCTGTTCTCCGATGCCGAGACGATGATCCTCGATGAGCCGACCAACCACCTCGACGCCGACAGTGTCGTGTGGCTGCGCGAATTCCTGAAGAACTACAAGGGCGGGCTGATCGTGATCAGCCACGATATCGAGATCGTCGGCGAGACTGTGAACCGGGTGTTCTACCTCGACGCCAACCGTCAGAGCATCGACATCTACAACATGAACTGGAAGAACTACCTGCGCCAGCGGGTGGCTGACGAGGAGCGCCGCAAGAAGGAGCGCGCGAACGCCGAGAAGAAGGCGACTTCGCTGCAGCAGCAGGCCGCCCGCTTCGGTGCCAAGGCATCCAAGGCTGCGGCTGCGCACCAGATGGTCGCGCGCGCAGAGAAGCTGCTCGCCGGTCTGGACGACGTGCGCGAGGTGGATCGGGTCGCAAAGCTCCGGTTCCCGAAGCCGGCGCCCTGCGGCAAGACGCCGATGATGGCGTCAGGCCTGTCGAAGTCGTACGGTTCGCTGGAGATCTTCACCGATGTCGACCTCGCGATCGACCGCGGCTCCAAGGTCGTTGTACTCGGCCTCAACGGTGCCGGCAAAACCACGCTGCTACGGATGCTGGCTGGCGTCGATGAGCCGGACACGGGGGAGCTGCAGCCGGGATTCGGCGTGAAGATCGGCTACTACGCGCAGGAGCACGAGAACCTCGACGTCGAACGATCCGTGCTGCAGAACATGGTCTCGGCGGCTCCCCACATCACCGAGATGGAGGCGCGGCGCGTACTGGGTTCGTTCCTGTTCACCGGTGACGATGTGCTCAAGCCCGCCGGGGTCCTCTCTGGCGGCGAGAAGACTCGTCTGTCGCTCGCGACGCTGGTCGTGTCATCCGCGAACCTGCTGCTGCTCGACGAGCCGACGAACAACCTCGACCCCGCGTCGCGCGAAGAGATCCTCGACGCACTCGCGCACTACGAGGGTGCAGTCGTGCTCGTCTCGCATGATCCCGGTGCTGTTGCGTCCCTGAACCCCGAGCGCGTTCTGATCCTGCCCGACGGCGTCGAGGACATCTGGAACCAGGAGTACCAGGACCTCATAGAGCTCGCCTGACGCGCTTTTCGCGTGAGACAGGCATAACGGAGCAGCACGATAGCGTCGAAGCATGGTGGATCAGCGATTGGCGAAGTCGTTCGAGAGCATCGGCGAGGAGTACGACCGCTTTCGGCCCGGCTTTCCGGATGCCGCAGCCGAGGACATCGTGCCGAAGCGGGTGGATGCTGTGCTCGACCTTGGCGCCGGCACGGGCAAGTTCACTGAGCTGCTGATCGAGCGCGCTGATCGGGTGGTTGCTGTCGAGCCGTCGGCGGCGATGCTCGATGTGCTGCGGGCGAAGCTCCCGTCGGTGGAGTCACTGGACGGTGGTGCCGAGAGCATCCCGCTTCCAGATGAGTCCGTGGATGCCGTCACCGTCGCGCAGGCTTTCCACTGGTTCGATCGGGATGCCGCATGCACCGAGATCCGGCGCGTGCTGGTGCCAGGTGGGACGCTGGGACTGCTGTGGAACCATTCCGACCCGGACTGCACGTGGGATCGAGCCTGTCACCGTGTCGCGCATCCGGCGGTCAGCACTGAAGCTGACTCGACGACGGCAACGGCTGTCGATGAACTGCCCGGATTCGTGTTCGATCACCACACAGAGATCGCCTGGTCAGAGCACATCACGCGAGAGGACTATCTGCGGCGCTGGCTCACAGTCAGCAGCTTCCTCGCAGCTGAGGAAGCGACGCGCACCGCGATGATCTCCGAACTCGCCCGCATCCTCGACACCGATCCGGCGACTGCGGGGAGGGCGGAGTTCACCCTCCCGATGGTGACCGAGGTGTTCGTCTACTCACGAGCCGGGAGCGTGCGGGACGACGTCGCTACTTGACGCCGAGGAAGCTGCGGTCGGTCAGAACGATCGGGCCGTCGGCGGTGATCGCCACCGTGTGCTCGGAGTGTGCGCCGCGTGAGCCATCCGCACTGCGGAGAGTCCACCCGTCGGCATCGGTGCGCAGTTCGTCAGTGGTTTCCAGGAACCAGGGCTCGAGCGCGAGAACGAGACCATCGCGCAGTGGGAAGCCCCGGCCTGCGCGGCCGTCGTTCGCCACGTGCGGGTCGCCGTGCATGGTCCGCCCGACACCGTGTCCGCCGAAGTCGGTGTTGATCGAGTAACCCTCGCCGTGCGCGATGGTGGCGACAGCAGCAGAGATATCGCCGATGCGGTTGCCGACCGTGGCGGCGGCGATCGCCGCATCCAGCGCGCGCTCGGTCGTATCGATCAGGCGCAGATCCTCTTCGCGTGCGGTGCCGACGACGAAGGAGACCGCTGAGTCGGCGACCCATCCATCGACCGCGACGGCAAAGTCCAGCGAGACGAGATCGCCGTCGCGCAGCGTGTAGTCGTGGGGGAGTCCGTGCAGCACGGCGTCGTTGATCGACGTGCAGATGACTTTGCCGAACGGGCCGTTGCCGAATGACGGCGCGTAGTCGATGTAGCAGGATTCTGCTCCGGCCTTGCGGATCAGCTCGTGTGCCCTGCGATCGATCGACAGCAGATTCGTGCCGATCTTCGTCTCGTCGCGCAGCGTCGCCAGGGTTTCGGCGACGAAACGTCCCGCAGCCTTCATCTCTTCGATCTCGGCCGGGGTGCGCAGTTCGATCATGGTGTTCCTCTCGTCTTCTCCATTCTCCCTGATCCAGACGTGCACCCGCTCACAGCGAACACACGAACCCGCGCATGCCTGCGCAAGTACGATCAGAGCATGTGGTTGCGAGGCGCTTTCTATCGCTGGATGTTCCCGGCGGCCGTCATTCTGCCGCTGTGGCTGCTGATCGGCTGGGGGATCTTCAACGCCGGCGGGTGGGCCTTCCTCTGGGTGCTGTTCATCGCGATCCCGTCGGTCTTCATCGGTCAGCTCGTTCTGACCCTCCTGCAGCGTGCGCGTACTTCTGCGCGTGAGACGCGCATGGCGTCGTGGTGGGATGTGCTCGGAATCGGCGTCTGGCATCTGCTGACCATCGCAGTCGGGTGCTACCCGCAGGCGTGGTTCCCGCTCCTGTTGACCGCCGCGATCGTCGTGGCTCTTGCGCTTTTCTGGCTGATGTTGTGGCAACTGTGGGGCGAAGCGCGGGCAGCGGGCTCCAGCATCCGATTCATGACGTCGGCCACGACGGACGCCAGCTTCGAGCCCCGTCATCACGCTCCCGCCGATGGCGAGGTCTTCGTCATCCGGGAGAAGCCCGCCTCCGAGAACTGACGCGGTTTTGTCGGATCCCGGATCCGTGGCAGAATGGTTGTTTGTGCCGTGACCGACTCTGCCTCAGGGGAGTCCGCGTGCGCTTCATGCGCCGTTCAGCACACACTTCACGTATTCCTTCCATATTCATGCATCCGACCTGTGGCGAGTGCAGAGAGAGACGATCATGCAGATCCTGGACGCCGTCGACGCGGCTTCGCTCCGTTCCGACATTCCCGAGTTCCGTCCCGGCGACACCGTCAAGGTGCACGTCAACATCACTGAGGGCTCCCGCTCCCGCATCCAGGTCTTCCAGGGCGTTGTCCTCGGTCGCCAGGGTGATGGCGTGCGCGAGACTTTCACGGTCCGCAAGATCAGCTTCCAGGTGGGCGTCGAGCGTACCTTCCCGGTGCACTCCCCGGCGATCGACCACATTGAGGTCGTGACTCGTGGTGACGTGCGTCGCGCGAAGCTCTACTACCTCCGCAACCTGCGCGGCAAGAAGGCCAAGATCAAGGAGAAGCGCGACAACTGATCGCCGCTTTTCGTACACAGCACCCCGAGACACAGCGTCCCGGGGTGCTGTGTTCTCTGCGGAATGTGCGAACCTTGAAGGTGCCGTCGTCCGCGGTGTGAACAACCCCTGTTAAGGAATACGATGACCTCTGAACCCGTCCCGGACGTACCGGCGAAGCGACGGCGCGGGGTCTGGATCTTCCTTCGCGACGTCCTGGTGATTATTGTCATCGCCGCGCTGGTGTCGTTCGTGGTGAAGAGTTTCGTCGTGCGGTCGTTCTATATTCCGTCGGCATCGATGGAGAAGACGCTTCTGGTGAACGACCGGATCCTCGTCGACGAGCTCACCCCGCGCTGGACCGGTTACGAACGCGGCGATGTCGTTGTGTTCACCGATCCCGGCGGATGGCTTCCCGTGCAGCAGAAGGCACCGCCTCGCCCACTGATCATCGAGTGGTTCGACGGGCTGCTGACCCTGGTCGGACTCTCGTCCTCTGACAGTGAGGACCACCTCGTCAAGCGCATCATCGGACTCCCGGGCGACCACGTCGTGTGCTGCAACTCGCTGGGGCAGATCACGATCAATGGCGCACCCATCGATGAGCTGTCTTATCTGAACCTTCCTGAGGGTGACACCGCGGCATCTAACGAGCCGTTCGATGTGACCGTTCCAGAGGGCTCGATCTGGGTGCTCGGAGACAACCGCGATCGCTCGCAGGATGCGCGTGCTCACCAGGATCTGCCGAGCGGCGGCTTCGTGCCGCTGGACAATGTGGTCGGCAAGGCGTTCCTCACCACCTGGCCGCTCTCGCGCATCGGCACGATCGATGGGCACCACGACATCTTCAACGGCGTCCCGGATCCTGAATGATGACGGTCGCGACGCCACGGCTCACTCTCGAGCGGAAGCTGCTTGCAGAGTACGACCTCATCATCTCGCTTGACGAGGTGGGGCGAGGCGCCTTGGCAGGCCCCGTCGTCGTCGGTGCTGCAATGATGGATGCTTCTGGTGCGCGTCGTCGCGTGCCGGAAGGACTCCGCGACTCGAAGCTCGTCACGGAGAAGCGCAGGCCCGATGTCGCGGCCCGTGCAGCGGCATGGGTGCAGGCATCGGGAACCGGGTGGGCAAGCGCTGCAGAGGTCGACGAGGTGGGCATCATGCGCGCGCTGGGGCTTGCCGCATCGAGGGCGGTCGACGCGATCGCAGCGCTGGGGGCCGTGACCGAACGGACCTTGGTCATTCTTGATGGAAATCACGACTACCTCTCGCGCGTGCACGCGACTCCCATCGAGGTGCGAACAGTCATCAAGGGCGACCGCGATTGCGCCTCGGTCTCGGCAGCCTCTGTCATCGCGAAGGTCGCGCGTGACTCGTATATGGCACAGCGGCATGACGAGCATCCGATGTATCAGTGGAATCGCAACAAGGGCTACGCGAGTGCAGAGCATCGTGCGGCGATCCGCGACTGCGGCCTTTCGCCGCTGCACCGTTCCTCATGGGCGATCGCTGATGCCCCGACGCTGTTTTGAACTCATAGGATGGACTCATCATGGATGAAGAGGCATTCGACGACTACGACCGCGATCTCGAGCTCGCGCTGTTCCGCGAATATCGCGATGTGGTGGGTCAGTTTCAGTACGTCGTCGAGACCGAACGCCGGTTCTATCTCGCTAACGAGGTGAACGTCGTCCGGCGGGACACCGAGCACGATTTCTACTTCGAGATCTCGATGGCCGATGTGTGGGTCTGGGATATCTATCGTGCTGATCGTTTTGTGAAGGCGGTGCGCGTACTCACCTTCAAGGACGTCAACGTCGAAGAACTGCAGCGCCGAGAGTTCGAGATCCCGGAAGACCTGTCGCTCGACGGCAAGTGACTTCTCCTGCACGGATCGAGCTCTAGAGCTCGTATCCACGGTTCACGGGTTTACGGTGAACGCCGCAGTGCGGGGCAGTCCAAGCTGTCTGCATGGCAGCGAAAGACATCTTCGGGCGTGCAGGCGAGGACCGCGCCGCTGAGCACCTGAGCGAGCACGGCTACCAGATCCTCGCGCGCAATTGGCGTTGCTCGCAGGGCGAGATCGACATCATCGCCGAGCGTGCGGGCGTGATCTGCGTCGTCGAGGTGAAGACGCGTACGAGCCTGAGTTTTGGGCATCCGTTCGACGCCGTCGACGATCGCAAGCGCGAGCGGCTCTGGCGTCTCGGCTACGCCTGGTGCCGAGACCACGCCGAACTGGCGAAGAATCGGGTGTTGCGCGTCGATGTGATCGGCATCGTCGGTGCGGACCCGCGCGCGGGCGCGCTGGAGCACCTGGTGGACCTGCGATGAGGACCGCGCGCACGTGGGCGGTCGCGCTGAGCGGGGTTGACGGGCACCTCGTGGAGATCGAGGCGGATGTCTCCAACCAGACACCCGGGTTCAAGATCGTCGGGCTGCCGGACAAGGCGCTGGGCGAGGCCGCTCAGCGGGTGCACAACGCTGTCACGAACGCTGAGCTCGAGCTCACCAGACGCCGGCTGACCGTCAATCTGTCGCCGGCGAGTCTGCCCAAGCATGGCAGTGGGTTCGACCTCGGCATCGCGATCTCCGCTGTTGCGACAGGGGGCGTGCTCGACGCCGACTCGATCGCCCGCACGGTGCACATCGGAGAACTCGGTCTCGATGGCCGGGTGCGTCCGGTTCCGGGAGTCCTGCCTGCCGTCTTCGCCGCGTCGCGAGCCGGTTTCGATCGGGTGATCGTGCCGCACGCGAATGAAGCGGAAGCACGTCTGGTGCCGGGGATGCAGGTGCAGGCGGCGACGACGCTCGCCGAGGTCGCAATGTGGCACGGTGCCGACGTCGCGGTAGCCGATGTCGAGCCAGTCCGCGCCGAGTTCGCAGCCTCGTCCGCGCAAGAGATGCTGGACCTCGCAGACGTCGTCGGCCAGGAAGAGGCGGTCGAGGCGTTGATCGTCGCGGCGGCAGGTGGGCATCATCTGCTCATGAGCGGGCCACCAGGTGCGGGCAAGACCATGCTCGCGCGCCGGCTGCCCGGCATCCTGCCGCCGCTGACAGAAGACGAGGCCCTGGAGGTCGCCGCCGTCCGTTCGCTCTCCGGCGCGCCCGTGAATGTGCTCGATGAGCTGCCGCCGCTGGAGGCGCCACACCACAGTGCTTCGGTCGCCGCGCTGGTCGGTGGCGGGTCGCGCGCGGTGCGCCCTGGTGCGATCGTCAGGGCGCACCGCGGCGTCCTGTTCCTCGACGAGGCTGCGGAGTTCTCGCGCGTAGCGCTGGACGCCCTGCGGCAGCCGCTGGAATCCGGTTCCATCGAGATCGATCGTGCCGGGTTCCGCGCGCGCTTTCCGGCGCGGTTCCAGCTCGTGCTGGCCACCAACCCGTGTCCGTGCGGCAACTACGGCGTCCGCGGCGCGGAGTGCATCTGCCCTCCCATCGCGATCCGGCGGTACTCCGCACGCCTTTCCGGACCGCTGCGCGACCGTATCGACATCGACCTCCAGGTCGCGCGTGTGGCGGCATCGCGGGCGACGTCGAGTGAGCGCGCGGCGATGACGAGCGCGGATGCCGCCACCCAGGTGACGGCGGCGCGCGCACGCGCCGCGCACCGGTGGGCACAGACGCCCTGGAAGCTGAACGCGGAAGTGGCTGGGGCCCGGCTGCGCCAGGGAGCGCTGCGTCTGCCGCACGACGTCCGGGCGCCGCTGGACCGGGCGCTCGAGCGCGGACAGCTGACTCTCCGGGGCTACGACAGGGTTCTGAGACTCGCGTGGACCATGGCCGATCTCGCCGGAGTGGACATGCCGGGGCGCGACGAGCTGGGGCGCGCGTTATTCCTGAAGAGAGGACTGATCGCATGATCGACGCACTGCTCGGCGACGCCGAGACCCGACGTGCCGCGCTGGCGGCGCGCCCGGATGACGACCCTGCCCAGACGCTGGCCCGGGTGGCGTGGGGTGTGGTGGCAGAACCGGGCGATGGAGTCGCCGGCGCGGTGATCGCCGAGTTCGGAGCAGCCGAGGCACTGCGATTCGCACTGTCGGACGAAGCTTTCGGTCTCGCCGAGAAGGCCGTTCAGGAAGGTCGGCGGCGATGGGCTCCTCGCGCACAGCCCAGAGCGATCCGCGATGCGCTAAGAGGCGCACGCGAAGCAGGAGCACTCCTCTTGCTACCCGGCGACCCAGAATGGCCCGGCGCACTCCACGACCTCGGCGACCACGCGCCAGCGCTGCTGTGGGTGCGCGGAGAGCCCGCTCTCTTGTCAGCGGCGAGTCGGGTATCGATCGTCGGTGCCAGGGCTGCGACAGCCTACGGCGATTCAGTGTCGGGTGAACTCGCCGGCGATCTCGCCGCGACAGGCAGCGTCGTCGTCTCCGGTGGCGCCTACGGCATCGACGGCACCGCACATCGCGCCGCGCTCGGCGTCGGCGGCGACACGGTCGCCTTTCTGGCGGGCGGCGTGGACCGCGCCTACCCCGCCGGACACCAGCAGCTGTTCGAGCGCATCCGCTCCGCAGGGGCGGTCGTGAGCGAGCTGCCGTGCGGCGCCGCGCCGACGAAGTGGAGGTTCCTGGCGCGCAACCGTCTCATCGCCGCGCTGGGGGATGCCACCGTCGTCGTCGAAGCCGGGTGGCGGAGTGGTTCGCTGAACACTGCCGGGCACGCGTCGTCGCTGGGCCGCCCACTCGGCGCCGTGCCAGGACCGGTGACTTCCGCCGCCTCCGCCGGGTGCCACCGGCTGATGCGCGAGTACGACGCACAGTGCGTCACGAACGCCGCTGAGGTGCGGGAACTGATGGGCGTTGAACCGGCGGGCACCGCAGGCGCGCAGTCGCGGACAGACCCCGACCAGACCCGGCTGCTCGATGCCATGAGCACGAGAACCGCGCATCCTCCTGCGGAGCTGGCTCGGATCGCCGGACTGTCGGAGGAGCGTACCCGATCGCTGCTGGGCACGCTGAGCCTCGAGGGCCACGTGGTGCCGAACGGCGCCGGGTGGTGCGCTGCGACGGCATGATCAGCTCAGCCGGTACCCGACACCGCGAACGGTCTCGATGCGCTCGGCGCCGATCTTCTGCCGCAGGTACCCGACATAGACATCCGCCACGTTCGAGCCAGGGTCGAAGTCGTAACCCCACACCCGGCTCAGCAGCTGCTCGCGGCTCAGCACCTGCCCTGCGTGGCGGATGAGCTCCTCCGCGAGGGCGAACTCGCGCGCCGACAGCTCGACTGCATGATTTCCGACCCGTGCCCTCCGGGTGCGGATGTCGAGATGCAGGTCACCGTGCGACAGATCGGAACCGCCGACCTGCTCATCCCGTCGCATCCGCAGCCGGATGCGTGCGAGCAGTTCGTCGAAGCGGAACGGCTTGCCCAGATAGTCGTCCGCGCCGCCCTCCAGACCCGCGATCGTGTCGTGGAGCTCGACCCGGGCCGTCAGCATGATCACGGGCAGTTTCGAACCGGACCCGCGAAGCCGCTCCAGCACCTCGAACCCGTCGAAGCCAGGGAGGTTCACGTCGAGCACGAGCAGATCGAACTCATCGGTCTGCGCGAGGTCCAGCGCCTCCGGGCCGGACGCGGCGACGCGCGTCGCGAAGCCTGCGGCGCGCAGTCCCTTCTCGATGAAGCCCGAGATGCGCGGCTCGTCGTCGGCGATCAGAATGGATGCCACGATTCATCGGCCTCCTTCGTCGGCGGGATTCCCGGGCTGCGGCTGCTCGGGCAGCGGGGGGCGTGGGGGGATCACGAGATCATCGGCGGCGTTCTCCTCCCGCTGTCCGGACACGAGGCGCGGCACGCTGAGCACGAAGAGCGCCCCACCGCCGGAGGCATCCTCCACCCGGGCCGACCCATGGTGCGCTCGCGCGATCACCTGCACGATGTGCAGGCCGAGTCCGCTGCCGCTGCGCGCGGAAGCGTCGGCGCCGCGGTGGAACCGCTCGAACACATGCGGCTTGACCTCATCGGGGACGCCGGGACCTCGGTCGCGGACCCAGAGGTCGATGTTCTCCCCGGCCACGCTGTCTCCGGCGACTCTGCTTCCGATCTGGACCGTCCCGCCGCCGTGCGTGACCGCGTTCTGCGCGAACTGCAGCATCGCCTGGGTGATCCGCTCGGCGTCCAGCATCGCGAGGCTCTCGGCCACGGGGCCGAGCTCGACCACCGCGCCGTCGATACCCCGGGCCTTGCGAGCGATCTGGCGCACCAGATCGGCGGCGTCGATCTGTCTGGGCTGCACCGGGCTTGGACCGTGCAACGCCGCCGCAGAAGCGAGATCCTGCACGAGGCGCCCCATGCGGTCCAACTCGTCGACGGCGAGTTCCTGGGTCTGGCGGGCATCGGCGGGATCTGCGGGATCCATGACCTCGAGATGCCCGCGCACGATCGTGATGGGCGTCTTCAGCTCGTGACCGACGTCGCTGAGCAGGCGGCGTTGCGACTCGAGCGCGTCGTCGATCCGGTCGAGCATGTCGTTCATCGTCTCGGACAGTTCGGCGACGTCGTCGTTGCCGACCACGGGGAGCCGTTCATCCAGCGACTGCACGGATATCCGGTTCGCAGTCTCGCGCATCTGCCGCAGCGGCCGGAGCAGTCGCGACGCGACGATGGACCCCGTGGCCGCAGTCACGATCAGCGCGATCGCGGACGCCCACAGGAACATGACGGCGGAGTCGTTGATCTCGGCGAGTTCGGCGTCGAGATCATAGACGAGGACGAACACCACCTCGGCAGGGTCGGGGGAGCCCTCGATCACGATCGGGGCGGCAAGATACTGCCATGTCGATGCTCCCTCGACGTAGGTGGCGATGAGCGGTTCGGCGCTACGCAGCAGTGTGTCGACGTGACGGGCGAAAGCGGCTTCGTTCTGCAGATCGAGATCGAGTCGGATACCGGGCACCGTCGTGATGACGCCGTCCACCATGCCCATCGCGCCTGTATTGTCGTCCGGGCTCATCCGCTGCACGATCGCAGCCAAAGCGGCTGACGACGATGTCCACAGCTCGCCCTCGTCGCCGGCCTCGACGATGAACCGCGCCGAGTCGAGGTTGTCGTGCAGCCGCGCGTCGACCTGTTCGAGGATGCGCTGCCGTTCGACGAAGTACACCGACAGACCGACAGCGAGCAGGCCGATTGCGGTGACTGCGGTGATCGCCGCGACGATGCGCGTGCGCACCGAGATCGCCAGACGACGGCGTGCGGGCGCGGTGCTGACTTCGGTCACCTTTCAAGTATCTCGGCCGGGCAGTGCGCCAAGTGCTTAGGTAAGAGAGATCTCATCCAACTGAGGTCCGGGACGTGCTGGAATCGAAGGATGAGTCAACCCGACGCAGACGTGCAGTTGCTGGCATCCGCACTCGATTTCGAGCCGGATGCTGTCGGCATCCGCTCTCGTGAGCCCCTGGGAGCCGGGTCCGTGACCGGAATGCAGGTGCAGGGCGACGAACGGCTGCTGTACTACCTCGACACCTCCGCGCTCCCCGTGCGGGCCGAGACCGGCCTGGTCGCGATGGATGGTCCCCAGCCGACACGAATCTGGCAGCATCCCGCCGACCCCCATCTGCCCGCACTGGCACCCGTCGCCTTCGAACACGCCGCCGGTTCACTGCTGGCACGGCTCGGGCTCGGCGCCCAGGCCGCGCCGGTGCTGATCGCCTATCGGCCGGGACGACGTGCCGTGCTGAGCGTCACCACCGCTGCCGGCGCGGTCTGGCTCAAGGTCGTGCGTCCCTCTCGCGTGGAACGGATCGTTCGCGCCGGGGTTGCAGCCGCCGCAGCCGGAATCCCCGTGCCCGCGGTGCACGGCTGGTCGGAGGAAGGCCTGATCATCATGGCGGCCGCCGAGGGGCAGCCGGCCACGGACGTGGAATGGGACCCGCGGGAGTTGCTCGACCATGTGGATGACCTGCGCGCGCGCCTGGCACGCGCTGCGTGGGACCATCGCTCCGCAGGGATCCTGGGACGACTGGAGTGGTACGCCTCCCGCGGCGACGATCGAGTCGCGGCGGTCCTCGCCGACGCCCAGCGACTCGTCGAGGGTTCGACAGGTGAGCCCTCGATCGCCGTTGTGCACGGCGACCTCCACTTCGGCCAGCTGTTCCTCGACGCCGACGGCATCAGCGGCGTGATCGACGTCGACACTCTCGCGCTCGGAGAAGCCGCAGAAGACCCGGCGGCCTTCCTGTCGCATGCCATCGCGAGCGCCCTGCTGACGAACGGCGCCGCCCGCGAACGCGTATGGGCGCTCGCGGATCTCGCAGCCGGGCGCTGGGCGGAGGACGCTCGAGTGAGAGCACTGACGCTGATCCACCTCGCCGGGCACATGATCGCGGCGGGAGAGCGCGGCGACAGCGCCCGCGTCACAGCCCTCGTCGATGCGGCACGAGCCGTCACCGCGGGAGAAGCGCCGTCGAGCAGCGGGGCTAAGAACGCTCTCATGGACAGTTTCGAATCGCCTTAGCGGGGCCGACCACGATGGTAATCGTCACATCCAAGCCGTCATCCCGGCGCAGACACAGGAGATGAGAATGAACAGCAAGAAGTGGATCGTCTACGGAATCACGGGCCTCGCAGGGCTCGGAGTCGTCGCGGGCGGCGCGGCCGCCGCGGCGAGCACCATGGATCTGAAGACGACCGATGGCACCGTCGTGTCTGGCGGTGCCATCACCGATCGAGGTGGAGTGCTCAACGCCAGCACAGTGCAGCTGCGTGAGACGAACTCTTCCGTGACCGTGATCAGCACGCTTTCGGCGGCATCCGTGCAGTCCGCGGCGTCCGCGCACAGTGCTGCGAGTGCGGCATCCGCTCCAGCATCCGCGCCCAGTGCCGAGTCCGCTCCGAGTGCGGCGTCGGTTCCGAGCCCGGCATCGGCCCCGAGCGTCGCATCGGCGCCGAGTGCCGGATCCGTCGCCAGCGCGCCGTCGGCCTGATCCGAAACGGCGGGGATGCCCCGAGGCCCGCGTGCCTCGGGGCATCCCCGTGCGCGGCGAGGCATCCGTGCCAGGCGAGCGCACCACGGCATGCTGGACGAATGGAGCTCACGGCAGCGGTGAACGCGTTCACCACGCATCTCGCGCAGGTGCGACGGCTGTCGCCCGCGACGGTGCGCGCGTACCGCTCCGACCTGCGTGATCTGGCCTCCTCGACCGGCGATGCGTCGCTGAACGAGGTGGACCTGGAGATGCTGCGTGACTGGCTCTGGCGAGCGACGCAGCGCGGAGACGCCAGATCGACTCTGGCGCGCCGCGCGGCGGCCGCACGCTCGTTCTTCTCATGGGCGAAGGACGAAGAGCTCATCGATGTGGATCCTGCGCTCCGGCTCATCGCGCCCAAGCGCGGCCGCACACTGCCGGTGGTCGCGTCCAAGGACGGGATGCGCGAGCTGCTGGATGCTCGTGTCACCGCCGCCGCCGACGGCGACCCCGTGGCACTTCGCGATCACGCCGTTCTCGAACTGCTCTACGGATCCGGCATGCGCGTCTCAGAGCTCTGCGGACTCGATGTCGACGACATCGACCTGGAGCGGTCGACGGCACGTGTGCTCGGCAAGGGGGCGAAGGAGCGTGTGGTGCCCTTCGGGCTGCCGGCGGGCAGATCGGTGGGCGCCTACCTGACACGCGCCAGGCCCGCATTGATCGCACGGGCGACGAAGACGACGCCGGCGATGTTCCTCGGCGCCCGCGGAGGCAGGATGGGACCCCGCACCGTGTACGCGCTTGTCGCGGAAGCGCTCGGTCCGATCATCGGGGCGGATGCCGCCGGTCCGCACGCATTGCGGCACTCGGCCGCCACGCACCTGCTCGACGGCGGTGCCGACCTTCGCGCCGTGCAGGAGATCCTCGGTCATGCGAGCCTCGGAACCACCCAGATCTACACGCACGTCTCCTCTGAGCGGCTCACAGCGACCTACCGACTGGCCCACCCCCGCGCGTGATCGCCTCGCAGCAGGGGAGAAGGATCGCCCGGGGCACAACGCCGAACATCAGCATCGGATTGATATAGCTACCGTTCATGCGCACACCGATGTGCAGGTGGCCGGCAGCGGAGTGCCCGCCCGTCACGACGGTGCCAATCTCGTCGCCGGCCTGCACGACCGTGCCAGGAGCGAGATCCGACGCCACCGGTTCGAACGTCGACACGATCCCGCCTCCGTGGTCGAGCGTGATCAGCGGCCGATCGACGACGACTCCGCGGAACGCCACGATGCCGTACGCAGGTGCACGCACGATCGCACCGGCACCCGCGACGATGTCGACACCGCGGTGCCCGGGGCCGTAGTCGTGCACAGGTGCCACGAACGGTTCTGCCACCTCTCGGGCGGCGTCGACGGGCCATCGCCACGATGCCTCCGGAGCCTCCTCCGAACCGGGCGCGGCGGCCGCGGCGGGCAGCAGCATCATCAGCACAGCCAGGGCCATTACGCGCATTCCGCGTGAGCATCTTCTCGTGTGGGAGGTCGGCATTCCTCCATGGTGTCTCGCCGCGCAGACAGCATGGCCGCGTCCAACCCTGAACGGTGGAGAAACCGAGAACAGGGCTGCCCGTGCAGACGCAGTGGGTGCGTCAGCATCCTGTACACTTGAGGTCGCACCTCGATTTCGGGGTGACTACGCGTGCCCAAAGCGATCGACGTCCGCAAAGACACAGATCGTGGTATCCACTCCCTCAGGTCCTGCTCTCGCGAGCGGGTGGGAATGTGCCGGGCACCAGGACTGCCGATCGCCCGATCGGCGAAGAACCTCAACGGCGCAAGGCGCCAGAAACAGGAGACGACCATGGCTGTGGTCACCATCCGCCAGCTGCTCGACAGCGGCGTTCACTTCGGACACCAGACCCGTCGGTGGAACCCGAAGGTCAAGCGCTTCATCCTCACCGAGCGCAGCGGCATCCACATCATCGACCTTCAGCAGTCGCTCGGCTACATCGACTCTGCTTACGACTTCGTCAAGGAGACGGTTGCCCGCGGCGGCACCATCCTCTTCGTCGGCACCAAGAAGCAGGCGCAGGAGATCCTCGCAGAGCAGGCGACCCGCGTCGGCCAGCCCTTCGTGAACCAGCGCTGGCTCGGTGGCCTCCTCACCAACTTCCAGACGATCGCAAAGCGTCTGTCCCGTATGAAGGAGCTCGAGGAGCTCGACTACGAGAACCCGGCAGCTTCCGGCTTCACCAAGAAGGAACTGCTGCTCAAGAAGCGCGAGCTCGACAAGCTGCACAAGTCGCTCGGCGGCATCCGCAACCTCACCAAGACGCCTTCGGCTCTCTGGGTCGTCGACGCCAAGCGTGAGCACCTCGCGATCGATGAGGCCAAGAAGCTCGGTATCCCCGTGATCGGCATCCTCGACACGAACGCTGACCCGGACGACTTCCAGTACCCGATCCCCGGTAACGACGACGCGATCCGCTCCGTCTCGCTGCTGACCCGCATCATCGCTGACGCCGCGGCCGAGGGTCTGCAGCAGAAGCACAACCCCGAGTCCGGCGACGCTGAGCCGCTGGCCGAGTGGGAAGCTGAGCTCCTTCAGGCGCCGGCCGAGGAATCCACCAACGTGGAAGAGTCCGCTGAGGCGCCCTCGGATGCCGCAGCAGACAAGGCTGACGCTGCAGAGAAGGCCGCTGAGCAGGAGCTCGTCATCGACGAGTCCGCTGCTGACGCAGCTGGCGCAGCCGCGGCAGACGCCAAGTAATTTCGCGTACACACACCTAACGAAGCAAGGAGCCACCACACATGGCCAACTTCACCATCGCCGACATCAAGGCGCTGCGCGAGCAGCTCGGCACCGGAATGGTCGACACCAAGAAGGCACTCGAAGAGGCTGAGGGAGACCGCGAGAAGGCGGTTGAGATCCTTCGCCTCAAGGGCGCCAAGGGTAACGCTAAGCGTGCTGACCGCTCCACCAGCGAGGGGCTTGTCGTCTCGCGTGAGCTGGACGGCGCTGTGACGCTCGTCGAACTCGCCTGCGAGACCGACTTCGTCGCGAAGAACGAGCGTTTCATCGCGCTGGCAGACAAGATTGTGGAGGCCGCGTCTGCTGCCAAGGCAGACACTGTCGACGAAGCCCTCGCGGCAAGCGCTGGCAGCCAGACCGTGGCTGACCTCGTCTCGGACGAGGCAGCGATCATCGGTGAGAAGGTCGAACTGCGTCAGGTTCGCACCATCACCGGCGACTCGGTCGAGGTCTACATGCACCGCACGAGCAAGGATCTGCCTCCGCAGATCGGTGTCGTCGTCGCCTACACGGGTGACGACGCCGAGACCGCTCGCAGCATCGCTCAGCACATCTCGTTCGCCAACCCGTCCTACCTCAGCCGCGAAAACGTCCCCGCCGACGCAGTCGAGAAGGAGCGCGAGATCGTTACCGAGATCTCCCGCAACGAGGGCAAGCCCGAGGCTGCTCTGCCGAAGATCGTTGAGGGCCGCGTCTCTGCATTCATCAAGCAGGTTGCACTGCTCGAGCAGGACTACGCCAAGGACAATAAGCTCTCTGTCGCCCAGGTGGCGAAGGACGCCGGTATCACCGTGACGGACTTCGCGCGCTTCAAGGTCGGCGCGTAGCATCGTCGAAGGGGTTCGGATCATCAAGATCCGAACCCCTTCTTCATGCCCAAAAGGCACTATCTTGAATCGGGACGAGAGGATCACCTACCCATGACTGAACGCACCGGACGCCGTCGCGTCCTTCTCAAGCTCTCCGGGGAAGCCTTCGGCGGAGGTCAGCTCGGGGTCAACCCCGACGTGGTCAGCCAGATTGCACGTGAGATTGCCGCTGCGGTCTCCGAAGTCGAGATTGCGATCGTCGTCGGTGGAGGCAACTTCTTCCGCGGTGCAGAGCTCAGCCAGCGAGGTATGGATCGCGGTCGTGCCGACTACATGGGAATGCTCGGCACGGTGATGAACGCCCTCGCCCTGCAGGACTTCCTCGAGCAGGCCGGAGCGCCGACCCGCGTACAATCCGCGATCTCGATGACGCAGGTGGCAGAGCCGTACATCCCGCTGCGCGCTGAGCGCCACATGGAGAAGGGGCGCGTGGTCGTCTTCGGCGCCGGTGCAGGCCTGCCGTACTTCTCCACCGACACGGTGGCCGCACAGCGTGCCCTCGAGATCGGCGCCCAAGAGGTGCTCGTGGCGAAGAACGGCGTCGATGGGATCTACACCGCCGACCCGAACAAGGACGCCACCGCGACACGCATTGAGCAGGTCACGTATCTTGACGCCCTCCAGCGTGGACTGAAGGTCGTCGATTCGACCGCTTTCAGTCTCTGCATGGACAACAAGATGGACATGCGCGTGTTCGGCATGGAGCCGGCAGGCAACGTCACCCGCGCGCTCCTGGGCGATCCGATCGGCACGCTGGTCACCGCCTAGGCGGTGATCGCACTGTTGTTACCGGGACACGAGCGTGTACCCGGATAGAATTGCAAGCACCCTGATGATTAGGAGTCACCGTGATCGCGGATGTCCTCGCTGAAACCACCTCTCGTATGACGCGTGCCGTCGAGGCCGCGAAGGAGGACTTCGCCACCGTGCGCACCGGTCGCGCGAACCCGCAGCTCTTCCAGAGGCTGATGGTCGACTACTACGGTTCGCCCACGCCTCTCGCGCAGCTTGCATCGCTGGCGAACCCAGAGGCACGATCGCTGATCGTCACCCCCTACGACAAATCGGCGCTCAAGGCCATCGAGCAGGCGATCCGGGACATGCCGAACCTCGGCGCGAACCCCACCAACGACGGCAACATCGTGCGCATCACCATGCCTGAGCTCACCGAGGAGCGTCGCAAGGAGTATGTCAAGCTCGTCCGTTCCAAGGGCGAAGACGCGAAGGTGCGCGTCCGCGGCGTTCGTCGCAAGGCGAAGGACGAGCTCGATGCGCTCAAGGACGAGGTCGGCGAAGACGAGGTCGCTCGCGGGGAGAAGGAGCTGGACGTCCTGACCCGTCAGCACGTCGATCTCATCGACGATGCGCTCAAGCGCAAAGAGACCGAGCTGCTCGAGGTCTGATCAGGCATGAAGGAGTCGATCGGAGACGCTGACGAGGGCCAGCCGCTGACGCGGCGGGAGGCTCGCGAAGAGGCGACCTCGAACGGTGCTTCCCCGACCCCGGTGATCGAGGAGGCAGCAGTGCCTCCCAAGCCGCCTCTTCCTCGGGCGGCAGAGCGTGCCATCGACCCTGCCGCTGCGATGCGTGAGCAGTTGCGCTTGGCACGCGGCGACTTCGGGACGCATGTCAACCAGGCCCGTGAGCACCTCGACCAGGCCAACGAGCGCATCAAGGCGCGCACTGGACGTGATCTGATCCTCGCGACTCTCGTCGGCCTCGCCTTCGGCGCCGTTCTTCTGGCGTCGTTGCTGTTCATCAAGGAGCTCTTCATCCCGATCGCTCTGGCGATCGCGGTCCTGGGAATCTTCGAGTTCACTCGGGCGCTGCGCAGTGCCGGACGTCGGATCGATATTGTCCCGCAGGTCGTCGCGGGCGTACTTGTCGTGCTGGCCGGCTATTTCGCGCCGGTGTGGCTCACCTGGGTCACGCTGCTGTTCGCGGTGGTGCTGGTGATCGTATGGCGCCTGTTCACCCAGATGATCGTCAAAGACGGTCGAACCTACGGGGATGTCCTCACGGATGCCGTGGTCGGCGGCTTCGTGCAGATCTATGTTCCCTTCCTCGCTGCCCTGGCCCTCATGCTGCTGCGCCAGGAAGGTGGGCAGTGGTGGGTACTGGGGTTCATCGCCGTCGCCGTTGCATCTGACACCGGTGCGTACGCGGCTGGAGTTGCGATCGGCAAACATCCCATGGCGCCGCGCATCAGCCCGAAGAAGACCTGGGAAGGCTTCGGCGGTGCGGTGATCGCGGCGACCGCAGCGGGTGTGCTGCTGGCGCTGTACCTGCTCGAGATCCCGTGGTGGGCCGGTGCGATCTTCGGTGGAGCGATCCTGCTCTCGGCAACGCTGGGAGATCTCGGTGAGTCGATGATCAAGCGCGATATCGGCATCAAGGACATGAGCTCCTGGCTTCCCGGTCACGGCGGAATGCTCGATCGCGTCGACAGCATCCTGCCCTCGACGGTGCCGGCGCTTATCCTCTACTTCCTCTTCTCTCCCTGGGCGGTGCTCATTTGACTTCGGATACCATCGAGAACGTGACGCAGAATCAACAGTCTGGCTCGTTCCGGACCGTGGGTCGCGGCCGCGGCTACCACCCGGCAGCGGTCGACCAGTTCCTGAGCGCCGCACGCGAGAGCTTCGAGACAGGCGGGGCAGAGCTCACGGCGTCGGATATCCGCGTGGCCTCATTCCCTCTCGTCAAGGGCGGTTATGCGATCGCAGACGTCGATGCGGCCCTCGGACGCATCGAAGACGCGTTCGCAGCCCGGCAGCGCGAACGTGTCGTCCGTGAAGGCGGTGCCGAGGAGTGGGTCGTTCAAGCCCGCGAAGAGGCGCAGGTCATCCTGGACCATCTCGCACGCGGTCGTCGCAAGAAGTTCGCACGCACGGGAGTTCTCTCATTCGGCTATCGCGTTGACGAAGTGGATCACGTCGCAGCGCGAATCGTTCGCTTCCTGCGGGACGGCGATGAGCTGAGCGTGGAGCAGCTGCGTTCGGCAGCGTTCCGGATGCAGCGTCATGGCTACCGCGAAGAACAGGTCGATGCGCTGCTGGACGCCACGATCGACGTCATGCTCGCCGTCCGCTGAGGCTCTCATGGTGAACTCAGGTCCTGCTGGTTAGAATGGGGCCTATTGTGACTTCTGGTACCGAGATCGATCCCCGCAGCGCAGATGCCGCGCAGGTCGCTTCCGCTGACCCGAGTGCATCGGGTGCGTCGAAGCGGGTCCCTGCTCCGCGGCAGCGGACACACAGGCGCGGACTTGTTGGCGCCCTGGCGGCATTCGGCGTCGTCGCCCTTGCCGCAGCCGTCGTCGCACCGACTGGCATGGCATTGGCAGAACAGCCCGAGGTCGACGTCGAGACGCCGTTCTCGCTCGCGGTGCAAGACACACAGGATCTGACCGTGACCGTCGAAGGTGCCACCATCGCGCCTGTGACCCGCGGGGTCTTCGAGGTGTACGTCACGCCTACGCCCACACCGACCCCTGAGCCTGAGGTCGCATCCACCGAGGAACGGGACTCTGGTTCCTCAGGTGGCGGCGGCGGAGGTCCGGTGTACTACACGGGCGGTGGTGCTCCGGCCGAGTGGATGGCGGCAGCCGGAATCCCCTCGAGCGACTGGGGCTACGTCGACTACATCGTCTCCAAGGAGAGCGGCTGGAACCCGAACGCCACCAACAGGTCCTCCGGGGCGTGCGGCCTCGTACAGGCGCTGCCCTGCAGCAAGGTCCCCGGCAACGGGTACGACCCCGTCGACAATCTCCGTTGGGCGAACGGCTACGCCACGGGTCGCTATGGCAGCTGGGCCGGCGCCTACAACTTCTGGATCAGCAACAACTGGTGGTAATGCTCCGCTATGCCACGCTCGAACCGCAGGCGCCGGGAGAACCCGGGCGCTGATGATTCATTCCAGCGCCTCGTAGCGGGCTGGAAACGCAGTGAAGTCCGGCAGGGACGTGAGTGGATCGTGCAGCCGATCTCGGCGCAGCAGTCGACCAAGGAGTACATCTGTCCTGGTTGTCGCGGAGTGATCACTCCTGGCACCGCCCACCAGGTGGTCTGGCGGGCCGACGGCGTGCTCGGGGATGCTGCAGATCTCGCGGCGAGACGGCACTGGCACACGCACTGCTGGCGCGTCGCCCGCATATAATCATCGCTCGTTCATACGGGGGATGAGCACCTGCCGATAGATGATCAGGATGCTGGCCGCCACCGGGATCGCGATCAGTGCGCCGAGCAACCCGAGAAGAGAGCCGCCGGCAAGCGCTGCGACAACGACAACAGCACCTGGGACCGACACCGCCCGACTCATGATGCGCGGTGAGATCACATATGCCTCGATCTGCATGTAGATCAGATAGTAGATCCCGGCTGCCAGGGCAGTGGCGGGTGAGCCGAGACCGGGGATGAGGCAGGCGAGCACGATGATGGTCGAGCCGGTCAGTGTGCCCACGAGCGGAATCAACGAGAAGAAGAACGCGATCACGGCAAGCACTGCGGCGAATGGGGCACCGATGATGTTCAGGTAAATGGCACTCAGAACACCGTTGATCACGCCCATGGTCACCTGCCCCATGACGTAATACCCGACCGAGTCCGTGATCTGCTCGGCGAGGTCGATGAATCTCGGTCGCTTGGACGCAGGCACCAGCTGGTACACCGCGCGCTTGAGTGAAGGCGTCGAAGCGGTGAGGTAGATGGTGAGGATCAGCACGATGAAGGCGCCGAAAAGTCCGGTCACGATCGAGACGCTCGCGTTGATCACGCCACCGGTGATGTCGCCGAGGTTGTCGATGAGCCAGTCCTGCGACTCGGTCAGCACGCGCTCGACGTCGAGATCGGGGAAGAGGCCGGTGATCCATACCTCGACGTCGGAGGCGAAGGTCGGCCTGGTCACCAGCTGAAGGATCTGGTCGATGAGCTGGCTGACCTGGGCGATGATCACGGGGAGCACGATCAGCACGATTCCGGCGAAAACACCGAGGACCAAGATCAGCGTGATGAGAACAGCGAGCCAGCGGGGGAGTCTGCGACGCTCGAGGAAGGCGATCACCGGCTCGAGGCCGAGGCTGAGGAAGAGCGCAGTGCCGACGTACAGCAGGACCGTCGACAGCGACTCGACGCTGCCGATCAGCAGGATGCCCAAGCCCACGCCGAGGGTGGCTACGAGCGCGGTGCGGAACGGGTTATGGAGTTTCATCTGCTCTCCTCCGGAAGACTGCTCTCAGATTACTCGCCGAGAGACGGTGGGTTTCGGCGACGTGCCGCGTCAGGGTGGCTCCTCGTGGTGAACACACAGCCTGTTTCGCTAGTCTGAAATGTCGAGCGGGAACCCGGACGCGGCGTTCGGGTTACGTAAGGAGTCTTTTCGTGCGTTTCGTATGGGCCGTCGTGGCCTTCGTCTTGGCCACGCTTCTCATCGGAGCGGGCATCGCTCAGCGAACCGTGTTCATGGGCCCCACAGCACAGCAGGCGGAGCTGAACGTCGAACAGCCGTCACCGTTCGTGCTCGTCGATGGGGCAGTGTTGCGTGAGAATCCCGGACAGCAGACGCTGCTGATCCGCGGTGACGGTGACCTGTTCGCAGCCTACGGTCGGACGGCCGACCTCGAGGCCTGGCTCGCTGACGCCACCTACACCTCGATCACCCTCGACAAGGCGGGCGCCACCAAGAGTGCTCTCGTCGAGCCGGTCGCGGACGCGGAGAGCGATGCACCGGGCGAATCGGATGCGACGCCGACTCACGCACCGACCGGCGATGCAAGCACCGAGTCCCCTGCTGCTGGCGAGCCCGGCCGCAGCCCCGTCGGTTCCGATCTCTGGCTCGACTCATTCAGCGAGCAGGATCAGCTGATCACGGACATGCAGCTCCCAGAGGGGATGAGCGTGCTCATCGCCAAGGACGGCACTGAGGATGCTCCCACCGACATCGTCGTGTCGTGGCCACTTGACGCTTCCACGCCGTGGGTGGGCCCGCTCATCGCGGCTGGAGGTGCGGTCCTGCTGTTCGGGCTCGTCATGTACGTACTGGCGATTCGTCACCAGCGTCGTGGACGTGGTCCTCGGCGCAAGGGTCCCGGTCCTCTTCCTGCCACGGAGCCGATCAGCGTCATGCCCGCCGAGGACCGAGAGCGGATCGAAGCAGCCCCGACGGATGCTGCGCCAGAGCCGCCCGAGCCGTCAGACCCGTCTGCTGAGAAGGGCTCCGCGCCGGAGAAGAACGAACGTCGCGTGCTCACGCCGCGGCGAGCCCGTCTCGTCCTTCCGGCGCTCGGCGTCACCGCCCTGATGCTTGCTGGATGCTCGAGCGACTCGTGGCCGCAGATCAGTGAGGCCACGCCCAGTCCTTCACCGACCGAGACGGTCATCACGCCCGATAACCAGAAGCCCCCAGCCGTCACCGAGGCCCAGGCCTCCCGCATTCTTGAGGAGATCTCCACGACGCTGGAAGAAGCCGACGCGGCAGGAGACATCGAACTGGCCGGCACCCGGCTGGAGGGTCCAGCTCTCGCCGCGCGCGAGACCGAGTACAAGCTTCGCGCCGCGCTCCCGGATCGTGCTCTCCCAGCGAAGATCCCCACTGAGACGATCGAAGTGCTCCTGCCGCAGGCCACCGATTCGTGGCCACGCACTGTCCTTGCGCTGAGCAAGGACAAGAGCGACGACACCGTCCCCCCGGTTATTCTCACGATGACCCAGGCCGATCCGTGGGCACCGTACAAGGTGTCGAATATCGCTGAGATGCAGGCATCCACTGAGGTTCCGCAGCTTGCACCCGCATGGTTGGGCACCAGCCTGATCACAGAGAGCGCTGAGGCGTTCCTCACCCTGTCGCCGGATGAGCTCGCCGGTGCATTCGCCGACCTCGTCGACGCCGGAGACGCCAGCGAGTATCGTGCGGACTTCGATCCGGCCACCATCGAGTTGGCTGAGTCGATCGTGGCCAGCCGTGGTGCCGTGACGCAGGCCCTCATCGACAACGGCGCGGCCGAGACCTCTTCTGCGGCATTCGACATCGCTCCGAGCGCCGATCTGCCGGTCGCACTGGCAACGCTCGACAGCGGCGCGATCGTTGCCGTCTCTCTCGTGGACAGCGAGACCATTACGCCGACGTCCGCCGACGCTGTGATCAGATTCGGAGAGAACGCCGAAGCGAAGACGCTCACCGGGGTTGAGGAGTCCGCGAACGGCGTCGTCACGACATACGGTTTGCAACTCTTCTTCTCCGTACCCAGCCAGGGCTCGACGCAGCAGATTCGACTGCTCGCCGTGCACCAGGACATTCTCAATGTGGAAGTGATCAAGTGAGCGATATCTCTGCTGCAGCCCTTCGCGGCGCTGTCGACCTCTCGTCCCTGCGTAACCGCCCGGCTGAATCTGCTGGCGCGGAGCAGGCGCCGGCGGACGGTGCAGCTGCCGCGCATACCGGGTTCGTCGTCGATGTCACGGACGCGACTTTCGCGCAGATCCTTGAACTGTCGCGCACTGTGCCCGTGGTCGTCGATCTATGGGCCGAGTGGTGCGGCCCGTGCAAACAGCTGAGCCCGATTCTCGAGAAGGTCGTCACGGAGCTGGCAGGCCGGGTTGTGCTCGCAAAGGTCGATGTGGATGCCAATCCGCAGCTCGCCCAGAGCTTCCGCGCGCAGTCGATTCCGATGGTCGTCGCACTCCTCGGCGGCCAGCCGGTGCCCATGTTCACCGGCGCTGTGCCGGAGGAGCAGGTGCGTCAGGTGTTCGACCAGCTGCTGCAGGTGGCTGCGCAGAACGGCGTGACCGGCAGCGTCGGTGGCGAGCAGCAGCCTGAGGACCCTGCGGACGGAACCGAACAGCCGGAGGCGGCCCCGCTTCCGCCGCTGCACGCTGAGGCATTCGCAGCGATCGAGAACGGTGACTTCCGCGCTGCGATCACCGCGTACGAGAAGGCTCTGGCGGAGAACCCTCGCGATGAGGATGCTCGGGCGGGTCTCGGCCAGGTGCGACTACTCGACCGCGTTCAAGGGCTCGATCTGCAGGAGGCGCGCGCCGCGGCTGCGGCTGCACCACAGGACATCCAAGCGCAGTTCGCCGTCGCCGACCTCGACATCTCCGGTGGCCACGTCGACGATGCGTTCGGTCGTCTTCTCGACCTGTTCGCAGTTCTCCCCTCGGAAGAGCGTGCACCCGTTCGTGAGCGTCTTGTTGAGCTCTTCGGCTTGATCGGCCTGGACGACCCGCGGGTGGCTGTGGCGCGCAACAGGCTTTCCTCGCTGTTGTTCTGAGGCGCCTGGGTCAGAGTGTCGGCCGATATCGCAACCAGAGCGTTGCGAGCGGCGGCAGCGTGATCTTCGTCGTCGGTGTGGCGTGTGTGTCTGACGCATGTGCGGCGACGCGTCCGAGGTTGCCGATTCCCGATCCGCCGTACTCGAGCGCATCGGTGTTGAGGATCTCCTCCCACACTCCGACGAGGGGCACGTCCAACTCGTGATTGGCTTTCTCGACGCCGGCGAAGTTGCTGATCACGATCACCCGTCCGCCGTGCACATCACGGCGCTCGAACGCGATCACGTTGGGATCCCAGCGGGGTGCGCCGAGTCGCCTGAAGCGCGTGCTGTCGCCGTCACGTTCCCAGAGCGGCGCTGTGCCCCGGTACACGCGATTCAGCGCTCCGACGAAATCTTGCAGCTGGGCGTGGGCAGGCTGATCCAGCAGCCACCAGTCGAGTGGTCTGCCTTCTGACCATTCGGCGATCTGACCGAACTCCTGTCCCATGAACAGCAGCTTCTTGCCGGGGTGTCCCCACATATAAGCGAGGTAGGCGCGAACGTTCGCGAGCTTGTGTGCGTGGTCGCCCGGCATCTTCGAAACCAGCGAGCCCTTGCCGTGCACGACTTCGTCGTGGCTGATAGGAAGCAGATAGTTCTCCCCGAACGCGTAGACGAATGAGAAGGTCATTTCGCCCTCGTGGTGCGCCCGATGCAGGGGATCACGGGCGATGTACTGCAGGGAGTCGTTCATCCAGCCCATGTTCCATTTGAAACCGAAGCCGAGCCCGGCATGGTCGGTGCGTGCTGTGACACCGGGGAAGCTGGTGGACTCTTCGGCGATCATGACGATGCCGGGATGGGTGCGATATGCAGCCGCGTTGACTTCTTGAAGGAAGCGGATCGCTTCGAGGTTCTCGCGTCCACCGTGGACGTTGGGTTCCCACTCGCCGTCGCGCCGCGAATAGTCGAGGTAGAGCATCGATGCGACCGCGTCTACCCGCAGGCCGTCGATGTGGAACTCCTCGAACCAGTACAGTGCATTGGCGACCAGGAAACCGCGCACTTCGTTGCGGCCGTAGTCGAAGATGAGCGTGCCCCAGTCCTGGTGCTCGCCGCGTCGGGGATCGGGATGCTCGTAGACGGGACGTCCGTCGAAGCGGGCGAGCGCGAACTCGTCCTTCGGGAAGTGACCCGGCACCCAGTCCAAGATCACCCCGATGCCGGCCTGGTGCAGCTGATCGATCAGATACCGCAGGTCATCGGGGGATCCGAACCGAGCGGTGGGTGCGTAGTAGCCGCTGACCTGGTAGCCCCATGAGCCGCCGAAAGGATGCTCCGCAAGCGGCATGAACTCGACGTGCGTGAAGCCCGTCTCGATGACGTGTGCGATCAGCGGCTCGGCGACGTCGCGATAGCCGAGCCCGCCACGCCACGATCCGAGGTGCACTTCGTAGACGCTCATCGGCTGTGCGACCGCGTGGGTGGCCGCGCGACGAGTCATCCATGCGCCGTCCTTCCAGCTGTAGGCAGAGAAGGGGACGACGGATGCGGTCTCGGGCGGCACCTGCGAACGCTGCGCCATCGGATCGGCTTTGAGGATCCACGTTCCATCCGGAGTGAGGATCTGGTACTTGTACACCGTCCCGGGCGAGATGCCCGGGATGAACAGCTCCCAGACTCCGCTGGATCCCATCGAGCGCAGCGTGTGGCCCTCGCCGCTCCAGTCGTTGAACTCTCCGACGACTCGGACCGCCTGTGCATTGGGCGCCCATACGGCGAACGAGATGCCGATCTCGCCGTCGATGAGGTGGGCGTTTGCCCCCAGGACCTCCCAGAGCCGCTCATGGCGGCCCTCGGCGATCAGGTGGAGATCGAGCTCGCCGACTGTCGGCAGGTGGCGATACGGGTCGCCGGCGACCCGTTCCGGGCCACCGTCGTACGCCGTCGCAAGACGGTACGGTGCGGGCGAACCCGGATGGCTGCCTTCCCAGATGCCATCGGAGGTATGTGAGAGCGGCACGCGGGTGCCATCGTCGAGCACTGCGATGACGGAGTCTGCGAGCGGACGCCGCGCGCGGATGACGGTGCGGCCAGGACCGCCGTCGTCACCAGCGGGATGCGGGCCGAGCACATCGTGCGGCATGTGGTGGGCGCCCGCGGCGATGGCGCACCAGCCTGCCGATCCGGGGGCATGCACGGACTCGCTCATGTGCTGCTCTTCACGTGGAGGACGTGCACGGGATCTGTGAACGCATCAAGTCGCACGTAGTTGTGATCAGACCAGGTCCAGACCGCGCCGGTGATGAGGTCTTCCACTTCGTACCGGTCGCCGAGAGCGATGCCCCAGATCGTCGTGTCGAGGTGCACGATCGTCTCACGCACAGAGTGCGGATCGACGTTGGCGACGACGATGATCGTGTCGGAGACGCCGTCTGCGGTGAACGCGCCGTCGAGATGCTTCGAATACACCAGGATGCTGTCATCGTCGCTCCAGTGCACCGAGAGGTTGCGCAGCTGGCGCAGCGCGGGGTGACTGGCGCGAATGGCGTTCAGCCTGCGCAGGTACGGTGCGAGCGAGTCTCCGGTGCTCTCTGCCGCGGCGAAGTCCCTGAACTTGTACTCGTACTTCTCGTTGTCGATGTTCTCTTCAGAACCGGGACGGGCCACGTTCTCGAACAGCTCGTAGCCGGCGTACACCCCGTAGAGCGGAGCGGCGGTGGCAGCGATCGCTGCCCGAATCCTGTACGCGCCGCGACCACCGTACTGCAGATACTCGGTGAGGATGTCGGGGGTGTTCACGAAGAGGTTCGGTCGCAGATAGTCGGCGGTCACTGCGGCGAGCCCGGTGAGAAATTCTTCGAGCTCAGACTTCGTATTGCGCCAGGTGTAGTAGGTGTAGCTCTGCTGGAAGCCGGCCGCCGCGAGAGCGCGCAGCGGTGCGGGGCGGGTGAACGCTTCAGCGAGGAACACCGCTCCGGGTTCGCCGGCTGTGACTTCGGCGATCAGCCACTCCCAGAACTGCAGCGGCTTGGTATGAGGGTTGTCCACGCGGAAGGTCTTCACGCCCTGCGCGATCCAGTGCCTGACGATGCGCAGCACTTCGGCGCAGAGGCCTGTCGGGTCGTCATCGAAGTTCAGCGGATAGATGTCCTGGTACTTCTTCGGTGGGTTCTCGGCGTAGGCGATCGTGCCATCGGGGAGTGCGGTGAACCATTCCGGGTGCGATGCCACCCACGGATGATCGGGGGAGGCCTGCAACGCGAGATCGAGCGCTACTTCGATTCCCGCCTTCTGCGCTTCGCGCACGAAGAAGCGGAAGTCGGCCGGAGTCCCGAGGTCGGGGTGAACGGCATCGTGCCCGCCAGAGGCTGCGCCGATCGCCCAGGGCGATCCGGGATCAGCAGGACCAGCATCCAGGGTGTTGTTGGGCCCCTTGCGATGCGCGTGACCGATCGGATGGATCGGCGGCAGATACAGCACATCGAAGCCGAGGTCCGCGACCCTCGCGAGGCTTTTCACCGCGGATCGGAAGGTTCCGCTCTTGACGGTGCCATCTTTGAGCTTCCTGGCGCCCTCGGAACGAGGGAAGAACTCGTACCACGCACCCACGCCCGCACGGGTGCGCTCGACGACGAGCGTCTGCTCAGCGCTCACCGAGGAGAGCGAGAACAACGGCTGCTCGGCGAAGACGGTCGCAAGGGCAGGATCGCCGGCTGCGGTGAGGGCGGCACCCGCATCGCCTCCAGCGAGGACCGCGGCCAGCTTCTTCAGCTGCGCGCGTTCATTTACCGGCCTTGTGGTCTCAGCCGCCGCTCTGGCCAGGAGCTCGCCGCCGATGGCGCCCATCACCTCGACATCGACGCCGGCTGCGATCTTCACGGAGGCAGCGTGCGCCCAGGTGGCGAAATCATCGCCGAACGCCTCGAAGCAGTACCGCCATGTGCCTTGAGCATCGAGGGCGATATCGGCCTGCCAGCGATCGGTGCCATCGGCGAGTGCAGTCATCCGATGCAGAGACTCGACACCCATCGGACTCGTGAGTCGAACGTGCACGCCGATGCGGTCGTGGCCTTCTCGGAAAGCCACGACGCCGAACGGCACGACCTCGCCGGCGAACGCTTTGGCAGCGAATCCGCCAGGGACAGCAGGTGTCGGATCGGAAAGCGGGATGCGCCCGGTCCGCGTGAGAGCAGACGAGTGCGTGGCCCGCGGACGCAGTGGAATCTGTGCGGGACTTCGAAGCTCCGCCGAACGATCTGCTGAACGTGTGACCACACCCTGAATGTACCGCGCCGGGCACCCGGGGAGAACCCGGCTGGCCGCGAAGAATCAGCTCTACTCGACGCGGAAGAGGCGCATTGATGTGCCGGGCGTCGGCACGACCTGTCCCGGAGCGAATTCTTCCGCTGTGGATGCCGGCCGCTCGTCTGCGCTCGACCACAGGGAAGTGAATTTCGCCGCACCGGCCAGCGTGGTCGGCAGGATCACATCGATCGGCTCTTCGGTGCCGTGCACGATCAGAAGAGTGCGATTGGTCTTCTCATGCACGGGCGTTGATTCCGCGACGTACTGGAGCGTGCGGTTGCCCGGATCGGTCCACTGCGCTTCTTCCATGCTCTCGCCATTCTGGTTGAACCAGTCCATGTTCGAGGCGTTCGGCGTATGAACATCGCGCCGCGCGTAACGGCTGGGACGAAGCGCTGCGTTCTCCCTGCGAAGCCGGGTGAGCGTGGAGACGTGGGTGCGCAGATCCTCTTGCCATGGTTCGAAGTCCCAGCTGAGCCAGGTGAGATCTGAATCATGCGCGTACGCATTGTTGTTGCCGTTCTGGGTGCGACCCGTCTCATCTCCGGCGGTGAGCATCGGGATGCCCGCTGAGAGCAGCAGCGTCCCCAGCAGGTTGCGCATCGCCTTGCGGCGAGCGCTGAGAATCGTCGGGTCGTCGCTAGGGCCCTCGACACCGTGGTTGAAGCCGCGGTTCATGTTCGCACCGTCGCGGTTGTTCTCACCGTTGGCCTCGTTGTGTTTGACGGCGTAGGTCACCAGATCGTTGAGGGTGAATCCATCATGCGCGGTGACGAAGTTGATTCCGGCGAGTGGGCCGCGCTCTTTGCTGAAGGTGTTCGATGAGCCGGCCAGACGCGTGGCAAACCCGCCGATGCCGACGGGCGCAGAAGCGCGCCGGGCGTAGTCGATGTCGCTCAGCCAGAAGTTGCGCACACGGTCGCGGTAGCGATCGTTCCATTCGTGCCACCCATCGGGGAAATTCCCGGTCTGCCACCCGCCGAGCCCGACATCCCACGGCTCCGCGATGATCTTGACGTCGGCCAGCACGGGATCTGCGCTGATGGCTTTCAGTAGCGGATGCTCTGGCGAATACTCATGCGCAGCATCCCGACCGAGCGATGTGGCGAGGTCGAACCGGAAACCATCGACCTGCATCTCATCCGCCCAATAGCGCAGTGAATCCAGGACCAGCCTGGCCCCGGCATCCGTCGCGGTGTTCAGAGTGTTTCCACACCCGGTGGTGTCGATATAGACACCATCAACCTGCTGACGGTAATACGTGGCGTTGTCGATGCCGCGCAGGCTCGTGCGCGGACCTCCGATCCCCTCCTCCGATGTGTGGTTGTAGACCACGTCGAGGATGACCTCCAGGCCCGCTTCATGCAGAAGCCGCACCATGCCCTTGAACTCGGTGATGACGGCATCAGGACCCTGCTTGCGTGCCTCTTCGGTCGCATAGGCCGCGTGCGGGGTGAAGAAGTTCAGGGTGTTGTAGCCCCAGTAGTTCGATAGTCCGCGATCGAGCAGCCGAGGCTCTGAAGCGAAGCTGTGCACGGGGAGCAGCTCGACGGCGGTGACCCCGAGAGAGTGGAGATGATCGATCATCGCCGGATGAGCGAGCCCGGCGTAGGTGCCGTGCAGGGCCGGTGGGATCTCGGGGTGACGCTTGGTCGTGCCTTTCAGGTGCGCTTCGTAGATGACGGTGTTGTCGAGGGGAATCTGCGGTTTGCCCACACCGCCCCAATCGAAACCGTCAGAGATGACGACCGAGCGCCAGTCTCCGTACCCGTCGCCCTGGGCGAGCCCGCGTGCGTAGGGGTCGAGCAGCAGCGTCGCAGGATTGAATGTGTTGCCAGGACCGTGCGGACCGTCAACTCTCAGTGCGTAGCGCGTGCCGGGGGAGAGGAGATCGGTCGTCGCTTCCCACACACCGCCCGAGCACTGTTCCAACGGCACCGTGTCGGTGACCCAGTCGAGATCGACCTCATCGAACACGACGAGTTCGATCGATGCGGCGTGGTGCGACCAGACGCGCAGAGTCGCGACGCCATCGTGCAACTGCACGCCGAGGTTGTCGAGGGCCGTGCCGCCTGGCGAGGTGAAGTCGGACATGCCTTACAGAGTATGCGGCAGAAGGTCGTGCGCCGACCAGGCGAAAATGCGGGAGAGTTAAGGGATGCGGTTCTATCTCGACCACGCGGCGACGACTCCGTTGCGCCCGCAGGCGCGCGAGGCGTGGCTTTCCGCCTCCGAAATCGTCGGCAACGCCTCCTCGACGCACGGGGCGGGTCAAGATGCCAGGCGACTGCTCGAAGAGTCACGAGAGGGCATCGCCGCAATCCTGGGCTGCGACCCGATCGAAATCGTGCTGACCTCTGGCGGAACAGAATCGATCAACACCGCGCTGCGCGGGATGTGGGCGTCACGGCCGGCATCGGCGGATGCCATCGTGCTGCCGGACGGCGAGCATCACGCCACGATGGACACCGTCGCAGCCCTCGCAGCAGAAGGCGCGCACGTGCGCGCGGTTTCACTCACGGACACCGGACGAATCGATCCGGATGCCTTCCGCGAGAGCCTTCCCGGTGCGGCCCTCGCAACCGCACTGGTCGCGAACAATGAGGTCGGAACGATCAACGATGCAGTGGCACTCTCGCGAGAGGCCGCAGCCGCGATGGTTCCGCTGCACCTGGATGCGGTCGCAGCCCTCGGTCACATCCCGCTGTCGTTCCGTGAATTGAGGGCGGATGCTGCGCCAGGAGCAGGGTTGGTGGCGATGAGCATCGCCGGGCACAAGATCGGTGCCCCGGTCGGCATCGGAGCGCTCGTCGTCGCCCGTACAGCGAAGATCTCCGCACTGCTGCACGGCGGGGCGCAGCAGCGTGGTCTGCGTGCAGGCACCCAGGATGTTCCGGGGGCAGCGTCCTTCGCCGCGGCTCTGGCTGCGGCAGAGGCGGAGCGCGAGTCGGAGCACAGCAGGCTGAGCATGTTGCGTGACCGGTTGGTCGACGGCATCCGCTCGGCTGTTCCGGCAGCTCGATTGCTCGGCGATCCCAGCGACCGCTTGCCGGGCAACGCGCACTTCCTCTTCCCCGGGGCCGTCGGGGAGAGCCTGCTCTTCCTGCTCGATGTGGCGGGACTTGCGGCATCCACCGGCTCTGCGTGCCAGGCCGGCGTCGCCGAGCCCTCGCACGTCGTGATCGCCATGGGCGGCAGCGAGCGCGACGCGCGAAGCGTGTTGCGCTTCACCCTCGGACGCACCTCCGCAGATGCCGATGTCGATGCGGTCCTCGCGGTGATCGGGGAAGCATATTCACGGGCATCCGGGGCCCGTACAGCCGGCGGATCGTAAACTGGACCCATGCGGATTCTTGCGGCGATGAGTGGCGGCGTCGATTCTGCGGTTGCGGCAGCCCGCGCCGTCGAAGCCGGACACGACGTCACCGGCGTGCACCTTGCGCTCTCCCGAGCGGGGGGAACGCTGCGCACCGGCAGTCGCGGCTGTTGCACGATCGAAGACGCCATGGACGCCAGGCGCGCGTCCGACATGCTCGGCATCCCGTTCTACGTGTGGGACTTCTCCGAGCGTTTCCGCGATGACGTGATCGACGACTTCATCTCCGAGTATCAGGCCGGACGTACGCCCAACCCGTGCATGCGCTGTAACGAGAAGATCAAGTTCGCCGCGCTCCTCGAGCGCGCGATCGAACTCGGCTTCGACGCAGTGTGCACCGGGCACTACGCGACGCTCGTAGACGGCGAGAACGGGCTCGAGCTGCACCGTGCCTCGGACAACGCGAAGGACCAGTCGTATGTCCTCGGCGTTCTCACCGCGGAGCAGCTGGCGCACACCTACTTCCCGCTGGGCGAGACGCCCTCGAAGGCGCTGGTTCGCGCTGAAGCCGCTGAGCGGGGTCTGAGCGTCGCGCAGAAGCCGGACAGCCATGACATCTGCTTCATCCCCGACGGCGACACCCGGGGCTGGCTGGCCGAGAAGGTCGGCGCAGAGCAGGGCGAGATCCTCGACCGGAACGGTGATGTCGTCGGCTCGCACGACGGTGCCCACGCATTCACTGTGGGGCAGCGGCGCGGGCTGAAGCTCGGCGTCCCGGCATCGGATGGAAAGCCGCGATTCGTGCTCGAAGTGCGTCCCGTCTCGAACACCGTCGTCGTCGGCCCCAAGGAAGCCCTCGCGATCGGTGAGATCTCGGGGGAGCGGCACTCGTGGGCGGGCGCCGCACCCACCTCGAGTGAGTTCGACTGCGATGTGCAGATCCGTGCGCATTCAGAGCCCGTTCCCGCGCGTGCGACTGTGGCGGCGGACGGCGTCACCGTGGTTCCCGAAGTGCCGCTGGATGGTGTAGCTCCCGGTCAGACCGCTGTGCTGTACGTCGGCACGCGTGTGCTCGGCCAGTTCACGATCGACCGGACAGTCTCTGCGGTACCGGTCGACGCCTGAAAAGCCGAGTGATGTCGGCACCCGCTCGTAGACTGATCGAGTGCCGGAGAACATCTCACTGCAAGACGCTCGCATCGAGGCTGAAGAGCTGACGACGCGCATCCTCGAAGCGAAAGACGCGTACTACGGGCGCGACACCTCGCTGGTCGATGATGCGACATACGACGGCTGGATGCACCGGCTCGACGACCTCGAGCGTCTGCACCCCGAACTGCGCGGGCAGGACTCCCCGACGCAGATGGTGGGCGCAGCTCAGGCCACGGGCCTTGCGACGATCGAGCATGCCGAGCGGATGCTGAGTCTCGACAACGTCTTCTCCGTCGAAGAACTGCGTGAATGGGCGGCGAAGACTCGCGCGGCGGCTGGTCGCGATGTTGCGTGGCTCACCGAGCTGAAGATCGACGGGCTCGCCATCAACCTGCGGTACGAGAACGGCGTGCTCACCTCAGCGGCCACACGCGGCGACGGACGGGTCGGTGAGATCGTCACCGAGAACGCGCTGCGCCTCGCCGATATCCCGAAGCAGCTCAGCGGTGAGGGGCATCCCGAGGTCGTCGAAGTGCGCGGCGAGGTGTTCATCCCCGTTGCGGCGTTCGAACGGCTCAACGCGGCTCAGGCTGCGTTCCGGGAACGTGCATATTCCGATGCCTTGGGAAAGTGGGAGGCGCGTGGAGGTGCGAAGCGCCCGTTCGAAGAAGACAAGGCGCGAAGTGCCGCGGCGCGCCGATTCCCCGCTTTCGCGAACCCGCGAAATGCCGCCAGCGGCGGGCTGCGTCAGCAGATCGACAAGAAGGATGGCCTCGAACTCGAGGCCGGCCTCCTGCGAATCGAATCGCTGTCGCTGTACGTGCACGGCATCGGGGCGTGGGAGAACCCGCCGGTAGCCGCGCAGAGCGAAGTGTACGAACTTCTCGCCTCATGGGGGCTGCCGACCAGCCCGCATTCCAAGGTGTGTCATTCGATCGATGAGGTCACCGAGTTCGTGGCGTACTTCGGAGAGCACCGCCACGATATCGAGCACGAACTCGATGGCATCGTGGTGAAGGTCGATGAGCTCGCGCTGCACGACGAACTCGGAGTGACCAGCAGGGCTCCTCGGTGGGCGATCGCCTACAAGTACGCGCCGGAAGAGGTGCAGACGACGCTGCTCGATATCGTCGTCTCAGTGGGGCGCACTGGACGCGCCACGCCGTTCGCGGTGATGGCTCCCGCGCACGTGGCAGGGTCAGTTGTCCGTCAGGCGACTCTGCACAACAAGGACGTCGTCAAAGCCAAGGGCGTCCTCATCGGCGACACAGTCGTGCTCCGCAAGGCGGGCGATGTCATCCCCGAGGTGCTGGGGCCGGTCGTCGAGCGTCGCGACGGCTCCGAGCGCGAGTTCGTGATGCCCGAGAACTGCCCGGAGTGCGCAACACCGCTGCGAGCCATGAAAGAGGGCGATATCGACCTCCGGTGCCCCAACGCCAGGTCCTGCCCCGCCCAGGTGCGCGGACGCGTAGAGCACATCGGTTCGCGCGGTGCGCTCGACATCGAAGCCCTCGGTGAAGTCACGGCAGCAGCGCTCACCCAGCCGAGCATTCCATCGCAGCCGCCCCTCGACACCGAGGCCGGACTGTTCACGCTGAGTCTCGAGCAGATCGTGCCGATCGAAGTCGTCGTCCGTGATGCAGAGACCGGGCTTCCCAAAGAAGTCGACGACGGCTCCGTCAAGACTCGTGCGCCCTTCCGCCGCAACCCGACCGCGGCAGAGAGGAAGCGGGGAGTGAACTCTTCCCAACCCTCATCGCAGGCGACGAAGCTGCTCGCAGAGCTCGAGAAGGCGAAGACCAAGGAACTGTGGCGCCTGCTCGTGTCGCTGAATATCCGCCACGTCGGGCCTGTCGCTGCCCGCGCCCTGGCGCAGTGGTTCGGTTCCTTGGACGCGATTCGCGCTGCCTCAAGAGATGAGCTGGCAGCGGTCGACGGCGTCGGCGGAATCATCGCCGACTCGCTGCTGGCGTGGTTCGACATCGATTGGCATCTCGACATCGTCGAGCAGTGGGCCGCGGCGGGCGTGCAGTGGGCAACGCCTGGACACCCCGGGCCCGGCGCAGCTGTCGCTGAGGACGGCGTGCTCGATGGCCTCACGGTCGTCGCGACCGGTTCTCTCGATGGCTACACCCGAGACGGGGCGCAAGAGGCGATCATCAGGGCCGGCGGCAAGGCGGCATCCAGCGTCTCGAAGAAGACGGACTTCGTCGCGGCGGGTCCTGGTGCTGGTTCGAAACTCGCCAAGGCAGAGGAGCTCGGCATCCGCATTCTGGATGCTGCCCAGTTCCACACTCTTGTGACCGAGGGCCCTGACGCGCTGGGTTGACTCCCGCCAGAATTGCTCTGCGCGACGAAAATCGCCCTGCCACGCGGATTCTCAGCGGGCAGGGCGATTCTCACTGTGTGAAGCGGCTCAGTCCTTGTGGCGCGGCTTGCGGAACGGCTTGTCGTCGCGGGCGGGGCGGTCCCCGTAGGAGGGGCGGTCGCGGCGCTCGTAACCACCGCGGGATCCGCCGTCGCTGGCGCCGCGGCGCCCGGGAGCACCGCGGTCGGCCTTGATCTCGATCAGACGGCCCGAGATGCGCGTGTCCTTGAGCTTGTCGAGGACTGCAGGGTTCATATTCGAGGGCAGTTCGACGATGGTGAAGTCCGGCTTGATGTTGATCGCACCGAAGTCATCGCGGCCGAGTCCGCCCTCGTTGGCCAGCGCACCGACGATCTGTCGCGGCTCCACACGGTGTCGGCGGCCGATCTCGATCCGGTACGCAGCGTAGTCACCGCGCCCACGACGTTCACGCGGCTCGCGGGCCGGGCGGTCGCCGCGGTCGCGATCGTTGCGCGGACGGTTGTCGCGAGCGACAGCCGCGGTGAGCGGGTCGTTCTCAGGGTCGAGCAGCAGCGGCGTTGCACCCTGTGCCACGACAGCGAGGGCCGCGGCGACGTCAGCCTCGGGAACATCGTGGTTGCGCACGTAGTGCGCGACGATGTCGCGGAAGGCCTCGATGCGTGCGGTCTCGGCGAGAGCCGCGGTGATGCCGTCGTCGAAGCGCGCGAGACGTGTGGTGTTGACGTCATCGGTGCTGGGCAGCGTCATCTGGGTCGGCGCCTGGCGGGTCGCCTTCTCGATGCTCTTGAGCAGGTATCGCTCGCGCGGAGTGATGAAGCTGATTGCGTCGCCGGTGCGGCCGGCACGGCCCGTGCGACCGATACGGTGCACGTAGGACTCGGTGTCGGTGGGGATGTCGTAGTTGACGACATGGCTGATGCGCTCGACGTCAAGCCCGCGAGCAGCGACATCGGTGGCGACGAGGATGTCGAGCTTGCCGTCCTTGAGCTGGTTGACGCTGCGCTCACGCTGAACCTGTGCCACGTCGCCGTTGATCGCCGCTGCGGAGTAACCGCGTGCGCGCAGCTTCTCGGCGAGAGTCTCGGTCTCGTTCTTCGTGCGGACGAAGACGATCATGCCGTCGAAATTCTCGACCTCGAGGATGCGGGTGAGGGCGTCGACCTTCTGCTGGTACGAGACGACGAGGTAGCGCTGCGTGATGTTCGTGGCGGTCGCCGTCTTGGACTTGACCGTGATCTCTTCTGCATCGCGGAGGTACTTCTGCGCGAGCCGTCGGATCTGCGCGGGCATGGTCGCAGAGAACAGTGCGACCTGCTTCTCTTCGGGGGTCTGCGCGAGAATCTGCTCGACGTCTTCAGCGAAGCCCATCTTCAGCATCTCGTCGGCCTCATCGAGCACGAGGTACTTCAGCTCGGAGAGATCGAGGGTTCCCTTCGCGAGGTGATCCATGATGCGACCGGGCGTGCCGACGACGACATGCACTCCGCGGCGGAGGGCCGACAGCTGGACGCCGTATCCCTGGCCGCCGTACACGGGGAGGACGTGCACGCCTTTCATCTTCGCGGAGTAGGACTCGAACGCTTCGCACACCTGAAGGGCGAGCTCACGGGTCGGCGCGAGCACGAGTGCCTGCGGAGTCTTCTGCGCGACGTCGAGGCGTTCGAGCACTGGCAGTGCGAACGCGGCGGTCTTTCCCGTTCCGGTCTGTGCCATGCCGACGACATCCCGTCCGCCGAGAAGCGTCGGGATCGTGGCCGCTTGGATCGGCGAGGGTGTCTCGTAGCCGAGGTCGCGGATGGCTTTCAGGACCGGCCCGGTGATGCCGAGCTCCTCGAATCCGGGAAGGGTGGGGGATTCGTCAGTGGGCTCGTTCAGAGATGCGTCTTCAGGGGTCACCGACTAAGGGTAGCGCCCCGGGTGGCACGTTCCCTGTGAAGACGCAATCTCAGGCGGAGCCGGTGAGCGCGAGGATCTTGTCTTTGACCTGTCGGCGCAGAACTTTTCCGATGAGTGACTTCGGGAGCTCGTCGACGACGAACAGCCGACGCGGCACCTTGTATGGGGTGAGGATGCTGCGCGCGTACTCGCGGATGGCCTCCTCATCAAGTTCAGCACCAGCATCCAGAACGATGGCGGCGACGACCTCTTCTCCGGAATGATCGCTCGGCAGACCGACGACGGCGACGTCGTCGACGGACGGATGCTGACGCAGCGCGTTCTCGACCTCTGTGGGGGAGACGTTGAACCCGCCGGTGATGATGAGTTCTTTGATCCGGTCGATGATCCGCACGAAACCGGCGTCGTCGATCGTGACGATATCGCCGGTGCGGTACCAGCCCTCGGCGAAGGACTGTTCGGTTGCCTCCGGATTGCCGTAGTAGCCGGAGAAGACCTGTGGACCACGCACGACGAGCTCTCCTGGCGCACCGGGCTCGACGTCCTGCGTGGGGTTGTCCGGGTCGACCACTCGGCATTCGGTTCCGGGCAACGGAAGGCCGATGGTCCCGGCGACACGGTTCTCGGCCACGGGGTTCGCCATGAGCACGGGGGAGCATTCGCTCAGCCCATACCCCTCGACGAGGTAGCCGCCGCTGGCCTCTTCGAAAGGCACGACCAGTTCGTGCGGCAGCGCCATCGCGCCCGAAATAGCCACTTCGGTGCCTGCCAGAGAGATGCCCTTGGCCTTCGCTGACTTCAGCAGGCGGTCGGCGATCGGGGGCACGAGCGGGAGGAACGTCGGCGGATGCTTCTTCACGACGTCGAGCACGAGGTCGGGGTCGAACTTCGGGAACAGCACCAGACGCGCGCCCATCGACATCGCGAACGTGAGGCAGAGAGTGAGCCCGTAGGCGTGGAACATCGGCAGGACGGCGTAGACGACGCATCCATAGCCGCGCTTTATCGATGGCACCCAGGCGCGCGCCTGCGCTGCGTTGGCCAGCAGGTTGCGGTGGGTGAGGGATGCCCCCTTCGGGGTGCCGGTGGTGCCCGAGGTGTACTGAATGATCGCGAGGTCATCGGTGGCGGGCCGCGGATACGATGACGGCAGCGGCTCGGACCCGACGATCTGCTCCCACAGCGTCGTGCCGCGGACCTTCTCGGTCAGGGCAGCGCGCGATTCGCGAGCCTTGGCAACGGGAAGCCGGAGGGCTGCACGAGTGCGGAGGGGCATTGCGGCGGTGATGTCGACGGAGATGAGCGATGGCACCGCCAGATCTTCCGGGAACTCCTGCACGGTTGCGACGACCTTGTTCCACACGATCGCATGCTTCGCCCCGTGATCTTCGAACTGTTTGCGCAACTCACGCGGCGTGTAGAGCGGGTTGTGCTCGATGACGACAGCACCGAGGCGGAGCACCGCGTAGAAGGCGATGATGTGCTGCGGGCAGTTCGGCAGCACGATCGCCACCGGGTCGCCGGACCGGATGCCGCGGGCGTAGAGCCCTGCCGCCGCGCGATCGATCGCCGACTGCAGCTGCGAGTAGGACGTTTCGCGACCGAAGAACTCCAGAGCCGGAGCATCCGGGTAATCGCGTGCCGAGGCTTCGACGATGTCGACGAGCGATCCCGTCACCGGAGGAAGATCTTCGGGAACTCCCTCTGCATAGCTGGCGATCCACGGACGAGGGGGGTGATGCGTCGTCATGCTCTTCACCCTATTCGCAATGCAGGCAGGAGGTCTGTGCGACGCCAACTAGACTGAGACGGTGTCTGAAATCACCCCTGAACTTGTACGCCATCTCGGCGTGCTCGCGCGCATCCAGCTGAACGACGACGAGGTGACGCGGCTCACGGGCCAGCTCGACGCCATCGTCGACAACATCGCGAAGGTCTCCGAGGTGGCGACCGCTGACGTCGCTGCCACGAGTCACCCCATCCCGCTCGCGAATGTCTTCCGACCCGACGAGGTCGGCGAGACGCTCACTCATGAGCAGGTGCTGCAGAACGCACCGGATGCCGCGGACGGCCGGTTCCGCGTGACCGCCATCTTGGGAGAAGAACAGTGAGCGACATCATCCGCTGGACCGCCGCGGAGCTCGCCGACAAGCTTTCCGCGGGTGAAGTCTCCAGTCGCGAAGCGACGCAGGCGCATCTCGATCGGATCGCCGCCGTCGACGGTGACGTGCACGCATTCCTGCATGTGAACGAGGGGGCTCTCGCCGCAGCCGACGCTGTCGACAGCGCCCGTGCCGCGGGGGAGCAGCTGCACGCGCTCGCCGGCGTTCCGCTCGCGATCAAGGACGTCCTGGTCACGAAGGACCAGCCGACCACCAGCGGATCCAAGATCCTCGAGGGATACATGTCGCCGTACGACGCGACCGTCGTCGCTCGTGCGCGCGCTGCCGGCCTCGTGCCGCTCGGCAAGACGAACATGGACGAGTTCGCGATGGGCTCCTCGACCGAGTTCTCGGCGTACGGACCGACGCGCAACCCCTGGGACCTCGACCGCATCCCCGGCGGCTCCGGAGGCGGTTCGGCTGCGGCCGTTGCGGCGTTCGAAGCTCCGCTCGCCCTGGGCTCTGACACCGGAGGGTCGATCCGCCAGCCTGCCCACGTCACCGGAACCGTCGGCATGAAGCCCACTTATGGCGGCGTGAGCCGCTACGGCGCGATCGCTCTGGCATCGAGCCTCGATCAGGTCGGACCTGTGACTCGCACGGTGCTCGATTCAGGCCTCCTGCACGATGTCATCGGTGGGCACGACCCGCAGGATTCGACGTCTCTCGCTGACCAATGGCCGTCGTTCGCCGATGCAGCCCGCGAGGGTGCGCGTGGTGACGTGCTCAAGGGACTCAAGGTCGGTGTCGTCAAGGAGTTCCCGGACTCCGGCTTCCAGCCAGGGGTCGCGGCGTCCTTCCGCGCATCGCTCGACTTGCTCGAGGCGAACGGCGCCGAGATCGTCGAGATCTCCACGCCGCATTTCGAGTACGGCGTCGCCGCGTATTACCTGATCCTCCCCGCTGAGGCATCCAGCAACCTGGCGAAGTTCGACTCCGTGCGCTTCGGTCTTCGCGTCACGCCGGAAGGCGGCGCAACCGTCGAAGACGTCATGTCTGCGACGCGTGAGGCCGGCTTCGGCGACGAGGTCAAGCGCCGCATCATCCTCGGCACCTACGCGCTCTCGGCGGGCTACTACGACGCCTACTACGGCAGTGCGCAGAAGGTGCGAACGCTCATTCAGCAGGACTTCGACAAGGCGTTCGCCGAGGTCGATGTCATCGCGACGCCGTCGGCCCCGACGACGGCGTTCAAGATCGGCGAGAAGATTGACGATCCGCTGCAGATGTACCTGAACGACCTCACGACGATCCCTGCGAACCTTGCGGGTGTCCCTGGTATCTCGATCCCGTCCGGGCTCGCGGACGACGACGGCCTGCCCGTCGGCATCCAGTTCCTCGCCCCCGCACGCGAGGACGCTCGTCTCTACCGTGTGGGCGCGGCGCTCGAGACCGCACTCGTCGACTCGTGGGGAGCCCCGCTGCTCACCCGCGCCCCCACCCTTCGACAAGCTCAGGGACCAGCAGGAGGGAACCGCTGATGGCCGCCGCAGCCAAGCTGATGGATTACGACAAGGCCCTCGAACTGTTCGAGCCGGTGCTCGGGTTCGAAGTGCATGTCGAGCTCAACACGAACACGAAGATGTTCTCGGCGGCGCCGAACCCCGCCAACGAGATGTACCACGCGGCAGAGCCGAACACACTCATCGCTCCGGTCGATCTAGGTCTTCCCGGCGCGATGCCGGTGGTGAACGAGACAGCGATCCGGTCATCGATCAGCCTCGGTCTCGCGCTGAACTGCTCGATCGCGGAATCGAGCCGCTTTGCGCGGAAGAACTACTTCTACCCCGACCTCGGCAAGAACTATCAGATCTCGCAGTACGACGAGCCGATCGCGTACGAGGGCTCAGTGGTCGTCGAGCTCGAGGACGGCACACTCGTGACCGTGCCGATCGAGCGCGCGCACATGGAAGAAGACGCCGGCAAGCTCACCCACATGGGCGGCGCCACCGGACGCATCCAGGGCGCGGAGTACTCGCTGGTCGACTACAACCGTGCGGGCGTTCCGCTCGTCGAGATCGTCACCGACATCATCTTCGGCGCGGAGCACCGCGCCCCGGAGGTCGCGAAGGCGTACGTCTCCACGATCCGCGACATCGTGCGCAGCC
The DNA here is from genome assembly GCF_052266675.1 of Microbacterium zouquanmingi. Taxonomy (NCBI): domain Bacteria; kingdom Bacillati; phylum Actinomycetota; class Actinomycetes; order Micrococcales; family Microbacteriaceae; genus Microbacterium; species Microbacterium zouquanmingi. Next base: position 300,248 of record NZ_JBQPRA010000004.1, read on the forward strand.
TGGGTATCTCCGAAGCTCGCCTTGAGCGCGGCAACCTGCGCTGCGACGCGAACGTGTCACTGCGACCGCGCGTCGCCGAGGGCGAAGAGCCTGCGCCGCTCGGCACCCGCACCGAGACGAAGAACGTCAACTCGATGCGCTCTGTCGAGCGCGCGGTCCGCCATGAGATCCAGCGCCAGGCGCAGATTCTCGCTGATGGTGGCACCATCACACAGGAGACGCGTCACTGGCACGAGGACACCGGCACGACCTCACCCGGTCGACCGAAGTCGGATGCTGACGATTACCGCTATTTCCCTGAGCCCGACCTGCTGCCGGTGCAGCCGACCAGCGCGCTGATCGAGGAGCTGCGGTCGCAGCTGCCGGAGCAGCCTGTCGCGCGCCGTCGCCGCCTGAAGACGGAGTGGAACTTCACGGACCTGGAGTTCCAGGACGTCCGCAACGGCAACCTGATCGACGAGGTCGAGGCGACGATCGCCGCTGGGGCCACTCCGGCTGCCGCGCGCAAGTGGTGGACGGGTGAGATCTCTCGCCTCGCGAATGCGCAGGACAAGGACGTCGCAGGCCTCATCACGCCCGAGAATGTCGCTGCGCTGCAGAAGCTCGTCGATGACGGCACGCTGACTGACAAGCTCGCACGTCAGGTGCTCGAGGGCGTCATCGCCGGAGAGGGCACGCCCCAGCAGGTCGTGGATACTCGCGGTCTTGCTGTCGTCTCTGACGACGGTGCGCTGATCGCCGCTATCGATGAGGCTCTCGCGGCTCAGCCTGATGTGATGGCCAAGATCAAGGACGGCAAGGTTCAGGCAGCCGGCGCCATCATCGGTGCGGTCATGAAGGCGATGAAGGGGCAGGCGGATGCCGCTCGCGTGCGTGAGCTGATTCTGGAGCGCGCCGCTCAGTAGTCGTCGGGCCCCGACACTTCGGGGGCCGCGCGCACGGATGTCGGACCGATTCGCGTGATTGATCCGACATCCGTCGCTTGCGCCCCCAGACCGGGGGACGGATGTCGGTGGTTTCAGCGAGAATGGAACCATGGGGCGCGGTGACGGACGAGGCAGGCTCGTCTCTGCTGACGGAGCAGACGACACCGGCACCCGCATACTTCATGTCGACATGGACGCCTTCTACGCGGCCGTCGAGGTGATGGATGATCCCTCGCTGCGCGGGCTGCCGCTAATCATCGGCAGCCCGGACGGGCGTTCGGTCGTCTCCAGCGCCTCCTACGAGGCGCGCAGGTACGGCGTGCGCGCCGCGATGCCGGTGAGTCAGGCGATGAGGTTGTGTCCCACGGCGAAGATCGTGATGCCGCACTTCGACCGCTATCAGGCCGTGTCACGTCAGGTGATGGCTGTCTTCGAATCGATCACGCCGCTGGTGGAGCCGCTGTCGGTCGACGAGGCCTTCCTCGATGTACAGGGTGTGAGGCGACTGTGGGGGAGTCCGGGGCAGATCGCGCGCCTGGTCAGGGTGCGGGTGCAGGCCGAGGTCGGCATCAGCTGCAGCGTCGGTGTCGCCGCGACCAAGCACGTCGCGAAGATGGCATCGACGATCTCAAAGCCCGACGGGATGCTGATCGTGGCCGCCGCGGACACGCTCGACTTCCTGGCGCCGCGCTCGGTGCGGACGATGTGGGGTGTCGGGCCGAAGGCCTCGGATGCTTTGGAGGCACGTGGCATCCGCACGATCGGCGACATCCGCGACTCGCCGCAGGACATGCTCGACCGCGCTGTCGGACCTGCGTTGGGGGCGCGTATCGCGCAGCTCGCGCGCGGAGAGGACGCCAGGACCGTCGAAACCGATCGGGTCGAGAAGAGCGTCGGGCATGAAGAGACGTTCGACGTCGATGTGACCGACCGGGAGTTCCTCCGGGCGGAGCTTCTCCGACTGGCCGACCGGGTCGCCGTGCGACTGCGGAAGGCCTCATGGGAGTGCGCCACCGTGGCGATCAAGATCCGCTTCGACGACTTCGCCACGTTGAGCAGGTCTCAGACGCTCGCAGAGCCCACATCCGTCGGTCAGCGGATCGGCGAAGCGGCGCAGACGATGTACGAGTCGATCGACCGTCGCGATCCCGTCCGGCTGGTCGGGGTGCGCGCTGAGAAGCTGCGTCCGGCCGGTGGAGCGGCCTTCGCGCTGTGGGATGAAGACGAGCACTGGCGCAAGGTCGAAGGCGCCCTTGACAGTGCGCGGGCTCGATTCGGCAGTGCGACCATCACTCGCGCCCGACATGTCGGCCGTGGGGAGGGTCGCGGAACGGCGCGACACCCGAAGGACCACGGAGTCGACTGAATGCCCACGCAGAGCCTTCGTCGGCTAGCGTGTAGTCATGCCGAACATTGCACTGGACATCGGAAAGCAAGTCACCTCCTTCGGCGTGAAGAGCGCCTACGGCGAGCCGCAGGACGTCGATGGTGTGAGCATCACTCCCGTCGCGCTGACCTGGGCTGGTTTCGGCGGCGGCGCTGATCAGGACGACAACGGCGGCGGCGGTGGAGGCGGGGTATCCATTCCGCTCGGCGTATACGTCCGGCGTGAAGAGGGCCTCAGATTCGAGCCCAACATCGTTGCTCTGCTCGCTGTCGCGATCCCGTTCGTGTGCGTCGCCGGGCGTGCGCTCTCGCGCGTGATCCGTGCGCTCAAGAAGTAACGATCCGCTCGCACAAGCTCTGCAGCGCGGTGCGGCATCCGTCATCGACGCGGTCGTGGCAGTGGAGGCATCCAACCCGGTTGTGGTGATCGACGGGCGTGCTGGTGCGGGAAAGACGACCCTGTCACGGATGGTCGCTGCGAATTGGCCTGTGGCCGGACGACCTCAGCTGATCGCACTCGACTCGCTGTATCCAGGCTGGGACGGCCTCGACGCCGGCGCAGAGCGGGCACTGCACGATATTCTGCGACCTCATGCGCGGGGGCTGCTGAGCACCTGGCGGCGGTGGGACTGGGATCTCGAAGTCGAGGCGGAGGCGCATGCCGTCACCCCAGCTCTCGGTGTCATCCTCGAGGGCTGCGGAGCACTGACTCCGGCATCTGCGCGCTTGGCTGACGTGTGCGTGTGGGTCGAATCTCCCATGACATCACGTAAGCGCAGAGCGCTCGAGCGTGACGGAGATGGGTTCCGACCGCATTGGGAGCGGTGGGCGAAGCAAGAAGAGCGACACATCACCAGGGATTCGCCGCAGAAACTGGCGACCGTGACGGTCACTCTTCCGTAGTGGGCGGGGCACCGCCACTAGCGACCTAGGTCTATACCTGCATGGCGGTTGGCCGCCACCCATCGCCGACGAGGAGTTCGAGCCCGCATGACCAGATCCCATCACACCATTCGACGAGCCTGCGCAGCAGGTCTGGTCGCCGCAGTCCCCGGGACAGGGCTGCTCCTCACTCCCGTCGCGGCGTACGCTATGGCAGACGGCACGCCGACCGTACACTCCGTGAACGACGAGGCGACCCTCGTTGCCGCGATCAATCTGGGGAAGTAACGCCTTTGGGCAGCTCGGTGATGGCACGACGCCGAACGTCTCGACACCGCAAGCGGTAGCCTCGCCCGGCGACGTCGAGTTCGTCGCGCTGAGTGCGGGCACATTGCACTCGCTCGCGCTCGACGCGAACGGGAAGGCGTACAGCTGGGGTGATAATCGTTTCGGTGTGCTGGGCGATGGCACGGCTGTCCACCATTACACGCCGCAGCTCGTGCAGGGGCCGCAGCAGGTTGCTCACGTAACCGCTGTGAACTTCGGCGGAGAGCTCGGGTCAGCGCTGACGGACAACGGCGACGGCACCTACTCTACACGCGGCCTGCGCTGCCGATGTGAGCGTGGAATGGACTCTTGACGGGTCGCCTCAGACGCCGGTCAGCTACCCGGCGGGCTTCATGTTCACCGAGCTTCCCTCGGTCACTGACCCCGTGGATCTTTCGGGAACAGAAGGCGACACCGTGCAGTTCGAGGCGATCGCCGACGGCTGCCCTGCACCGGCCGCACTGACGTGGGAATTCTCCCGCGACGATGGTGCGACCTGGGAGCCGGTCACTGCGGACCCCACCGCAGACGAGACAGCGACGGGTCTGATGCTCAATGGCATCACACTCGCGCACGATGATCGGCAGTACCGGGCCATCGCAACGAACAGCGTCGGGTCGGTGCACAGCGCCTCCGCGACCCTGACAGTTGCGCGTGCAAGCACAGGTGGCGTGGAGAGCCCTGCCACGGGCGATAGCGCGCCCCCGAAAACTGAGATCGCGAAGACCGGAGGCTCCGACTCTTCGGCTGCGCTCGCTGTGGGGCTTGTCTTGCTCCTCGCGGGTGGGCTCAGCGTGCTCTGGATACGCGCGCGACGCAGGCACATCGCTGAGTAATAGCGTGTGATGCACGTAACGTGGGTGCGCCGGGGAAACTTCTGATTCCCCGGCGCACCTGTCTTCTGGCGTCTCAGCCGAGTTCGTCGGCGAGGGCGATCATGGTATCCAGCCGGAACCCGAGCCAGTGGAAGACGTGGAACCGAGAGTCATCTGTGTCTTCGAGGTCGGAGTCATCGGTGATGTGCAAGCGGCTCGCGATGATCAGCCGCAGAGCGGTCAGAGTGCGCAACCAGGCATCGATCTCGTGACTACTGACGACAACCTCGACCTCGGAGCGCTCGCCTTGCTCATCAGCGGGGTCGAGGAAAGGATCGAGGGCGCCGCGCACCAGCGCAGCATCGGCGGTGCGGCGGGCGAGCAGGTCATCGCGCGTCGCCATCGTGAACTCGACGGATGCCTCGGCATCCTCAGGGTACGGATTCGGGGTCAGGCGTGCGACGGCCGGATCACGCTCACTGTCTGTCGCCGTGATCACCTCGGTGAGCTGATCGACGAGGTCGGCGAGATTCACGATCTCTATCATCGCCAGAGGCATCCGGATTTCTGTCAGTGTCATTGCGGAGCCTTTCGGACCGTCGCCCACAGCCCGTAGTCGTGCATGGCCTGAGCGTGCAGCTCCATGGTCTCGCGGGGGCCGGTGGAGACGATGGCATGCCCTTCGTGATGGACGGCCAGCATGAGGGTGGTGGCGTGCTCGTGCGAGTACCCGAAGTAGGTGCGGAAGACACGGGTGACATAGCTCATGAGATTCACGGGGTCGTTCCACACGACGACCTGCCAGGGGTCGAGCGGTGCCGCGCTCAGATCGACCAACTCGTCGAGATCTGGGGTTGCAATCGGCGTGCTCATGCCCACCCCAACTCGTGCAGCTGCGCGTCGTCGATTCCGTAGAAGTGCGCGATCTCGTGAACGAGTGTCGTGTGCACTTCGTCGCGGAGCTCGTCCTCGTTGTCGCACTGCGCGAGGTGCGGCTCGCGGTAGATCACGATCCGGTCAGGAAGCTCGCCCATCCCGTACTGACCGCGCTCGGTCAGAGCCAGCCCGTCGTAAAGACCGAGCAGGTCCAGGCTGCCGTCCTCGGGACGCTTCTCGACGACGAAGATGACATTGTCGAGGCCATCGACCATCTCGTCGGGCAGCCGGTCGAGCTCGTCGATGACGAGTTCTTCGAAGGCCGCAGCATCCATGTCCATTGCTCACAAGCCTACGGCTCGCGGCAGTCAATTGATGAACAGCAGGAGGGCTGCGACGAGCAGGAAGAGCGCACCGAAGATGATGTTGAGGACGCGGATGCCGCCGCGTGATCGAGTCAGCGTTCGGAACGGTCTCGCGGCGGTCGCGAAGAAGCCCCACATGACGATCACATCGACCGTGACGACCGTTCCGATCAGGATGAGGTACTGGGGGAGTGCTGGTTCGTCGAGGCGGATGAACTGCGGCACGAAGGCGAGGAAGAACACAATCGCCTTCGGGTTCAGCACGTTCACCCAGAAGCCGCGTCGCATCATCGACAAGCGGCCTTCTCGATCGGGAGCAGCACCATCGGATGCCGCGGGTTCAGGCACGCGGGCGAAGATCATGCGGATGCCGAGATACGCGAGGTACGCGGCACCGGTGTACCTGACGATGTCGAACAGGAGCGGTGAGCGGGAGACCAGCAGGCCGACCCCCGCCGCGATGATGATGACGTGCACGATCAGCGCGAGCTGCTGACCGATCACTCCCCATACCGAGCGGCGCCAGCCCTGCGCGATCGCATTGGACATCGTGTTGATGGCGCCTGCGCCGGGGGTGAAGCTGATGACGGCGGATGCTGCGAGGAGGGAGAGCCAGACAGTCAGCGACACCAGGCAATTCTAGGGGTGGGATCGTATCGCCGCGACGAGCGTGAATGAGTGCCTAGCGCCGAAACGAGAACGAGGTGTGAACCCTGACTGGTTACACAGTCGAAGGTTCACACCTCGTATATCTGGGGTGGCTAACGGGGCTTGAACCCGCGACCCCCGCGACCACAACGCGGTGCTCTACCAGCTGAGCTATAGCCACCATGTGTCAGCCGGAGCAGACAACCCGTCTAGTCTATTACACCTCTGAAGCGAACGATGACACCGTGCGCTCGGAGATCGCACGCGCCTCGTCACTCGACGGCCCAGGTGCGTCGACGAAGACCGCCTCACGGTAGTACTGCATTTCTCGAATGGACTCGAGGATGTCTGCCAGAGCGCGGTGACCGCCGTTCTTCTCGGGTGCCTGGAAGAACACTCGCGGGTACCACCGGCGTGAGAGTTCTTTGACGCTGGAGACGTCGACGTTTCGGTAGTGCAGCCACTGGTCGATCTGCGGCATGTACTTTGCGAGGAACATGCGATCGGTGCCGATCGTGTTGCCTGCAAGAGGCGCCTTGCGTTCTTGAGGGACGAAGCGCTTGATGTACGCGAGCGTCTGCGCCTCAGCATCCGCGAGTGAAACGCCCGCGGGAATCTCTTCGATCAGGCCGGAGGTCTTGTGCATCTCGGTGACGAACTCGCCCATGTTCGCGAGTGCCTCGTTGCTGGGGTTGATGACGACCTGGAAACCGGGATCGACCGGTCGCAACTCGAAGTCGGTTATCACGACGGCGATCTCTACGAGCTCATCGATCGAAAGATCGAGTCCCGTCATCTCACAGTCGATCCAGACGAGTCGGTCGTTCTCAGACGCAGATACCATGTCCTCATTCTAATGAGCGTGCCGACATCGCACTGATATCGTGGAGGTATACGCCTTCGTAGCTCAGTGGAAGAGCAACGGCCTTCTAATCCGTCGGTCGCAGGTTCGAATCCTGCCGGGGGCACCTCATCCATTGCGCAGTGCACAGACCGCGTCGTCTGCGCACCAGAAATCACCGACCAGGCGAAATGTGCCCGTTGCGAGGTGAAGTCGCTCTGCACGATATTTGAGCCCCATCGGGTCGGAGACGATCCGCAGATGGCCGAGCACGCGGTCGTCATCGTTCTGCACTCGCCACAGATGGGCGGATGCCCGGATCAGCCGTTCACGGCTCGAAGTGAGGCGTGGCGTGGCATAGGGGAGTGCGGGCAGTAGTGCGTGCTGGGTCTGTGACATCAGATTCTCCTTTCGCCTCGACAGTACGACCGGCCACTGACATTGCACGGAGTGCTGCGGAAGTCTCCTTTTCTCCACTGATCGGGCATTCGTGCGAGTTCTCCACCGAACGTGGTTCTGGGCCGATCTCACTTGGTCCCTGAGGTGCACTCTGAGAGCACCCGGGCGAGCCCCGGCACCAAAAGGAGAAAAGATGAACGACACTGTGACAATTCTCGGTCGCGTGGGAGGCGATCCGAATCGCAGCCAGACCCCGGGCGGAGTTCCCGTGGTGAACTTTCGCGTCGCAAGTCCGCAGAGCCGCTACGACGCCAAGACGCAAAGCTGGATTGAAACTGGCACCAACTGGTACAACGTCTCGGCGTTCCGCCAGCTCGCCGAGCACGCGAAGGCGTCGCTGCGCACGGGCGATGGTGTGATCATCACCGGCAAGCTGCGACTCCGCGAATGGGAGAGCGGCGGAAAGAAGGGGATGAGCGCCGATATCGATGCCGAGACGATCGGCCACGATCTGCGCTGGGGCGCGAGCGCTTTCGCCAAGGCCCGTCCGGCTGGCGCAGCCTACGTGGCGCCGACTGAGGGTCGAGAAGCCGATGCCGCCCCTGCTGAGGACGAGATCCCTGATGGCGACGGAGCGGGCGCGGGATCGGACAGCTTCGCAGCCGAAGACGAATGGGCGGTACGCACATGAGGCCAGCGATGTGTCGCATGTCAACGCTGGGATGAGAAGAATCTGGCAGCGTTTGACGGGGTGCGCACATAGGATCGGAGCGTGCCCCGTCGACCTGCTCACTCACGTCCCTATGCCGTCGTCGCCGGAGTCTTGATCTCTCTGGGGCTCGCACTCACCGCGTGTGCGCCTGAACCGGCTCCAACGCCGACGCCGACAGCGGTGTCGACCGCGACGGCGGAACCCACGCCGGAGGGGCCGGTGTTCCATCCTGATGGGACAGCCGAAGACAATCTGCCCATTTTCGAGGCAGTCACCGCGCAGGTGTGGGCAGCATCAGGAAGCTCTTCTGGGCGTGCGTACATCGACGCGCTCGTCGCCGCCGGTTTCGATAAATCTGCGATGCAGGTCACCCAGGACCTCACGACAGTGGGGCACGCGGTAGAGAGCATGCAGTTCTCGGTGCGCTGGGGTGACGCGCAATGTCTGGTCGGACAGGTCGGGCCGTCGACCGGGAATCCGGTGACGATGGTGATGGATCAGCTCGCCGAAGGACGATGCCTCGTAGGCAGCACCAGGCCGATCGACTGGTGATCCGGAGCCGGTAGGCTGGAGTGTCGATCCTCGACGGCTAGCTAAGGAGCGTTTTTCGGTGGCTGAGTACATCTACTCGATGGTTCGTGCGCGCAAGGCGGTGGGCGAGAAGCTCATCCTCGATGACGTGACCATGTCGTTCCTTCCCGGAGCGAAGATCGGTATGGTCGGCCCGAACGGTGCCGGTAAGTCGACGATCCTCAAGATCATGGCAGGGCTTGATCAGCCCTCGAACGGCGAGGCGAAGCTCACGCCCGGCTTCACCGTCGGAATCCTCATGCAGGAGCCCGAGCTCGACGAGTCCAAGAATGTGCTGGAGAACATCCAAGAGGGTGTTGCGATCAAGGCGAAGCTGGACCGCTTCAACGAGATCTCTGCGCTGATGGCAGATCCGGATGCCGACTTCGACACCCTGCTCGCCGAGATGGGCGTGCTGCAGGAAGAGATCGACGCCGCAGACGGTTGGGACCTCGACTCCCAGCTCGAGCAGGCGATGGATGCACTGCGAACCCCGCCGGCCGACGCCGCGATCGCTCCGCTCTCCGGTGGAGAGAAGCGTCGTGTCGCACTGGCGAAGCTCCTGCTGCAGAAGCCGGACCTTCTTCTGCTCGACGAGCCCACCAACCACCTCGACGCCGAGAGCGTTCTCTGGCTCGAGCAGCACCTGCAGGCGTACAAGGGTGCCGTCATCGCCATCACGCACGACCGGTACTTCCTCGACAATGTCGCAGAGTGGATCGCTGAGGTCGACCGTGGGCGACTCATCGGCTACGAGGGCAACTACTCCACCTACCTCGAGAAGAAGGGCGAGCGTCTCGCCATCCAGGGCAAGAAGGACGCCAAGCTCGCCAAGCGCCTGAAGGATGAGCTCGAGTGGGTTCGCTCCAGCGCCAAGGGACGCCAGACCAAGTCGAAGGCTCGTCTGGCCCGTTACGAAGAGATGGCCACTGAGGCCGAGCGCACCAGGAAGCTGGACTTCGAAGAGATTCAGATTCCTGCCGGCCCTCGCCTGGGCAGCGTCGTGATCGAGGCCAAGAACTTGAAGAAGGGCTTCGGCGATCGTGTACTGATCGACGGCCTCAGCTTCAGCCTTCCGCCGAACGGCATCGTCGGGATCATCGGCGCCAACGGCGTGGGAAAGACCACGCTGTTCAAGACCATCGTCGGCCTCGAGCCGCTCGATAGCGGCGATCTCAAGATCGGTGAGACGGTCAAGATCAGCTACGTCGACCAGTCGCGTGCGAACATCGACCCGAACAAGAACCTGTGGGAGGTCGTCTCCGACGGGCTCGACTTCATCACGGTCGGCAAGACCGAGATCCCCTCTCGGGCATACGTCTCCAAGTTCGGATTCAAGGGCCCGGATCAGCAGAAGAAGGCCGGTGTCCTCTCCGGTGGTGAGCGCAACCGACTGAACCTCGCGCTGACGCTCAAGGAAGGCGGCAACCTTCTGCTCCTCGACGAGCCCACCAACGACCTCGACATCGAGACTTTGAGCTCGCTCGAGAACGCGCTACTCGAGTTCCCTGGTTGCGCTGTGGTCATCACGCACGACCGGTGGTTCCTTGACCGCATCGCGACTCATATCCTCGCCTACGAGGGCACGGACGAGAACCCTGCCAAGTGGCACTGGTTCGAGGGCAACTTCGAGTCCTACGAGCAGAACAAGATCGAGCGTCTCGGACCGGATGCTGCAAACCCGCACCGCTCCACGCACCGCAAGCTCACGCGTGACTGACGACTCGACAGGCACCGGAATGCGTCTGCATCTCCCCATCCACCTGCGATGGGGAGATCTGGACGCGTTCAACCACGTCAACAACACCTCGATGCTCAAGCTTCTCGAAGAGGCTCGCGTGCGCGCCTTCTGGAGGGCGGCACCGGGGGAGGATGCGCCCGCTACCGCAGTGCTGGATTCCGGGATCGACCAGGGAATCCTCACCCTCATCGCCCGCCAGGAGATCGAGTATCTCGCCCCTGTGCCGTACCAGCGTCGTCCGCTCGATGTGCAGATGTGGTTCGCGAAGATCGGCGGATCAAGCGTCGAAGTCTGCTATGAAGTCTTCAACGACCCCACGAACGCCGAGCGTGTGCTCTACGCGCGCTCAACCGCCATCGTCGTGCTCGTCGATGCCCAGACGGGGCGGCCGACCCGCGTGGCAGACGAGATGCGACAGGTGTGGGCGCCGTACCTCGGAGACCCCGTCACCTACGCGCATCGACGTTAGTCTGCTGCTCCCGGCGCGTCAGGCACGCGGATCATGATCTCCTGCGACACGCTCGCAGCCAGTACACCTTCACGCGTGTAGATCCGGCCGGTCGCCAGGCCTCGCCCACCGCGCGCATTCGCTGACTTCTGCACGTACAGCATCCACTCATCGACCCGCGCAGGACGGTGCCACCACATCGCGTGGTCGAGGCTTGCGACTTTCAGCCCCGGCGTCGACCAGGCGATGCCATGAGCACGCAGGATCGACTCCTGGATCGTCATATCGCTGAGGTAGGCCAACGCCGCGCGGTGCATCCGCGCGTCATCGGGCATGGGCGATCGCAGCCGCATCCAGATGGCCTGGTGCGGGCTGAGCTCGCCGTCGGCGACGAGATAGATCGGCGACTGGATGTGTCGAATGTCCGCCGGACGATTCTTGAGCCATCGTGCTTCGCCGTGGAGGAGCTCGTCGTCTGAGACGAGATCTTCCGGCGCAGGAATATCAGAGGGCATGGGCGCGGCGTGCTCGAGACCGGGTGCGTCATCCTGGAACGACGCGATCATCGAGAAGATCGGCACACCGTTCTGATAGGCCTGTGCGCGACGCGTGGAGAATGACCGGCCGTCGTGAATGCGGTCGACGGCGATAGTGACGCCCTGGGAGGAGTCCCCGGGACGCAGAAAGTAGCCGTGCATCGAATGCGCGGCGCGATCGGCAGGCATAGTGCGTTCCGCGGCCAGCAGCGACTGTCCGAGAACCTGTCCACCGTAGATCCGTCCGGTCGGCATGCCGTGCGAGCGACCCGTGAAGATGTCTTCAGTGGTCCTGGCCTGACTCTCATCAAGATCGAGAACGTCGAGGAGATGGTCGACGGCTGCTCGAGCCTGCGCATCGGCGCTCATGGCGCTCCCTTCCATGACGCCGATTGCGTCCTTGGTAGTTTAGAACGTGTGCAGCCACGCCTCGTTCTCTCTGACCCCGACACCGCGAAGGACGTCCTGACTTTTCTCGGTCGTGCGAACCAGATCTCGGATGACGGCATCCGGCTCCAAGCGTCCGGAGGCGTACTAGCGATGACCGCTGCCGCCCTCGCACCGCAGGGGCTCTTCGACCAGACGCCGTCCATCTTGGCGATGCGCATCGTCCACGCTGATCCCGAGCTGGAGTGCGACATCGTCGTCGATGAGCTCACGGCTGACCACGACGATGATCGCCAGCTGATCCTTCCCGAGACCGGGAGGTCTCCGGCGTGGGCAGGCGTCGCGCCCCCGCGCGGTGGCTGGGCGCAGAAGAGCGACCTCGAAGCTGCTGCGGTGGCCACTCGCGCGCAGTGGGGCATCTCTGCGGTGGCGCGCGGCGCGACACCGGGAGCAGGCGAAGAAGCCGTCCGTGCACTGCGGGCAGCTATCTGGGGCGAGCCTGACGAAGAGCTTGGCGAGCTTCCTCGGGGCATCGCGTTCGCCGCGCACGCTTTCGGGTTCATCTCTGGCGAGGAGCAGGTGCCGGTGACGGTCTCGGGGCGATGGACGCGCCTTGCCTTCCGCCGCGGACATGTGCTTTCGCGTGGTCCGGTCGCAAGCGGGCTGACGGCTGTGCGATCGACGGGTTCCTCCGCCGGCTGACCAGCAGGGTCAGCGTGCCGCAGCACGTCCGGCCTGTCGACCGGAGAACAGGCAGCCGCCGAGGAACGTTCCTTCCAAGGCCCGGTAGCCGTGCACTCCGCCGCCACCGAACCCGCTGGCCTCACCGGCCGCGAAGAGCCCAGGGATGACAGCGCCGGCAGCATCGAGAGCGCGTCCGTCCAGATCCGTCTTGATTCCGCCGAGAGATTTCCGAGTCAGCACGTGCAGCTTGACGGCCACCATCGGCCCCGCAGAGCGGTCCTGCAGCCTGTGCGGCGCCGCTGTGCGGATGAGCTTGTCCCCGCGATAAGAGCGCATGGAGCGCAGCATCCCGATCTGCGCGTCCTTGGAGAAATCATTATCGATCTCGCGGTCGCGAGCGGTGACCTCGCGGCGGACGTGCTCGATATCCAGCACATCGCCGCCAGGGTGCGCGCGCATCTGCTCGAGGAGCGATTCCAGATCGTCTTCGACGATGAAGTCGGCTCCCTCATCGAGGAACGACTGCACCGGTCCGGTCGGGCCCTTCGCCAGACGGGATCTCAGCAGTAGGCCGATGTCCTTTCCGGTGAGATCAGGGTTCTGCTCGCTGCCGGAGAGCGCGAACTCCTTCTCGATGATCTGGCGGGTCGTGATGAACCAGGAGTGGTCATGCCCTGTTGTCCGCAGATGCTCGAGCGTGCCGAGCGTGTCGAAACCAGGGAACAACGGCACAGGGAGCCGCTTGCCGGTCGCATCGAGCCACAGCGAGGACGGTCCGGGGAGGATGCGGATGCCGTGCATGGGCCACACCGAATCCCAGTTCTGAATGCCCTCGACGTAGTGCCACATCCGATCCCCATTGATCAGATGAGCGCCTGCGGTCTCTGCGACGGCATGCATCGAGCCGTCCACGTATGCGGGGACGCCGGAGAGCATGTGCGCAGGGGCCGTGCCGAGACGGGCGGGCCAGGAAGCGCGCACGAGGTCATGGTTTCCGCCGATCCCGCCTGAGGAGAGGATCGTCGCTCCAGCGGAGATCTCGAAGTCGCCGATGACCTCGCGCGAGGAGGAGACACCACGCTCGGCTGCGCTGTCGGTGAGCACATCGCCGCGTGCACCGACGATTGCGCGATCCGCGGTGAGGAGCTCGGTCACCCGGTGGCGGGGGAGGATCGTCACCGTTCCCGCATCTTCGGCGCGGTGAACGGCCTCATCGAACGGGGCGACGATCCCAGGGCCCGTACCCCATGTGATGTGGAATCGGGGCACGGAGTTGCCAGGGCCGATCGCGCCGTAGCCGCCGCGTTCTGCCCAGCCGACGACGGGGAAGAAGCCGACGCCTCGTTCGCGCAGCCAGGCGCGTTTCTCTCCCGCGGCGAACTGCAGGTATGCCTCGGCCCACCGGCGCGGCCACTCATCCTCGACACGGTCGAAGCCGGCGTTGCCGAACCAGTCCTGCGACGCGAGTTCGAGCGAATCCTTGATCCCCATCCGCCGTTGCTCCGGCGAGTCGATGAAGAACAGTCCGCCGAACGACCACCATGCCTGACCGCCGAGGTTCGAGCGTGGCTCCTGATCGACGATGATCACACGGCGACCCGCCGCTGCCGCCTCTGAAGCGGCGACGAGGCCTGCCAGACCCCATCCGATGACCAGGACATCTGCGGACAGGGGCGTGGGTGTCATGTGTTCTCCGTTGAATCCTCACTGGTGCTGCGCGGGGCGAGCATGGTGCGCGTTCCCGGGCTCGTCGCAGCCGAAGGCAGCGTATTCACCATGGCATATGCGGCGCGCTCGAGGTAGTCCCAGAACGTGGCGTCGTGGAGGGGGGACAGCTGGATCTCATCGAGAGAGGTGCGCATGCACCGCAACCAGCGATCGCGTGCGTCGGGATCGATGCGGAAAGGCTGGTGGCGCAGGCGCAGACGCGGATGGCCGCGCTTCTCGCTGTAGGTGGTCGGTCCGCCCCAGTACTGCGCGAGGAACATCGTGAATCGCTCAGCAGCAGGACCGAGGTCCTCTTCGGGGTACATCGGCTTCAGCACAGGGTCGAGAGCGACTTCGCGGTAGAAGCCGTCGACGATCCGCTCGATCGTGTCGTAGCCGCCGATCTCGTCGTAGAACGTCATCTGTCCTTCTCTGGTGGTTCGGGTGCCTGCTTCGGGCTCTTCTTGCGCCAGATGCCGCGTGCGGGTGCGGGAACACCTGTGACAGCGTTGGGTCTGGTCTTCGGAGGGTTCGCGCCGCGAACTCGGCGGGCGCCCTCGGAGCCGTTCGGCACGACAGATTCCAACGAGGGGATCTGGAGATCGAGCGCCTCGATCGCGCTCTTCAGACGCATGCGCAGTTCCTGGGCGGCGTCATCCATCGCCGTGGCACGTGTCTTCATCACGACACGGACGACGAGCGCTTCGCCGGTGATCGATTCCAAGCCCCACACCTCGGGCCGTTCGAGGATGCGGGTGCGCCACTTCGGATCCTTCGCGAGGCCCTGCGCTGCCTCGAGGAGTGCGGCTTCCACCTGCGACAGGTCGGCGTCGGCAGGCACGCCGATGTCGATGATGGCGCGTGCCCAGCCCTGCGACATATTGCCAATGCGGGTGACTTCGCCATTGCGCACGTACCAGAGCGTGCCGTTGACATCGCGAACGTGCGTGATGCGCACGGCGACATACTCGACCACTCCGGATGCCAGGCCCATGTCGACCATGTCGCCGATGCCGATCTGGTCCTCGGCGACGATGAAGAGACCGTTGAGCACATCCTTGACGATGTTCTGGGCACCGAATCCGAGCCCCGCGCCGATCGCTGCGGTCAGCAGCGTGAGAGATCCGACCAGGTTGGGTGCGAGCAGGTTCGTGATGAGCACGAGCGCCACGATCGCGACGGCGACATTGACGATGTTCTGCAGGATGCTGCCGAGCGTGCGGGTACGCTGCACGAGGCGCATATCAGCGAGAGGTGAGCGCTCGAAGGCCTGCGTGTCATCCACGTTCGCCTTCAGCTTCGCGCTGCTGACGATGCGAGTGACGACACGCCGGATGACCAGGCGCAGCACGAACGCGATGCCGATGCAGATCGCAATGATCAGGACGACCTTCAGGATGTTCTGCCCTGCTTCGAGCAGCCAGTGCATGAACGAGACCCACAGCGCGGCCAGGTCATTGAGGACGGGCGGTGGCTCAGGGGGTGCATCGAATGGAATGAACGGCACCCCCCGATCCTATCGATCAGATGTGCGCTTCAGGCTCCTCGCCATCGCGCGACTGCGCGTAGAGGGCACGCTCGACATCGGCAAGCTCCTCACCGACCAGGCGGCGCAGGGCGGGAGGCGCATCCTTGTTGTCGGCGAGCCATGCCCGGGTGGCATCACGCAGCTCGACGCTGCCGAGAGCGGTGGGATAGAGCCCGACGATGAGATAGTTCGCGATCTGATAGGTCCGCGAGTCCCAGACGTCGATGAGCATGTCGAAGTAGCTCTGCACGAACTCTCCGAGCACACCCACGCTGTTCGGGTGGACGAAACCGGCTGCAGCCGAGCGCACGATCGTGTTCGGCAGATCGGCGTTGTCGATGAGCGATGCCCAGGCTGCGCGCTTGTCTTCGATCGTCGGCAGTGCGGCACGAGCCTGGGCGGCGAACTCCGCGCCCTTCGACGTGTTGTCCGCAGCGAGAGCAGCAGCGATCGATGCGGCGTCGGTCGCGCCGATCGATGCGAGTCCCACCAGCAGCTGCCACGAAAGGTCAGCATCGATCTCGAGGCCGGGGAGGGCCTCTTCGCCGGAGCGGAGACGACCGATGATTCCCGCATGCTCGGAATTGACGAGCGATGAGGCGAAAGCGGTGACGAACTGCAGCTGGCTGTCACCGCCGGCCGGGGCGCTGTGCGCGAGGTCCCACAGCGCATCTGCGATCTTCAGGCGAGTTGCGTCGCGCTGTGCAGGGGTGACATAGAGCGTTGCGGCGGTGCGCAGCTGCGCCAGCGTCGTGCGGATGGTGGTCGACTCTGTCTCGCGACCGATGTTCCCGAGCACGAGGTCGATGTAGTCGGATGCTGCGCTCTCTGCGTCGCGCGTCTGATCCCACGCAGCGCCCCAGATGAGCGAGCGAGCGAGCGGGTCGGAGATGTCGCCGAGGTGTGCGATAGCCGTAGCGAGCGACCGCTCGTCGAGGCGGATCTTCGCGTAGGCGAGGTCGTTGTCGTTGAGCAGCACGAGATCAGGCCGCTTCTGTCCCTGGAGCTCCGGCACCTCTGTGCGGTCGCCGTCCACATCGATCTCGACGTAGTGCGAGCGCGTGAGAGTGCCGTCCTCGAGGTTGTAGAAGCCGATGCCGAGACGGTGCGGGCGGATGGTCGGATAGTCCGCAGGAGCCGTCTGGGTGATGGCGAATCGTGTGATGAGACCGTCGACGTCTTCAGCGATGACGGGGGAGAGCGTGTTGACTCCTGCTGTCTCCAGCCACTTCTTCGACCAGGTGCTGAGGTCACGACCGCTGCTCGCCTCGAGCTCGGTGAGCAGATCACTCAGCTCGGTGTTCCCCCAGGCGTGCTTCTGGAAGTACTGGCCGACGCCAGCGAAGAAGGCATCGATTCCGACCCAGGCAGCAAGCTGCTTGAGCACCGATCCGCCCTTGGCGTAGGTGATGCCATCGAAGTTCACCTGCACGTCTTCGAGATCATTGATCTCGGCCATGATCGGGTGCGTGGAGGGGAGCTGATCCTGGCGGTATGCCCAGGTCTTCTCCATGGCGTTGAACGTGGTCCATGCCTCGGTCCACTCCGTTGCCTCGGCGGTCGCGATGGTCGATGCCCATTCAGCGAACGACTCGTTCAACCAGAGATCGTTCCACCACTTCATGGTGACGAGATCGCCGAACCACATGTGCGCGAGCTCATGGAGGATCGTGACGACACGACGCTCCTTGACGGCGTCTGTCACCTTGCTGCGGAACACATAGGTCTCGGTGAAGGTGACCGCGCCCGCGTTCTCCATCGCTCCGGCGTTGAACTCCGGCACGAACAGCTGGTCGTACTTCGCGAACGGGTACGGCACGCCGAACTTCTGCTCGTAATAAGCGAAGCCCTCGCGGGTCTTGTCGAAGATGTAGTCAGCATCGAGGTGTGCCCACAGGCTCTTGCGCGCATAGACGCCGAGCGGGATCACTCGTCCATCCGCGCTGGTCAGCTCGGAGAACGTCGACTCGTACGGACCTGCCACAAGCGCGGTGATGTACGAGGAGATGCGCGGGGTGGGCTCGAAGCCCCACGTCGCCGTGCTGCTCTCATCGTGGTTGATCGGCTCGGGCGTGGGGGAGTTGGAGACGACCTTCCACGAGTCTGGCGCGGTGACGGTGAACTGGAAGGTGGCCTTCAGATCGGGCTGCTCGAACACCGCGAAGACGCGACGCGAATCAGGCACCTCGAACTGCGAGTACAGGTAGACCTCTTCGTCGACCGGGTCGACGAAGCGATGCAGACCTTCACCCGTGTTCGTGTAGAGGCAGTCCGCATCGACGACGAGGACGTTCTCCTCCTGCAGGCCCGTCAGGGCGATGCGAGAGTCGGCGAAGACCTCGACAGGGTCCAGCTGCTCTCCGTTGAGGGAGATCTCGCGTACGTCGCGCGCGATCAGATCGATGAAGGTGAAGCTGCCCGGCGTCGCGGTGAAGCGCACGACGCTTCGAGATCCGAAGACCTCGGCGCCCTTCGTCAGGTCGAGTGAGACCTCGTACGACTGCGTGTCGATGAGGGCACGGCGCTCCTGCGCTTCGATGCGGGTGAGGTTCTCTCCAGGCACAGCTTTTCTCCCAGGGGTTCGGGGTATCGCTTAGATCCGACGCGGCTGGCGCGGAAGGCAACCATGACAGCCTACGCCAGGACCCAGCTGATGCATCGCGATGAGATGGAAAGATGGAACCGTGACCACGAGTGACCAGATCATTGTTCCGTTCGCCTCTTCTGCCGCTGCCAGCGGAGCCGAGTACATCGAGACGCCGGTAGCGTATGACGCGCTCATCCTGGCGAGCTTCGGAGGCCCAGAGGGGCAGGATGATGTCATCCCGTTCCTGCGGAATGTGACGCGTGGGCGCGGCATCCCCGACGAACGCCTCGAAGAGGTCGCACATCACTACCGGCATTTCGGGGGTGTGAGCCCGATCAACGGGCAGAACCGCGAGTTGAAGGCGGCTCTCGAGGCAGAGCTCGCCTCGCGCGGCATGGACCTGCCGGTCTACTGGGGCAACCGCAACTGGGACCCCTACCTGCCGGATGCGTTCACGGCAGCCGCCGACGACGGACACCGCACCCTGCTCGTCTTGGCGACGAGCGCCTACAGCTCCTATTCCAGCGATCGCCAGTATCGCGAGGACATCGCTCGCGCGATCACCGAAGCCGGCCTCGAGGAACGCGTCACAGCCGACAAGATCAGACTGTTCTTCGACCACCCCGGTTTCGTCGCACCTTTCCAAGAGGGTGTGGATGCTGCGGTGCGGCAGTTCCTGGGCCAGGGCATCGCGGCATCCGACATTCATGTGCTCTTCTCGACGCACTCGATCCCCATCGCAGACGCCGAGCGTTCCGGTCCGCGTGATGTCGATTGGGGAGAGGGCGGCGCGTACGGTGCGCAGCACCGCGCGGTTGCCGAGCACATCATTGAGAAGCTCGGCGCCGTGACCGGCGGCGCAACGGTGCCGTGGCAGCTGGTGTTCCAGTCTCGCTCGGGCCCACCCACCCAGCCCTGGCTCGAGCCGGACATCAACGACGTGATCGCACAGCTGCCGGCTGCCGGTGCGAAGGCTGTCATCATCGTGCCGCTCGGATTCGTCAGCGACCACATGGAGGTTCTCTGGGATCTCGACACCGAGGCGATGGAGTCGGCACAGGAGGCGGGGCTCCCCGCAGTGCGCACGCCGACCCCCGGCATCCATCCGGCATTCGTCGCTGGCCTTATCGATCTGGTGATCGAGCGCATCGAGGGCACGCCGGCCGATGATCGTCCGCATGTGACCGACCTCGGTCCTTGGTACGACGTGTCGCGACCTGGGGACTGCGAGAACGTCAGACTCGGGTTCAAACCGGCCGCTGCCGGGATAGCGCCATGACCGACGTGCGACGCTTCTAGGATGGTGACCATGCGCATCCACATCGCCACAGATCACGCGGGGCTCGAGTTCTCCACGCAGCTCCAGAACCACCTGAGCGCTCTCGGACACGAAGTCATCGACCACGGTCCAGTCGAGTACGACGCTCTCGACGACTACCCGGCATTCTGCATCCGTGCGGCGCAGGCTGTCGTGGCGGACCAGGCGAAGGGCATCGACACACTGGGCATCGTCTTCGGTGGCTCAGGTAACGGCGAGCAGATCGCAGCGAACAAGGTGCAGGGCATCAGAGCAGCTCTTGTGTGGAACCTGTCCACTGCAGAGCTCGCCCGCCAGCACAACGATGCGAATGTGATCTCGATCGGTGCGCGCCAGCATACGTTCGAAGAGGTCGTCGCGTTCATCGAGCGCTTCATCGAGACACCCTTCTCCGATGAAGAACGGCACGTCCGTCGCATCGGTCAGATCGCTGACTTCGAGCGCGACGGTACGCTCCTCCCCGACCCCAGGGTCTGACGTGCCTGAGGGACACTCCGTACACCGGATCGCCCGGCAGTTCGAACGCAACTTCATCGGCAAGACTCTGCATGCGTCCAGCCCGCAGGGCCGCTTCGTCGAGGGCGCCGAGGTACTGAACGGCCGTGAGGCCATCGGCGTCAAAGCCGTCGGCAAGCAGATGTTCCTCGAGGCCGAAGGTGACCTGTGGCTGCGCGTCCACCTCGGTCTGTACGGCGCATGGGATTTCGCCGGTGAGATTCTGCTGGATCCGACCATTGCCTCGGCGAACGGCCGGATGGGACAGACCAACCAGCGCGGCACCGATCTGGATGCGCCGATCCTCGATGATGCCGGAGAGAACTCGCTGGCATCGATCGGCGCACCGCGTCGTGCACGCGTGCACGTGCGCATGTCGGAGCAGACCAAGGGCCTCGCCGACGAGGGAGCGCAATGGCCGCCACCGATCGTGGGGCAGGTGCGCCTTCGTCTCATGACCGATATCACCGTCGCAGACCTGCGCGGACCCACTGCGTGCGTGCTGCAGACACCGAACGAGATGCTCGCCACGGTTGCCAAGCTCGGGCCTGATCCGCTGGTCGGGGATCCCGCGGAGAACGAGGAGCGCTTCGTCCGCGTCGTACGCAAGAAGGGCACGGCGATCGCGCTGCTGCTCATGGATCAGTCCGTCGTCAGCGGCATCGGAAACGTGTACCGTGCCGAGATGCTCTACCGGGCGCGGCTCAACCCGCACACGCGTGGCAAGGACGTGCCGGAGGAGATCGTGCGGGAACTCTGGCGCGACTGGGCCCGTCTGCTGCCGATCGGGGTCGAGACCGGGCAGATGATGACGATGGATGATCTGTCACCCGACGACTACCGTGCCGCGATGGCGAGTCGCGATGATCGGCACTGGGTCTACCACCGTGCGGGACTACCGTGTCGTACCTGCGGCACCGAGATCGTCCTGGAAGAGATCGGTGCACGCAAGCTGTACTGGTGCCCGAAATGTCAGGCGTGATGACGGGGTACCGGCCTTAGGCTGAGATCATGCGCCAGAACCCGAGTTTTGCGATGACCGATATCGCCGAGTTGCGTCGCGTGATCGCGGGCAATCCGTGGGCGACACTGGTCGGACGCGATGCCAACGGAATGACCGCATCGCACTATCCGATCCTGCTGGATCCGGATCGTGACGACCTCACGGTCGTCGGCCATGTCGGCCGCCCTGACGACCTCGTGCTGGGCCTCGGGGAGCCCAAGCAGGAGCTGCTGATGATCTTCCAGGGCCCGCACGGGTACATCTCCCCGGGGTGGTACGGCGATGTCCCCGCGGTTCCGACGTGGAACTACATCGCGGTGCATCTCTCGGGGGTCCCCGAGATCCTTGGTACTCAGGCGAATCTGAAAGTGCTCGATGACCTCGTCGAGCACTTCGAGCGCCGCTTTCCTTCGCCACGCGGGATGTGGACGCCGCCGAACGATACGGCATTCATCTCGCGCCTCGAGGCGGGGACGACCGGCTTCCGTCTGACGCCGACGCGCGTGACGGCCAAGCGCAAGCTGAGCCAGAACAAGTCCGATGACATCATCGAGAACGTGATCCTCGAGCTCTCCGGGGACGAGGCTTACCCGAACCCGGCACTCGTCGCCGAGATGCAGCGCGCGCATGACGCACGGCTGGCCGCACGAGGTGCCGAGGCGCCACGCACGTGACGTCGATCGATGAGAGTGTGGCGGCGATCCGCCAGGTGAGGATCGCCGGCCCCGGTCGTGAGTACCTCATGGATGACGAGCCGGTCGACATCCACATCGATGCGGGTCAGATCGTCGATATCGCCCCTTCGGGTGCTCTGCCGGTCCGGGGCCAGGCGATCGATGCGCATGGTGCGTGGGTCGTGCCGGGGCTGTGGGACAGCCACGTCCATACAGTCCAGTGGGCGCTGGTATCCGAGCGGGTCGCGCTCCACGATGCAACATCCGCGCGGGAAGCAGCAGCACTGATGGCGGCATCCGCGTATTTCGTCGACGGCCGTCGTATCGGCACCGGATTTCGCGACGCGCTCTGGGGTGATTCGCCATCGGTCGAGATTCTGGATGCTGCGACCGGCGACGTTCCGACGTACCTGATCAACGCGGATGTGCACAGCGCCTGGTTGAACTCCGCTGCCCTCCGACGTGAAGGATTCGTCACGCCGGATGGAGTGCTCCGCGAAGAGGATGCTTTCGAGATCTCGAAACGCCTGAACGCGGTAGAGCCGCTGCACAGTGACGCCGCAGTGAAGACGGCGGGACGCGCGGCGGCAGCACGCGGCGTGACGGGAATCGTCGATTTCGACATGGCCTGGAACGCTGACGCCTGGGTGAGACGGGCCGACTCCGGCTTCCGCTCTCAGCGCATCGAGTTCGCCGTCTACCCCGCGGACCTGGAGCGCGCCATTGCGGCGGGTCTGCGCACGGGAGACTCGCTCGACGGGACAAATGGGCTCGTGCACGTCGGCGCGCTGAAGGTCATCACCGATGGATCCCTCGGCACGCGCACGGCAGCATGCACGCATGCTTACCCCGGTGATGAGTCCGATCGCGGAGTCCTCAACGTCTCGCCGTCCGAACTCATTCAGCTGCTGACCCGGTCGACGGGGGCGGGCTTCGCCGCAGCGGTGCACGCGATCGGCGATCGGGCGGTATCGTTCGCTCTGGATGCGGTGACGGTGACGGGTGCACGCGGAACGATCGAGCACGCGCAGCTCGTGCGTCATGCTGACATCGCCCGTATCGCGCGCCTCGGTCTTGCCGCGAGCATTCAGCCTCAGCACGCTCTGGATGACCGAGATCTCGTCGACGGATACTGGGCGGATCAGACCGCAGTGGGCTACCCGATGGCCGCTCTCGCGCGCGCAGGCGTCGAGCTTCGGCTGGGGTCGGATGCTCCGGTGGCACCGCTTGACCCGTGGCAGGCGATCTCGGCCGCCGTGCACCGCACAGATGGCGACCATGCTCCCTGGCATCCCGAAGAGCGGTTGAGCGTCGACGAAGCACTTTCGGCGAGCGTCCGAAGCGAGGTGCGTCCGGGGGACCGCGCAGATCTCGTCATCTGCTCGGCCGACCCGCGTACGGCTTCAGCTGCGACTCTGCGTCGGATGCCTGTTCTCGCTACGCTGCTCGACGGACGTGTGACGCACCTGGAGTGACCCGCAGTCGGTGTGGGTTCACGGCTTCGGCGGCACAGAAGGTACCGTCGTAAGGTGACATCTGCCCCAGAGACTCCCTTGCCTTCTCGCGCCCAATTGCGCCGTGAGCGGTCACCGGAGCACGCCACTGCCACACGATTCATTCCGCACGTGCAGGGACTGCGTGCGATCGCCGTCCTCTTCGTGGTGCTGTATCACTTCTGGCCGGGTCGCCTGAGCGGCGGCTACGTCGGTGTCGACATCTTCTTCGTGATCTCCGGCTTCCTGATCACGGGACACCTCGCTCGCGAGCTGTCGTCGACGGGGCGCGTGAATCTTGGTCAGTTCTGGGCCCGACGCGCACGGCGACTCCTGCCGGCATCGCTGCTCGTGCTGCTGTTCTGCGCGATCGTCTCGGCGCTGCCCTTCCTCACACCGACCTCGGCTCTGCCCGCGGAGATGCGTGAGATCATCGCCGCCACGTTCTATGTCGAGAACTGGTATCTCGCCTTCAACTCTGCTGACTATCTCGCTCTCGCGGGCGATCCGACCACCGTGCAGCACTACTGGTCGCTGTCGCTCGAAGAGCAGTTCTACGTCATCTGGCCGCTGCTCATGCTGCTTGCGGCATGGGTCGCCGTGAAGTGGTTCCGTGGATCGCGCCTGCGCGCCGCGGCCATTGCGATCGGCATCGTCTCGGTCGCCTCATTCATCTTCTGCGTCGTCTACACGATGACCGACCCCGCACCCGCGTACTTCGTGACGTTCGGCCGAATGTGGCAGTTCGGCGTCGGTGCACTCATCGCTCTGGTTCCAAGGCTGCGTGTGAGCAATGCCGCGCTGAGCTTCCTGCTCGGCTGGGCGGGCATCCTGGTGCTGCTCTACACCGCGGTGTCCTTCGGCCGCGAGACCGTGTTCCCCGGCTACATGGCGCTCCTGCCGACGCTGGGGGCCGCGGCGATCATCGCAGCGTCCAACACCGAGCGCTGGTGGTATCCGACCCGACTCCTGTCGATCCGTCCGATGCGGTTCACCGGTGACATCTCGTACAGCCTCTACCTCTGGCACTGGCCGCTGATCGTCATCGCACCGTCGGTGCCGTTCTGGGGACTCACGATCTACCACCGCGTGGCGCTGCTGTGCATCTGCTTCATCCTCGCGTGGCTGACGAAGAAGTTCGTCGAAGACCCGATGAGGGCGTGGAAGCCGTTGACCTCACGTCGACCGCGGGTGACGCTGTGGGCGTCGTTGGGCGCGATGGTCCTGGTCGCCGCCACAGCTCTTGGCGGATGGGCCGCGAATGCGCCGGCGTACCAGCAGGGTGTTCAGGCGATCCAAGACGTGCGTGAGAACCCGCCGGCCTGCTTCGGAGCGGCGAGCATTCTCGAGGAGGCGTGTGCAGGTCAGGCGCCCGACACCATCCTCCCCGCCCCCGGATTCGCCGGCGCGGACAGTCCTGACGAGCCGCAGTGCTTCATTCAGCTGAACGACTCGCGCCCGGTCTCGTGCGATTTCGGCTCTGATGCCCCGGACGCTCCGCGCGTCGCCCTGGTCGGAGACAGCCACGCGTACCAGTACCTCGCGACGTTCGCGGCGATCGCCGATCGAGAAGGCTGGAACCTGACGACGTATTTCAAGGGCGCGTGCCCGTGGAACACCACGCCTCTTGCCACAGCCGGATCATTCGGCGAGGCCTGCACCGACTGGCGAGAGGGCATCTCGGCTGCGCTGGCCGACAACGAGTTCGATGTCGTCTTCACCTCTGCGATCTCGAACACTCCGTACGCCTCGGCTGGATACGACTCGTCCTTCGATGCTGCAGTTGCGGGGTACCGTGACGCGTGGTCGACGATGACGGACCGAGGCATCCCCGTCGTGACTGTGGTGGACAACCCGGGGTGGGAGACCGACCCGAACAAGTGCCTGCGTACACGCGATGCGTCCGAATGTGTGAGCCCGCGCTCCGAGCGACTGCCGGAAAACGATGCGATTCGGGAAGCTGCGGAGGGTGTTTCCGGGGTGACACTGCTCGACTTCACTGACGTGTACTGCGACGCCGACACCTGCTTCCCGGTGATCGGCGGAGCGAACGCCTACCGCGATCAGGATCATCTGACGGTGACCTTCGCCAACACGCTGACACCTCAGATCACCGAAGCGCTGCAGAACGCGATCACCAGCGGCGTCGGCTGATTCTGTCGCACGCACGACGAAGGGCGCCGGGATGACCCCGGCGCCCTTCGTCGTGTCTGAGTGTCTTACTCGGCGATGTGCGCGAGCAGGAACCAGCGGTCCTTCTCAAGACCACGCATGATCTCGATTGCGACGTCCTGGCTCGTGAGGTCGACTTCATCGAGTCCGTCGATCGCGGCCTTGGTGTCGACGAGGATTGCGTCGATGTCGGCGATCACGTTGCGGATGAGATCGCGCGACTGCGCGAATCCCGCAGGGACGTCAGAGGCTGCGCCCTTCTCCGCAACAGCCTTCACGCGTGCATCGATGGGGAGTCCGAGAGCGACGATGCGCTCCGCGGCCGAATCGGCGAAGGCGCCGGCGTTCGCGACGATTGCGTCGAAGAGTTCGTGCACACCGACGAAGTTCGCACCGCGCACGTGCCAGTGCGCCTGCTTTCCGCTGATCGTCAGTGCCTGAAGACCCAGGACGACGGGGGAGAGGAACTGTGCGGTGGCTGCGGCAACGGTCGGGTCGCTCGCGGTGGTGGAAACGGTCTGCGATTTGCTCATTTTTCTTCCTCCAGAACGGCTTTCGGTGCCTGTCGAGTACAACGCTACTCAGCATCGAACATTCCGCAAGCAAGCTGAGGCTGGGCTTATCAGGCTGAATATCCGCGGAATCATGCGGAAGTCAGGATAGTCTCACCTCATGAGCATCTCGTCTTCTGCATCCGTCCTCGCCCTTGCAGGCAAGACTCCGAAGATCTCCGATGACGCATTCATCGCCGATGGTGCGCGCGTCATCGGCGAGGTCGTTCTGCAGTCGGGTTCGAGCGTCTGGTACAACGCGGTTCTCCGCGGGGATTCTGCGGGAATCGTGCTGGGCAAGGGCAGCAACGTGCAGGACAATGTGTCGGTCCACGTCGACAGTGGGCAGAGCGTGCTCATCGGAGCGAACGTCTCGATCGGGCACAACGCTGTCGTCCACGGCTGCACGATCGGCGATGGATCACTGATCGGCATGGGCTCGGTGATTCTCAGCGGCGCGGTGATCGGCAAGGGTTGCCTGATCGCTGGCGGCGCCGTCGTTCTCGGCGGAACAGAGATTCCCGACGGCTCGCTGGTGGCAGGTGTGCCTGCGAAGGTGCGGCGTGCCCTTGACGATCAGGAGCGCGCGGACCTCATTCGTAACGCAGAGATCTACCACCAGCATCTGAAGACGCACGAGGATGCCGCATCGCTCCGATAGAGTTGAAGGCCTACGGGGCGGTGGCCAAGCTGGTGAAGGCAGTGGGCTCATAACCCAACGATCGCGGGTTCAAGTCCCGCCCGCCCTACCGTGATCCGCTAGAGCGGACGTGCCGTGATGGCCTCGTTGCCGAGGTCCTTCCGGGCGGTGCGCAGGCACTTGGTGCACAGAAGCTCGACCGTGCGCGGGTGATCCTCGCCGCACGTGCAATCGATCGTCACGCGCCACTTCGCACGACGACCGCACGGAGCGTACGCCTCTTCATCGCCGTGGTCGCATTCGCATTCCACGGGGGAGTCTTCACTCCACCCGAGGGTCAGCTCGTCGAATCTCAGGTCCACAGGAGCATTCTGCCGCATCACATCACATTCCCGATGTACGAGTACTTCACGAACACTTCCGCAGAGATGCCGGATTCGGCCAGGACACCCTGCACAGCGTTCATCATGTAGTTGGAGTCCCATCCCATATACAGGAAGTTGTCCTGGTCCAGCGCATCCCACTGGCCCTTCCACGCCATCTCCGAGTAGATCGGTCCGCCGTGGGCGGCGCAGTAGGCGAGTGCTGCAGGGCGATCATCTGTCCATGCCCGGCGAAAGACGCGGTTGAACAGCGCGCGGACGTCCTTGACCTCCCAGTGCTCCCCGCGGTACTCGACATAGTCGAACTCGCGATCCCAGCCCACGGGCCAGCCGCGGCGACGCACCGCATCGAGCACAGGAGTCAGTCCGTCATCGTCGATCTCGGGGAGCGCAGGACGGGCCCAGATCTGCAGGAGGGATGCTGCAAGGCGCACAGTACGCGTGGTGATCGCGGCGGTGTTCCAGACCGGCAGTTCGGCGAGCATCCTGGTCTCAGCAACATCGCTTCGCGCGTACGCCTGCGTCTGCTTGTCGGGGAAGGGCGCGCCGAACACGCGTTCTGTGAGCGGCGCTTCGAGTAGCGTGAGGTTTCCGAGCGTGGGGGCGAGCGCGCGGTGGCTGTTCTGCTTGTCCTCGGAGTACTCGCTCCATGGCCTCGTGCCGTCACCAGACCAGGTTTCGCTCGGCATCAGCGGCACGATGTGCTCGATGTCGTAGTCGCGCGGGTTGCTGACATCCTCGAGACGACCGAGCACGTACGCGGCGTGCGGAAGCTCTACGTACTTCAGTACGGCACTCACCCGTTCGTCAGACGGAGTGATCCGCGCGAAGGCTCGCATGAGCGACTCGCGTCCCTCGGAGCGCGCACGGCACAGCCGCGCGATGAGGCGTTCGATCGGGAGTCCCACCAGAGCGCGGCGCAGGAACAGCGCCTGCGTCCACTCGAGAGTCTCGATGAATTCGGTGCGTGAAATGCGCCCACGAGCATGATCGCTGTAGGCGCTCATCGCGAGTGGATAGGCCGCACGGCCGAAAGTGTTGAGGTATTCGAGCTGTCGACGAACCTCGGCATCATTCTCTGCCGAGGGGTCGAGCAGGACGCCGTAGATCTCGGCGTAGTGACGCCAGGTCTCAGCGTCGGACTGAAGGTGCTGCGCATCGACATTCGGGAACGACCGGCGGAATGCGGCGTAGACGCCGTGCTCACCGTCGACCGTGACCTCGCGGCCAGTCGTCATCACCAAGAAATGGCGCCAGAACGCTCCGATCATCTCGCCGGTGTGGCGCTCGATCGGCAGCCAGAAGCGAGCTTCGACGTCGAGCTGCTCGGCGTGCGTGAGCCCCATCAGGATGTAGTTGTGGATCAATTCATGGTCGCGCAGGGGCTCGCCGGTGGAGTTCAGGCTCTCGAAGATCTGCTGTGCATTCGCCGCCGCACCCAGAGTGATCGAGACGTGCTCGAGCCGCTGAAGCCCGCGCCAGATCGAGGACGCCTCGTCAGCGTGCACCTGGCTGCGGAAGAACGCGTAGTTGTCATCGAACCGCGACTCGCGGTCGGAAGCATCCGGATGGTCCAGCACGACCGACTCGTACAGATGAGCCCACGCATCGTGGGGGCGCAGCTTCGTGCGCGTCGCGTCGTCATCCCGGACGAGCACCCGCGCGAGCTCGGCGGCCATCACCGGATCGCTTTCACGCACTGCGTGGTGGAGAGCTGCGACCAGCAGCATGATCGTCGTGATGCGCTGCTGACCGTCGATGAGGATCAGATCGGTTTCGGACGAGTCCTGGGCGGAGAGGATCGACCCGATGAAGTGCCGGTGGCTGTCGTCCTCATCAGTGACGGCGCGGATGTCGGCGAGGAGGCGCTCGCATCCGCCGATGTCCCACCGGTACTGCCGCTGATAGACAGGAACAACAATCGTGGTGCCGGGAGTCGACAGCCAATCGATCGTATTGACAGCCTTGGCGTCGACGTTCGTGGCGATTGCCATGGTGTTCGCTTCTGCTCCTCACACGGGGGCGGCACCGAAATTTCCGCCTGCTACGAGTCTAATGGGCGAGCGATTTTCACGGCCGCGTCCCGGGGCGGGTGCAGGGCGCGCTGTTAGGCTTGCCTTATCAGGGCCTGTTAAAACGTGCTGGCCCCCGATGAGAGGATCTGGCTCAGATCATGGCATACATCAAATCCGCTGCCCTCGAGGAAAAGGGATTCGTCGTCCTCGACAGCTACAACCAGGCGCTCGACCCCAGGGAATGGCTCGACATCGAGTACAACGACTGGAAGTCGTCTGGTGACACGCGCTTCGCGCCGCTGGCCAGCGCCAAGGGCGAGATCGAGTGCAACGGCTTCTGGAACCACAAGCCGCCGCGCACCGACAAAGACGGTGTGTGGATCCCCTCGCAGACCGAAAAAGCCCCGATCCTCACGCGTCGCGCGCAGGAGCCCGGTGCGAACGTTGGCCGCTGCCGCGTCATCGAGCTGCAGCCGACTCCGTATGGCGAGTGCCTCTACAACCTCCACCAGGACGACAACAACCGTCTGAACCCGGACGGAACCGGCTGGGTCGTGCGCGGCTTCTTCAACCTCACCGACGACAAGGACAGCTTCTTCGTCCTCCGCGAGAACCGCACTGACCCCGCAGGCGAGGTGCGCATCGCTCTTCCGGCCGGCGCGCAGCTCATCGTGGACACGCAGCGTCTGTGGCACGCAGCAACCCACACGGGTTCTGAGCCGCGCTACAACCTGATCACGTCGTGGACCTCTGGTCCTGAGCTCGATGCCTACATCGAGAAGTACCACGGCACCGATGACATCGAGAACTACGAAGTCCCGCAGGACGTTCTCGAGGCCGGCTACGCCGAGCAGGCGCGAAAGGATGCTGCCCGCGCGGCGTACTACGCAGCCAAGGGGCAGCAGGCCAAGATCGCAATGAGCGAGGCCTGAGCCCCAAAGAAATGCCCCGGCTTCGGCCGGGGCATTTCTTGTCTGAATCACACGCTTGTCATTTCGCTCGAAGTCAGCGATAATCGCCGTATAACCGCATAGAAGCGCCACTCTCGTGGAACAGGTCGTTGGGGAAGACGCACCTGATGAAACGGAGAGATCATGGCAACGGCTTACGCACGCGGAGTGGTGTACATCCACTCTGCACCTCGCGCGCTCTGCCCGCACCTCGAATGGGCGGTGGGACGTGCTATCGGTCGTGCAGTGAACTTCGACTGGGCAGATCAGCCCGTTCTCGAAGGGTCTCGTCGCGCCGAGTTCTACTGGGATGGTCCGGTCGGCACCGGGGCTGCTCTCGCCACGGCGATCCGCGGGTGGGAGCACTTGCGCTTCGAGGTCACCGAAGACCCGACGCCGCGCAGCGACGGCGGACGCTGGCTGCACACTCCCGACCTCGGCATCCACTATGCCCAGACGGATGCCGCCGGCAACATCGTCATCGGCGAAGACCGAATCCGCTACGCGATGGAGATCGCAGCTGGCAGCGCACTTGAGCTGCAGCGCGAACTCGACATCGCACTCGGCTCCAGCTGGGATGAGGAGCTCGAGCCCTTCCGTCACGCCAGCGACGACTCCAGCGTCGTCTGGCTCCACAAGGTGGGTTAGCCCGAACGGCGACCACAACGAATCGGGGCGTCGGGAGGCGTCGGTATCGGAAGCCGGTGATGATCCCGGCGGCTGAGAACGCGAATCCCGCGCCCTGGAGGACGAAAGCCTCGCTCCGAGAGAATCGGAGACGAGGCCTTCGTCACGTGCGGGTTCCTGAATCGTGCTCAGTCGTGGAAGACGAGTTCGAATCGTTCGCACACCACTGGCATGTCCGCAGCGAAGCCCCGCTCTGAGTACTCTCCCCAGAAGCGCTCATGCACCTCGCGCCAGTCCTTCAGCGTGCGGTCGCCCTCACCTTCTGCGAAGGCGTGCTCCGCTGATACCTGGTCGAACGGCACGATCTGGATCTCGGTCGTTCGTAGCACTGCACGCGGGGCTTCCGCGCCATCCAGGATGATGCTGAGGTCTCCCACGGCCGGCACTGGTTCCTGCTCGTTCTCGTAGTCCCGGAGGGATGACGCCGTGCCGGTCTTGGTGCCCGCCAGCACGAGCGCGAGGAGACCGTCCGCATGCTCTGGTGTGGCGCCGAACGCCCAGCCCTCGGGAGGGGTCTCAGGCAGCTCCGGGTGCTCCGCTCGGGCAGCGCTCCAGAAGGCATCGATCGCGGTGACCATCTGAACCGATCTCAGTCGTCGTACGACGTGAACGCGACGACGGCGTTGTGGCCGCCGAACCCGAACGAGTTGCTGATCGCGAGTTGAGGGCCGTCGCCGAGGGGCTGCGCGTCGCCCGACACCAGCAGGGGGATCTCGGGATCCTGTGTCGTGATGTTGATCGTCGGGGGAGCGATGCGATCGCGGATCGCGAGCACCGTGAACATCGCCTCGAGCGCGCCGGTTCCACCGAGCAGGTGCCCTGTGGATGCTTTCGTCGCCGACACCGGGATCTCGTGAACGCGATCGCCGATGACGCTGCGCAGCGCTGCGTACTCGTTGGGGTCGCCGACAGGAGTGGATGTGGCGTGTGCGTTGACGTGTGTGATTTCGTCCGGCGTACGGCCGGCGGACTCCAGCGCGAGCTTCACGGCACGAGCCGCACCTTCTGGCGCGTTGGCGGTGATGTGGTACGCGTCTGCTGTGACGCCACCGCCGACGAGCTCGGCGTAGATCTTCGCCCCGCGTGCCTTGGCGTGCTCCTCGGTCTCGAGGATGAGAACGGCCGCTCCTTCGCCCATGACGAAGCCGTCGCGGTCTTCGGAGTAGGGACGAGAAGCGGTCGCAGGGTCGTCGTTGCGGCGAGAGAGTGCCTGCATCGATGCGAACGAAGCAATGGTGATCGGGTGGATGGCTGATTCGGTGCCACCTGCGATCACGACGTCTGCGAGGCCGGCCTGCAGGTGCTCGTAGGCGTTCACGAGCGACTCTGTGCTCGAGGCGCACGCGGACGCAACCGTCCGGGCGAACGCGCGGGCGGTGAAGTGAAGTGAGAGGTTGCCGGCAGCAGAGTTCGGCATGAGCATGGGAACCGTCATCGGCATGACGCGACGAGGACCCTTCTCGCGCAGGGTGTCCCACGCATCCAGCAGCGTCCAGACGCCACCGATACCAGTCGCGAAGTCGACGCCGAGACGCTCGGGATCTACATCCGGGGCTCCCGCGTCTTCCCATGCCTCCATCGCGGCGATGAGCGCGAACTGCGACGAAGGGTCGAGGCGCTTGGCGACGGGGCGTGCCAGCACCTCTTCTGGGCGAACGATGGCCTCCGCCGCGAAGGTGACGGGAAGCTCGAGTTCTGCGACCCAGTCGTGCTCAAGGGAGCGGCCGCCGGACATCCCGGCCAGCAGGTTGGTCCAGTTCTCCGGTGCCGTGCCGCCGATGGCGGAGGTGGCACCGATACCGGTGACGACGATGCGCTTGGTCATATCCTGGGGTTCCTTGCTGGGACGGGATCGGGGGAGCCGGACAACACCGACAGAGGATGCCACGCCCTGCAGGTGGCAGGGGTGGCATCCGTCAGATCTGTTACTCCTGGCCTGCGACGATGAAGTTCACAGCGTCGCCGACGGTCTTGAGGTTCTTGACCTCGTCGTCGGGGATGGTGACGCCGAACTTCTCCTCGGCGTTGACGACGATCGTCATCATGGAGATCGAGTCGATGTCGAGGTCGTCGGTGAAGGACTTCTCGAGTGCGACCTCGGAGCTGTCGATGCCGGTCTCGTCGGTGATGAGCTCAGCGAGGCCGGAAAGGACCTCATCGTTGGTGAAAGCCATGTGGTTTTCCTCTTTCTTGCGGGTTGTGTTCGGAACCGTTGCCCATTCTAGAGAACGGTGTGCGGAGTTCAGGGCAGGACGACGACCTGCGCGGCAAAGACAAGACCGGCGCCGAAGCCGATCTGCAGTGCCAGGCCGCCGGAGAGCTCGGGGTGTTCCTCGAGCAGTCGGTGCGTTGCGAGCGGGATCGATGCGGCTGAGGTGTTGCCGGTGGTCTCGATATCGCGAGCGATGACCGTCGTCTCGGGGAGCTTCAGCTGCTTGGCGAACTCATCGATGATGCGCATGTTCGCCTGATGCGGAATGAATGCTGCGAGATCGGATGCTTCGATACCCGCCACCTCAAGCGCCTCACGGGCGACCTTCGCCATCTCCCACACCGCCCAGCGGAAGACTGCAGGGCCTTCCTGGCGGAGGGTCGGCCACGGTATGTCGCCGTTGCCATCGCGGTACTCGACGAGCGTGTGGTTCATGCTGACCACATCGGCCTTGGAGCCGTCAGAACCCCAGACGACAGGTGAGATCGCCGGAGTGTCGCTGGGGCCGATGACGGCTGCTCCTGCGCCGTCGCCGAGTAGGAACGAGATGCTGCGATCGGTGGGATCGACGACGTTCGAGAGCTTCTCCGCGCCGATCACGAGGGCGTAGCGGGCAGCTCCCGCACGAATCAGCGCGTCCGCCTGAGCGATGCTGTAGGCGTACCCAGCGCAGGCAGCGTTCGAATCGTAGGCGGCAGCCGGGTTCGCGCCGACTCGATCTGCGACGACAGCGGCAGCCGATGGCGTCTGGCGCATGTTGCTGATGGTGGCGACGATGACGAGGTCGATCTCGGATGCCGGGATACCGGACTTCTCGATGGCCTCAGCCCCGGCGATCGCGGCGAGGTCTACCGCGCTGGTCTCGCTGTTCGCACGAGTGCGCGTGATGATCCCGGTGCGCTGGCGGATCCACTCGTCGCTGGAATCGATCGGGCCGACGAGATCGTCGTTGGGAACCGGATTCTCGCCGCGTGCCGCGCCGAAGGCGAGGATGCGGGTGTATTGCGGGCCGGTCGCCTGCTTGAGGGTTGCGGGCATCATGCGGCTCCGTTCAGCAGCGCGGCGGCTGCATCGAGATCATCTGGCGTTTTGACTGCGACGACGGGTGTTCCGCGCAGTCCTCGTTTGGCAAGGCCCGCGAGTGCACCTGCGGGCGTGAGCTCGATCATGCCAGTGATGCCCGCCTCGGCGAAGGCCGACATGCACAGATCCCAGCGCACGGGCGAGGAGACCTGATTGACGATGAGATCGAGAGCCTGCGCTCCGGAGGAGACGACGGAACCGTCGTGATTGGTCCAGAGGGTCAGATCCGGGTCGTTCGGTGCAAGATCCGCGACGGAGGCGCGCAGTGCGTCGACGGCAGGTGACATGGAGGAGGTGTGGAAGGCGCCAGCAACCTGCAGCGGGATGACGCGCGTGCCGCGCAGCGGCATCTCGGCGAGCGAAGCCAGTGCAGGCAGAGCGCCTGCGGCGACGATCTGGCCGCCACCGTTGTAGTTGGCCGGCGTCAGATCGAGTTCCGCAAGACGGTCGAGGACTGCCTGCTCGTCTCCCCCGATGACCGCGCTCATGCCGGTGGGAGCCTGAGCGGCGGCATCCGCCATCGCCCGTCCGCGGATGCCGACCAGGCGCATCGTCTGTTCTGCGGAGATCACTCCGGTGCCGACGATGGCTGCGAGCTCGCCCACAGAGTGGCCGGCGACGCCATCGGGGCGCCGACCCGCACGCTCGGCGAGCGCGTGCGCTGCGATCAACGATGCGGCAACAATGAGGGGCTGAGCAATGCGCGTGTCGCGGATCGTTTCAGCATCCGACTCGGTACCGTGCGCGATGAGATCGACCTCGGCGGCTTCGGAATACCGAGCGAGGCGGTCAGCCACGCCGTCGAGTTCGAGCCAAGGGGTAAGGAAGCCCGGGGTCTGTGAGCCCTGTCCCGGGCAAGCGACGACAATCACCCGTCTAGTCTGCCAACGATCATCGCCAAACGGTGGATGTACCCTCACAAGATTCGCGAGATCGTTTGTGCGTGGCGCACAGTCCGGCGCTATCGCGGGCGGCGAGTGGCCGTTCGACGGCGCCCAGGTTCTGCCGTGCCGACGGATCCGAGGATCAGAGCGGTCTGCAGGATCAGCGCTTCGCGAGGACCAGTGGCATCCCAGCCGATGACTTCGCTGACGCGCTTCAAGCGGTATCGGACGGTATTCGGGTGCACGAAGAGCTCACGCGCTGTTGCTTCAAGGGAGCGCCCGTTGTCGAGATAGCTCCAGAGCGTCGTGACCAAG
The DNA here is from genome assembly GCF_052266675.1 of Microbacterium zouquanmingi. Taxonomy (NCBI): domain Bacteria; kingdom Bacillati; phylum Actinomycetota; class Actinomycetes; order Micrococcales; family Microbacteriaceae; genus Microbacterium; species Microbacterium zouquanmingi. The sequence goes on from NZ_JBQPRA010000004.1 coordinate 335,488, forward strand.
TCGGTCGAGTGCGCGTGCAGAGGCCGATAGATGCGGTCGATCAGCGTCTGCTTCGCCAGCGGGTCGCCAGCGAGTGCTCGTTCGGGGAGCAGGTCGTCGGCCTCGACAGGGCGAGGGGCGGTGCGCCACGCGCGCGCGACAGCGAATCCTGCCAATGCGGCCCGTGCGCTCTGTCCGGCATCTACCAGTGCGGTCACGGGAGGGCCGAGGACCACATAGCCAGGGCCGAAGAAGGGCTCGAGCCGCGTGGCGATCTCATCGAAGGCGAGCTCGTCGCCTTCTTCTTCGCGGCCGGGCACCTGGGCGCGACCGAGAACGAGCACCAGCCGTGAACCCTGTACGCCGATGAGCACGTCGACTGCGAGCTTGCGGGCCGTACGGCGAACGTGATCGACGTCGAACTGCGGCGGCGTCGTTCCGACGAGTACGCACACCTCGCCGTGGCCGTGCCAGCCGAGTGCCGCGATACGACTGGGGAGCTCCTCGTCGGCCTCGCCGGTGAGGATGGAATCCACCACGAGCGCTTCGAGCCGGGCATCCCACAGCCCGCGCGCCTCGGCGGCGCGAGCGTAGACGTCCGCCGCGGCGAACGCGACATCACGGGAGTACAGCAGGATCGCCTCGCGCAGCATCTCGCCCTTGCCGGCGATGCGCTCTTCAGTGATCTCGACCGTGACGCGGATGAGCTGAAGCGTCTGTGTGAGGCTCACGCTGCGCAGCAGCTCTCGAGGCGCGGCTGCGAAGATATCGGCGGCGATCCACGGAGTGGAGGTCGGATCATCGAACCACTGGATGAACGAAGTGATGCCCGCCTGGGCCACCAGCCCCACCGCAGAGCGGCGGGCTGGTGGCATGTCGGCGTACCAGGGGAGCGTATCTTCGAGGCGCTGGATCGTCGCGGTTGCGAGGTCGCCGGATATCCGACGCAGCCAGGCGAGCGTCGACGCCTTATCCATGGCGGCGGGAGACGATGCGGTCACACGCGACTCAGCTTTCGCCGCCGGCGCTTCCGCTTGCACCCGCGTTGACGTTGTGCAGGTCGTACTTCGCGATCGCCTGTGCGATCACGGCGCGGTCGACCTTGCCCTGGTCAGCGAGGCCCTGGAGCGCACGAACCACCATCGACGGACCGTCGATCTTGAAGAAGCGACGTGCTGCGGCACGAGTATCGGCGAACCCGAATCCGTCGGCGCCGAGCGTGTAGTAGTCGCCCGGAACCCACTGGCGGATCTGGTCCTGTACCGCGTGCATGAAGTCGCTCGTGGCGATGAACGGACCAGTTGTGCCCTGCAGCTTCTGCGTCAGGTACGGCACCTTGGGCTCTTCTTCAGGGTGCAGGAAGTTGTGCTCGTCGGCGGCGAGGCCGTCGCGACGCAGTTCGTTCCAGCTCGTGACCGACCAGACATCCGAAGCGATGCCCCAGTCGTTCGCAAGCAGCTCCTGTGCCTCGATCGCCCACGGCACGCCGACACCGGATGCGAGCAGCTGGACGCGGTGTCCATCACCTGAGCCTTCGGAGACACGGTGCAGACCCTTGAGGATGCCCTCGACGTCGACGTTCTCCGGCTCAGCGGGCTGCTTGAGCGGCTCGTTGTAGACCGTGAGGTAGTACATGACGTCGGGATCCGGGTGCGTACCGCCGTACATGCGGTCGATACCGGCCTGCACGATGTGCGCGACCTCGTAGCCGTAGGCCGGGTCGTAGCTGATCGTGGCGGGGTTGGTCGAAGCGAGCAGCGGCGAGTGGCCGTCTGCGTGCTGCGTGCCCTCACCAGCAAGCGTCGTGCGTCCAGCGGTCGCACCGATCACGAATCCGCGGACCATCTGGTCGCCGGCGGCCCAGAAGGCGTCACCCGTGCGCTGGTATCCGAACATCGAGTAGAAGATGTAGATCGGGATCAGCGGCTCGCCGTGCGTCGAGTACGAGCTTCCCGTTGCAGTGAGTGCTGCCGTTGCGCCGGCCTCGTTGATGCCGACGTGCATGATCTGGCCCTGCGGACTCTCCTTGTAGGCGAGGAGAAGCTCACGGTCGACCGCGGTGTAGTTCTGGCCGTTCGGGTTGTAGATCTTGGCGGTCGGGAAGTACGCGTCGATACCGAACGTGCGCGCCTCATCCGGGATGATCGGCACGATGCGCTCACCGAAGCCCTTGACCCGCATGAGGTCTTTGAGCATGCGGACGAACGCCATGGTCGTGGCGACTTCCTGGTTGCCGGAGCCCTTCTTCGGGAAGGCGTAGTCCTTGTCCTCCGGCAGGTTGAGAGCAACGTGAGTGGCACGGCGCTCTGGGAGGAAACCACCGAGATCGCGGCGGCGGTCCAGCATGTACTGGATCGTCTCGTCCTGAGCGCCCGGGTGGTAGTACGGCGGACGGTACGGGTCAGCCTCGAGCTGCGCGTCCGTGATCGGGATCTGCATCGTGTCGCGGAATAGCTTGAGGTCGTCAAGCGTCATCTTCTTCATCTGGTGGGTCGCGTTGCGGCCTTCGAAGTGCGGTCCGAGACCGTAACCCTTGACGGTCTTGGCGAGGATGACAGTCGGCTGGCCCTTGTGCTCCATGGCCGCCTTGTAGGCCGCGTACACCTTGCGGTAGTCGTGGCCGCCGCGACGGAGCTTCCAGATCTGGTCGTCGGTGTAGTCCTTGACCAGAGCGGCTGCACGCTCGTCGCGACCGAAGAAGTTCTCGCGCACGAACGCGCCGCTCTCGGCCTTGTAGGTCTGGTAGTCGCCATCGGGGGTGACATTCATGAGGTTCAGCAGAGCGCCCTCAGAGTCATGTGCGAGCAGGTCGTCCCACTCACGGCCCCAGACGACCTTGATGACGTTCCAGCCCGCGCCGCGGAAGTAGGACTCGAGTTCCTGAATGATCTTTCCGTTACCGCGCACAGGCCCGTCGAGGCGCTGCAGGTTGCAGTTGATCACGAAAGTGAGGTTGTCCAGACCCTCGTTGGCTGCGACCTGCAGCTGTCCGCGGGACTCGACCTCGTCCATCTCGCCATCGCCGAGGAACGCCCACACGTGCGAGTCGGCGACGTCCTTGATGCCACGGTTGGCGAGATACTTGTTCGTCATCGCCTGATAGATGGCGTTGATCGGGCCGAGACCCATCGACACGGTCGGGAACTGCCAGAAGTCCGACATCATGCGCGGGTGCGGGTACGAGGGGATGCCGTTCGGCGCGCCGGACTTCTCCTGACGGAATGCGTCGAGCTGGCTTTCGCTCAGGCGGCCTTCGAGGAAGGCACGTGCGTACATTCCGGGGGAGGCGTGACCCTGGTAGAAGATCTGGTCGCCACCAGAAGCGTGATCCTGGCCGCGGAAGAAGTGGTTGTGGCCGACCTCGTACAGTGATGCTGCCGAGGCATAGGTGGAGATGTGACCGCCGACACCGATGCCGGGGCGCTGTGCGCGGTGCACCGTGATCGCTGCGTTCCAGCGGATCCAGTGGCGGTAGCGGCGCTCGAGCTCTTCATCGCCCGGGAATGCTGCCTCGTTCTCCGCGGCGATCGTGTTGATGTAGTCGGTGGTCGGAACCATCGGCACGTTCAGATGCAGCTCTTTGGAGCGCTTAAGCATGCTGAGCATGATCTCGCGGCCACGGCCGGGACCCTTGACGTCGACGAGCTCGTCGAGCGACTGCTGCCATTCGCCTGTCTCGTCCGGATCACTGTCGAGGGGGCCCTGAGAGTACGGATCCTGGTCGTGAACGGTCACGTGGAACCTTTCGTCATGCTGGCAGGTCATGCCAAGGAAACGGGAAGCGACGCGGGAAGCCTTGTCGGCTTTGCACAACGCGCGCCGTATTCAGCCTAGCCGTCTTCCGCGATTACGTCGCGCATCCGAGAGGTCGTTAGAATAGATCCACCAGGGCCTTTAGCTCAGCTGGTAGAGCGCCACGTTTACACCGTGGATGTCGTCGGTTCGATCCCGGCAGGGCCCACTGGATGCGGGGCGATACTCTCGCCGACAAGGTATGAAACCGAGGTATTCAGCACCTCCGCGAGCGTGACGATTTCGGCGATCGCCCAACCGCGCTCACCCTTCAGCTTGCGTCCGAGGGAGTCGGACCCGATTCCCATCGCGCGGGCGATCTCGCCCTGCTTGCGCTTGGCATCCCACATGAGCATGTGAGCGCGTCGACCGACCTCTGAGTCGATATCTCGACTCGGCGTGTTCCGCGTCCGTGTTGTCTCCATGTCATCGATTATCCGACAAATCGGACAAACGCGCAACGCAGCGCGTCGATATGTCCAAAGTTGCTTATTTGTCGTGTAGTGTTCCGAAGCATGACGACGAATAAGCAACTCGATGACGAGGTGGCAACCTGGCTGACTCCCGGCGTCGCGGCAGCGGCTCTCGGTGTCGATATCCGCACCGTATCGCGTCTCGCTGACCGTGGCGAGATCCGCGCTATCCGTCCCACTGGTGGTCATCGACGATACGCCGAGCAGGACATAGCGGCGATCATCGCGCGGGAACCGTGGGATGCCTCGTGAGCGACCGGCGATCTCGCACGAGACGTATCTCTACCTCGTCGCGGAGCGTGAGCGTCTGCTTGACGAGGTGCACCGGCTCACGGTCGACCGTGACCACTGGTACATGGCCGCGAACTACACGCCCGACGAGATCGCGGAAATGCGGCGTCGGGCAACCAAAGGACTCGACGAGAACGGGGAATGGCAATGGCCGGACAGCGTGAAGTGAAGCGACCCTCGCACCGCACGGTGTCGATGTGGTCGGACCTGCAAGCAGCACTCGGGAACATCCGCACGGTGGAGTTCGCGCTCGGTCTGCTCCCCGAGAAGCCGCGTGGCCGGGGCATCGACTTCGAAGTCGTTCAGATGCAACTCCAGGACGCGCGAACCGTTCTCGGCAAGCTCGCCCTCGCCCTCTCCGAAGAGGCCGACTCATGATCATCAACGGCGCGATCTTCCTGTTCATCCTCGGCATCTGGGTGTCGTACAAGCTCGCCTGCTGGGCCGGTGAGCCCGTCCGCGAGCGCACCACTAACCACGAGATTCGGAGTCACGATGCCTGAGTATGACGACCCCACGGCCAGGATGAACCCGGACTTCCGATTCTCCGGCGAGTCTGACCCGATCGCCCTCGATCCCGTCTTGCGAGGCGTCGATCTCGCGATGGATCGCCTCGTGCGCTCGGACTGCTTCACTGTCCGGACGCTCCAGGTGCTCGACCTGCTGCGCGCCGAGGTGCTCGGCGTCGGGACGATCGCTGAGGTTCGGGAGCACTACAAGCGCGATCGTTACGACGACTTCTGCCCTACGTGCGATGCACCCGTGCCGATGCACACGCCGACGTGCGCGGTGCCGTTCCGTCCGGATGTCGAGGTTGGGAGTCGTGATGCGTGATGTGCACCTCCGCAGCGTGCGAGTGCCATTGCTACGCCCATCTGCCGACGAGTCACTATGCCCAACTGGGCGAGTGGCTCGTGTGCCCGAACTGTGGCGCGAGCGTCCGGCTGATCAGGACGCAGATGAAAACCGCCGGCGGCGATCTGATCCCGGCAACCCGATACGAGTACGCCGGCATGGACGGTGCACTGTGGTGAACGTCGAGATTGGTGGACACGATGCTTGACCCGAGGCTGTTAGATCCGATGGTCGATGTGGTCATCACGATCCGCGCAACGGTGCCGATCTGGACGCTGGTTCACATGTTCGAGGAAGCGAAGAACAACACGCCTCAGGACGGCATCCTCAACTTCGAGGTGGACGGCTCTGAGAATCGCGAGATTGGTGGTCAGTCGTGAGCGCGTGCTGGTTCGGCATCCATCAGTGGCGGGTGGATCACTACTCGACCATCATCGATAACCGGATGCGGCTGCTCCAGTGCATCGCTTGCGCCCGGTGCGGCCTCGTCCGGTCCAAGGGGCACGTGTGAGTGCTCCGTCCTTCCTCAATCCAAAAACCGAGCGGTTCGATGCAACGCTGCTGGCCGACTACATCGCGCACGAGCCGACGAAGCTCGGCCGCGACTTCTCCGGCAACCTGTACGAGTACAAGGACGGCGTGTACGTACGTGACGCGACGGTCGTCACACGCAGGTGTGCAGGTGCGCTCGGTGCCTCGTACACGAAGAATGTCGAGTCGCAGGCGACCGCGCACCTGCTGAACGTTGATCTTCCCGAGGTCGGTCTACCAGAGCTCCCGCGCGGGTACCTCGACTACATCGTCATGGAGAATGGCGTCTACTGGTGGCGCGAGGATCGGCTCACACCGCATAACGAGATGCTCGGCGCGCTCACCAAGCTGCCGATCGTGCATGACCCGCTCATGATCCCGCACGAGTTCAAGGCGTGGCTGGCGCAGGTGCTGGGCGACGATCCCGAGATGCACCGGCACATGTGGGAGGTGCTCGGCTACCTGCTCATGACCGGCAACCCCCTGCAGAAGATCATCCTGCTCTTCGGAGGCGGTGGCGACGGCAAGGGCACGCTGCTTCGCATGATCCGAGCCATGCTCGGCAAGGTCAACTACTCGTCCGTCTCGATGCATCAGCTCGTCGAGGATAGGTTCGCGTCGTCGGGGCTCTACGGCAAAGTCGCGAACATCTCCGGCGACCTCTCAAGCGCATTCCTCCGTGATCCGCAGATCCTGAAAGAGATAACGGGTGGCGACTCGATCAGCGCCGCGTACAAGCACGGGCAGGCGTTCGAGTTCGTTCCGTACGCGGTGCCGATCTTCGCCGCGAACGACTTCTTCCGAACCTCCGACAACTCGTATGGGTGGCGTCGGCGGTGGATGGTGATCGAGTTCCCGAACAAGGTCGAGCAGGAGGGCGGGCCGCTGTTCGATGAGTCCGTGCTGCACGATGAGATCCCCGGCATCTTCAACTATGCGATGGAAGCTCTGCGTCGGCTTATGGATCGTGGACGGTTCGCTGCACCCGAGGCAGCACAGGATGCCACCACGCGGATGCACGACGAGGCCGACCCGTTCATCACCTGGCTCGACGAGGACGAGGCCGTCACGCGTGGCCCTGACGAGTCCAGTGCGTCTGCGGATGTGTACAAGCGGTACTCCGGATGGTGCCGCCGCAACGGGTACACGCCCCTCGCCTCTGGCCCTCTCGGGCAGCGTCTGAAGCAGCTCGGCATCACCCGCTCCCGACCTCGCGAGGGTGCCTCTCGTGTCGTCCGCTACCAGGGCATCAGCGTCGTGCTGCTGCCCTATGAGGATTGACCGTGGACAGGGCAAGCCGTGACCGGCGCACTCCCCGCACCCCTCGTTACACAGGCGATTCAATGGATATGGCGTGTGGTCAAGGTGTCGGTCAAGGCGCGGTCAAGGCATTGGTCAGCCCTGCAAGCAGGGCGGGGGGCGGGCTGGTCAAGGCGGTCAACCCATTCTCTACTTACTCTCGCGTGAGAAAGAGTAGAGAAAGAAGTAGGGCTACTGCCCTGACCACCCTGTCCACCCTGCCTGAACTCGGTGGTGCCTCATGACTGCGAAGCATCAAGACCCTCGGTTCCTCAAGGCCGCTCGCGTGCTCCGTGCGCAGGTGCGCGCCTCGTGGCGTAACGGTGTCGAGGTGTACTGCTGGCGGCGTGGTCCGAAGTGCATCGGCATCATCGAGCCGGGGGCACCCTTCGACTGTGGACACATCGACCCCGACGATCCGACCCGCCTCGCACCCGAGTGCCGCAGGTGCAACCGCTCCGAAGGCGGCAGACGCGGTGCCGCGATCACCAACGGCCGCGCTGCTCGACCTCGACCGGTGCGACGCACCTCGACCGAAGGGCTCGCACCGTGGTGAGCGCGTCTTTTTTTGAGAATCAGTACTACCCCCGCCTTCGGCTCCAAGAGCAAGAGTTCCCCCTGAAAACGAGGATGAAATGACCCTGACGCCGACGCTCGCCGACCTGTGGTCTGAGGCGAATTGGCTCGAGTGGCGCTCACGGATCGAGCACCTCACGCCGATCAAGATGGGCGATCTCGTGACGACTGAGCAGTCGCGGGGCGAGTTCATCCAGGGCGCGCATCTGCTCCGACTGGATCAGCGGGAGCGGGCGGGAGACAACGGGCGTGGTCCGTCACCGATGCAGCTCATGGTCGCGGACTTGCTCGCCGCCGGTGTCTTCATGAACGTGATCTTCGAACCGCGCCGGTCGACGAAGACGACGGCGGTGCAGGCGGTGATGCTGGGGCGGTGCTGGTCGCGGGAGGACTACACGATCGGGTGGACGATGTTCACCACCGGATTCAAGGCGGGGCAGCGGTTCCGCGAGGACATCGTGAAGCACCTCGACAAGCTCTGGCCGGACCGCCGCAAGTCTCCGATCGCGATCGGTCTATCCAAGGGCGGCGAGCAGCTGGAGTTCAAGGACACGGGGTCTCTGCTGCTGGTCGGCACTCCGAACGGTGACATGTTCCGCTCGGGTGGATTCGACTTCGCGTTCGGGGATGAGGCGGGTGAGGCGAACGTCGAGCAGGGCGAGGACGTGAACCGCGCTGTCATCCCGACGATGGACACGAAGGTGCGTGCACAGTTCGTGCTCGCCGGGACCGGGCAGCTGTGGCGCACCGGACAGTTGCTGTGGGAGAACCTGCATGACGAGGACGCGGCGGTGCTGTGGCACGGCATCCCCGAGACGGTCGACCGTGCCGAGCTGGTCTCGTGGGAACCCGACATGCCTCACCCGAAGACCGGCGCGACCGGTGGCCGGATGCGGGAATGGGTGGAGAAGACGCACCCTGGGCTCGGCTTCACGACGCTCACCGACGCCCCGCAGCGCTCGTTCAACAAGTTCTCACTCGACGAGTTCCTGATCGAGTACGGCGGGCAGTTCGGCACCGAGGGCGCGGCGGATGTCGCGATCCCGCCCGCGCAACTACAGCGTGCACTCCGCAAGCTGGAGTTCCCGGCGTCGCCGCCCGAGCGGTTCGCCGCGGCGCTCAAGGTGCACCACCTCGGGCTGGCGTCATCGCTCGCGATCGCGTGGGAGTACGAAGAACCCGGCGACCTCGTGTCTGACGCGCTCGAGCTCGCGGGGGAGACCACCCCGAAACGCAAGCGGGCGGTCGCGCTGTGGTGGCATCAGCAGGGCACAACGAATTTGGAACGCGAGGTGCTGCTCCGTCTTCGGCGCTCGCCCACGACGCTCTGGTATGACAAGCGCGGGTACACCGAGGAGATCGCCGAGAACAAGATCGCCAAGGCAAACCCGAAGCCGGTGATGCGCTTCACCGTGCCGGCCGATATCCCCGGCTCGACGGTCGGTTTCCTCAAGGCGCTCGAAGACGACGAGCTAGTGATCTTCGCGCACCCCGAGCTCGCGCGCGCGGCGTCGGTCGCGAAGCGGCAGAAGTTCGGCAACTACGGCACGTTCCGGTTCGGTCCACCGGATGCTGATCCCGAGGCCGATGTGTCCCCGCTCGAAGCGGCGGCGCTCGCGCTTCGATTCCTCGACGATGCACCACGCACTGTCAAGCCCGCCGACGTGTTCGACTTCTAGGAGCCCTGATGATCTATCTCGATGTCACTCGCGAGTCCATCGTCGTCGTCTGCCAGTCCTGCGGGATCTGGCACGTCATGGCGTTCACAAGGCTGGAGGCGTGGGAGCGTGCGGCCGACCACGAAGCACGTGCGCACCCGTCCGTGACGCAGGCACGTGACGCGCTCTCAACGCTCCGGAAGCGTACCCGACGCGCCGTCTGATTTTCAGGTGTTGGCAGCCCACCCGATTCTCATCACATGGGCTTGTGGAAATTCCTGACCGGTGGACCGGCTGTCAGCATGACGCCGGTTCTTCCGGTGTCACCGTTCAGCCCGCAGGACTCGTTGCAGGAGATCACCGTCGCGCAGCTGTGGCCCGAGCACGACACGACGAGGACGCTGACCGATCAGACCGCTCTCCGTATCGGACCAGTCAAGCGTTCCTACGAGATCGTGTGCGGTGTGCTCGCCCGGATGCCGTGGCGACAGTTCGACGTGAACGGCGAGACAGCCACGCAGCCGGGATGGTTGGTGAACTCTCAGTCAGGTGTTTCGCCGCGCAGCCTGCGCTACGGCGTCGTCGGCGACCTGTTCATGCACGGCTGGGCGGTCATCGGCTTCGCGCTCGGCGAGGACAAGTACCCCGTCGACGCACTGCACATCCCGTTCGGCTGGTGGAAGATGGACCCCGCGACGGGCGAGATCGATGTGAACCCTGCTGTCGCGGCGCGTTACCGTCAGCGCGTCGTCGCGATCCCGCTCGGATACGGATCGAACGGTCTGATGGTCGACGGCATCGACGCCCTGCGTGATGCGCGCGCTATCGGCTTCGCCTATCGCGACCGGATCGACAACCCGATCGCGCAGACGATCCTCACCGTCAGCTCGGACGAATGGCGTGGATGGTCGAAGGTCGAGCGTGAAGAGTTCCGGCAGATGTGGATCAAGGGCCGCGCATCGTCGAATGGTGCGACGGCGATGAAGCCTGACTTCGTGAGCGTGGACATGCCCGGCGCTCTCCCCGCCGACCTGTTCGAGTCCGGACGAAACGCCAACCGGCTCGACATCGCCAACCACGCGGGCATCCCTGCTGCCCTGCTCGAAGGATCCAAGCAGTCAGGCGGTGGCGATATCCACTACTCGACGGAAGCCAACGGTGAGCAGCGCAACGAATTGTGGGATTTCGGTCTCGCGAAGTTCGCCGATGCGATCGAGGCACGCCTCTCGCTCGACGACGTATGCCCTTCTGGGCTGTCCCTCCGCCTCGACCGTGCGGACTACCTGACCGCGCCGACCCCGACCACACCGACTCTGAGCGAGGACTGACCATGACCGAAGCAGGAATGTTCCAGCGCATCGAGAACACGCGCCGTCTGCGTGGACTTCTCCTTCCGTTCGGGGAGCTCTCCCGACCGAACGCGACCGGCAACGAGCCGATCATGTTCTCCGCCGACTCTGTTGCTCTCCCACGCGATCCATCTGTCGTCACGCTGAACGTCGAGCACGACCGGTTCAACCCGATCGGACGGGCGACGGTGCTCGAGAAGACGGCACGTGGCGTCGAGGCAGAGTTCGAGATCGCGGACACAGACGAGGGCGACGAGTATCTTGCATCCCCGCTCAAGAAGCTGTCTGCCGAAGTGGCCGGAATCGTCCGGCAGGGTGCGAACGCTCTCCGCTCCAAGCTGACCGGCGCGGCCGTCGTCAACGAAGGTGCGTTCGCATCCGCCGCAATGTTCTCGATCGCAGACGGCTCAATCTCCGAGATCGCCGCAGATCAGGACGTAGAGGTCGAGGGCGACCCCGAGCACCTCGTCATCGCCGCCGAGATCCTTCCCGAAGATGTCACCGTGTCCGCCGCTGGCGACACGCGAACCTATACCCCCGAAGCCGCCCCGGCTGAGGACAACACAGAACAGGAGCCGGAGAGCATGAACGCTTCCGCAACCGCACCCGTCGAGCAGCGCGCCGTTCCGGCGACGCTGCTCGCATCCGCACCCGTGGCACCCGCGTCCACCGACGTTGATGTCCGCGCAGTCTTCTCGGCAATGGCCGAGGTGAAGCGCTCCATCAAGGGGCAGGCAGTCGACTCTGAAGAGTTCCTCGCCGCTCTCGCCGACATCGTTCCCACTGGTGCTGGTGCTCTCGCCGCCGACGGCGTGCTGCAGCCCGCATGGGTCGGCAAGCTCTGGCAGGGCAAGCGATACACCCGCAAGTACATCGACCTGGTTACGCACCTCTACGGCGGCATCCAGCTCGGCGGACGCAAGGGCTTCACACTCGACCAGGGAACCGCGCTGGTTCAGCACTGGGCTGGCAACAAGGCCGAGCTTCCCACCGGCACCGCGTCGACCGCCACGCAGGACTCCAGCCTCCGCAAGTACGGGTACGGCGCGGATGTCGCGCTCGAGTGGACGCACCTGGAAGGCGGTGCCGAAGTGCTTCAGACGTTCTTCGAAGGTGTCACCGACTCGTATGGCGAGATCACCGACAAGGACGCACTTGCGGACATCATGACGGTCGCGCTCGCGAACCTCGTCGCACCCGGCACCTACGCTGCCGAGTACCCCACCGCGATGGGAATGCTCATCGACGCGATCGAGGGCGTGCAGGACGCGGACGACGACCCCACCTTCGCACTCGTCAACCCCGTCGCGTGGCGTCAGCTCATCATGACGCCGAAGGATCTCGTCCCCGAGTTCGTGACCTTCGACTTCGCGACCGGCGGCGTTGGCACGGCAGACGGCAAGGTGCACGTGCGCAAGGCACCGGCATCCGCGTTCGTCGGCCTCACTGCCACCGATCCGGCAGTCTCGGCTGGCGCTGCTCGTGGCATGGAGTTCCGCGAGCAGGGCACAACGCCGATCCAGATCGACGCGTACGACATCGCACACGGCGGCATGGACAAGGCCATTATCGGCTACCTGGAGACGTTCGTTGTCCGCCCGGAGTCGTTCATCACAGTCGGCACCGAGGCCTGAGATGCGCGCCGTCAAGATCGAGTACGTCGCCCCGGAAGACTACGACGCGCTGTACCCGCCGCAGGAGCTCACGGTGGTCGGTACTGACCCGGCCGGCGGCGGTTCCACTGTCGCATGGGCCGATGTCACCGGCAAACCGGCGACGTTCGTGCCGACCGTTGGCACGACCGCCACGACCGCCAAGGCCGGGAACTACACGCCGACCTCGGCCGAGGTCGCGACCGCACTGAAAGCGAAGACACAGGTCGCCGCTCTCGCTGCCGTCTCGGCGGCGAACGGTGCCCCGGCTGCTGCTGATCCGGTCACGAAGGCTGAGTACGACGTTCTCGTCACTCTCGCGAACGCCAACAAGGCCGCGATCAACGCGATCATCACCGCACTCAAGGCATAAGGACACGGGAGCGTAGGAAATGGCCACCTGGTACACCACCACCCCTCCGGCTGAGGTTGATCGACTACGCGCAGCGTGGGAGGACGCACCGGTCGAGAACATGGAGGTGCTCGGTTTCATTCTTGAGACCGCGCAGGAACAGGTCATCGCCTACGCTCCCGAACTCGCCGAGGACGCGCCGATCCCGAACCGTTGGGTGTATGCGCAACTCCAGCAGGCCACGAACCTGTGGAACGCCGGCACGGTGACCAGTTCCGGGGATGTCGGCGTGGACCAGTACTCGTACACGCCGCGCCCGCTCGACAAGACCATCAAGGGCATCATCCGCCCGATCGACGGGAAACCTCATGTCCTCTGAGACGGTACGCGAGTTCATCGCCGCGCAGCTCGCCCCGCACCTTCCCGCGACGTGGAAGGTCGAGCCGGGCGTGCCGACGCTGGGCACGCTTTCCAAGCCGGTGCTGTGGATTGAGTACACCGCGTTTGAACCGTTGCCCGCCGCCCCGGTGTCGAAGCTCCAGGTGTCGGCAGACCTCTGCATCGTGACCTCGAAGACGGATCTCCGCAAGGGCGAGACCGAGGCCGACGAGCTTGTTGCCGATCTGTATGCGGCGGTCTGGCAGGCACACCCGTTCTACAGCATCACCGCCACGAAGACCGTGTTCCTCGACGCGTACTTCGGCTGGCGGCTGTCCATCAACGTCATCACCACGAACCCCGAAGAGGAGTAACCATCATGGCCACCATCGATGTCAAGCCGATCGTTCTGCGTAATTGCACGCTGACAGTCGCGACCGACGACTACGCGAAGCACGTCTCCGGCGTCATCATCACCCCGTCCACTGGATCGGTGACGTGGAACGGTCTCACCCCGGATGCCACGTTCAACTTCCCGACCTCGACGACATGGGGCGCGCAGCTCGACTACGCGCAGGACTGGGAGACCGCGAACTCGCTGAGCCGCTACCTGTTCGACCATGAGGGCGAAGAGGTCACGATGACCTTTGAGCCGGTCGCCGGTGGTCTGGGATGGGAGATCGATGTCTTCATCGCCCCCGGTTCGATCGGCGGCCAGGTCAATGGCGTCGCCACCTCTTCGGTGACGCTCGGCGTGCAGGGCAAGCCGCGCCCGATCCCCGCAGTGTAAGGGAGGCGTGGCCATGCGTCTGGACGTTCGCCGCAGCCCCGTGCTGTCGGCGCTCATCAAGACGCTGGCCACGGTCCCGAACGAGGTCGCGAAACAGATCCGTGCACAGTCGAAAGCGGTCATCGTTCCCGAGTTCAAGAAGGGGCTCGCCGAGCAGGCTCCGGCGCGAGTGTTCTTCTCCCGGCTCGTGAACCCCTCGACCGCGTATGTCTCCGATCGGGGCGTGAAGCTCGTCGGCGGATCGAACCGCGCTGGCATGTTCCCGCGTGAGACCGAGTTCGGCGCGTACCGCGAGGAATACAACACGTACACCACCCGGCGCGGGAAGGTCACCCGCCGCACGCAGCGACAGTTCTGGCACTACAAGAAGACCGGCTGGGTGTTTTACCCGACGGTGGTCAACATGATCCCCCGCATCGCGTCGCTGTGGGCTCAGACCGCACTCCGCACCATCCACGAGACCGTAGAGAAGGCCACCAAATGAGCAGCGCTCGCATGGAAGTGGACATGCTACTCAACGCCAAAGGCGTTGCTGAGGGCGCGAACGACGCCAAGAAGTCACTCTCCGATCTTGAGGAAGCTGTCGGCGATGTCGCCGCCGAGTCCGCCCGCTCCGGCGGCAAGGTCGACGACTTCGCCTCAAAGCTCGTCGACGCATCCCGCAAGGCCGGGAAGAGCGACGACGACATCAAAGACGCTCTCCGTCAGATGGGCCTGTCCGCTCGGCAAGCCGAGCGTGCAGTCGAAGACATCGGTGACGAGTTCAAAGAAACCGGACGCGACGGCGAGCGCGCAGCAGACAAACTCGAAGACTCCCTCCGCGACGTGCAGAAGCAGTCGAAGAAGACCGAAGACTCGGTCGACGACATCGGCGGGAAGGGCTTCGGCAAGCTCAAAGAGGGTGCGCAGGAAGTCACCCAGGAGGTCGGCCAGAACCTCGGCGAAGCGGTCTCTTCCATCCGTGGTGACCTCTCCGACCTCGGGCAGGTCGGACAGGACACACTCGGCGGGCTGGCCGCGACTCTCGCAGGCAGTGGCCCTGCTGGCATCGCTGGTGCCGCCGCTCTCGCTGCTGGTGCTGTCGGGCTCGGTCTCGTCACCGCCGAGATCCAAGAGCAGAACGAGCGCGTTCAGAAGCTCAAAGAGTACTTCGCGGAAGCGTGGCAGGCGGCAGTCGAGGGCGGCAAGGAGTACATCGAAACGGCGACTCTCGTCGGCGAGATCAGCGACCTGTACAACAACCCCGAGCGGGAGAAGGAACGCAACCAGATTCGAGAGGATGCGAACAAGCTCGGTCTGGATGCGAACGTTCTTATCCGCGCAGCGGCGGGAGACCAGGAGTCCCTGAATATCGTCAACGCACGATCGAACCAACTCATTGAAGAGCAGAACGAGCTGGTCACTGACTCCGCCGACATCCGCACCAAGGGACGCGGACCGAAGGAAGCCGCCGCCGCGCAAGAGCTCGCCGACCTGGAATCGATCAACGATCGCTGGAAGCAGTACGGCGACATCAGCGCCGAGGCACAAGCGAACGCCGCCGACGCGGCGCGCAACATCTCCGACTTCTATCTCAACATGGCGAGCAGCGCCGATGAAGCCGGTGTGTCGATTGACGCCGTCGGCAACAAGATGATCGAGCTGCCGGACGGCACGACGTTCTTTGTCAGCGCTGAGACCGGCCAAGCGACGACCGACCTCGACACCTTCCAAGGCGACGCTGACGGCGTGATCGACCACCTGAACGGTCGCGACATCGCGCTGTCGGTCTCGACCGGGCAAGCACTCTCCGCCGCTCGCGCAGCGGTCGATGAGATCGCGAATATGACCGCGTACATCAAGGTCCGAGCTGACGTGCAGTCTGCGATAAACACCGTGGCGAACTTGGAGTGGCAATGACGACGATCACGCATAGCACGGGCACGATCACTCCGACTATCGCGGACGGGTACGCGGCGTCTCGCACACCGGGGACGATCATGCATCCGATCCTTGGGCGTGAGAGTGACGATGTGACGTTCCGGCCGGTGGCACTCCGTAAGGGCACGATGTCGTTGGTGTTCGCGGTGGAGGCGGATGCGCACGCCGCCGTCCTGGTGCTCGCGACGCCGCAGGTGCTCACGCTGGACGATCCGGACGTGTCGATCAGTATGCCGTTCGTGATCGCTGACGGTGACATCACGATCTCGCTCAACGACGCCACCCGGAAGGTGTGGATCGTTGAGGCACCGTTTCGTGAGGTGGCGTCGTGACGAACTCCACGCACGTCTACACGGCGATTCTGGCACCGGGTACGCCGCTGTCCTTCGTCTCCGGGTCGATCACATTGGACGCGCGACGCCGTCCGCACGTGTCCGGCTCGCTCACGATCGCACTCCCGGAGCTGGCCGTGTTGGAGGCGCTCGACCCGCGCGTGTCACCCGCACCGCGCATCGTCGTCGAAGTGGATGCGACGTTCCCCTGGGGCGTGCAGTCGCGCACGTTCGATCTTGCGTTGCGTGATCGAACGGTGAACCTGGAAGCCGCGACGGTCGCTCTCGATATCGCGTCGGACGAGGCACTGCTAGCCGACTTCGCCCCACTTGTCGGCGACCCGACACCGCTGGAGCATCAGGACTCGCTCGCTGGTCTCGTCGGTTACGTGCTCGATACGGTGATCCCCGGTGCCGTGCTCGAGCCAGGGACAGATGTGCCGGTGCCCGCACTGGCTGATTCGTCGAACCTGATCCGTAACCCACGCGCGGCGACCGGAACGACGGACTGGCATGGCACCTGGACATCAGGCGGCCTCACGATCTACTCGCAGTTAGCCGGCGGCCCTGCCGGTGCGCCGTCGTACGTGCTCTACAGGTCGGCGGCTGGTGTCTTCACCAACAACGCGGAAATGTTCATCACCGAGGCGGCGGTCTCGATCACGGGCGGAAAGCAATATGTGCTCTCCGTTGACATGCGCGGCGCGGACGGCCGACAGCTGATCCTCGACGCAGTGTGCTTCGACGGCGCGGGCAACATCGTCGGCTTCATCCCCGCCGTGACAACTGCGATGACGGGCGGCTGGCTCCGGGTCGTGACCGAGCCATTCGGTGCCTACCCAAACACGGCCAGCATCCGCGTGCGTGTGCGGGCGGCGCAGCTCGGCGGCTCCGAAGACGTGCACGTGACCGCGTGGCGACTCACCGAGACGACCGGCGACCTCACCGCCGACGGACTGTACTTCGACGGCGACACCCCGGACACGGCACAGTACGAATACACGTGGCAGCAGGCCGCGCACGCGACGATCTCGAACAGGAAGACGCTCATCGACGCGGCATCCCCGGATGCGTTGATCTGGGCCGCCGGACAAGACGCCATGTCGTTCCTCGCGCCACTCGTGCAGGCCGCAGGTCGCAGACTCGTGTGCGATGAACAGCGGGTATGGACACTCCGCGATGAAGGCTATGACGCAGGTGGCGCGCTCGAAGTCCGGCACGCGGTGAACCTCATCAACGGCAGCGAGAAGATCGCGCGCGGTGACGGCGACTGGTTCGACGCCGCCGCCGCCGTATACACGTGGGACGACCGCTCCGGCACACGGCAACAGCAGACCGACACATACGCTCAAGCACCCGACTACACGCTCATGCGTCGCTTCGAATTCGCGACCGCGTACCCCGGCCCCGGTTTCGCTCAATACGCCGTGAGGCGGGCACAGGGACGCGGACGCGAGGTCACCGTGACGACCGTCGCGGACTGGACGGCGAAGGCCGAACAAGGGCTCACAGCGATCCTCGACGGTGCCCCGCCGCAGATCGGACAGACAAGCGTCGTCCGGTTCGACTTCGACCGTGACGAGATGACGATCACGGCACGCACAACAGACACCCCGTTCGGTGCTATCGACCTGCTCACCGGCACCATCGACGACCTCGTCGGCACCATCGACTCACTCTAGAAAGGACACGCTCATGGCTACTGGAGACGACGCACTCGCAGACGGCATGGATCTCGTACCGGGCACCGCGCTCGCGAACACGATCGATACCGAGATCAACAAGACCCGCGACTACATCGTGCAGCGCCTCGCGTCCAAGATCGCCGCGCTCTGGCCTCTCCCGATCAACCGAGGCGGCACCGGCAAGACAACTGTAGCCGAGGCGCGGGCCGCGCTCGGCGTCTGGGCGAACTCCGGCGCGACCGCACCGAACACGACACCCTCACTCGGCTGGAACGGTGCACGCCTGCAGTACGAGATCCCTGGTTACGTCGGCGCCGTGAACCTCGCGAACCTGTCCGATATCAGCGGCGGCTCCTACCTGCCACTCTCCGGCGGCACAGTCACAGGGCACATCTACGTGCCGAACTCGGTCGCAGCGACAGACGGCTATACCGTCGCCTACATCAACAGCGACGGCCGCGTCTCGCGTGGTGCATCGTCTGAGCGGTACAAGAAGTACATCAGCGAGATCGACCCGGCAACGCTCGGCGACATCTGGCCCAACCTCGTGAAGTACCAGATGCGTCAGGGCGACGGCTCGTGGAAATACGGATACATCGCCGAGCGGCTCGCGGAGAACCCCGACCAGCAGCCGTTCGTGATCTACCAGACGGCACCCGTGCTCGACGAGAACGCCGACACCACGACGCGGCCTGCGCTCGACGCGGACGGTAATCCGGTCCCCGAGTCTATTGACTTCATCGCGCTCATCATGGCGCAGAACGCGCAGCTACACACTGAGCTCGTCGCGCTGCGTGCACGAGTCGACGCGCTGGAGGCATCATGAGTGGGCTGATACTCCCTGTCGAGGGATACACGGGCATCTCGTCTTGGCAAGCTCATCAAGAGCGGGGTACACCGTCGAAGGAACCGGGTACCGACTTCTACGTTCCGATTGGGACGCCGATCGTCGCCCCGGCAGACGGGTACATCTACGGCTCCGGGAACAGCATCGCCCCGGACACGGGCCGATGGGTCGGCATCAACTTCGACAACGGCATGTCATTCCGGACGATGCACCACTCACAGAATCTCCTCACCTCCGGCCGCGTTGAACAAGGCCGAGTGTTCGCCCTCTCCGGGGCGTCCGGGTACGGCGAGGAGGACTGGTCGTGGAACGTCGCCGAGACGGGCGGCGCGCACGTCCACGCCACGCTCTGGCCCACTCACGACCACCTGTACGGGTATCGCAAGGGTGGCATTCCGTTCACGATCGATCTCATGCAGCACGCCTCACCCCGCACTATCGACCTGTTAGGAGACCCCATGTCACTCCGCATCATCGACGGACCGTTCTATCGCGCCGCCGGATACCGCGTCATCCACAACGGCCAAGCCGCGACCTCCGTGCCCGCAGGCTGGGTGCAAGACATGATCACGCGCGGTCACATCCCATATGCCGCGTACGACGACGACAACCTTCTGACGACCGAGGTCAACCTCGTCTGGCAGCTCGGCGGTCTCTCCACAGACGCTGCCGCCGCGAAGACTGCCGAGATGATCAAGGCGCTGGGATGAGCGAAGAGACGGACCTCCGAATCATCGTGGCACGCATAGAGGGCATGCTGACCGCGACGCTCGCACGCCATGACCAGCGTCTCGACCAGCACGAGAACACCATCACACAGCACGGCTCACGCCTCGACGACAAGGGCAAGACCCTCGCCCGCCACGACGAGCGCCTCGCCGATCTCGAAGAGGACAACAGCGCACGCTGGGGCCGCGTCACCGGCATATTCGCGCTCATCATCAGCGCCGCTGCCGTCCTCTACAACATGATCCAACCACTCTGAAAGGACATCACCATGACCACTCCACGCACCCGCGCCGAGGCACGCGCGAACGAGACACCGAACCGATGGGTGCCGTCTCCGGCGATCCGCGCATGGGTTTACGGCATCATCGCCGCCGCTGTCCCGCTGCTCGTGCTGCTCGGTGTCTTCACCGTCGATGTGGGCACGCACGTGCTCAACATCGCCGCCGCGCTACTCGCCGTCGGTGGCCTCGCGCTCGCTGGCGTGAACACTCCGAAGTAGCTGCCGGCCTCCGGTAAGGATGATCGCGGGGACGAAACCGAGTCCCGCGATCATCCCGCCGAACGTCATCCATCCTGCCGCCGACACAGTGTCTTCGCTGTAGGTGGCGTTCCCCGCCACGACGAGGGCGATGAAGTAGATGACAGCTCCACCGGCGAAAGTGATCCACGCGCCGATCTCGGCGTTTGTTGGCTTCATGCCGCGATCCTAGCGCCACGCCCGGACTGCCGGGGGATCTCCCGCGCGGGCAACGTGCGGATGCCTTCCTGCTTGCGCCGCGCACTCACGCCAGTGTAGATCTGCGTCGTCGCGAGAGACTCGTGCATCATGAGTTCCTTCACGACACGGATATCCACGCCTTCCTCCACGAGGTCGGTGCCGAACGCGTGCCGCAGCGAGTGCGGGGTCAAATCGGGATCGCGGATCCCGGCGCGCTTCTTCGCACGCGTGATGAGGTTCGTCACGGCCGCACCCCGAATATGTCCAGATGCACCCTTCCGGGCGGGAAACCACCATGTATCCGGCGGCATATGTTTCGCGAGATCCGCGATGACCGGATGCAGCGGCAGGGTGCGCACCTTCCCACCCTTCCCAACCGTGCGAATCGTCATCGCCGTCAGATCGACGTCATGGCCGTGGACGCGGGCGATCGATGAGACCCGGAAACCCTGGTAATACCCGACGAGGATCATCGCGCGGGTGCGCTTGTACGCGCCACTGGTGAGCATCGCATCCACCTGCTCCCGCGTGAACGGACGCGGCTCACCCTTCGGCGCCTCGACGGGCGCGAGCCGCGCAGCGGGATTGTCCGTCCGGATGCCGTCCTCGCAGAGGAACGTAAAGAATGCGATCATCGCGCCACGTTCCGTACGCCGCGAGCCTGCCGCGATGTCAGGACGTCCGATCCGTAGTCGAAGGTCTCCTAGGGTCATCTCCGCGAACGGGGAGCCGACAGCGGTGCTGAGGCCGCTGAGGATGCTCCGGCGATTGCGGATGGTGTTCTCTGAGAGGTTCTTCGCACGCTGGTACGCGGCGAACTGATCGAGCAGGTAAGTATCCATGTCCGATAGTGCCCACGCGCGTCTAGCACGCGCATACGCTGCACCCGTCATGACGCGCGGTGGAGTTGGATAACGGGTGCCAACCGTCGTGTTTCCACCGTGGATGTCATCGGTTCGATCCCGGTAGGGCCCACCAAGCAGTCGGGGCTTCACGGGACGTGCGCGGCTCGCATTCTGGGCGGTCCGCTCCGTCGGCTCATGTGTTCCGGATGAAATCGGTCATGGACTCCGCATCTCCAGCGTGTTACGCGCGAGTATGGACAGACCGGCGCACGATGGGCTCCGATCTCAAAGCCGGGGTCGTCCTCGGCATGCACAGACGATGATTGAACAGCATCCCAGAATCGAAGGGCCTCCCATGACCGACAACTCCACCGTCGTCACATTCCTGAACTTCGCGCGCATCGAGACGCTTCGAATGTTCACGGCGATCAGCGCGAGCGCAGGCGGCGCCAACCGCTGGAACCACTACCGGGTCCCGACTCCCATCGACCAGCAGACCGTGATCCGCATGAACCGGGACACCCTCTACAGCGCTGCCATCATCGACGTATCCCAAGGCGCGACAATCACGGTGCCCGACACCGGCGGCCGATATCTGTCGGTGATGCTCGTCAACGAGGACCACTTCATCAACCGTGTGCTCCATGAGCCCGGTGAACACCGTCTCACGGCGGAAGAGCTGGGCTCCGAGTTCGTGCTCGCGGCCGTGCGCATCCTTGTCGACTCGGAGGACGAGAACGACGTCGCGATCGTCAACGCACTGCAGGCCCAGCTGGCGCTGTCCTCCGTCGCCGGGCGCGAACTTCCCGCTCTCGAGTACGACGCCGAATCCTTCGCCCAGACGCGTGACGCCGTGCTCACACTGGCGAAAGGGATGCCCGACTTCGATCGGGCCTTCGGGCGTGCGGACGCGGTCGATCCGATCCGCCACCTGCTGGGAACGGCATCCGGGTGGGGTGGGCTGCCCGAGCAGGAGGCGTTCTACGTGAATGTCGAGCCGGGGCTCGCTGTCAGCGAGTACACACTGTCGGTCGGTGAGGTGCCCGTCGACGGATTCTGGTCGATCTCCCTGTACAACGCCGACGGCTACTTCGCGCACAACGACGCGGGCCGGTACAGCGTCAACAACGTCACGGGATTCCGAGACGATGACGGCAGCATCACCGTCCGCTTCGGAGGCGACCCGTCCGCGCCGAACGCCCTCCCGTTGAGCGAGGGATGGAACTACCTCGTCCGCCTGTACCGACCGCGACCTGAGATCCTCGACGGCTCGTGGACGTTCCCGACCATCGGCTGAATCCGGTGACCGCCGCGTCGGACGCCGGGGGCACTCAAGTTCGGCGCCATCGAGCTCTTCATCGTCACCTTCGAAGGCAATGAACCGGATGCGGGCGTCGGTCGGTGCTGCAGGCGCTCAACGGGATCCGTTCGTGGCTGACGGACAACAACGCGGTCATCATGACCGTGCTGCTCGTCGTCATCGGGTTCAACGTGATCGGCAAGGGCCTCGGGATGTTGGTCTGAGGTCGATCCCGGTTGCGGTTTAGGCTCGGTTTCATGACGAGTGTGCCATCCGCCGATCATCCGATGCTGCGCACCCATCGTGCGCTTCGACCAGGGTTCGGCACCGAGGCTGCGGTATACGGAACGATCCTCGTCAGCGGACTCATCGCGGTGTCTTCTGCACACGGTGAGACCTCGGCCGTGGTGCTGGTCACGGTCGCGGTGACGGTGTTCGTTTTCTGGGCGGCCCACGTGTACTCGGGCGCCGTCGCACGGCTCGGTGCGGATGACGAGGCGCAGGTCGGAGTGCGCGTCGCCGTCGCCCGCTCGGTGCGTCATTCGCTGGGGATGCTGAGTTCCGCCGCGGTGCCGGCGCTTGTGCTCCTGGCCGGGACTACCCGACTGATCCCGGATGACGTGGCGAACGAGCTCGCGCTGTGGTCCGGCACGGCGATCCTCGCGTTCCTCGGCTACGTTGCCTTCCTGCGCCGGGGAAGCGGAATGATCGTGCGGATCGCCGGCTCGGTTGTGACCGCGTCGTTCGGTGCTGTGTTCGTCGTGCTCAAAGCAGTCGTCCACTAGACGTCAGGTGTCCTCCGCGACGCGGATGAGTACCTTCCCGATCGCGCCGCGCTGAACAGCGTCGTGAGCGGCGGCGGTCTCCTCTAGCGGAAACCAGGTGAGTGGGAGTCCAGCCTCCTCACCGACGGGAAGCGCGTCGTCCTTCAGTGCAGCCGTGATGTCTTCAACGGCTGCGGCGAGCGCCTCTTCGCCGACGGTGTAGAGAAGCAATCCCTGCCAGCGCGTGTTCTTGGCGAAGCTGGTGACGATGGGGACGGAGATCGTGTCGCCCTTGTCGTTCGCGTAGAACGCGATCGAGCCGTGATTGGCGATCACGGCGACATCGAGCGCGGCGTTCATCGCGGGGGAGACCTCGACGATGTGGTCGACGCCGGACGGGGCGACTTCGAGAATGCGTTCGGCCAGCAGATCATCGGGATACCGAAACACGTGGTGCGCGCCGGCGGCGCGGGCGAGGTTCTCCTTCTCCTGGCCGCTCACCGTCGTGAGCACTCTTGCTCCGGCCCACACGGCGAGCTGGATCGCCGCATGGCCCACAGCTCCCGCTCCGCCCTGTACGAGCACCGCCCGGCCGGAGAGTGCCCCGGGCGAGAGACGCGACGGCCCGAATTCGTTCACCGTCAGCGCGCGATGCGCGGTCATCGCCGGTACGCCGAGACTCGCGGCGACGTCGAACCCGATCTCATCCGGCAGACGTACAACGCGGACAGCCGGGACGACCGTGGCGTCCTGAGCGGTCCCGGTCGGACGCTCGTGCGCTGCGAGGTAGACCCACACCCGATCGCCGACCTGCAGATTCGTGACGCCGTCGCCCACGGCATCCACGACACCGGCACCGTCCTGATTCGGCACGATCTGTTCGAACGGCATCGGCGTGCCCGATGCGGCTCGAGCCTTCCAGTCGGTGGGGTTCACTCCCGAGGCGTGGATGCGCACGCGCACCTCGCCAGGGCCCGGCCGTCCTGTTTCGCGCTCGATCAACGTGAGCGTCTCAGAGCCGCCCTTGCCCGTGTACACGATTGCTCTCATGCCGGGTGCAAGTCGGATGGGCCCGCGGGTATTCCGAGGTGGCGTCAACTGTCGGAGCCGGGTCAGGACTCCTCGTGCGTCCTCGGGTCGGCGTCGAAGAGGCGACCGTCGGGGCGACCTAACGCCGTGATCGCGGCGACCTCGGCATCATCGAGGACGACGGATGCTGCGGCCAGGTTCGCACGCTGGTGCTCCACAGACGACGCCTTCGGAATCGCGACGCTCTGCCGCGCGACATGCCACGCGAGCACCGTCTGGACGGGAGTGATGCCGTGAGCCGCGGCGATCTCTATGATCAACGGCTCCTGCACCAGCGCCTTCGCCCGCCCGATCGGGCTCCATGCCTCGGTGATGATCCCGTGCTCTCGGTGGTACGCGAGCTGCTCGGTCTGCGGGAGATACGGGTGCACCTCGATCTGGTTCACCACCGGTCGCACACCCGTTTCGCGCTCGAGCCGCTCGAGGTGCTCGGGCAGGAAATTCGATACGCCGATCTGGCGAACCGTGCCGCGTTCTTGCGCGTCGATGAGCGCGCTCCAGGCCTGTACATATTCGTCCTGGATCGGGTTAGGCCAGTGGATGAGATGCAGGTCCGTGGCATCCAGCCCGAGACGATCGCGACTCTCCTCGATGCTCCAGCGTGCCTTCTCCGACGGATGGTGCCGTCCGGGAAGCTTCGTCGTCACGATTACTTCAGAGCGTGCCGTCATAGCTTCCGCAACGCCTCGCCCGACTGCGCCTTCGTTCTCATAGTTGAACGCAGAGTCCACGAGTCGGTAACCGGCATCGATTGCGCTTGCAACGGCAGCGGCACCTGCGCTGCCGTTGAGGCGATAAGTGCCGAAACCGAGGGCAGGGAGCGTGAAGCCGTTGTGCGCTGTGCGGACGGGAAGTGCAGTCATCAAGGTCTCCTTCGAGAGTCGTGCCCCAGCGTACGCGGCATGATGGAGAGATGCGCTGCCCCTGCACCTCCGGAGACACATATGACGCGTGCTGCGGTCCGATCCTCTCCGGAATGATCGCCGCACCGACTGCTGAGCGGCTGATGCGGTCTCGATTCACCGCGTTCGCTACGGGAGACGCACCTTATCTTCTGCGGTCGTGGCATCCGTCCACGCGTCCTGCAGAACTCGAGCTCGACGACGACATCACCTGGACTCGCCTCGACATTCTCGACACCGTCGCGGGTGGCCCTTTCGATGCTCAGGGCGTCGTGGCGTTCGACGCTCACTTCCGCGGTGCGGACGGAGTGCGTGACTCCATGCGGGAACGCAGCCGCTTCCTCCGCGAGGATCGCGTGTGGACGTATCTCGACGGGGCGGCATACTGACGCATCGGATGTCGGCTGCCCCAGGTAGATTGGATATGTGAACGCCAGTCCCGAGCAGCAGCGAGTCCTTCTCGACATCGCAGACCTTGACCGCCGCCTCCAGCAGGCCGAACGTCAGCGCACGACGCCGGCCGAGGGACCGCGTATCAACGAGCTCGCCAAAGAACGCCAGGAACAGCTGCGCGAACTCACCAGGCTGACAGGCATCCGTGACGATGTCCGCACGGAGCTTGCTCGCGTGGAATCCGACGTGAAGGTCACCGAGCAGCGCCGCACGCGAGACAGCGACCGGCTCGCAACATCCACGAACTCGAAGGACGCACAGGCGTTCGAGCGTGAACTCGTCAGCCTTGCAATGCGCATCAGTGCTCTCGAGGACCAGCAGCTCGAGGTGATGGATCGCGCTGAGCAGGCGGAGTCCGATCTGGCCACGCAGCAGGCGCTCATCGACGCGACCACGGCTGAGGGCAGCGAGCTCACCGCTCGCGCCAAAGCCTCTATCGCGGCCGCTGCGACCGAGATAGCGCACCTCACTCGTGATCGTGAGGCGATCAGCGCCGATGTGCCGCCCGCGCTTCTTGACGAGTACACGCGTAGGGCGTCCCGGGGCATCGGCGTCGGCCTGCTGCGCCGAGGCACGTGCGAAGGGTGCCGCATGATGCTCTCCGGCACGCACCTCAACGAGGTTCGCCACGCTGCGCCAGATGCAGTGATCTCGTGCCCCGAGTGCGGTGCGATCCTGGTGCGTACCGACGAATCAGGACTGTGAGTCGTCGGGCGGCAGGCGATTCCCGAATCCTGCTGGCCCTCACCGACTCGGAGGGTGCTGTCGCGATCCGCGTGGACTCCGTCGGCTCCGAACTCGAGCGATTCGACCTCACATCGCGCGAGTTCTTCGACTGGATCCGTGCTGTCGAAGAAGCAGAGCGGCCACGCTGGGTGATCCGCAGTGCAAGGGATGTCTACCCGCGATTTCTCGCTGCCGGCGTGCAGCTGACGCGCGCACATGACCTGATGCTCTGCCATGCGATCCTCCGCGATACGGACGTCGTTGCCAGACCGCTCGCACCGTCTGCCGACTGGATTCCGGGCGAACCCGAAGCGGGCGAACCCGTACTCTTCGACACCGACGAGCGTTCTGGCGCGGCCACCGCGGCAGAACTCCAGGCGCAGCTTCAAGAGCAGTTGCGCGTGATCGCCTCAGATCGCACCGGCCGACTCGGGCTGCTGTGCGCCGCTGAATCCGGCGGAGGACTGATCGCAGAAGAGATGCGTGCTGCTGGACTCCCGTGGGATGCCGCCGAGCACGATCGCATCCTCACCGAGACGCTCGGCGCGCGCACTGCGGGCGGCGTGCCGTCGCGCATGGCGGAACTCGCCAGTGAGGTTCGCTTTCACCTGGGCGATGATCAGCTGCACCTCGACAGCCACGTGAAGCTGCTGCGCGCACTGCACCGGGTCGGCGTGAACGTCGAGTCGACGAGTCAGTGGGAGCTGAGCGAGATCGCGCACCCGGTGATCGCACCCCTTCTGGCCTACAAGAAGCTCTCTCGACTGATGAGCGCCAATGGCTGGGCGTGGCTGGCGGAGTGGGTGAGAGACGGGCGCTTTCGCCCCGTGTACATTCCCGGCGGCGTTGTCACCGGGCGCTGGGCGTCGGCGGGCGGAGGAGCCCTGCAGTTGCCGCGGATGCTTCGCCCGGCCGTACGCGCGGACGCTGGGTGGACGCTGGTCGTCGCTGACGTCGCGCAGCTGGAGCCACGGATGCTCGCCGCGATGTCACAGGACCTCGCCATGGCTGAAGCCGCACGCGGCCAGGATCTGTACGCGGGTGTGGTGGCATCGGGAGCCGTCGCCACTCGCGAAGAGGCGAAGTACGCCGTGCTCGGCGCGATGTATGGCGCGACCACCGGAGATAGCGGACGACTCGTCCCGCGCCTGCGCAAGGTCTATCCCCGCGCGATGCATCGTGTGGATGCTGCCGCCAGAGAGGGCGAGAGCGGCGGCGTGGTCTCGACGAGCCTCGGTCGCTCTTCGCCTCGCCCCGATGCCGCATGGCAGAGCCAGCAATCAGACGCGCGGGAGTCCGGCGCCGACGGTGCGGCAGCGAAGATCGCCAAGCAGCGCGCCAGAGAGCGCGGCCGTTTCACCCGCAACTTCATCGTGCAGGGCACCGCAGCGGAGTGGGCGCTGATCTGGCTGGCGGAGATACGTCATCGCTTGAGGCAGCTTCCTGAAGCGCCAACGGTTGCCCCGGCATCCGGACCTTTCGCCCGAAGGGCGCACTTGGCGTTCTTCTTGCATGACGAGGTGATTCTGCACGTCCCGCAGGAGCAGGCGGATGCTGCGGCCGACGCCGTCCGTGAGGCCGCGGCCGTTGCGACGCGACGTCTCTTCGGATCATTCCCCATCGACGTCCCTCTCGACCTGCAGGTCGTGCAGACAGCAGAGAAGTAGACTGGGCACGCGAATGGGTCGGCCAGACGGTCGCGTTGCGGGAGACCGCACCGAGGAACGTCCGGGCTCCACAGGGCAGGATGGTGGGTAACACCCACCCGGAGCAATCCGCGAGACAGTGCCACAGAGAGCAGACCGCCGCGATCCCCGCTCGTCGGTGAACGCGGTAAGGGTGAAAGGGTGGTGTAAGAGACCACCGGGGGTCATGGCGACATGACCTGCCAGGTAAACCTCGTCCGGAGCAAGGTCAGACAGAGGATGTTGACGCGGCTCGCCGAGTCCTCGGGTAGACCGCTGGAGCGGCGCGGCAACGCGTCGCGTAGATAGATGACCGTCGAAGGGAGCCCCGAGAGGGGCCCTGGAACAGAACCCGGCGTATCGGCTGGCCCATTCGCCCCACGCTTGCACCGAAACTGCAAAACCACGCCGAGACAGCGTTGTATCGCTGCTGTCTCGGCGTGGTTTTGCAGTTTTGCGAAGGAGGGAAGCGGCTCAGTCCGCGGCGAGCGAGGCCGCGCCGATGATCCCGGAGTTGTTGCGGTGGATTGCCGGAATGATCGGAGTGTTCAGCTCGAGCAGCGGAAGGAAGTCGTCTGCGTTCTTCGAAACGCCGCCGCCGACGACGAAGAGGTCGGGGCTGAAGAGGAACTCGACGTGCGTGTAGAACGCCTGCAGACGCTCTGCCCACTCGGCCCAGGTCAGGTTCTCGCGCTCGCGAGCCGAGGTAGCGGCCCACTTCTCCACCGAGTCGAACTCACGGAAGTTCAGGTGACCGAGCTCGGAGTTCGGCACCAGAACGCCGTCGTAGAGGAACGCGGAGCCGATGCCGGTTCCGAGGGTGGTCAGGATGGTCAGACCCTGCACATCGCGCGCGGCGCCGTGGCGTGCTTCTGCGACACCGGCAGCATCCGCGTCGTTGACGAACACGATGTTGCGGTTCAGGCCATCACGGAAGAAGCGCTCGGCGTCGAAGTCGAGCCATTCCTTCGAGACATTCGCCGCGGACATCGTCTTGCCGCGCTTGACGATCGCCGGAAACGCGACGCCGAGGGGGAGTGCGGAGTCCTCGACCTCCAGCGTCTTCAGTACGCTCTGGACGGCTGCGAGCACGTCCTGCGGGGATGCGCCCTCAGGGGTGGGGACGCGAACCCGGTCCGACGCCATCGTGCCGTGGGAGAGGTCGACGAGTCCTGCTTTGATGCCTGTGCCGCCGATGTCGACGCCGATCGCTTTTGCCATGAGTAATAGCCTAGCGAGAGTGCGCGGCGCCACTAGGATCGTGACAAAGCCTTACGAAGGGATGAGCCATGTCTCGCGGAGAAGATTCGTACATGTCCAATGGTGAGCGAAAGTACTGGTACAACACCGAAACGGGTGAGGTCGAGTACGGCTATGTCTCGCCCGCTGTCGACCGGGTAGGGCCCTTCGATACGGCTGAAGCCGCGTCGCACGCGGTGCAGACTCTGCGCGAGCGGTCAGAAGCGTGGGCGGTCGAAGAGGCCATCGATGAGGACTGGCGCAAAGCGACCGACACGGACGGGAAGTAACTCACCGTATGAGCATGGACAAGCAGCGCGATTTCGTGTTGCGCACCATCGAAGAGCGGGGCGTGAAGTTCGTGCGCCTGTGGTTCACCGACGTCATCGGCACGCTCAAGTCTGTTGCGATCGCACCTGCCGAGGTCGAGGGCGCCTTCGCCGAGGGCATCGGCTTCGACGGATCCGCGATCGAAGGCCTCACGCGCACTCACGAGTCCGATCTGCTCGCGCAGCCCGATCCGACGACCTTCCAGATCCTGCCCTGGCGCGGAGAGATCGACCCCACCGCGCGCATGTTCTGCGACCTCACCATGCCTGATGGTGAACCCGCGGTTGCGGATCCTCGCAACGTGCTCAAGCGCACCCTCGCACGGGCGGCGGATGCCGGGTTCACGTTCTACACGCACCCCGAGATCGAGTTCTATCTGCTCAAGTCGTCGGTGATCGGACCAGAAGGCCCGGTCCCGGTTGACTCCGCGGGGTACTTCGATAACGTCCCCGGCGGCACGGCGCACGACTTCCGTCGTCGTTCGGTGCGGATGCTGGAGGACTTGGGCATCTCCGTCGAGTACAGCCACCATGAGGGCGGCCCCGGCCAGAACGAGATCGACCTCCGCTATGCGGATGCCCTCGCGACTGCCGACAACATCATGACCTTCCGCACTGTGGTGAAGGAGGTCGCGATCGAGCAGGGTGTCTACGCAACGTTCATGCCGAAGCCGATGAGCGATCAGCCAGGCAGTGGCATGCACACGCACATGTCGCTGTTCGAGGGCGATCAGAACGCCTTCTGGGAAGAGGGCGCGAAGTATCAGCTCTCGAAGACCGGTCGCCACTTCATCGCGGGTCTTCTCAAGCACGCCAATGAGATCGCTGCGGTCACGAATCAGTTCGTGAACTCGTACAAGCGTCTCTGGGGCGGCGACGAGGCACCGAGCTTCGTGACGTGGGGCCACGCCAACCGCTCGGCACTCGTGCGCGTTCCGATGTACAAGCCGAATAAGAGCCAGTCCTCGCGCGTCGAGTACCGCGGCCTCGATTCGGCTGCGAACCCTTACCTTGCCTACGCGCTGCTGCTTGCTGCTGGGCTGAAGGGCATCGAAGAGGAGTATGAGCTGCCTGCAGAGGCGGAGAACAACGTCTGGTCGCTGAGCGATGCGGAACGTCGCGCGCTCGGCTACTCGTCCTTGCCGGCGAGCCTCGACCACGCACTCGAGCTGATGCAGGACTCGGAGCTCGTAGCGGAGACGCTTGGCGAGCAGGTGTTCAACTACGTGCTGCTCAACAAGCGCAAGGAGTGGGAGGCCTACCGCGGCCAGGTCACTCCGTTCGAGCTGAAGAGCAACCTCGAACTGCTCTGATCGATGGCCCGGTCAGAATCCGCGCTTTCGCGCTCGGCACTGGCACGATTCGGCTTCACTGATCTGACCTCGAGTGCGGCAGCGGTGCAAGAGCTGTCCGAGCTGGTCGGGCTCGACGGCGCGCTGCTCCTGAACGGCGCGGTGGCCGCCGACCCTGATTCCGCGGCGGAGGGGATGCTGCGGGTTGCGCGGCGCGATCCAGCGATCTTGCGATCGCTTCTGGACGATCCAGAGACGCGGAAGATCGTTTGGCGAGTGTTCGGAGCATCCACTGGGCTTGCTGACTTCTTTCTGCGGCATCCGGAGCAGTTGTCGATACTGACCGATACCGGGCCGCTCGTGCCCAGCTCGGCGACGCTGCGCGAGCGGCTGCTCGACGCCGTCGGCGCGGTCGACGGCGTCGCTGCACACAGCGACGAGACGGCTTGGGTCGCGTTGCGGATCGCATACCGCCGATCCCTTGCGGAGATCGCAGCGATCGATCTGACGACCCCCGAACCCGCAACACGCATCGCGGCGATCTCCGCTGCCCTCGCTGATGCGGCTGGAGCGGCGCTCGAGGCCTCGCTCGCCGTGGCCAGGGCGAAGGTCGCGGAGACTGTGCCTGCCGAGCAGGTGGCGCTCACCCAGCTTGCGATCATCGGCATGGGCAAGGCGGGGGCAAGGGAGCTCAACTACGTCAGCGATGTCGATGTGATCTTCGTCGGCGGGTCGCTGGATGAGGACGTTCTCGAAGAGGGACGCGCCATCGACATCGCGACCCGCCTGGCCAGGGAGACCATCCAAGGTATCTCCGGCATCGAGGTAGAGCCGCCGCTGTGGGAGGTCGATGCGAACCTCCGCCCCGAGGGCAAACAAGGTGCGCTCGTCCGCTCGCTCGCCTCCCACCTCGCGTACTACGATCGCTGGGCGCAAAGCTGGGAGTTCCAAGCGCTCCTGAAAGCACGGCAGATCGCCGGCGATGAGGCGCTGGGCGAGGCATACCTGGAAGCCGTGCAGCCGAAGATCTGGTCGAGCGCCGCACGGGAGAACTTCGTCGACAGCGTGCAGCGGATGCGGGAGCGCGTCACCGAGCACGTCGATCCGGAGGATGCTCCGTACCAGCTGAAGCTCGGCGTCGGCGGCCTTCGGGACATCGAGTTCACCGTGCAGCTGCTGCAGCTCGTGCACGGCCTCACAGATCCAGACATCCGCACGCGCGGCACGCTGGAGAGCCTTGACGCTCTGGTGGCCGGTGGATACATCGGACGAGCGGATGCTGCGATCTTCGCCGCCGACTACCGGACGCTCAGACTGCTCGAGCACCGGCTGCAGCTGAAAGACCTGACCCGCACTCACCTCATGCCGCGAACGAACGAGGAGCTGCGCGTCCTGGCACGCGCGACGGGACTCGCAGACAGCGCCAAGGGCGTGTGGGAGCTCTGGGAGCGCGTGCGACGTGAAGTGCGCGACATCCACACCAGGCTCTTCTATCGGCCGCTCCTGAGCGCCGTTGCGGGCCTTCCCGAAGAGGAGCGCACACTCTCCACGGAGCAGGCGAGAGATCGCCTGGCAGCGATCGGCTTCCGCGATCCTGCCGGTGCCCTGCGCCATATCGGCGCACTGACCTCCGGCATCAGCCGCAAGGCGACGATCCAGCGGCACCTGATGCCGATCATGGTGAGCTGGTTCGGCGACGGCAGCGACCCCGACTACGGTCTGCTCTCGTTTCGCCGCATCAGCGAGCGTCTCGGTGACACCTCCTGGTTCCTGCGGATGCTGCGCGACTCTGCCGGAGCGGCCGAGCACCTGACCACTCTGCTGTCTTCGTCGCGCTACGTCGGCGAACTGCTCGAGTGGATCCCGGAGTCGGTGGCATGGCTGGACGAGATGTCTCGGCTGCGTCCCCGCGGAGCAGACAAGCTCGACGAAGAGGCCAGGGCGATCCAGACTCGTCATGGGTCGGTGACCTCCGCGCTGAAGGCCGTACGGGCGCTGCGGCGCCGCGAACTGCTGCGCACGGCGATGGGCGCGGTGCTCGATGTTCTGAGCATCGAGGAGCTCGCGGTGGCGCTGAGCACCATCACGGACATCACGATCCAGGCCGCTCTGCGAGCAGTGCGCCGAGAAGTCGTTCCTGCGGAGGAAGATGATTTCGAGTTCGCCATCATCGGCATGGGAAGATTCGGCGGGGCAGAGCTCGGTTTCGGCTCCGACGCCGACATCCTCTACGTGTACGACGCGAATGGCGTCGACCCTGAGCGTGCCCAGACTCTCGCGAAGCAGCTGGTAGCAGGTCTGCGTGAACACCTGACCGACAACAAGGTTCCGCTCGACCTCGACGCTGATCTCCGCCCTGAGGGCCGCAATGGGCCGCTCGTGCGCTCTCTTGCCGCGTACACCGAGTACTACCGCCGTTGGTCGGTGTCGTGGGAGGCGCAGGCGCTGCTGCGCGCCAGAGGCGTAGCCGGCAGCCCCGGCTTGACCGCACGCTTCATGACTCTTGCTGACAGCATCCGCTACCCGGTCGACGTCGAAGAGCAGGGCCTGCGTGAGATCAAGAGGATCAAGGCGCG
This sequence comes from Microbacterium zouquanmingi, assembly GCF_052266675.1. Classification (NCBI taxonomy): domain Bacteria; kingdom Bacillati; phylum Actinomycetota; class Actinomycetes; order Micrococcales; family Microbacteriaceae; genus Microbacterium; species Microbacterium zouquanmingi. Next base: position 368,894 of record NZ_JBQPRA010000004.1, read on the forward strand.
CATCGAGGGCGAGCGGCTGCCGCGGGGCGCGGACCCGCACCGGCACCTCAAGCTCGGGCCCGGCGGGCTCAGCGATGTCGAATGGCTCGTACAGTTGCTTCAGCTGCAGCACGCGCACGCGGTGCCAGAGTTGCGCACGACCTCGACGCTGGAGGCGCTGCACGCCGCGTCTGATGCAGAGCTTCTCACCGAGGAAGATGCGGAACTGCTGCGCGAAGCCTGGCTGCTGGCCAGCAGGCTGCGGTCCGCGATCACGCTGCGCACCGGACAGACCACCGATGTGCTGCCGTGGGACCGCCATGAGCTCGACGCCATCGGACGCCTGCTGGACTATCCCGATCGTTCGGCGAACGACGTCGAAGAGGACTACCTCGGCACGACTCGTCGTGCTCGTCGCGTGTTCGAGAATCTCTTCTACGGCTGAGGCTTCCGCGCCCAGTTGCAGATTTGTCGGCTCTAGCTCAGGCTGAGCACATGACTGGGACGTACGGCATCATCTGGAATCCTTCGAAGATCGACGAGGACACGCTGCGCAGCGCAGTGGCTGCGGGCCTCGGCGACGACGTGCGCTGGTGGAAGACCAGCGAGGACGACCCGGGCCGTGGGATGGCGCAGGAGGCTGTGGATGCCGGCTGCGGCACGGTGATCGCCGTCGGCGGCGATGGGACCGTGAGAGCGGTAGCCGAGGCTCTTGCCGGCACCGATGTCGCTGTGGGCATCGTTCCGCAGGGCACTGGCAATCTGCTGGCCCGCAATCTGGCAGTTCCGCTGGACGACATTCCTGCGGCTTTGGAGCGGATTCGCGCTGGCGTAGATCGGCGCATAGATCTCGGCTGGGTGCGCTTCGACGATGAGGACGAGCGTGCTTTTGCGGTCATGGTGGGTTTCGGAGTAGACGCGCAGATGCTCGTCGAGACCGATGACGATCTCAAGGATCGCGCAGGCTGGCTCGCCTACGTTGAGGCGATGGGACGCGCGATGGCGGGCACCGAGATGACCGATGTGACGCTCACGATCGATGACGGCGAGCCGCAGGAAATTCGCGGACATACCCTCCTCATCGGCAATTGCGGCATGGTGCAGGGCGGTGTGCGTCTGCTTCCGGATGCGGTTCTCGACGATGGGCGTCTGGATCTGCTGCTGGTGAGCTCGGAAGGCGCGCTGCAGTGGCTCGATACCGTGCGCTCCGTGGTCTGGGACAACGGTATCCGCCGTCTGCTCACGCGGGGTGAGGAAGCCATCAGCACCGATTCGACAGATCATCTGAGCGCGGAGCGCATTCGAGTGGGATTGAGCTCGCCCCTGGCGTTCGAGGTGGACGGCGAAGAAGTCGGCGAGGTCTCATCGTTTGAAGTACGGGTGCAGGCCGGTGCACTCCGGGTGCTCTGAGTGTGGTGAACCCAAAAGTGCCGGACCTCGCTGTGGGCGAGAGCCGGCACTTTCTTCTGTGGGGGGAGCTGACGGTCAGACGCCGTAGTAGAGCTCGAACTAATCTCGCGTTTATGGGGGTTGTTGTGGGGCGCGGTTTATTGCGTATGACCTGCGGTTTACGTAATGCCGGGTGTTGTCGCTTATGGGGTGATTATGGGACTTCTGCGGACTATCTGCGGACTAACTCCCGTGCGACGGCGCTAGCATTCACAGATGGACGGACTACCAGACCCGCTCACCTGCCCAAGCGATGGCGTTCTGTTACGTGACGGCGATACCGGCCTTGAATGCCCTCTGTGCGGCCTTGTGGAGCCGTATCCCGCGATAGAACGCCCCTCAGGTGTAGACGACGCACCTGGCATCCACGGCGGCTGAGAGTGGCTTCTAGGGCTTAACGCAGAAAAGAGCCCCGCCAGTCCGAAGACCAGCGGGGCTCAGAGCTCCTAGTGATGTCCCATCACGAGCGCATACGTGCGCGCGTGATGCGTTCCGCTTGGGCGTCGTGCTGGGTGATCCGGCCATCAATGATCCGACCCAAGCCATCACCGCCGATCTCGAATGTTCCCGTGATCGACAAGCCGTCCAGAGACGACGCCTGTGAGGCCTGTGCCTGCGACTGACCGACACCCAACATTTGGCCCGTCTGCTGCCAGATACCAATGTTTCGGTCACGATCCTGCGCCCGCCCAGAAATATACGTCTCCCACGGGACGCCCATATCCTTCTCAGCAAACACCCGGTCACGATCACGGATACCACCCATTACGCCCGCATAAATGCCAGAACCGAGCATGCCGCCAGCCGCGAAATGCTTCACACCACTTGCGTACATTCCACCCTGGTAGTTCGCGGTCACCGTACGGTTACCAATCTCGATCGTCTCGAGCGTCACCGAACGGTAACCGGGAATCGAAGACAACGTGTCCCGAAGCCGACGCAACTTATCCTCAGCCGTGTCAGTGTTCGCAACAACCTCAATGTCCTTCTTCGACGGCAACGCGAACACCTCATTAGCAAGAGCGTTCACCTCGTCGGCATTGAACCCCGCCGCAGTGGCCGAATCAATGAACGCCTGACGCTGAGCCTGCAACGTGCCGTAATACTTGTCCGCAGCGTCCTTTGAAGACATGGTGGCTTTGTCGTGCTCAAGCTGGGCCACAGCAGCCGCTTGCGCCTTACTTGCGACCTCTGCCAGAGAAGCCGCGTTCGCAGATCCCGCCTCAGTCGCCTCATCCAGCGAGTTGCCATTCTTCTCAACCTGCTCCGCAAGCCCCGCAAGCGCCGACTGATAGTTCGCGTTCGCCGTGATCGCGTCCTGTCCGACACCGTTAGCCTCGTTGATCTTGCCAATCAACTCAGTCATCTGATCCACAAGCTCAGACGCCGCATCCGCCTCAGACGTGTACGCATCCGCGACATCCAGGGCAGTGCCTTCACTCTCCTTGTCAGCGCTCTGCTTCTGCTCAGCCATGTGAATAGCTTCCTCAACAGACGCAGCTTCACCCTTTACGGCATCGCTGATCTCATACGCCGCATCCGCGTACCCCTGCGAACCGTCCGCGCCAGCCTTCAGCCGTGCATCAAGCTCCTTGAGCGCTTCCGCATTACCGAGCGCCGCTTCGGTCACGAGATCGTAACTGATCCCCAACTTCTCAGCGTTGTCGTACGCGGAACCATAGTTCATGAACAGCAGTGTGCGATCGAGCGCCAACTGTTCCTTGACGGCTTCCCGTGTCGCTTTCGTGATCCGGTTCGAACCCTCTTCAAGAGTGGACGCATAAGCCTCTGCGCGGGCTCGAGCATCAGCCTGAGCCGCAGCAACAGCACCCACGACCGCAACAACCGCAGTCAACGCCAAAACAGCAATACCGCCCGCTACAGCAATTCCCTTCATGGTTCCGCTCAGCGCCTGAAAAGCGGCCTTAGTTGCGTAGTACTTTGGGATGCCGGCGAGCAGGATGCCGCTCGCGAGAGTCACGATCCCAGCGAATGCAAACAGTTGCCCACCCGCGAGCTTGATCGGCTCAGGGAGAGCCTGAATCGCACGCATGAGGTCAGCCGTACGGTTCATGAAATCAACGAGCGCACCGCCACCGCTCGGGTCAACCAGCGGCTTGGTGAGGTCAGCCGACAGGTCACGCCACGCGGCCTGTACACGATCCATAGCGCCCGCGAACGTGTCCTTCACGGATGCCGCCGCGCCGTCGAACTTCTCCTTCATGCCACCCGCGAGCGCATCCAACGCATCGTCAGCACCAAGTGTGCCAGCCGTAATGTCGTCGCGGATCTGAGCACCAGTCTTACCCATCTGGGAACCGATCAGCTCAGCCGCGTTGATACCGCGCTGACCAAACTGGATCAGATCCTGCCCGGTGATCTTCCCCGCCGCGGAGATCTGCGCCATGACGAACGCGACCTCGGAAAGTTGCTGAGACGAACCACCAGCCGCAGCAACCGCATCCTGAATAGCATCAAGATACGGAATAACCTTCTTCGACTCGACACCAAACGCAAGCATCTGCTGCTGAGCCGTAATGAACGTGGACTTCGAAAACGGGCTAGTGCGCGCGAACTCATCAAGCTTGTCCATCTGCGCATTCGCAGCCTCAGCACCGCCCAGAATAGTGCTCAGGGCCGCACGCGAAGTCTGCTGCAAAGAGTTGTACTCGATACCTGTCTTCATGACGCTGAGCGTCAGGGCGGTCATAGCGCCGCCGACGACTATCATCCCGGCGCCAAGCTTCTGGAAAGCCTCACGCTTCTGTGCCAGCTTCTCAGTCTCACTACCAACAGCCGCAGTCTTATTCGCCGCTTCCGTCATTGCCGCTTTGTATTGCGCGATTTCCGCCGCAAGGGTGACCTTTACAACACGATTAGCCATCTATTTACCTCCTGTATTCAGTTCTCGCTTCAAATCCTGGAAAGCCGCCTTCGTCTGGGAAGCTAGACGAATAGCCTTCGCCCGATCAATACGCCGCTCCGGGTCCCAGATGTCCACAGGCGTCGACAGATCCGCCGCCCGCTCTGCCAGTGTCAACACCAGCTGCGCAAGCCCGTCAAGAGCCTCCTGCGCCTCGTCGTAAGCCCCTACGAACTCCTGCACCATCAAATGCGGATCTTCCGAACCCGCCCGATTCACATACGCCTCCATAAGCCGATCCGCGAACGAATTGTTACGCGCGATAAGCGCTTTTAAATCAGTTACCATTAGTTAATCCTGTCATTTCGTTATGCAGCGCACGCATAAGCAGCGCGACTCGGGGAATGGGTAGGTGGGATTGTCGGCGTAGAACCTCTTCAGATAGTCATCGTGCTCAGAGACCGCCAATGACTGAATCATCAGAGAACGCTCCGTCATCAGCACGGATCTGCGACGCGCTGGCAGACGTCCCTCAGCGGCCCCAGGAGGGCTCTCAGTGACCTTCCAGCGAGCCATTAGCCCATCACCGACAAAGAGCCCCAGCGCCCCGCAGCGCCCGCCTTAGCGCGTGCCGTGTGGAACTTGTCTTTAGCCTGCTCATCCTCCGGAAGATGCAACGCACCCACCAGACGAACAAACGACGCCTGCTGCTGCCGCAACTCACCAATCGCAGGATGCAGAATCCGTTGCCCCATCGAACCCGAGATCATCACCCCGTCCGATTGGACAGCCTCCGTTAGCTCATCAATGCGGTCCAAAGTGCGGCAAGCCTCCACCAACACCTCAGACTCCTGAACCGCATACTCAATCTTCTCTGTGAGCGCTGCCCAGAACGCTTTGCCACGTTTCCCTAAACCAGTAGGAACCTTTACTTTCATTCGAAAACTCCTTCTAAAAACACAAACCTCAAAGCATCGACACCCTTTCGCCCTCACCGGCGACTCGGGAGCCGAGGGGGTCGGTGGGGGTACCCGCTATGCGTCTTGCAGACATTCGAACATCTCTCCACCGGTCGGTGGTGGCGCTCCGGTCGTTGCGAGCGCCACCTGTACTCAGCGACTCGACGCGGCCCGACGCTCACGCTCGAGATCAACGATGCGATCCATGATTTCGAGCTTGCGTTCTTTGCTGGTGCTGTGCAGTCGTGACTCTTGGTCTAGCAGCGAGAGCTGCACTCCTAGGTCACGGGCTACCCAACTGTGTGCGGCGTTGGTGATGTCGTGCAGGTGCTTGTCGATCGCTCCGGTGCTGGGCTGTACTGATCCGAGGGGGATCTCTCCGGGCCACTGCTGCACGTTGCGGTTGAAGGACAGGCGATTGCTGATGCTGTCGAGCTTGATGTATGCATCACGTACAGCCTGAAGACTGTCGGTAACGTCCTGCTCGGCCTGTGCCACCTCAGTGAGTAGCCGGGTTACTTCGGTGCCTGCCACTTTGGGGAAGCCTTGGGCGAGTGCGGCGGATGCTTCGTTGACGCGTTCGATCCACACTTCGCGCTGAGCGTGGATCGACACCGCGTCGAATGGTGCTGGTGCTTTGATCTTGCCGAGGTCTTCGCCGTCTGATGCTGCGTCCCTGAGCTTCTGGGTGTAGTCGAGGGCGGCTGTCTTCGCTCGTGCTTCTCCGAGCTCGATCTGCTCGTTGAGTTCTTCGATCTTGATCTGTGCGGTGGTGAGGTCGTCCCAGGCTGTTTGTAGTTCGCTTGACACGATGAGTTCGGCGGTCAGGGCGCGGGTGGTGCGTGCAATCTTGGTAGCCATAGTTCAGAGTCCGTTCGTCAGGTGGTTGAGTCGGCCAGCTTTGAGCGCGGCGACGATCTGGTCGGGTGTGAGGTTGGCGAGGTCGTCGCGTGTGATGGTGTCGCCGGGTGAGGGTTTCGGTGCCCTGCCGAGTAAGTGATCGAGGTCGCCGGCTAGTCGTGCGGTGTTGATTTGCTCAGGTGTCATCTTGTTGAGGTCTGCGCGGGTGATGCCCTGCGGTTCCTGCTCGACCTCTTCTTCGACAACTTCTTCTGTAACTTCTACTTCTTCGGTCATGCTGGGTTCCCTTCAGTGAGTACTGCTGATAGTTCGAGAAGTGCGCGCATCGTCATTGCGCGGTGTTTCTCGTGGTCGTTCTCGGGTGTGGCGCATGCTTCTCGCAGGATGCGGAAGACGCGCTGGTATGGGTCGGTCATGCGGCTGCTCTTTCTGCGCATTCGTCGCATGCGTTGGACCAACGCCGGTCGCTGAATGTGCTTGTCCATCCGGCTTCGTGGGCGGCTCGGGTTAGTTGACTGCGCACGCTGCCATCTCCGGCATCGAACACGTTGTCGCAGTGGTTACAGAGCACTACTGCTCGTATCGTCATTTACTTCTCCTTCCTTTGCATCCGGGGGTATACGGTGCATCTCTGTTCGTGGAGTTCCTGACGCTGATGTGCACCAGAAGCTGTGCGGGTCCAGCGGCACCAGGCGTCACACGTTGGGCATTCAGCCGGTGCAATGGATATGGGTTGGTGAATCATTTGATCCCTCCTTTGGGGGTTAGTCGCTCGGGTGCCAGTCGAAGTAGATATCGGCGCCTTCATCTACGAACGCTTTGCCTTTGACGGATAGTGCGTCGTATTCGGGGCCGTCTTCCGGCCCTTCGTACATTCCGTAAACGCCTAGTTGTTGGTAGTAGGCGCGGATAAGGTTCGACGCTTCGGAACGTGTCAGCTTCGCCCATCGCTGATAGGACGATTCGGAAGGTATTCCTCTAGCTGTGAGGATGTGCAGATCGGCTAGTAGTCGCTGCTGTTTTGACGTGACTCGACCTCGCAGATCTAAGAACTCCATGAGGCTCCTTCTTTCATGCGTGCTGCTTCGCTTGCGAAGTTGCACATTAGATCTTGAGAAGGATCTTCTAAAGGGTTCTTGTTACTGGTGTTATTCTTCCGGGGTTGAGGTGTTATTCTTCCGGGGTTGAGGTGCTCTTTTTCCGGGGTCATATGTTCCCCACAAGAAACGACGCACTCTTCGGCAGGGCGATCTGGTAAAGGTTCACACCTTGTCGACGACCCTGACGAGGCTGATGCTGACGGACGATAAGACCGATGTGAATCAGTTCCTCGATCGCGACACCGAGTGTCCGGTTAGACATTCCCGCCTCGTACCCGAGCGTCGTCCGTGACACGAACGCTTTGCCCGTGTTCCGGTGCCGGTGCGACATGAGTGTCAGGTAGAGAATCTTTCCCGACGTGCTCAGCGGCGCTTCCCAGAGCCATGTGCGAGGCAGCTTGAAGAACCCACCTTCGCGCGGTATCTCGTTCACGTAGTAGTACGAGGCGACACCTTCATATGGTCGGCCGTAACGGATCGCTCCGCGGTCAACGAGTTTCGGGATCACCTTTCGGACGGTCCGATCGGTGACTCCGGCTCCGGCTGCGATGTGCGCCTGCGATACGCGGACCATGCCACCGTGCCCCCAAGGTGAGCAGAGCAACGCGATGTACGTCAGTACTTCTGCCTTTGACCATTCGTCGCGAAAAAGTACGTTCGGGATCGCGGCCCAGGATTCTTCAGCCATGTCGCACCTCTGCTTCTGCCACTGGCTGTAGGAGTCGTATCGTCCGGTCGATGAGCCGACGTGTCAGCTTCTCGACCTTCCGATGGTGACCGTCCTGAGCGTCCATGAATAGGGCTGTCAGGAGCGGCATGAGGGCGTCTGTGTGGGCGCTAATCTCTGCTTGCGTGTGGGAGTGCTCAGCGCGAGATAGGAGGCGTTCTGCGGTCATGTAGCGATCCATGAGAATGTCGCTCATTTCGCGTCCTTCGCTTGCCTGGCGCGTGCCCGGGCCTCAGCTAGTTGTGCTTGTACTTCGCGAAATATGCGCATCCGCTTCTCGAAGACGGACTCCTTGGGTTTCGTCATTGCATCCCCTCTTTCGGGTTGGTTGATAGCGTCCCGACGGCAGTATTCGAAACTGCGGCCAACGACTTAGAAGGTCGGTGCTCTGTCCTCTGAGCTACGTCGGGGTAATGGGTGTCCCATGGCGGAACACCCATGGGCGTTAGCCGCGAAGTTCCTCGTAGACGAGTTGGCAGAGTGGGCAGGCCATCCCGCGGGAACTCTTCACGGAGCCGTTCCCGCGTGCAACGACGACATCCATGTCCCCACACAGCGCAGGGACCGCTACACCTTCAACGATGCTTCGAGTGATGTCCGACTTTCGGATGTAGTGGTTGAGGTCGTCGGAACTAAGGTCGGTGTCCGCAGTCTCAGGCGACAATGTTGGTTGAGGGGACTGCTGACGGTTTAGTTGACTCGTCTTGTTTGGGGTTTTCAGGC
>NZ_JBQPRA010000005.1:0-201820 GCF_052266675.1 Microbacterium zouquanmingi
ACAACCAGGCCCGCAGGGCAACTTCTCAATCTTACCCCGTGGCTTCCGTTTGTCAAATCGGCGATCCGAGCGAACTCGGTGCGATCTGCGGAACCACAGAGCATCCCAGATGCAGGATCTCACGAGGTGAGTTTCTGTTTCTGGGAGGTGGTCCGCCACTTGAGGGGAGGTGAGCCTTGGCCCTTTCTCAACCCTGTGGGGCGAACAAGTAATAATTTACGTGGAATGCGGGATCTCGGCAAATCCAGGTGAGATCCCGGGCGTGTCTCGATGGTCGCTCCGCGCCATTGCTCCTGGTCAGCGTAGATTTCGGGCGAAAGAGTACGATCGCGCCATGAGGTTGATGCTCGCAGACGCACAGATCGACATACCGGATCCTCCCTGCAGGGTGCCTCTTCCCTCGCGTCTTGACACTGCATCTCTCGCCTGGGCCAGCGTGGTCGCAGCTGGCACCGCCGCGCATTCCGCGCACTGCCCCGTTGCAATACCCGACCCAGCCCGGATCGCCATGGCCTATCGCAGCGACCGCTTCTTTCGCCTCGATGGAAAGACGCAGAGCGCGTGGTCGCCGTACTCCCGCTTCTGGCGCACATCAGACGGGTGGATACGAAGCCACGGCAACTACCCGCACCACGCGCGCGCATTCCGCGAAGCGCTCGATCTCGGTAAGAGCGCTTCGCCAGAACACATCGAAGCAATCATCGCGTCGATGACTGGTCGAGAAGCGGTAGCGCGCGTTGCCCACGCCGGCGGCCTCGCCGTCCTCGTAAACCCGGAGGACCGAAAGACAGATGCTGCGCTGCGCACCACTGCGCTTATCGACATCAACAAGATCAGCACGGACTCTCGTCCTCAAGGTGGTGCACAGGCAGAGGCGATGTCCCCCCTCCGCGGCATCCGCGTTCTCGACCTCACGCGTGTGATCGCTGGTCCCGTCTGCACACGAACGCTCGCGCTGCTCGGTGCTGATGTGCTGCGCATTGATCCACCTGACCTCCCTGAGATCGGCTGGCAGCATCTCGACACCGGTCATGGCAAGCGCTCCGCGCTGCTCGATGCGCGAGACCCCCAGATGGAATCTCTCCTTCAGCAGGCCGACGTGGTCATACTCGGCTATCGCGCGGCGACCATGGAGCGGCTCGGCCTCTCCCCGGCAGCTCTTGCACGGCGGCATCCGGGTCTCGTCATCGCGCAGCTGACGGCGTGGGGTACGGAATATCCGAACCGCGTCGGCTTCGACAGCCTGGTCCAAGCGGAGTCGGGAATCGCAATGATCGAATCGGTCGATGGCAAGACCCCCGGTGTGCTGCCCGCCCAGGCCCTCGATCACAGTGCCGGGTATCTGCTCGCGGCGGGCATCTGCGCTGTTCTCGCGCGTCGCAGAGTCGAGGGCGGCACCTGGCAGGTGAGCACATCGCTTCGCCGGATCGCCGCCGAGCTGCTCGGGATGCCACGGCGCGTGGCCCCAGAAGCCGAGGTCGCCATCGATCCCTCGGATCACCTCGAAGACTTCGCCGTGCAGGAGCACACGGTGACAACGGTGCGATCAGCGCTGCCGGGATTCAGCTTCGCGGCACCGCATCTGTGGGCTTCGGACGCCCCACGATGGTGAGCCCGACGCAGAACGCGAGAGTGAGCATGGCCCAGACCCCGCAAGCGGCAGGGAGCGTGCGGTACGCCAGGTGCTGGAGCGTGAACTGAGCGGTGAATGGTCCGAGCGTCGCGTAGCCGATGCTCCATGCGGCGATGAGGATGATCGGCAGCGACAGCCACCAGACGATCCGCACCCACGGCCGCAGCCTGCGCACTCGCACCGGCCGGGCTTCAGCACGTCGCAGCCAGATCAGCGCGTAGACGCCGAGCACCAGAAGAGCGACAACGCTCGACCCGTGCTGCAGCCACTTATAACCCTGCAGCGGGCCCCACTGTTCGTCGAGCCCGGGGATGAGCTGCAGACCCAGCCGCCCTTCGTGCGTGAACGAGTCCCACACGATGTGCGAGAGGACGCCCAACAGCAGGGATACCGTGAGCCACAGCCCGTAGGTCCATCGTCGTCCGATGCCGAGGGCATCATTCAGAGCGTCGGAACCGACCTCGTCCCACTCGGGGGGAAGCCGTCGCGCCAGCCACGTCGGCGAGAGCTCCCCCGCCGCTGGTCGCAGCACCACGCGCCACAGCAGGAACAGTCCGAGCGCGACGACGGCGGTCCAGACGATGTTCGCGTAGCTGTGCGTGAACGAGTAGGTCACCCCGAAGCCACGCAGGAACAGCGGCAGGTCCGGGGTCATCGCCCCGATCGCGATTGCTGCCGGAACCAGCGGTGTGCGCAGGAACGGCAGCGCGACGACCGCGTGACTCGGTGTGAACGGCAAGCGTCAGCCGATGAACACGCCAGCGAGGGTTTTCTTGCCGCGGCGCAGCACTGACACTCCTCCTGGCAGGGTTCCCTGCACTGCGGCGGTCTCGTCTTCTATGCGGACACCGTCGAGAGAGACACCGCCCTGTGCGATCGCGCGGCGCGCTTCGGACAGGCTCACGACGAGTCCGGTCGCAACAAGCGCGTCGACCACGGAGGTGCCCACGGCAACCGTGGCGTTCGGGAGTTCATCGAGTGCCGAGCGCAGAGTGGCAGCATCGAGCGTGCTCAGATCGCCCTGACCGAACAGCGCGTCAGATGCCGCGATGACGGCAGCCGTGGCATCCGCCCCGTGCACCGTCGCGACGACCTCGAGAGCGAGGCGCTTCTGCGCGGCACGGCGGAACGGCTCCGTCTCGACGAGCTTCTCGTACTCTTCGATCTCGGAGCGGGTGAGGAATGTGAAGATCTTCAGACGCTCGATGACGTCGGAGTCAGCGGTGCTCAGCCAGAACTGGTACATCCTGTATGGGCTGCACATCTCGGCATCCAGCCAGATCGCGTTGCCCTCGCTCTTGCCGAACTTCGTGCCGTCGCTGTTGGTGATCAGCGGAGTGCCGATCGCGTGCGCGGAGACGCCTTCGGCACGACGGATGAGGTCGGTGCCGCTGGTCAGGTTTCCCCACTGGTCCGATCCGCCGGTCTGCAGCACGCAGTCGTACTGGCGGTAGAGCTCGAGGAAGTCCATGCCCTGCAGGATCTGGTAGCTGAACTCCGTGTAGCTGATCCCCTCATCGGAGTTCAGCCGCGCAGCGACGGCATCCTTCTTGAGCATCGTTCCGACGCGGTAGTGCTTGCCGATCTCACGCAGGAAGTCGATTGCGCTCATCGGCGCGGTCCAGTCGAGGTTGTTCACCATGCGCGCGGCGTTCTCGCCCTCGAAACTGAGGTAGCGCTCGACCTGCATGCGCAGGCGCCCCACCCACTCCTCGACCGTCTCGCGGGTGTTCAGCGTGCGCTCGGCGGTGGGACGCGGGTCGCCGATGAGTCCGGTCGATCCGCCGACGAGGCCGAGCGGCTTGTGACCGGCGAGCTGGATACGGCGAAGCGTCAGCAGCTGCACGAGGTTGCCGAGGTGCAGGCTCGGAGCTGTCGGGTCGAATCCGCAGTAATACGTGACCGGGTCCCCGCCGAGAAGGGCGCGCAGCGCCTCCTGGTCAGTGGACACATGGACGAGGCCGCGCCACACGAGTTCATCCCACACGTTTTCGAACGCGGGATCAATCGCCTGCGGGGCAGTCGTCAGAGGAGGATTCGACACGCGTTCCAGGTTATCAGCGCCTCGCCCCCACCATTCCGCGCGATGTCGGATGCTCGTGCGAAGCTGTCGGCATGTCTGCGGCACTGCTATCGATCATCGTGGGAGCGAGCGTGGCCGTGCTGCTGGGCGCCGCGCTCGTGATCTCGCTGGCCACCCTGCGCAAGCCCGCGACGATGCCGATGGCGGTCGCGAGCATCTTGGCGGGGGTTGCGCTGGTGGCGATCGTGGTCGTGCGACCGTCCGGAATCCCGATCTACATCGGCGCACTGATCGCGGTGCTCGGGATCGCCGCCGCGACAATCGGCGGCAACCCGTTCACGCGTCGGGCTCTCGATATCGCCACAGGAAAAAGGGTCCGCGAAACCGAGGACGGCGGCATCCTCATCATCGCCGCGCAGGCCTCCGACCCCGAGAGCGCGCGCACCCTCATGCGCGGCGGCACGGTGATCGGCTATCTGGAGCGTGTGGCCATGGTGATCTCGGTCGCGGTCGGGTTTCCAGAAGCGATCGCCGCGATCATCGCGGTCAAGGGCATCGGCCGCTTCCCCGAGCTTGCCGAGCCCGAAGCTCGCGAACGGTTCATCATCGGCACGGTGGCGAGCCTGCTGTGGGCCGGCGTGATCGGCGCGGTCATCCGTCTCGCACTGACCTGAGCCGACCGAGCCACGGTCAGAGCAGGTCGAGCATCCGGAAGCCTTCGACGATGGCAGCAGCACCCGCGGTCGACAGCCCCTGAGACACCGCGGACTGGGTGATTCCCTCTGCCTCGGCGAGTTCGCGCTGCGTCCTGGACAGACAGCGTCCGTAGGTCAATCGGCGCACGCGTTCAGACATCGTGCCGACGATCTCGTCGCGCGTGAGCAGATAGACGTTGGCCCATCGCACAGCATCCGCGTGCTGATCTGCCACGCTCTCGTCAGCGATGATCCAGCTGCGGGCTTGAGGAGCGGTGCGCTTCTGCAGCATCTCAACGTGTTCGATGGCGCTGCGCGCCGCCCACCAGCCTGGGCCTTCGGAGATGCCCTTTTCGGATGCTGACGATGGCACCCGGTTCACGTCGCCGATGCCGATGCCATATCGAAACTCCACACCGTCTGGCAGAGCCAAGCGCAAAAGCAGAATCGCACCGAGTGCGGCGTCGATGCTCGGATAGACAGCCTGCTGCTCATCGCCCACAGTGGGGCGCAGACCCTGCGTCGCCACGGGGAGGTCTTGCTCGACGCGAGCGATCGCGTCGTCGAACGCTCGTTGCGCGCTGACGCGATCAGCGAGTTGCCGAGAGCCGATGATGTCGGCGGTCACCGCGATGGACATGACATGAGGTTATCACTAATATTCTCGAGATATAAGTCATCCACTTATTGCGCGGGAATATCAGCGATTCCAGGTCAGAGCCCCAGTGCGTGTGCAGCCTTCTGCGTGCGTGCGATCAGTTCAGCGCGCTGCTCTTCGACACGCACCGGTGCAGTTCCGCCAGTGCCGGTGCGCGAAGCAACCGACCCTTCGATGCTGAGGACCTCACGAACCTCAGAGGTCAAGTGTGCGGAGACATCGGCGAGCAGTGCGTCATCTGCATCCTCGAGGCCGATCCCCCGCTCCTCGCAGGCACGGACAAGCGCACCGGAGATCTCGTGCGCATCACGGAAGGGCACCCGACGCTTCACGAGCCATTCGGCCACATCCGTCGCGAGTGAGAAGCCCTGCGGCGCCAGCTCTGCCATGCGAGCAGTATCGAAACGCAGAGTCGCGATCATGCCGGCGAAGGCAGGCAGTACGACTTCAAGCGTGTTCACCGAGTCGAAGACCGGCTCTTTGTCTTCCTGCAGGTCACGGTTGTACGCGAGCGGCAGGCCCTTGAGCGTCGCCATCAGACCGGTCAGGTTTCCGATCAGGCGACCGGACTTGCCGCGGGCGAGCTCGGCGATGTCGGGGTTCTTCTTCTGCGGCATGATGCTCGACCCTGTCGAGTAGCTGTCGTGCAGCGTGACGAAACCGAACTCACGTGTGTTCCAGAGGATGATCTCCTCCGACAGGCGCGAGAGGTCGACGCCGATCATCGCGGTGATGAACGCGAACTCCGCAACGACATCACGAGCTGCCGTGCCGTCGAGCGAGTTCTCGGCCGGACGATCCAGACCGAGCTCACGGGCGACGAGATCGGGATCGAGACCGAGTGTGGATCCCGCTAGCGCTCCTCCGCCGTACGGCGAGACACCGGCGCGCACGCGCCAGTCGACGAGGCGTTCGAGCTCACGCACAAGAGGCCACGCATGCGCCTGCAGGTGGTGCGCGAGAAGTACGGGCTGTGCGTGCTGCAAATGAGTGCGTCCAGGAAGAATCGCCTCCGGATGCGCTTCGGCCTGAGCGACGAGTGCATCGATGACACGCAGAATGTCGCGGGCGATCACCTTCGCGTGATCGATCAGATACATCCGCACGAGCGTCGCGATCTGATCGTTGCGCGAGCGTCCGGCACGAAGACGACCGCCGAGCTCGGGGCCGAGCTCGGCGATCAGCGCCTGCTCGAGTGCACCGTGCACATCTTCGTCGGTCGGTGCCGGAACGATCGTCCCGTCGGCAACCTTGCGCGCGACGGCATCGAGCCCCTCATGCATCTTCTGCGCTTCGTCGGGCTCGAGGTATCCAGCGGCCGCAAGCGCTGTCGCGTGCGCGTGGGACCCCGCGATGTCATAGGGCGCGAGGATCCAGTCGAAGTGCGTAGACCGGCTGAGTTCTACCAGCTCGGGGGATGGCCCCGATGCGAATCGTGCGCCCCAGAGTGCGCCCTCGTTCGTGCCGTCATGCTTCGCCTCGCTCATCGTTCCAGCCTACCGGCGGGGCTGCGAGGTCACGACGGCCTTCGCGGCGCGATCCAGCAACCACTCCAGCGGTCCGCGCCCGATGAACAGCGCCCACGCGGTACACCCGATCAGCGTGGTGATAGTCATCGGCCAGAACGGCTCGAGCTCACGGAAACCGCCGAGATCTTGCGTATTACCCAACGCGATTCCCGCGACGATCGCCCAGACGACGATCTGCGCGGTATAGGCCGTCAGCGGCATGGCACCAGCCGCACGCAGAGGCAGCGTGATCGCCTTCAGCACGCTGAGTCGGCACAGCAGCAAGCAGATTGCCAGCGTCGCGAGAACGAACCCCGCGGAGCCTAAGACTTCGAACAGGCCAGCCGAGTGCGGCTCGACCGACCATACCGACCGCCAGTACGGATCTGACTCTGCCCCTGGCAGTAGCGCCAGCCCGTACCCGACAGCCGCGAGCACTGCGCCGGCGATCAGCATCCGCACCTGGACCGAGGTTCTGGTGACTCCCGCTCTCGAGATGCCGAGACCCGCGAGCACGAAGACGATCCAGATCGTGAACGGATAGTGCCATCCGATGAACACGTCCAGCTCCGGCCCGAAGGGCATCTGCCAGATCGGCAGTTCGTCAAGCAGCGGCTGAAGGAAAGGCATGATCAGTGCGAGCACCGCCGCCACCCACAGGATGATGCGCGCTGGCAACCCGGCGAACGGGAGTGCGATCAGGAACAGGATCGCGTAGGCGGGCAGGATGACGAACACCGGCACCCCGGTGAGGATGAGCAGGATGCCGAGGACGAGCAACACCGCGGCACGAATCGCCACCCGCCCTCGGGCGACCGACATCTGTGGGCCCGCCAGCGGCGTGCGACCGCCGGTGACAAGACCGATCGAGACGCCGGCAAGCATCGCGAACAGAATCGACGATCGTCCATCGACGAGGGCTGTCCACGATCCTGGGTCAGTCCAGACGAAGCCATCCCCCGTATCGAGCAGGTGCGCTGCGAACATCCCGATGATGGCGAGTCCGCGGGCGAGATCAACGCCGGCGATCCGGGCAGGACCGTTCAGTCGCTGCCAGTTCGTTCGCAGACGCCCGCTCATTTGCTCAGCTCTGACGCAGCAGCCAGACCAGCAGGGCCTTCTGCGCATGCAGGCGGTTCTCCGCCTCATCCCACACAACGCTCTGCGGACCGTCGATGACTTCCGGGTCGACCTCGTAGCCGCGGTCAGCGGGCAGGCAGTGGATGAAGATCGCTTCGGGACCGGCGAGAGCCATCGTCTCGTTCGTCACCTTGTAACCGCCGAGGTCACGAATGCGTGCGATTTTCTCCTCTTCCTTGCCCATCGAGACCCAGGTATCCGTGACGATGACGTCGGAACCAGCCGCCGCCTCGTTGGGGTCGGCGTAGAGCGTGATCGAACCGCCCGTCTCTGCAGCGCGGCGCTCTGCGGCCTCCACGACATCAGCACGCGGAGCGTAGGACGCCGGCGATGCCATGCGCACGTGCATGCCAGCGGTGACACCCGCGAGGGCGTAAGAGTGCGCCATGTTGCTCTGCGCATCGCCGAAGAACGTGAGTGTCAGCCCGGTCAGGTCGCCCTTGTGCTCGCGGATCGTGAGCAGGTCGGCGAGCAGCTGGCAGGGGTGGAAGTCATCGGAGAGCGCGTTGATGACCGGCACGCGGGTGCCCTTGGCCATCTCTTCGAGTCCGGACTGCGCGTAGGTGCGCCACACGATGGCCGCCACCTGACGCTCGAGCACGCGCGCGGTGTCGGAGGGGGTCTCCTTGCCGCCGAGCTGGCTGCTCGCTGTCGAGATGATCAGCGGCGAACCACCGAGGTCGGCGATCCCGACCGCGAACGAAACGCGGGTGCGCGTGGAGGACTTGTCGAAGATCACCGCGACGGTCTGGGGTCCGGCGAGAGACTTGTCAGCCCAGCGGTCCTTCTTCAGCTCGATCGCGAGATCAAGGATCTCCGCCTGCTCGGCGGAGGTGAGGTCATCGTCGCGCAGCAGGTGGCGGGTCACAGTGTTACCTTCTCGTTCTCAGATGCTGCAAGAACCGCCTGCACGTCAGCAAGGGCAGCAGCGAACAGCGTGTGGAATTCTTCGATCTCTGCGTCGCCGATGTTCAGAGCCGGCGCGATGCGCACGGTGCTGGCGTTCGCCGCGTTGATGATGAGGCCCCGGTTCTGGGCCGCGGTGACGACCTCACTGGCGACAGGCGCGCTGAGGCCGACGCCGATGAGTAATCCGCGTCCGCGAACCTCGTCGACCAGGTCCGACCCGAGCCCGAGGATCACAGCGCGCAGCTGCTCGCCGCGAGCTGCCGCGTTCTGCACGAGGCCTGCGTTCTCGATCTCGCCGAGCACCGCGTTCGCAACGGCGGTGCCGAGCGGGTTACCGCCGAAGGTGGAACCATGTGACCCGGGCGTGAACAGCGCGCTTGCCGATCCGTAGGTCACCAGCGCGCCGATCGGGAAGCCTCCGCCGATCCCCTTCGCCATCGTGATGGCGTCAGGGGTGATGCCCTCGTGGTTGAATCCGAACCACTCGCCGGTGCGACCGGCTCCGGTCTGGATCTCGTCGATGATCAGCAGGGCGCCGTGCGTGAGTGTCAGCGACCGCGCCGCGGCGAGGTAGCCCTCCGGCAGTTCGACGACGCCTGCCTCACCCTGGATGGGCTCGACGAACACAGCCGCGACGCGGTCATCGAGAGCAGCCTCGAGCGCCTCGATTGTTGCAGGGATGTGCTCAACCCCACCGGGCATCGGCTCGAAGGGGGCACGGTAGGACTCCTTCGCGGTCAGCGCGAGGGATCCGATCGTGCGTCCGTGGAAGGCGTTCTCCAGGGCGAGAATGCGCGGGCGATCGCTGCCGCCGTGCAGGCGAGCCAGCTTGAACGCCGCCTCATTCGCCTCTGCACCCGAGTTCGAGAAGTATGCGCGGCCTTCAAGACCAGCCCCTGCCAGCCGCTTCAGGCGTGCTGCGAGCTCGAGCTGAGGAGGCGTGGCGAAGTAGTTCGAGACATGAGCGAGGGTCGCCGCCTGCTTCGAGATGGCTTCGACGAACACCGGGTGTGCATGGCCCAGTGAGTTCACGGCGATGCCGGCGAGGAAGTCGAGGTAGCGCTTGCCCTCGTCGTCCCACACATGCGATCCCTCGCCGCGAGTGAGCATCGCGAAGCGCTCCCCCGCATTGAGTACGAGATCCCGTGCCGCATCTTCTTTCCAGACGGTCACGCCGTCACCCCCGATTTTTCAAGTACCACTTCAGTTCCGATTCCCTTGCTGGTGAACAGCTCGACGAGTACTGAGTGCTTCACCCGCCCGTCGATGATGGCCGCTGCATCCACTCCGCCTTCGACCGCATCGAGGCACGCGCGCATCTTCGGGATCATTCCTGACTCGAGAGTCGGGAGCATCTGGGTGAGTTGCTGCGAGTTCAGGTGCGAGACCAGCGAATCCCGATTCGGCCAGTCGGCGTAGAGACCAGGGACGTCGGTGAGGATCACGAGTTTGCGCGCGTTCAGCGCGACCGCAAGGGCGGATGCTGCGGCATCCGCGTTCACGTTCAGCGACTGTCCCGGGTTGTCGAGGTCCGGCGCGATGCTGGAGATCACCGGGATGCGGCCGGCAGCCAGGTGATCGAAGATCGCGGTGGGATCGACCTGCACGACGTCTCCGACGCGGCCGAGATCGACCTGCTGGCCGTCGATCTCAACGCCGCGGCGTCGGCCGCCGAAAAGACCGGCGTCTTCACCGCTGAGCCCTGTTGCGATCGGACCGTGCGAATTGATCTTCGCGACCAGCTGCGGATTGACCTGACCGGTGAGCACCATGCGCACGACGCTGATCGCCTCAGTGTTGGTGACCCGGTAGCCGCCCTTGAACTCGCTGGGAATCGCAAGGCGATCCAGCATGTTCGAAATCTGCGGACCGCCGCCGTGGACGACTACCGGCTGGACGCCGACGTAACGCAGGTACGCGATGTCCTGCGCGAATGCCTCCTGCAGTTCATCGGAGACCATGGCGTTGCCGCCGTACTTGACGACCACGATCTGGTCACGGAACTTCTTCAGCCACGGGAGCGACTCGATGAGCGTCGCCGCTTTTTCTGCCGCGACGTCGGGGGGCGTGTCCTGAATATCTGTCATGAGGAGTAGGCGCTGTTCTCGTGGACGTAGTCATGGGTGAGGTCGTTCGTGCGGATCGTCGCCTCGGCGTCGCCCACCTTCAGATCGATGAGCAGATCGGTCTCGCGCGGCGTGAGATCGACGTCTTCACGCGGACGGTCAGGGCCCCCCTCCGTGCACACGCGGACGCCGTTCATCCACACGTCGACGTCATAGGGGTCGAACTGCGCAGCGGTGGTGCCGATCGCGGCGAGTACACGACCCCAGTTCGGGTCGTTTCCGAAGATCGCGGCCTTGAAGAGGTTGTTGCGGGCGACGGAGCGGCCCACCTCCACAGCATCCTGCTCATTCATCGCATTCGCGACACAGATCGTGATGTCGTGGCTGGCGCCCTCAGCATCGCGCTGCAGCATCGCTGCGAGCTGATCGCTGAGTTCGGTAAGAGCTGCGGTGAACTCTTCGAGATCGGGCCGGATGCCGCTGGCACCGTTGGCGAGCAGCGTCACCTGGTCGTTCGTCGACATGCATCCATCGGAGTCCAGGCGATCGAAGGTCTGGCCGGTGGCTGCGCGAAGCGCGGTGTCCGCCTCGATTGCCTCGAGGTCGGCGTCAGTCGTGATGACGACGAGCATGGTCGCAAGGCCCGGTGCGAGCATTCCTGCCCCCTTGGCCATGCCGCCGATCGTCCAGCCGTCGCGGGTGATCACCGCGGTCTTCGCGATCGTGTCGGTTGTCATGATGGCGTGGGCCGCACTGTCACCCCCTTCTGCCGAGAGTTCGCTGATCGCCTGCCGTGTGCCGGCGAGAACCTTGGCGCGGAACGCTTCGTCTCCCGTGCCGATGAGCCCGGTGGAGCAGACGAGGATGTCCCCTGCGCTGACGTCGAGCAGTTCTGCCGCCTTCTCGGCGGTCTGGTGCGTGGTCTGGAAGCCGAAGCTTCCGGTGAAGCAGTTCGCACCTCCCGAGTTCAGGACGATCGCCTCGACAGTGCGGTCGAGGATGACCTGCTGCGACCAGATGATCGGGTTGGCCTTGGCGCGGTTGCTCGTGAACACCGCGGCACCGATCTTGCGCGGGCCTCGGTTGACGACAACGGCGACATCCGGCTTTCCGGTGGACTTGAGACCGACTGCGACTCCGGCCGCTTCGAATCCCTGAGGTGCGGTGACGCTCATGGTGCCACTCCGTTCACGGTGAGGGCGCGGTCTTCGGGAAGGCCGAGCGCGAGGTTCATGGATTGAATGGCAGCGCCAGCGGTGCCCTTGGCAAGGTTGTCGACGGCAGTGACCACCGTGACCCGGTTCACCGCGCGGTCGATCGCGAGGCCGATCAGCGCCGTGTTCGCGCCGACCACATCCGCGGTGCGCGGGAACTGTCCCTCCGGCAGCAGCTGCACGAAAGTCTCGTCGCCGTACGCGCTCTCCCACGCTGCGCGGATCTGTTCATCGGTCACACCGGGGATGATCGGCGCGGTCGACGTGGCGAGAATACCGCGAGACATCGGGACCAGCACGGGAGTGAACGAGATGCGCACATCGGCGGCATCCGGACCCTGAGCCTGCCTGAGGGCCTGCTGGATCTCCGGAATGTGTCGGTGCGTGCCGCCGACTGCATAGGGGTTCGCCGTGCCGAGGAGCTCGCTACCGAGAAGGTTCGTCTTGAGGCTCTTTCCGGCCCCAGACGGGCCGACGGCGAGCACGGAGACGATATCGCTCGGGTCGATCACCCCGGCAGCGACACCAGGGGCGAGGCTGAGGCTGACCGTAGATGCGTTGCATCCGGGGGCAGCAATGCGCTTCGCTCCGCGCAGGTTCTCGCGCTGCTTGGCGTCACCACCGATCAGGAGCTCAGGAACGCCGTAGGCCCACGGCTCGTGGAAGTGGCCGCCGTAGAAGGCATCCCACGATTCCTGTGAGGTCAGGCGGTGGTCGGCGCCGGCATCGATGACCAATGGCACATCTCCCAGAGCATCCGTGTACTGGCCGGACTGACCATGCGGAAGCGCGAGGAAGACGATGTCGTGTCCGGCGAGAATCTCTGGAGTCGTGTCCTGCAGAGTGAGGTGTGCGAGCGAGCGCAGGTGCGGCTGGTGCTGGATGAGCGGCTGACCTGCATTCGAATGCGCAGTGACAGTGCGGATCTCGATGTCGGGATGGCCTGCGAGCAGGCGCAGAATCTCGCCACCTGCATAACCGGATGCGCCGGAGACGGCGACGGAATACGTCATGGTTCTACCTTAACGGTCGGGACTTCCATCCCTGATCTGGTCGGAGGACAGCGGCGGCGACACCGGTGCTCGACCACCCGCACGAGCGGAGGGAGCACGGGGTCGCCTAAAGTCGGCGTCCGCCCAGACGGCTGCGGCGTCGGCGCACGACGGTAACGCTCGGAGCGAGCGTCGCAGAGTCGTTGAGAGCCGAAGGCATGTGTGGACGATAGCGCGGGATCTGGAGCATCCGCAAATCCGGCCGGGTCACAGGGTGGACTTGAGCATGAGCACGCGAGATGCTGCCTCGGCAAGACGCTCCGCGAACGTCGCATCCGTGGACGCACGCTGTTCCAGCGCCGTGATGATCTGTCCGGCCGTCTCTGGGGTGGATCCGGCGATCATGAGCACGAGGTCCGCACCGGCCGCGATCGCGGCGACTGAGTTCGCGACCGGATCGGCGTACGCTACTTCACCGGATGAGCCGAGCATCCCCAGATCGTCGGTCACCGCGACGCCGTCGAACCCGAGGTCCTCGCGCAGAATCCGATACCACTCGGGTGAGAGCGACGCGGGTTCCGCGGCAATCGACGGGAATCGGAGGTGCCCTGTCATCACCAATTCTGCTCCCGCGTCGATGCCGGCTTCGAACGGGATCGCGTCGAACGTGCGCCACTCCGCGAGTGTCTGCGCACTGGTCGGGATCGCGCTGTGCGAATCTCCCTCGGCCGCGCCATGGCCAGGGAAGTGCTTGAGCGTGGATGCGACGACACCGCGTTCGCCGGCCACTGCCGCGGCGACGCGATCCGCGACGGCCTGCGGGTCGGTTCCGTACGACCTGCCGAAGATGAATGAGTCCTGCGTGCGAGGAACATCGGCGACGATGCCGAAGTTGATGTCGACCCCCGCGGCTGCGAGCAGCCCGGCCCGCGCTGCGAACGCGGCCTGGGTCTCAGCAGGTGCCGCTGTCTTCAGCTCGTACGACGAAGCAAGCTCATCCCACGGCATCCGCCTGACGTCCCCGCCTTCCTGGTCGATCGCGATGAGCGCCTGATCGGATGCCGCGTGAACCGTGTCGGTCAGACCGCGAAGCTCGTCCGGCGTCGCTGGAACGTTGCCGCCCATCAGGATGAGGCCATCGGGGCCCACCGAGACGTAGTCGGCCAGAGCGGCCGCGTCCGTTCCAGGAGCAGTGCCCATGACGACCAGCGCCGCCTGCTCGGCGATGGTCATGCGTGCGACCTGCTGCGCTGCCTGCTCTCCGGGCGTCAGAGGAGTCGGGGTGGGGGTGGGGGTGGGGGTCGGAGCCTGAGTGGCTGTGAGCGTCGGCGGTGTCGATGGCTCAGCGGAATCGCCAGAGGCGGCGCACCCCGCAAGTCCGATGCCTACCGCCAGGAATGCCGCGGCAATCGCACGACTTCTCATCTGCCTAGGCTACCCACCGCAGGAGGTCGTGCGACCATCCTCTCCACTCTGCGATTTGCTCTGCGAATCGCTTTGCACCTGACCCGCGGTCAGTCCCGGATGCTTGCGCCGAACCGTTCGGTCGCCACGGCGACACCGGCGAGCTTCGCGTCGGTCGCCTCGGCTGCGGTGAGGGTGCGGTCGGCAGCGCGGAAGCGGAGCGCGAAGGTCAAGCTCTTGTGCCCCGCATCCACGCCCTGGCCGCGGTAGTCGTCGACGAGGCGAGCGGATTCGAGCAGCTCACCCGCACCCTCGACCAGCGCAGCGCGCAGGTCAGCGGCGGTGACGTCGATGGGAACGACGAGCGAGACATCCTGCGTGGCAGCGGTGTTGCGCGACAGGGATGCTGCCACGACCCGGTCACCAGCAAGCGAGAGCACAGCGTCGAGGTCGAGCTCGAACACGACCGCGCAACCGGGAAGGTCGGCGTCTGCAGCCACGTTCGGGTGCAGCTCTCCGACGTATCCGACCTCGGTGCCTGCGACGCTCAGCACGCCCGCGCGTCCGGGGTGCAGCGCGGCACGGCTGCCCTGGGCCACATCGATGTCCACGCCGGCCGCGACAGCGACGACGCGCACGGCATCCAGTGCTTCGGTGAGGCCGTAAGCCTCTGCCTCGCGACCGGGCTGGCGCGGCGTGACGTTTCCGGTGAACAGCGCCGCGAGGTGACGCGGCTGCGCCGGAATCGACGCGTTCAGCTCTGCGAGCTTGTCAACGGAGGGGCGCTGACCGAGCGGCGGCACGTCATCGGTGCCGTACGAGACTCCGGCTTCAGGCAGGAACACCGCGCCGATCTCGAAGATCGCGACATCGGTCAGGCCGCGCGCGATGTTGCGGTGCGCGGTCGGCAGCAGCGTCGGCACGAGCGAACGGCGCAAGAACGGTACCTGGCCATCGAGCGGATTCGCGAGCTTGATGCTGGGCTGCTTCTCCCCCGAGACGGAGCCGTGCAGGTCGTTGAGCGCATCGGTCGTGAACGGGAAGGTCGGCGTCTCGACAAGTCCCGCAGCCGCAAGCGCGTTCGCAATACGGCGACGACCGAGCTGCGCAGCGGTAAGGCCGCGCCCTGCCGGCGGCACCGGCAGCACGGAGGGGATGCGGTCGAGTCCGTGGATGCGCGCAACCTCTTCGGCCAGCGTCCACTTGTCGGTGAGGTCTGGCCGCCAGCTCGGCGGAATGACCTGCCATCCTTCAGCAGTCTCAGTGACCTCCGCGCCGATCGTCTCGAGCGCGTCGACGATCTCCTGATCGGTGTAGTCCACACCGATGAGCCCAGGGACGAACTCTGCTGGCAGGTCGATGCCGGCGATCTCGAACTCGCCGTACAGCGCGCCGCCGAGCTCGTCGATCCGTCCGCCGGCGAGGTCGACCATGAGGTCGGCTGCGCGTTTGGCCGCGACGAACGGGATCAGCGGGTCGACCCCGCGCTCGAAGCGCTTGGAGGCCTCGCTGGGCAGCTTGTGCCTGCGCGCGGAGCGGGCGATCGAGATCGGGTCGAAGATCGCGGCCTCGATGAGCACGTTGCGCGTGGCATCCGTCATCTCGGTCGTGCCGCCGCCCATGACCCCGGCGAGCCCGATCGGACCGGACTCGTCGGTGATCAGCAGGTCCTCGACGTGGAGCTTGCGCTCCTGCCCGTCGAGCGTCGTGAGCTTCTCCCCCGCGGTGGCACGGCGAACCGTGATGCCACCGGAGAGCTTGTCGAGGTCGTAACCGTGGATCGGGTTTCCCAGTTCGAGCATCACGTAGTTGGTGATGTCGATGAGGATGCCGAGCGAACGGATGCCGGCGAGCGACAGGCGCGCGACCATCCAGGGCGGCGTCGGGCGGGAGGGATCGACGTCGCGCACCGCGCGCGCAACGAACTCCTGCACCGGCTTGCCCTCACGGATCGGCTCTGCATCCACGGCGAGCAGGAACCCGGTGCCAGGCTGCACGTCATCCCACTCGTGGGCTGCGGGATCGCGGAAGTCGGCGCCGGTGGCGTGCGAGTACTCGCGCGCCACACCACGGATCGAGAATGCGTAGCCACGATCAGGCGTGACGTTGATCTCGACGGCCTCGTCGTCCAGGTGCAGCAACGCGATCGCATCGGTGCCGACCGGTGCGTCAAGGCCGAGCGAGGAGAGAATCAGGATGCCGTCATGCTCATCGCCGAGTCCGAGCTCTCGAGCGGAGGCGATCATGCCGTCAGAGACATGCCCGTAGGTCTTGCGCGCGGCGATCGGGAACGGCCCCGGGAGGGTCGAGCCGGGAAGAGTCGCCACGATCTTGTCCCCGACGGCGAAGTTGGCGGCACCGCAGACGATGCCGCGGACCCCACCGTTCTCCTCACCGACGTCGACCTGGCACCAGCGGATGGTCTTGCCGTTCTTCTGCGGCTCCTCCTCGAAGGAGAGCACCTGCCCGATGACGACAGGGCCTTCGATCTCGAAGCCGTGCAGCTCTTCCTCTTCGAACCCGACGGACACCAGCGAGGCGAAGACGTCCTCAGCCGTGGCATCCGGTGCCATCTCGACGTACTCACGCAACCACGAAAGCGGGACGCGCATCACACCACCATCCCGAACTGCTCGCTGAAGCGCACATCGCCTTCGGCCATGTCGCGCATGTCCTGTACATCGCTGCGGAACATCAGTCCCCGCTCAACGCCGATCCCGAACGCAAACCCGCTGTAGATCTCGGGATCGATTCCCGCCGCCCGGAGCACGTTGGGGTTGACGATGCCGCAGCCGCCCCACTCGATCCAGCGGGCGCCGCCCTTGAAGGTGGGGTGCCACAGGTCGAACTCCGCCGACGGCTCGGTGAACGGGAAGAAGTTGGTGCGCAGGCGCGTCTTCGCCTCGGCGCCGAAGAGCTGGCGTGCGAGGTGATCGAGGGTGCCCTTGAGGTGCGCCATCGTGATGCCCTCGTCGACCACGAGGCCCTCCACCTGAGTGAAGACCGGCAGGTGGGTGGCGTCGTACTCGTCGGTGCGGAATACGCGGCCGGGTGAGATGACGTAGATCGGCACCTCGCGGGTGAGCATCGTGCGCATCTGGACAGGGCTCGTCTGCGTGCGCATGACCAGATGGCGGCTCGCGGGGTCGACGTAGAAGGTGTCCTGCATCTGCCGCGCCGGGTGGTCAGGATCGAGGTTCAGAGCGTCGAAGTTGTACCACTCGTGCTCGAGCTCGGGGCCTTCGGCGACCTCCCAGCCCATGCTGACGAAGATGTCAGAGATCTCTTCCTGCAGCAGAGGCAGCGGATGCCGCGCTCCGACGCGCGTGCGCGATGCGACGGCGGTGATGTCAACGCGCTCGTCTTCGAGCCGCGCAGCCAGCTCTGCCTCAGCGAGCTCCGTCTCCTTCGCCGCCATAGCCTGAGTGACCTGGCCGCGGCCCTGGCCGATCAGCTTGCCGAAGGCGGCCTTGTGCTCGGGCGCAACCTGACGCATCGATGCGTTCAGAACCGCCAGCGGCGACCCTTCTGCGACATGCGCGGCGCGGGCGGCTTTCAGCTCTGCGGTGCTGGCGGCGGCACCGATCGCGTCGAGAGCGGCGGCGACGGCGGATTCCACCGCCTCTGGAGTGATTTCTGGAGCGTCTGACACGAGAACCGAGTCTACCGGGGGTGTGCGTCAGATTCCCCCGCCGGTGCTGTTCCCGTCGAACTTGCCCGTGCCCTTCTGGGCCGCGATGATCTCGGTGTCGGTCCCCTCGTGCATAACCGCGGCGTTGTCTGCGGCGATGACCTTCAGCTTCGGCGAGTGACGGGTCTTGATCTCGACCCACTTCGCAATGCCTGACAGGATCAGACACATCACGATGTAGATGCCACCGATGACGATTGCCGACTGCAGGATCGGACGCCCCTCCTGCGAGCTGAGCAGCTTGGCGTAGTACAACAGCTCCGGGTAGGTGATGATGAACCCGAGCGCGGTGTCCTTCATCGTGACGACGAGCTGAGCCACGATCACCGGGAGCATTGCGCGGATCGCCTGAGGCAGCAGGATCAGTCGCATCACGCCGCTCTTGCGAAGCCCGATCGCGTAGCCTGCTTCCTTCTGACCCCGCGGAAGCGACTCGATACCCGCACGCAGAGCCTCGGCCAGCACGGAACCGTTATAGACCATGAGTGCGATCACGACAGCCCAGTACGGGTCCATCTTGATGCCGATGCTCGGAAGGCCGTAGTACAGCAGCATCATCATGACCAGCACCGGCACGGCGCGGAAGATTTCGGTGATCGCAGTGACAGGAACGCGCACCCACGCGTGGTCGGAAACTCGCCCGATCGCAAGGACGAAGCCAAGCGTGAGGCTGAGGATCGCGGCGACGGCGAAGGCAGCAAGTGTGTTCCCGAGCGCCTCGAGGATCTGCTCCCACACCGTGGAGAAGGTGAATACGTACCACTTCGCCGGCGCGAACTGTCCAGAGACAGCCATGCGGTAGATGAGGAAGCCGACAACGGCGGCGACGAGAACGACAGTCGCGATCGCCAGGAGGCCATTGCGTCGCCGTGCCCGCGGGCCGGGGACGTCGTAGAGGACAGAAGTCATCGCGCG
This sequence comes from Microbacterium zouquanmingi, assembly GCF_052266675.1. NCBI lineage: Bacteria > Bacillati > Actinomycetota > Actinomycetes > Micrococcales > Microbacteriaceae > Microbacterium > Microbacterium zouquanmingi. The sequence goes on from NZ_JBQPRA010000005.1 coordinate 18,849, forward strand.
ATCCTCCATCGGTTCTCGAGATAGCGCTGGACCCAGCTCATGAGCAGCACCATGATGACGAAGATGACGGCGACCCAGAGGAGAACCTCCATCGGGCTGCCCGCTCGATCATGCGAGTCGTTGATCGTCGCTCGCAGGGCCGCGAGCTCACCGATCGAGAATCCTGCGGCAACCGTGGTGTTCTTCAGCAGCGCGATGAACACGCTCATCATCGGCGGAACGACGGAGCGGAAGGCCTGCGGCAGGATGACCAGCGACATCACCTGTCCGAATGGAAGGCCGATCGCTCGGGCCGCCTCGGCCTGGCCAACAGGGACCGTGCTGATGCCGGCGCGCAGAGTCTCGGCGACGTAGGTGGCGGTGTAGATGCCGATCGCCAGGATGCCGAGCACGGTGTTGGAGAGGTTCGGCAGCCCGAGCACGGGATAACCGAAGACGAAGAAGAAGAAGACAAGCGTCAACGGGGTGTTGCGGATGATGTTGACATAGGCCGTCCCGATTGCACGCGCCACCGGGACCGGGGAGACGCGCATCGCGCCGATGATCAGCCCGAGCACAAGGGCGATGATGCCGCCGAAGACGAACACCAAGAGGGTGTTGCCCAAGGCCTCGCCCCAGAGATCGAGGTTCCCGAAGATGACGTCCACGCGTCGTCCTCCCCTTCAGAAGGTTGAGAGGGGCGATCCCAAGATGGAATCGCCCCTGAGATCACTCAGTCGACAGCAGGCTGCTCGACTTCGATTCCCGACGAACCGAGGTTCTTGTCGAAGATTGCCTGCCAGATGTCGCCGCCATCGGTGAAGAGGGTGTTGATGTGGTCGAGAAGGACAGTATCGCCCTTCGGGAGTCCGACGCCGTAGCGCTCCTCGGTGAATAGCTCGCCGACGACCTTGACCTCGTCCGGGTACTTGGCCGCGTAGCCGATCAGAATCGCCTGGTCGGTCGTGACGGCGTCGACCTTGCCGTTGATGAGGTCTTCGACGCACGCGGAGTACAGGTCGTACTCCTCGGTCTTGATCTCGGGGTAGTTCTCCTTGATGTTCTGGATCGGGGTGGAACCCGTCGCCGAGCACACGGTCTTGCCGTTGAAGTCGGAGACATCCTTCACATCGGTGATGTCGCTGTCTACGCCGACGAGGAAGCCCTGGCCGGTGATGAAGTAGGGACCAGCGAAGTCGATCTGCTCCTTGCGCTTGTCAGTGATCGAGTAGGTGCCGACGTAGTAGTCGATGTCACCGTTCACGATCGCCTGCTCACGGTTGGCCGACGCGATCGGCTTGTACTCGATCTGCTCCTCGTCGAAGCCTAGGGATGCCGCGATCCACCGAGCGATGTCGATGTCGAAGCCGGCACGTTCGTTGGTGGTGACATCGAGGTAGCCGAGGTTCGGCTGGTCTTCCTTGACACCGATGGTGACCTTGCCGGCCTCGACCATCTCGTCGAAAGTCGGGCTGCCTTCGAGCTGGACGTCGCTGGCGACCTCGAACCAGGTAGAGGGCTCTGCGCTGGCGTCTCCGCCGTCGCTGCCCGGCTCCGTCGGCGTGCCGCTGTTGCAGGCGGTCAGGGCCAACAGCGCTGCCGCGGCGATTCCGATTCCCGCCAGTGTGCGTGTGCGTCGCATGATTGCGTCTCCTTCGTGTGCTGGGTGCTGTGTATGAGAAGAGATCAGTGGGTGAGGAGCTTGGAGAGGAAGTCTTTGGCGCGGCTGCTCTGAGGGTTCGTGAAGAACTCTTCCGGAGTCGCCTCTTCGACGATCTGACCGTCGGCCATGAACACCACACGGTCAGCTGCCTTGCGCGCGAAGCCCATCTCGTGAGTGACGACGATCATCGTCATCCCCTCTTTCGCCAGCTGCACCATGACATCGAGGACCTCGTTGATCATCTCGGGGTCGAGGGCGCTGGTTGGTTCGTCGAAGAGCATGACCTTCGGGTGCATCGCCAGGGCGCGGGCGATCGCGACACGCTGCTGCTGTCCGCCGGAGAGCTGTGCGGGCAGTTTCGACGCCTGCTGGGCCACGCCGACGCGTTCAAGGAGCGCCATCGCCTCCTTCTCGGCGTTCGCCTTCGACAACCCCCGGACCTTGATCGGTCCGAGAGTGACGTTCTCGAGAATGGTCAGGTGCGCGAACAGGTTGAACGACTGGAAGACCATGCCGACGTCGGCGCGCAGCTTGGCGAGGCCTTTGCCCTCTGCGGGCAGTTCATTGCCGTCGATCGAGATCGTGCCGCTCGTGATCGTCTCAAGACGGTTGATCGTGCGGCAGAGCGTCGATTTTCCTGAGCCGGATGGCCCGATCACGACCACCACCTCGCCCGAATGCACCGTCAGGCTGATATCGGTCAGGGCCTGAAAATCGCCGTAGTGCTTCTGAACGTTGTCCACCACGACAAGTGGCGCGCCAGTCTGGGTCATTCCCCCACACTAGAAGCACACCGGCTCGGGAACCAGGGCCAGCACGTGCGGGTTACCCACTTGTAACCCACCGATATTCTCAGTCGCCGTCAGCGGCCCGCTGGGAGAAGGCGCTCTCGTACAGGCAGACGCTCGCCGCTGTAGCGAGATTGAGCGATTCCGCTCGCCCGAAGATCGGCAGCTTGAGCACATGGTCGGCAAACGCCAGGGACGACTCTTCAAGGCCGCGGGCCTCATTGCCAAACAACCACGCTGTCGGCTGTGTCAGCACCCCCTCGGCGCGTGCGGCGAGCAGGTCATCGCCCTTCACGTCCGCGGCGAGAATGATGAGGCCCGCCGCGTGTGCACGCTCAACCACGTCTTCGAGATCCCCGCCGATGGACACCGGGAGGTGAAACAGCGAACCTGTCGTGGAGCGCACCACCTTCGGGTTGTAGGGGTCGACCGTGCGTCCGGTGAGTACGACAGCATCCGCGCCTGCCGCGTCCGCTGCGCGGATGATCGTGCCGAGGTTGCCGGGATCGCGCACCTCTTCACAGATCGCGACCAGTCGGGGGGAAGCCGCGAAGATATCGTCCAGTGCCGTGGGAATCTGGCGGCTGACGGCGACCACACCCTGAGGTGTGACAGTGTCGGCCATCGCACTGAGCACGTCATCTGTGACGAACTCGACGCGCACACCTTGCTCGGCGGTCGCTGCACGCAGGTCAGCGTGCTTCTCCCATGCCGTCTGCGTCGCGAAGAGTTCAACGATGGCATCCGGGCGATATGAGAGCGCCTCACGGACCGCCTGCGGGCCTTCGAGCAGGAAGAGACCAGTATCTGTTCGTGCGCTGCGCTTGGTGAGTTTCGCAACGGCTCGGACACGGGGGGACCGCGGATTCTCCAGCACGTGCTCAGTCTACGGATACGGGCGGGTGAATGCAGAACGGGCGCTCTCCCGAAGGAGAGCACCCGTTCGCGAGTGGAAGCTTACGCTGCCGACTTCGGCGCGTTGACGTCCGAAGGCAGAGCCTTCTTGGCCGTCTCGACGAGCGACACGAAGGTTGCCGGCTCGTTCACCGCGAGCTCAGCGAGCATGCGACGGTCGACCTGGACACCCGCGAGGCCGAGGCCCTGGATGAAGCGGTTGTACGTGATGCCGTTCTGGCGGGCAGCAGCGTTGATGCGCTGGATCCACAGACGACGGAAGTCGCCCTTGCGCTTGCGACGGTCACGGTACGAGTAGACCAGCGAGTGGATGACCTGCTCTTTGGCCTTGCGGTAGAGGCGCGAACGCTGACCGCGGTAACCCTTGGCGCGCTCGAGGATGACCCGACGCTTCTTGTGGGCGTTTACCGCCCGCTTGACTCTTGCCATTTTCCTGTGTTCCTATTCGTGCTTGCGTCGCGCTCAGCCGCGGCCGAGAAGCTTGTTCGCGACCTTGGTGTCGGCCTTCGAGAGCACCTGGTCCTGGTTGAGGCGGCGCGTGCGGCGGCTCGACTTGTGCTCGAGGTTGTGGCGCATACCGGCCTGCTGCTTCTTCAGCTTGCCGCTACCAGTGATCTTGAAGCGCTTCTTAGCACCCGAGTGGGTCTTCTGCTTCGGCATCTTCTCTTCCTTCGTGTGGCGCCTTTTCAGGCGACGGTGTCAACCCGCGCAATGCGGGAGTGTGAGTGCGGCGTTACTCCGCAGGCTTTTCTTCAGACTCGTCGGACGTGCGTGCGTCACGAGCAGCCTGTTTGTTCGCGACACGGACAGCATTCTGCTCGGCCTTCGCATCGGACTTGTTCTTGAGGGGTGCAACCACCATGACCATGTTTCGTCCGTCGATCGTCGGGTTGGACTCGACAGTGCCGAGCTCGGCGACGTCCTCAGCGAACTTGCGCAGCAGACGGACGCCCTGCTCTGGGCGGGACTGCTCACGACCGCGGAACAGGATCATTGCCTTGACCTTGTCGCCGGCCTTGAGGAAGCCCTCGGCGCGCTTGAGCTTGGTCGTGTAGTCGTGAGCTTCGATCTTCAGTCGGAAGCGGACTTCCTTGAGGATCGTGTTCGCCTGGTTGCGGCGAGCTTCCTTCGCCTTCTGGGCAGCCTCGTACTTGAACTTGCCGTAGTCCATGATCTTGACCACGGGCGGCTTCGAGTTGGGGGCAACCTCGACGAGGTCGAGGTCGGCTTCCTGCGCGAGGCGGAGCGCGACCTGGATGGCGACAACGCCGATCTGCTCACCCGCGGGGCCGACGAGGCGGACCTCGGGGACGCGGATGCGCTCATTGGTACGGGGATCGCTGATGCGGAACTCCTTAGACGATGGGATTGGCCACTGCGACGCATTCTGCGACGCACCGTGAAAACGGAGACGCCTACCCACCCGCCGACATTCAGACGTCGGCTTCGCACCCTGAACACCGGACATCGTCCGATCTACCGGCGTGAACCGGCGGAGTACAAGACCCGGTAGCCTGGAACGGCAAGCGCGGGTGGGAAGTGAATCCTCTTTCGACTCGGAGCATTACGCCCCGAAGCCCGCCAAAGTCTAACAGAAGGCAAGGCGAAGTGACGATTCCTGCTCATGATCATGGCCACGACGAGCGCAACGAGCGCTGGCAGCAGCAAGAGGACGCGGCATCCGCTGCCACTCGCGACATCGCGGATGTTCCCGCAGTCGAGGTGATAACGACCACTGCCGTGCACCTGATGAGCGCGGCGGCCGTCAAGCTGGGCCTTGCCGACGACCCCGATTCGCAGCTGGACCTCGATGAGGCGCGCAAGCTGATCAACTCGCTCGCGGGTCTGATCACCGCTGCGGCTCCCGAGATCAGCGACATGCACGCTCGTTCGCTGCGAGACGGCCTACGCTCACTGCAGCTGGCATTCCGCGAAGCATCCACCATCCCCGACCCGATCGGCAAGGGGCCCGGCGAGAAGTGGACCGGTCCGGTCAACTAGCGCGGCGGAGCTTGACCGTCAACGAGTCCGCGAGCACCGCGATGCGGTCATCGGACGCCCAGCGCTGAGCGAGTCGCGCCAGCACTGCGTCGAGGACCTCGCGTTCGAGGCCGTCGACGAGCTCAAGGACGACGACGAGCTCAGGGCCATGCAAGCGCGCGTCCGGGTCACCGGAAGCAACTGACACATCGATCACGGCCAGTTCGTGAGCAACGCTCTCCTGGAGAGCTGAGAACACCTCGGGCGAGAGGTGACTCGGTTCCCAGGCATGCCCCTGGGCGACTGCCCAGACCGCAGGTCGACGGATCACGAACTCAGTCGGCGAGGTCGGATCGAGAACGATGAGATCGGTGTCCTCTGAGGATGCCGCAAGTGCTGCACGCACGGCCTCGACCGGGATCGGTCGCGCCGCGGCATCCCACTTCCGCATCGCCTCGACGGAGGAGAACACCGGCTGGACGCGTCGCCCGTCGGGTGCCGACACCGTCACGATCGACAGCTCTTGCGTCTTGTCGACAGCCAGACCGCTCGGGGCTACGCCCTCTTCACCCTTCTCAGCGATGAGCGGGATCAGCACTCGCGCATTGCGGAAGGCATCCACGACTTCGATCTCGCTCCCCTCCCCCGCGCGAAAGCGCAGCAGAGCCGCGAGCAGTGCCGGGTCGGCGGAGCCGTCGTCCGCGGCATGCGGATTCGACTCGAAACTGCGCCCTTCCCACGGGACGCCGGCGGAATCGCCAGTGTTTCCGTGGTCGCCGCCGTCGTCAGGAGCCTGCGACATCCAGCGCCTCAGCCAACGTGAACGCGCCAGCGTAGAGCGCCTTACCGACGATGGCACCCTCGACCCCGAGAGGCACGAGCGTGCGCAGCGCGATGATGTCGTCGAGGCTCGAGATCCCGCCCGATGCGACGACGGGCTTCGGGGTACGAGAGGTCACTTCGCGCAACAGGTCGAGGTTCGGTCCGCGCAGGGTCCCGTCCTTGGTGACGTCGGTGACGACGTAGCGACTGCAGCCGGCATCCTCGAGCCGCTCGAGAACCTCCCAGAGGTCTCCGCCCTCTTTCGTCCATCCGCGAGCGGCGAGCGTGGTGCCGCGCACGTCGAGTCCCACGGCCACAGCTTCGCCGTAGCGGCTGATCACGTCGGCTGCCCACTCCGGGTTCTCAAGAGCTGCGGTACCGAGGTTGATGCGCGCTGCGCCGCTCTCCAGAGCGGCCTCGAGGCTCGCGTCATCGCGGATCCCGCCGGAGAGCTCGATGTTCACGTGACGGTGCTGCTTGATCACCTTGCGCAGGACGGCAGTGTTGCTGCCGCGCCCGAAAGCAGCGTCGAGGTCGACGAGGTGGATCCACTCCGCGCCCTGATCGACCCACTCGGCAGCGGCGTCCAACGGGTCGCCGTAGCTCGTCTCGGATCCTGCCTCACCCTGGGTGAGGCGGACCGCCTTGCCACCGGCCACATCGACGGCCGGAAGAAGAGTGAGTTTGGGAGTGGACGCGAAGTCGTTCATGTCATCCTCAGGTGAGTGGAGTGCACCGGATGCCGGGCACGACACCCGACATTAGCCCGACGTGACGCCGGGTTCAAAAACGCCGACGTCTTCAAAGACTCTCAACCCAGTTCTTGAGCAGGCGGATGCCTGCTTCACCCGACTTCTCGGGGTGGAATTGGGTCGCAGAGAGAGGTCCGTTCTCGACGGCGGCAAGGAAGGGATCGCCGTAAGTCGTCCAGGTCAGCTTCGGCCTCGGAAAGGGTGGAATGACGTCGAGTTCCCACTGCTGGGCTGCGAACGAGTGGACGAAGTAGAAACGCTCGTCTTCGATTCCGCGGAACAGCACGCTGCCCGTATCCGGAGAGACGGTGTTCCATCCCATGTGCGGGAGCACTGGCGCATTCAGTTCAGTGACCGTTCCCGGCCACTCCCCCAGCCCTTCGACATTCTGACCGCGCTCGACGCCGTGAGAGAAGAGCACCTGCATCCCGACGCAGACGCCGAGCACCGGTCGGCTGCCAGCGAGGCGTCGGTCGATGATCTCATCGCCGCCGCGTGCGAGCAGCGCCGCACGCACCGCGGCGAAAGCCCCGACGCCGGGAACGAACAGTCCGTCAGCCTCCAGCGCCTCGTCGCGGTCGCCGGAAAGCTTCGCGTCGGCTCCCGCAGCGATCAATGCCTTGACCGCGGAGTGCACGTTGCCTGATTCGTAGTCGTAGACGACGACCGTGGGCTTTGTCATAGAGCTCCCTTGGTCGAGGGGATCCCCTCAACCAGCGGATCGAGCGTCTTGGCCTCGCGGAACGCGCGGGCGAACGCCTTGTACTCCGCCTCGGCGATGTGGTGCGGGTCGCGCCCACCGAGAACACGTACATGCACCGTGAGGCCTGCATGGAATGCGATCGCTTCGAACGAGTGCCGCACGAGGGATCCCGTGAAGTGGCCACCGATCAGGTGGTGTTCGAACCCCACGGGCTCGCCGCTGTGCACGAGAAAGGGGCGTCCACTGATGTCGACAACGGCCTGCGCGAGCGCTTCGTCGAGCGGCACAAGAGCGTCACCGTAACGTGCGATGCCCGACTTGTCGCCGAGGGCCTCGGCAATGGCCTGCCCGAGGACGATCGATACGTCTTCGACGGTGTGGTGCGCGTCGATGTGCGTGTCACCCGTTGCACGAATCGTCAGGTCCGTGAGTGAGTGCTTGGCGAACGCCGTGAGCATGTGATCGAAGAAAGGCACAGAGGTGTCGATGCTGCTGCGACCTGTGCCGTCGAGGTTCAGTTCGAGCTCGACGGAAGACTCAGAAGTGCTGCGCGTGCGGGACGCGGTGCGAGAAGCGCTCATGACGCCGAGTCTATCGAGGCCAGCGCGTCAAGGAACGCCGTCGTCTCCGCCTCAGTACCGGCAGAGACACGCAGGTGATTCGGGATCCCGACATCGCGCACGAGCACCCCACGCTCGTACAGTGATTCGAACGTCGCGCGAGGGTCAGCGACGCCGCCGAACAGCACGAAGTTCGACCACGACTTGTGTGGCTCGTAGCCCAGAGCTTCGAGTGTCGCTGTGATCCGATCGCGCTGTGCGACGATCTCGTCGACCATGCCGAGCATGGTCTCGGAGTTGCGCAATGCGGCTACTGCGGCCGCCTGTGTGAGGGCGCTCAGGTGGTACGGAAGACGCACGAGCCGCAGCGCGTCGATGAATGCCGGATCAGCGGCCAGATACCCGACTCGCGCGCCGGCGAAGGCGAAGGCCTTGCTCATCGTGCGCGAGACGGCCAAGCGAGGGCGCCCCTCGAGCAGAGTCAGCGCGGACACCGCGTCACGCGGGGCGAACTCGAAGTACGCCTCGTCGACGATCACCACGCCGCGCGCTGCCTCATAGACGGCTTCGATCACGTCGAGGCCGAGAGGGGTGCCGGTGGGGTTGTTGGGCGTGCAGAGGATCACGACATCAGGATCGGCCTGCTCGACCTGCGCTGCGGCGTCTTCTGCAGTGATCGTGTAGTCGGCCTCACGAATGCCGGCGATCCACTTCGCACCTGTCCCCTGCGCGAGGAGCGGGTACATGGAGTAGGTCGGCGCGAAACCGAACACCGTTCGGGCAGGGCCGGCGAAGGCCTGCATGATGTGCTGCAGCACCTCGTTCGACCCGTTACCTGCCCAGATCTGATCGACCTCGAGCCCGTGGCCCAAGTACTCTGCGAAGGCTTCACGGAGCGCAGTGAACTCTCGATCTGGGTAACGATTCACTTCGCGCAGCGCCACTGCGATGCCATCGAGAATGTCGCTTGCCACCTCGTCGGGGACGGGATGCGTGTTCTCGTTGACGTTCAGCGCAACGGCGAGCGGCGCCTGCGGTGCGCCATACGGAGTGAGACCGCGAAGATCGTCGCGGAGGGGCAGATCACCAAGTGAAGTCACCCTCCTCATTTTAGCGGCGCGATCAGCCTGCGTACTCGGCAGGCAGCGCCAGCTGCTGACCCACCTGGAGTGAGCCATGCCCCAGCGCGTTGAGACGCTGAATGTCGCTGATCACGGCGCGAGGGTCGACGGCCGGTGCCACAGACTCCGCGATGGACCAGAGCGTGTCGCCAGGCATGACCGTAACCGTCTCGAAGGAGGCCGTTTGCACGACGTCGCCCGATGCGATCGCTGATCCGCCGCCGATCGCCGCAAACGCGATTCCCGCAGCAAGAGGGAGGGCCGCAAGAGCGGTCACCACACGGCGACCACGCGTCGTCAGTCGGAGCCGTGTCGCTGAGCGAACGGGGTGGACTGCCGGGGCTGCGATGCTGATCGTGCTCATGGGTTTCTCCTCTGCCTCTTTGGCGTAGCGTTCGCATTCGGCACTCGGCCGGGAGCGACGAATGCGAAGCTACGTACCGAATATATATTCGAATTCGAACATCTGTCAAGATTTATTCGAAACCGAGCAACCAAAACATCGGACACGCTCGAACAGATCTTCCGAATCAGGCGGTTTCTCGGATACGGTTTCGATAACCACACCCCACCACGGGCCACAGACATTCGAAGAGCAGCCCCGGAATCGCGCACGAAGGAGCACCATGAGCGACATCTCCGCCACCGACGCCGAGGCGCCTCGCACTCGTCGGCGCAAGAGTCTCAGCCCGAAGCAGATGGCCATCCTCGAGGTCATCCAGACCTCGATCGCGAAGTACGGCTACCCGCCGAGCATGCGCGAGATCGGCGATGCGGTGGGGCTGAAGTCGCTCTCGAGCGTCACCCATCAGCTCGGGCAGCTCGAGCTCAGCGGCTATCTGCGTCGCGATCCGGGAAAGACGCGCGCCATGGAAGTGCTCATCGACCTTCCTGGCACGAGCGGCGAGAACCCGGCGGACTCCACGACTCCCGTGGGCGATGCGGCGATGGTGCCGCTGGTCGGTCAGATCGCGGCCGGAATCCCCATCACCGCAGACCAGCAGGTCGATGAGATCTTCCCGCTCCCCCGACAGTTGGTCGGCAAGGGCGACCTGTTCATGCTCAAGGTATCCGGCGAGTCGATGATCGACGCCGCCATCTGCGACGGCGACTGGGTCGTCGTGCGCACGCAGAACACCGCGGAGAACGGAGAGATCGTCGCGGCGATGCTCGATGGCGAGGCGACCATCAAGACATTCCGTCAGCGCGACGGTCACACCTGGTTACTCCCCCGCAACACCTCGTTCGAGCCCATCCTCGGCGATGATGCCGTCGTGCTCGGCAAGGTCGTTGCAGTGCTGCGCGCGGTCTGATCTTTCCGCCGCGGCCGCATCCGCGCCGGGGCAGATCGGCATGAGCTCGCATGTCGGTCGTCCCGCATAGGCTCGAAGCATGTCCCACCCGTATGGAACCTGGCCATCGCCATTCGCACCCGCTGACATCGCCGCATCCAGCCCGAAGATCGACGGAGCCCGTTTCGTCGGCGACGAGGTGTGGTGGGGTGAATCCGTCCCCGCCGAGAAGGGACGGGTGACGGTACGCAGCTCCACGGGAGAGGTATTGCTCCCCGCACCGTGGAGCGCGCGGTCGCGCGTTCACGAGTACGGCGGCGGGGCATGGACCGCGGATGCCGAGCGCACGTTGCTCTTCGTCGACGCAGGCGATCAGCGGGTGTACGCGAGGCGCCCGGGCGAAGAGCCGCGCCCACTCACCGCTCCCGGTCCGAACCATGGCGGCCTTCGAGTGCAGAACGGCCGAATTCTCGCAGTCCGCGAGGATCTGACAGTCGATCCGCACCTTCGCGCGATCATCGAGATCCCCACTGATGGCTCGGCGGCTGACGACAACACACACGTGCGGGTCATCACCGAAGGAAATGCGTTCTACGCGCACCCCGCGCTCTCACCGGATGGCACGCGCATCGCCTGGGTGCAGTGGCCAGATGGCCAGATGCCGTGGCAGAGCGCGGCGCTGCGCGTCATGTCCCTCGATGACGGCGCCCTCGCCTCCACACACGCCCGTGCCTGCCTGCAGCCGGAATGGCTGAGTGACACCGAACTCATGTACGCAGACGACCCGACTGGTCGCTGGGCGCTTCAGCGACTGCAGCTGGACGGCATCCGCGCATCGGAGCCGACGCCATTCGCCCCTGCCGATGCCGACACCGGGTATGGACTGTGGGTACTCGGCAATCGCTGGTACCAACCGCTCGCCGACAGCCGTATCGTCGCCGTGCGCACCAACGGTTCAGACGAGGTTGTGGTGATCGGCACCGACGGCACTGCGCGTGCGCTTGATATGCCCGCGAGTGCGCACATCAGCGTCGATGACGCCACGGGCACTCGCGTGCTCCTCTCCGGCGGCGGCGCAGCCGTCACCGCTGGCCTGTGGAGTGTGGACGTCGATTCCGGCGAGGTCGTCGCCATCCGCGGAGGCGCGCCCACCGATCCCCGCTGGATGCCGTCTGCCCCCCAGATCACGATCGAGGGGACGCACGGACCTGTGCATGCTTTCGACTACGCGCCGGCCAACCCCGAAGCGTCCGCACCCGACAGCGAGCGACCTCCGTACATCGTCTTCGTGCACGGCGGTCCGACCGCACACGCGGCCGGCGCAGCTTCCGCGGCCATCGCGTTCTACACGAGCCGGGGAATCGGCGTGCTCGATGTGAACTACGGCGGATCAACCGGTTACGGTCGCGACTATCGTGAGCGTCTCGATGGCCAGTGGGGCATCGTCGATGTGGACGACGTGCTCGCCGCCGCTCGCGGTCTTGCAGAGTCCGGCCGCGCCGATCCCGCCCGAATCGCGATTCGCGGCGGATCTGCCGGCGGATGGACCGTGCTCTCCGCGCTTGTGCGCGGTGGAGTTTTCAGCGCCGGCATCAGCAGGTACGGGGTCGCCGATCTGCGGATGCTGGCGCAAGACACCCATGACTTCGAGAAGCACTACGTCGACGGTCTCGTCGGGCCCCTGCCCGAAGCCGAAGAGGTGTACATCGACCGCTCGCCGCTCACGCACGTCGATCGAATCGACGTGCCAGTGCTGCTGCTGCAGGGCGAGGACGACCGGGTCGTCCCTCCCGCGCAGTCAGAGGCGATCCGTGACGCGCTGGCTCTGCGCGGTGTCGCGCACGAATACGTGCTTTATCCCGGAGAGGGTCACGGATTCCGGCGAGCGGAGACGATCATCGATGCACTCGAGCGCGAAATCGCGTTTCTAGGTCGGGCCTTCGGCTTCTGAGCCTGAGCGCTAGTCGCCCATGCGGTTGCGCAACCGCATGGCGCGCGCTGCTTCGCGGGTGTCCTGACGCTCGCGGAGCGTCTGACGCTTGTCGAACTCGCGTTTGCCCTTGGCAAGAGCGATCTCGACCTTGGCTCTGCCATCGAGGAAGTACAGCTTCAGCGGCACGAGCGTGTACCCGCCGGCAGAGACCGCGTGCTCGAGCTTGTGGATCTCCTCGCGGTGCATGAGAAGCTTGCGCACGCGCTTGGCCGAGTGATTCGTCCAGTGCCCCTGCGAGTACTCCGGGATGTGCACCGAATCGAGGAAGATCTCACCTGCCTTGATGAAGGCGTAACCGTCAGAGAGATTCGCGCGCCCTTGGCGCAACGACTTCACCTCGGTGCCGGTGAGCACCATGCCCGCCTCGTACGACTTCTCGATGTTGTAGTCGTGACGGGCGCGACGGTTGGTCGCGATGACCTTCTCCCCGCGTTCCCTGGGCATGACGGTTCCAATCTTCCAGCTGACAAGCGTCCCAGCTTACTAGGTGCGCAGCCACCTGCGGATCGCGAACCCTGCCGAGAGAGCCGCGAGGATCACACCGATCGCAATCAGGATCGGTACGACGATGATGGCATCCTGCATGCTGACCCAGGTAGTGATGAAGGGCACCCGACCCTTCAGATATCCTTCGACGCCGAAGTGCATGCCGGCGATCACTGCCGCGCTCGCGAGGGCTGAGCCGAGGAAAGCCGCAAAAACGCCCTCGAGCACGAATGGTGTCTGGATGAATCGGTTCGACGCGCCGACAAGGCGCATGATTCCGATCTCTTTGCGTCTCGCGTACGCCGACAATCGGATCGTCGTCGCAATCAGCAGCACGGCAGCGATGAGCATCAGCACGGCGATGCCGACAGCGATGTAGGTGGCGACCGTCAGCGCGGAGAAGAGCGGATCAAGGTACTGGAGCTGATCCAGTACCTCCTCTACGCCGTTGACGCCGCTGAACGCCTCGACGATGACCTGCGACTGACTGGGATCTTTCAGAGTGATCCAGAAGCTCTGGAACATCTGATCTTCGGTGAGCACACTCGCCTGCTCATCTCCGAGCTGATCGAGCAGCTTGTCGTAGGCCTCTGCCTTGGTCTCGAAACGGAAATCGGTGATGAGAGCGTTCAGCGCAGGGCCCTCGAGCTCGCTCTGCACCTGCTCGACCTGCTCATCGGTTGCTTCGCCGTCGATACAGGTCGGAGTCTTCTCCGTATCGGTCACCGGCGAGCACATGTACACCGCGACCTGCGCGCGCTCGGTCCAGTAATCGCGCATCGTCGAGATCTGGCCCTGCATGAGGATCGCCGCGCCGACGAAGGTCAGCGACACGAAAGTCACGAGCACGACGGAGATCACCATCGAGATATTGCGACGGAGGCCACCGAGGGCCTCCATCAGAATCAGTCCGACTCTCACGAGGTGGGCCCTACTTCCTCGTCGTCATCGGCGCGCGACAGACCGAGTCTGTCGGCGACGCCGAGCTCAGCGACGTCGACGTCTGGCCGAAGTACCGGGCGAGTGATCGGTCTGGCGCTCGTCGGAGACGACTCTGCATCACCGACGGAAGGCGCAGCATCGCGTGCCGCCTTCATCGATGCGATCATCTCGGCAGTGAGCGGCTCAAGCGATTCGGTCTCACGCTGGACTTCCTGCACTGCGCTGAGCGCCGCCGTCGCGGCGGCGCCGCGCTCTTCCTGCGGCACCAACTGCGGAATCATCGATCGGTCACCGTAACCGCCGTGGATCTCGTCGCGCACGAGCTCGCCGTCGCGCAATTCGATCACCCTGCGCTGCATCTGGTCCACGAAAGCCGCTTCGTGGGTTGCCATGAGCACGGTCGTGCCGCCAGCGTTGATCCGCGCAAGCAGCTGCATGATGTCGACCGAGGTGGCCGGGTCGAGGTTTCCGGTCGGCTCGTCGGCCAGCAGCACCTGGGGCCGGTTCACCAGCGCACGAGCGATCGCCACACGCTGCTGCTCACCGCCGGAGAGCTCATGCGGCATCCGCTTCTCTTTTCCGGCAAGACCGACCAACGCGAGCGCTTCGGGCACGGCCTGCTGCACGAATCCTCGCGAGGAACCGGTGACCTGCAGCGTGAAGGCGACGTTCTGGAACACCGTCTTCGTCGACAGCAGCCGGAAGTCCTGGAAGACAGAGCCGATATGGCGCCGGAAGTATGGCACCTTGCGGTTGGCAAGCGAACGAAGGTCTCGTCCGAGCACGGCAACGCGTCCGGACGTGGGGACCTCTTCGCGGAGCATCAGCTGCAGACAGGTGGACTTACCCGACCCCGATGCGCCGACGAGGAAGACGAATTCGCCGCGCTCGACCTCGAAGTCGACGCCCGCCAGGGCTGGTCGCTTCGTGCCGCGGTAGCGTTTGGTGACGTTCTCGAACCGAATCATGGCTTTATGAGCCTAAGCGCGGGTGCGCGCCTTGCCGCGAGCGACACCCTGACGTCAGTCTTCGTCTTCCCGGCGCTTGCGCCAGCGGATGCCCGCCGAGATGAAGTCATCGAGGTTGCCGTCGAACACGGATGCCGGGTTTCCGGACTCGTGTCCTGTGCGTAGGTCCTTCACAAGCTGCTGACCGTAGAGGAAGTACGAGCGCATCTGGTCGCCCCAGCTCGCGGTGATGTTCCCCGCAAGCTCCTTCTTCTTCGCTGCTTCTTCTTCCTTCTGCAGCAGCAGAAGGCGCGTCTGCAGCACGCGCATGGCGGCAGCACGGTTCTGGATCTGCGACTTCTCATTCTGCATCGAGACGACGATGCCCGTGGGAAGGTGTGTCAGGCGAACGGCGGAGTCGGTCGTGTTGACCGACTGCCCACCGGGGCCCGAAGAGCGGAAGACGTCGACACGGATGTCGTTCTCAGGGATGTCGACCTCAGTCGCCTCTTCCATGAGCGGGATGACCTCGACTGCAGCGAATGACGTCTGCCGCTTGTCTGCGGAGCCGAACGGGCTGATGCGAGCAAGACGATGCGTGCCCGCTTCTACCGACAGGGTGCCGAAAGCGTAAGGGGCGTCAATCTCGAAAGTGGCCGACTTGATGCCCGCGCCCTCGGCGTAGGACGTGTCCATGACCTTCGCGGGGTACTTGTGATGCTCCGCCCAGCGCAGATACATGCGCATGAGCATTTCGGCGAAGTCCGTGGCGTCATCGCCGCCGGCACCCGAGCGGATGGTGATGATGGCACTGCGATCGTCGTACTCGCCATCGAGGAGCGTCTGCACCTCGAGCTGGTTGATGACGACGCCGAGGGTTGCGAGTTCTGCGCGCGCTTCGGCCGCGGAATCCTCGTCTTCCATCTCATTGGCGAGGTCGATGAGGACCTCGAGGTCATCCAGACGCTGACCGATCTCACTCACCCGCTTGAGCTCGGCCTGCTTGTGGCTGAGCGCGCTGGTGACCTTCTGCGCCTTCTCCGGGTCATCCCAGAGATCGGGGACGCCGGCCTCCTCGCTGAGCCTTGCGATGTCGGCCTGGAGTCGCGTGACGTCGACGACCTCGCTGATGTCGCCGTATGTGTGCCTGAGCGCCTGAATTTCGGCGGAGAGATCGAGTTCGAGCATGACGACTCAGCCTATCGTGCTCTGCTGGGAGTTGCGGGCGGGTAGCGTGAACCGGGTGAACAGCGCGTCAACGGTGCTCAGGCGATTCGGCCCGATGGTGTACCTGCCGACAATCCTGTTCTCAATGGGCGAGGGCGCTGTCATCCCCCTCATTCCGGTGATCGCCGCAAGCATGGGGGCGGACGTCGCCACTGCGGCGCTCGTCGCCGGAGCCCTGGTTGTCGGACAGCTGTGCGGAAATCTTCCCGCCGGATGGGCGGTCGCGCGCATCGGCGAGCGCTACACGATGGTCATCGCGGGCATCATCTCGATGGGCGCGGTCATGGGCATGGTTTTCGCACCGGTGATCGCGATGTTCGCCGCATCCGTCTTTCTCTTGGGTTTCTGTGCTGCGGCGTTCGGACTGGCCCGGCATGCGTTCATGACGACCCGCGTACCTGTGGCGTTCCGCGCGCGTGCGCTCGCCCTTCTGGGCGGGAGCTTCCGGCTCGGCATCTTCGTGGGCCCGTTTGTCACTGCCGCGCTCCTGCAGATCTTCGGCGATGAGCACGCAGCGATCTGGTTCTTCCTCGGGTGTCTGGCCGTGATGGTGGTTCTCGTGCTGTTCGGGCCAGATCCGGAGAAGACGATCGCCCCAGCATCCTCGTCGATGCTCGTCGAGGACTCCGGCGAAGCGGTCTCTGGCTCGATCCCGACATTCGAGCGCGCCGGAGTGTTCCGCACGATGTGGCGTCACAGAGCGGTGCTCAGCAGACTGGGTATCGCTGCCGCGTGCCTTTCGGCAACACGCTCTGCCCGACAGGTGCTTCTTCCGCTGTGGGGCGTCTCGCTCGGAATGGATGCGCAGACGATCGCGCTCGTGGTCGGCGTGTCCGGCGCCATCGACTTCGCCCTGTTCTACGTCAGCGGCCAGGTGATGGACCGGTTCGGCAGACTGTGGGCGGCGATGCCCGCCATGGTTCTGATGGGCGCAGGGTTTCTCGTGCTCTCGTTCACGCACAACGGCGATGCCGCTGTGTTGTGGTTCGGGATGCTGGCGGCCGTCCTCGGAGTGGGCAACGGCCTCTCCAGCGGCATCCTGATGACGCTCGGAGCGGATGCCGCCCCGGCGCATGATCCGGCGCCGTTCCTCGGATCGTGGCGGACTCTGACGGATGCCGGTGGCGCTGCCGCACCGCTGCTCGTCTCAGGAGTGACAGCGATCGCGTCGATCTCAGTGGCCGCAGCCGCGATGGGTATCATCGGGTTCCTGGGCGCACTCGGCTTCATCCGGTGGATTCCGCGGTTCAGCCCGCACCGAACTCTCGACGATTGAGGGCAAGCATGAACACCAGCGTCGCTAAGCTCTCGGCAACCTCTTCTGCGCTGGTGCTTGCCGCAATCACGCTCGTCGGTTGCACCTCTGTGGCAGAACCACCGGCGGCTGACCCGTTGACGAAGCCCGCAGGCCAAGCGCCGCTTCCGAGCGCGACGCCGACGGCAGCGGACGTCGACGCCGATACCTGCCCGCACTTCCTGGCCCGGATTCACTTCGGAACAATGCGCGCGAATATCAGTGGGAAGCTCGTGGATCAGGGCCCCCGAGAGTTCGCCACAGGCACCGTCGGCCTCGATGACGACGGCAACATCGTGTCGTACACCGTCGCGCCCGGTGACGCCCCGGTCGCAATCGGGGACCGACTCTGCATCGACTATGCGGTCGGGCTCCCCCAGCTCAACCATGTGCGTACGATCCATCCGGGTCAGGTGCTGCGGCTCAGCCTCGACCCCGATGTTGCGTGGGTTCCTTACTTCAACCCTCATGACGCACCCGCTGGATTCCAGCAGATTCCGTATCAGCAGGCGATCGAGGCGATGGCTGCGGCGGGAGACGCAGGCGACGTCGATGCCATGCGCGCAATCTGGGCCGATGAGCTGTCGGCGATGTTCAGCAATCCGGAGCACATCGACATGATCCAGCGGGCACTTGACGCCGGCGACCTCACGGTGCTGAATCAGATGTTCTCGTAACGCCGCTGACGAATACTGCGGCCGACGGCGGAGGGTGGTGTGACCAGCGCCGCCCGCTCAGCGAAGCGCCGTCCTGCTGGTCGCGGTCGCTTCAAGCAAGACCCCGTCTGGCACGAACGCCGAGATGACCGGTGGATGCCACGACGCGGCGACCGTGACCTGCGCGGACACGCCGTCGGGAGCGGATGCCGAGACCAGCTGCGCTCCGGATGCCATGGCATCGACGATCGCGACAGCCTGGTCACGGACGCCGTCGTCAGTGAGTTCGGCGCGCACTCCTTCCCCCTCCACGACCAGCGTGAAGCCGTCGGCACCTGCAAGAGCCGCAGCATCCGCCAGCGAATCGAGCCGCTTCTGCGCGATGTAGAGGTCTGTGGCGCAGGTGCAGACGAAGACGACGGCGATCGCGAGGATGACGTAGCCGAGCAGCAGGGGCAGGACGCTGCCCTCATCATCTGCCCCGACTTCTGAAGGCATCATTCCGCGCCCCACAACCGCGACACCTTCTGTGCTGCCGCAGCCTGCAGGGGGATGCGCGTAGCCCGATCAAGCCCGAAAATGGGTGGAACGAACGGCAGCGACACGTACGTCTCGACCCTCACGATCACGGTCGACCCTGCGGCGGGGCACGCCGCACCTGCCGGGGTGCAGGTCACAGAGACACCGACGTTCTCCGCATTCATGCCGTACTCGTCGATGACGCTCGAGAGCACGGCGTCGCCACTGCGCGCCGCGGCATCCGCATTCTCGGCCTGTCCGATCACGCGCGCGGTATGACGCGCTGCGGCCTCGGCGCCGAGCATCGTCTCCTGCACCGCGCCGAGAGTCAGAACCAGATACACCAGTGGAACCAGAAGAACCACGCCGATCGTGATGAACTCCAATGCGGCCGAGCCCTCGTCATTCTTCGCCCAGAGACTCCATCGGCGCATCCGCATCCACCTCCAGCCCATACGGCACCCCGAGAAGACCGATGATCGGCAGAGTGGTGCGCACTGTCACGACAGCAGCAGGATGACCCAGGCGGTCGCTCTCGCTGACCGTGATGTCTTCGGCGTACGAACCGCCGACAGCGCGCGTGATGGCCAGTCGGGTGCGCTCTGCTCCCTCAGCAAGAGAGGTGTCGGCGAGCGCGGCATAGTGTGCACCCTCGACGGCGGCATCGTGAACGACATTTCGCACGTAGACCGCGAACCCCAGCTGAAGGACCGCAAGTGTGAGGGCGGTGAGCAACGCACCGACGAGCACGAAGTCCACCGCACTCGACCCTCGATCATCGCTCGCCACCCGGGCACTCATCTCAGAGTCCGCCCACCCTGGAGATCGCCTGCTCGAACAGCCCTGTCAGCGCGGGACCGGCGACCGCCCAGATCAACACAACAAGCCCGGCACTATCAATACGTGAGTAATAGTCGATTCCGCCGCGAGATCTCGGGAGATGACACAAGCCGCCAACCGACCCCCATACCCCTGTGTTTCGGCTTTCGAGGTCGGAAATGGTCGCTGTCCGCCCTCGCGGTTGAGCGCGGTTTCGGAAGATCAGGCCACGTCCCCTTTGTCGTAGCACTCCGAGACGGCGGACAACTGCTACCTTCTGGAAATAGCAGTACCGCGGATGCTAATCCGGGGTTGAGGCCGCGCTCAGCGAAAGGTTGTAGGTTTGTCTCATGATGAAGCCGACGGCAGAGGCGTCGATCCGGGCGCTGGGGCACGGAGCGTACGTAGGAGTGACCGGCGACACGACTCGCCTGAAGTCGATGAAGGTCGCGCTCAACTCGAGGACATCGAAGCGAGTCGTCACGAAATCCTCGAAGAAGCTGACGCAGATCAAGACTCTGAAGAGTTCACCCAAGTTGTAGAGATCGCGCGTTCCTTCAGCGGACCGCTCCCCCACGAGCAGACCCTGTCGGCGTACAACAGTATTGTCCCCGGTAGCGCGAAGAAGATCATCGACGGTCACCTGTACGGCGAAAAGGCTGCGGCCGACGCACTCACCAGGTTGACTACGGCAGAATCGTCTGCCGTCATGATCGGTGCCGTCGGTGCTCAACTGCTCACTATCGGCGGGTTGGTAGCCGCGGTAGTCCTTATTGTGACGGGCTTTCCGCTCGCCTCGATCGCGGGAATTATCCCGGCTATCTTGGGCGCCTCCGCACAGGTCATTGCTGCGACGCGCAAGAGGGACTAAGAGAAACCCTAGTCAGCTTGAACTGCGCCGCACTCAAGGCAGCGCCAGAGCGGTTGGCCGTTGACCTCTGCGGCTTCCATCTGGTGCAGGCAGGCCGGGCAGTTGGGCGTGCTCAGCAGTTCGTCACGCAGCTGCCGCAGCTGGCGCTGGCGTTCGATGTCGTCCATTCGAGAAACGGTACCCGCTGCCGCGCGCGGATAGTCACACGTTTCCACTAGGTTCAGATCATCAGTCGACCTGGGGATAGGTGGGGACATGCGGAAACGATTCCTGGCATGCATTGTTATGTCGATGTTGGCTATCACTGGCTGCGCTCCGTCGGCTGCCGTCTCTGAGGCGACGCCAAGCGCGACCCCGGCAGGCAAGCCATCGGCGAGCGCGTCACCAACGCCAACGCCAACGCCAACGCCAGCCCAAGTGCGCAAGGTCGGATTCACGTGCTACGTTCCGTTGCCCAAGGAACACGAATGGGAGACCGCTAAGTCAGAGTCTGTTGTGTTCAACAGCGTCCAAGAGGTCTGGGCACAGTCGCCAGCGCCCACCACCTGCAACACGACAATTGTCGAGAACGGCCCGTACTCGACTACTGAGTACGCTGCCGTCGCTGCGGCATATACGGACGACCCGATCTCATCAGCGGATATTCTCTGGTCGGTATGCGCGGACGTCGATGGGCCGTACCAGACGAATGGCCCACTCAACGACGTTCAGCGAGCAGAAATAGCAGGCGCGCTGATGCTCTGCCCCGATCATCCCAGCGCGGCGATCATGGCAAACGGGTCAGCCGAACAACAAGAGCGCGCCGCGGGAGTGCGGTTCGGCGACGGCGTGCGAGAGATCGGCGCGCAGATCCAGCCCGGCACCTATCGCGCGTCTGGAGACATCAAGAATTGCTATTGGGCGAGACTCGATGCGGCAGGCGGCACGATCGAGAATAACTTCGTTCCGTCCGCTACCCAGGTCGAGGTGACAGTAGAGCCGAGCGACTTCTCGTTCCATGTCGAGGGCTGCGGCGAGTTCGTCAAGATCGGCTAGTCTGCCGAATCCAGGTGCCGGTGCCACTAGGCTGACCAGCCCATCTGCGCCAGCTCCAGAAACGCTCGCCTGACGGTCGAGCGCGCGGGTTCGTGTTCGCCGTCGATGATACCCCTGGGGGGTATCCTAATGACAGGCAACGGACAGGTTGGGGTACACAATGGGCACCAGAGGCGACGCAATGCAGCGAGCCGCGCAAGCATGGCACCTGCGCGTGCTCGGCAAGACATGGGCCGAGATCGCAGAGGCGGTCGGCTTCGCCAACGACGCCAACGCCATCCGAGCCGTCAGAAGGTACGTGGGTCGTCTCCCGCAGCCGGATGCTGAGGAAACGCGCACTGTGTGGCGTGCTCGCATGGAGCATCTCTGGAGCGCTGCGGCGCGTGATGCTGAGGCCGGTCGGCCTGGTGCGATCCGTGCTGGCGTTGCTATTGCGCAGCGTGCTGCGGCTTTGGATGGTTTGGATGCTCCGACGCGGTATGAGTTCACGCCTGCGGAGGCGCAGCTCGAGCAGCTTGTGCAGCAGCTCGTGGCGCGTTCAGGGCATATCGAGGTACTCGAAGCTGAGGACGATGTACTCGAGCTGGACGTACTGCCTGCCGACCAGAGCAGCGCGTAGGGCGCCGAGAGTCGATACCCGCGGCGCCCTCTGCATTGTGTCGATCAAGTGCTCAGCGGCCAACCTGCTGCGATGGCTGCTTCTCGCTCGGCCTGCTCAGCCTCGGCGGCGGCCAGCTCGGCTACGTGATGTGCTCTGGCCTCAGAGTCGAGCATCGCTTGTCGGCGCTTCTCGCGGTACTCGTCGCGGATCTCTCCGGGTAGAGATTCGGGCTTCTTGATGCGCGCGGTTTCTCGCAGCTCGGCCAGGGGCTCGTGCGCGTATTCCCAGCGCCCTAGCGTGCCGCCACGGTCGTCGCCTGCGATGTCGACGTAGCAGCGGATCCCGCCGCCGGTCATCGGGAACCACGCGGCGCCTGAGAGCGCCTCGAGGGCGTTTGCACGCCGGTCCTCTCGGTCGCCAGATGCGCCGCGCTTGCGCCACACCGGGTAGCAGTCACCGCACAGCGGCGCTTCGCTGCCGTCTGCCCACTTCTCGGATGACTTGTGCCACGACAGGCTGCGGGAGACGCCGCACCAGGCGCACGCGCCGTCACGGCAGCGCCGAGGCATGCTCGGGTCGTGGGTCTTTCGGACGGCTGCGGCGAGCGCTACGAGGTCGACATCGCTCAAGTGGGACCACGGCTGCGGTTTGGGTTCTTTGAACACGTGGTGCGCTCGGCCGGGGTCAGGGTGCGACGAGCACGCGGTGTATCGACGGGGGAACATTTGCGCGAGCGCCGCAGCCGCTACTGCGGGGGTTACGTCGATGCCGGTGAGGGCGCGTATGGTGCGCTCCGGGCCGCCAGCGCATCCAGTGTGGGATCGGCGCCAGTTGTGCAGCGGCGGCAGTCCCTTCTTGACGCGCTCGCGGTCGATGATTTCGGATGACTGCCGACGCGAACTCGACCAAGCGGATTCAGGCTCGATGACGCCTTGGCCTTTGGCGATCACGCCGCCGCAGATGCGGCAGAGCGCCCGAGGCAGCTGCGCTTCTCGTTCGGTGGCCTCAGCGAGTCTGGCTCGCAGTCCTTTCAGGATCATGGCGTCATCCCTGTCTGTGTCTGCCGTGGTCATGGTCTGGCTCTTTCTGGGTCGTGTCGTGGTGCCGGAATTTCTTCGATGAGTCCTCCGCCGAGTCGCGCGTAGAGCATCTTGGATCCGCACTCGAGGCGGACAATGCTGCCTTCGCGCACGCCACGCTCGAGGACGCGGAATGCTTGGCCTTTCTCGATGCCGATCTCAGCGGCGAGCGTCTGGACTGACCAGCCGACAAGATGCATCGGGGTGTCGGGTCGCGGTGTCGGCGACGGCTTGGCAATCGGCTTGTACTTCTTCCTGCGGCGAGCGCGGCTCATGGCGTGTTCCCGTTGTGTGGTGCGATGCGTCCGCTGGCGTAGAGGGTCTCGGGACCGCACTCGAGGCGGATGACGGCGCCGCTGGCAACTGCTTCGTTGAGGACCCGCTCAACGTCTTCGACGGGGACGCGGAGGGGTTCGGCCAGGTCTGCTGCACGCCAGCCCTGGATGGCCTGTACGGCGTCGGCAGTCATCGTCCCACCCCGTCCAGCGCAGCGGCGATTCTGTCGGCTTCACGGGCCGTACAGGCGCCGCTGTTGCGCAGCCGTGCTGCGAGTGCTGCGGGTGATGCGCCAGCGTCGATGGCTGCGAGTGCGATTCGCGCAGCACGCGGGGCACGGTCGTTGTGCGCGAGGGCGTCTGCGAGTCGTCGCTCTGCTCGGGTTCGTTCGTTGTCGGTCATGCTCTCTGTGTCCTTTCAGCGGGATGTCGTGGTTACGGCGAGGAGGTGTGCTGTTCCTGCCGGGTCGAGGTAGGCAGCGAGCGCTGCGGGCGGACGTCCGACCGGGCAGTGATCTGCGTGGCGCATGGCGCCGCGACCCTGTGCAGCTACGCCAGCGACTGCGGTGCACTCGGGGCAGCGTCCGGAGAGGTTCGCCAGCACGCGTTGGCGGATGATCTCGATGTACCGGGCCGGGGCGTCGTCGCTCAGTGACTCGGTGACGCATACTGAGGCGCCGAGCGTCCAGATGCTGATGCCGCCGGGTATCCGTCGTTCGGTGAGGTCATCGATGCTACGGCCTTGGTTCTCTTCCCATGCGGCGACGGCAGCAGCTTTCGAGGTGGCGAGGTTCATCCGATCAGCTCCCGTGGTCTGTTCCTCATTCGGCGGCTCATTTCAGATGCGCCTCGGAGGGGGTACCCCCGTACCTCCCTCTCTAGAGGGGAGGTACACGGGTACAGGGCGTACCGGGCGCGTACCCGGTACGTACCCGGTACGCGGAGATCGTTGATTTTCCGGGGGTTCGTGTCTTCGGGGTCGGTGTACCCGGAGGTGTACCTCGAGGCCATCTCAATCGGCCTCCTCGAGGTACGCCCCGCGGGGGGTTTCACCGATGCTGTTCCGATAGGCGCGCAGCGCATTGGTCGCTCGGGTCGCGCCCCATTTCATTCGGTCGCGGACGTCACGAACGGACCCCGGCGGCGGCACCAGCTTGAGCAGCTCGTCGACGTCAGCGAGAGGTTGGTCGATCTCGACGGGGCGCGTCGGTGTGGTGAACCTGTAGTCGAGCCCGTCCTCGAGCTGCACCAATGTGAACGTCGTGATGATCGGCTCGCGGGAACCGTGAGCGTTCATCCTAAGAGCGCCGTGGCGGTCTTTGACGATCGACAGATGAGCCTCACCCCCAGCGCCAGGGGCGAACTGCTTCGTGGCCGTCACACGC
The DNA here is from genome assembly GCF_052266675.1 of Microbacterium zouquanmingi. Classification (NCBI taxonomy): domain Bacteria; kingdom Bacillati; phylum Actinomycetota; class Actinomycetes; order Micrococcales; family Microbacteriaceae; genus Microbacterium; species Microbacterium zouquanmingi. The sequence goes on from NZ_JBQPRA010000005.1 coordinate 43,553, forward strand.
AGCAGAGCGCCGTCTACGGCTCGCTTCTTCGCCATCGTCCCGCCAGCACCATAATTGCGTGACTCGACGCCCTTGGCCTCATGGTCGATCGCAAGTACAGCAGTGCCGACTGCGGCGAGCGCGGTGAGGATCTTGCGGTGCACGTCGGTGTAGTCGTCGGCGTCGTTGCTCTTGGCTCCGAACATCGGCAGCAGCTCACCAATGCTGTCGACGACGGCGAGCGTCGGCGCCCACGCTTTCGCATCGCCAACGACTCTCTGGATATCGTCGGCGTTCTCTGCGATGGCGAGCCGGAACCGGTCGCGGTCAGCCAGCAGGTCATGGGATACGCCGTAGTCGTGGAGCCTGTTCAGGATCGCCGGGGCGCCATTGTGATCAAGGTCGATCCAGAGGACCGAGCCACCTGAGAACAACTCGTCCGCGGCCATCGCTCCCGCTATGAGCGTCTTCCCGGCCTCTGGAGCGCCTAATAACACGTTCACCGCTGCGAGGTACAGCAGCGGCAGTCCGTCGCTCCTGCGGCCACCTGCGGCTGTCTGTGGCGCCGCCAGCGATCCATCGAGCATCGCAGCGACGTCGATGTAAGCGGGAGCGCGCTGAGTGCCACGTTGGTTGATCGTCGCGCCGATCGCCTCAGTGACGCGTTGCAGCACCTGATCGGGATCCCGGCCAGCGTCCTGCAGGTCGTCCAGCGCAGCGGTCAGGGCTTCGCGTCCGCGGCGTCGGGTCGCGTTCGTACGGACCGTTCGGGCCGCTTCCTCGATCATCTCGGGATACAGGCCAAGGTCAAGCCAGCGCCCTGGTTCATCCAGACCGACGCCGCGCACCTGCCACTCGGGATAGTGATTCTGAAGCGTGTAGGCCTCGAGCATCCTCCCGGACTCGAGCGCCCTGCCGATCCCATCGAAGATGGCACCGAGGGTCGGGCTAGTGAAGTCGTCGCCGGTGATGATCTCGGCAGCCGTGGCGTAGACCGTATTGTCTCGGAGCACGCAACCGAGAACCTCATGTTCGGCGTTCACAGTAGACGCCCATCATCGAGTTCAGACAACTCGTCGTCGGTCGTTATCGGACGCCGCAGCTCGGGCAGCTCATGGCGCCGTTCCCGTTCTCGGAACTGCTCGCGAGCCCTCTGGAGCTTGCGCTGCGTGGCGCGGAATTCGGCCATGCGTGCACTCATGATCGATCCCCGCGCAGCAGGTCGGCCAGGCGCTCGGCCTGCTCGTCTGTAAGCGGCGGTGCAGCGGCCAGGCGTCGCTCGATGTCGCGCTGGATGAGGGCTGCCGTGAGATCCTGCGCGGCCTCGACTGCGCGTTTGGAATCGGCGCCGTAATGACGTTTCGTGGATCCGGCGCGACCGGCGAGGCCTGCTAAGCGAGTGTCGTACACGAAAGGCTCCCAGTGGAGAGGTGACGCCCCGATCGGGTACGCCAGGCTCCTTCTCCGTGAGCCGCTGCACTCTTCCCGCGTGCGAGACTGGAGCAGTCGGCCTAATGCCCGGAGACGGGGCCTTTCGTCAGCGCCTCAGGTCATGAGCCTGAGAGTCGAGCGATATCGATGCGCCTCGCGTTGTGTTCAGCTTAGGGCTTGAAGGGTCACATGTAAAGCCCAGGTCAGCTAAGCTATTTCTGTCATAGTCTCGATCTCGGCATCCAGGTCGACCCACTCTGTATGCACGCGGCGCACGTCCAGCAGCCGACGGCCCTGATCGTCACGCTTGGCACGCCCAGGGCGCCCCTTTTCGATCGTCACCCGCAGCCCGATCTCCTCGATCACACGGCGGCGGTCCAGCACGCGGAGCTTCCTCCATCGCGATGGCACCGAACGCGCCAATGCCAGATCTGTCAACGGCGACTCGCGGCGCATCGCCGCCAATCGACCTGACAGGGCATCAATTCTCTGCGTCAACTCGGTCGCCTTTGCTCGAGCGCTGCGACGGTCGAGAATGCCATCGGCCAGCAGGTCGGTGATGTCCTCACGACGCTTGCGCAGCGCAGCCATCTCATCCTGCAGCGGCGCCGTATCGGGCGCGTGGCGCAGCGCTGCGATCACTTTGCGATCCGCCAGCCGACCGAGCACCAAAGCCTCGACGAACCGCTCAGTTTCATCCGCGCCAATCGACACGCACCAATTGCTCGTGCACGCGTAAACCTGGCGGCCACGATCCGGACGCGCCAGCATGCTGCCGCCGCATACAGCGCAGCGCAGCAGACCGCTCAGCAGATGTTTGGTTGACGTCGACCACGACCCCGCGCGCTTGCGCCCGTCACGGGTCGAAATGTAGTCGCTCCAGGTGCGCTCGTCGATGATCGGCGTCCACTGCGGCTCGACATCGAACCGCGTCCCCTTGTGCTCGACAATGCCCGCGTAGCGCGGGTTCCGGAACATCTGCCGCACGCGTTCCATCGACCAAGGGCCGGTGAACGTCGGCACACCGCGATCGTTCCAATCGTTCGCGATCTCGTAGTAACTCGCTCCCGCCACGTACCGGCTGTATCCCTCACGGATAATCTCGGCCTCCGCCTCGACGATCTCGACGCGCCCATCGCGGCGCTCGTAGCCGTACGGTCGACGGCTGAACTGCCAATGGCCGTTCTCAGCACGTTGGCGGTTCGCAGCGTGCTGGCGCAGTGCCTTCTGCTCGCCTTCGTACTGCGACCACGCGGCTACTGTACGCGCGACGGCACGCCCCGCTGGCGTCGAGAGGTCCAGAGATCCAGCGGTCACCATGTGCACCGGAACCTCGAGCGAGATCACCTTCTCCAGATCGCTCGTCAAGCGCAGCAGACGATCCTGATGCCACGCGATGATCACCTCAGGGTGAGCCTTGAGCATCGCCTCGAATTCGGGCCGCACCTTCCCCTTCGTCGCTGAGATGTCGTTGTCACGGTACACGCGAGCAACGCGCAGCCCCATGCTCTTGGCGAGCGCGCGGCAGTCCTTCTCTTGGCGCTCGACACCGAGCTGTTGTCCGGTGCGGTCCTGGGAGATGCGCAGGTAGATGACGCACGTTTCCGGACCGAGCGCATCGAAGTCCGTAAGCGAGTAGCGGGATGAGTGGGCGACCATGCCTTGATATTACCCCAATAGCGTTACCACTGGCAGTCCGGCAGTCATGAGCGTGACGAGGACCCATCCGGGCACGTCACCGGCCTCGTCTTCGATGAAGGCCCATACGTGTGATCGGAACCTGTTGATACGCGCTTTGATCATGTCGATGAGTATGGTGCGTGAGCGCAATGCGCCGCAGAAGTTATCCACAGGGCCCTCGATCCGCCCCCGGATCGCTCAGCCGAGCCCAAGCCGCAGGATGAACATTCCAGGGAAAACGGCGAACAGAACTGACAGCGGCAGGATCAAGAACACCAACGGGAGCATCATCAGAATTTCTCGGCGTCCGGCCTGCTCGATCAGCACCCGCTTGGCGTCCTCGCGCGCATCGGCCGCCTGCGCGTGCAGCACTGCGGCAAGCGGCGCGCCGTGCTCGAGCGCTGCTGTCACCTGATCAACGGCACGCGACAATCCGGGCTGACGCAGACGCGTTGCCATCTCGCCGAGTGCATCCGCCAGGGGCGAACCGGTGCCCACGGCGAGCACCACCTCCCGCAGCTCCTGGGTGAGCTCGCCCGAACCGATGGCGGCGACACGGCGAAGGGCATCGAAGAATCCCTCCCCCGCCGACAAACACAGCGCAAGGAACTCGAGGGTCGTCGGCAACTCATCGCTGAGCCGTGCCAATCGTGATCTGACGCGGGAGGTGAGCACCATGTCAACGCCGATCGCACCGCCGACGCCGAGAATCACTGGAAGCACAGCTGCTGGCGGCGTCATCCGCCCCGCCACCGCGAGGACGATCACCAGAAGGCTTCCCAGGGCAAAGCCGCCGATCGCCCAGCCGAGCTGCCGGGCCCGGAACGCGCTTGGTGTCTCATCCGAGCCTGACTGCGCAAGCCTCAAAGCGAGGACCTCGCTATCGCCAACGCCACGAAGCAGCCGCGTTCGGAGGCGATGCCATCCTGACGCGGTGTCGACGGGCAAGATGCCAGCGGCCGGAAGGACTCCCGGTGGCAACGACACATCATCGACGGAATCGCGTATGTAGGGCGCGATCCGGGTCATGAGCGACGCCGCGCGCCATCGCGGCAATGCCGCCAGAACACAGATGAGGCCAGCGCCGAGCAGTCCGCCCAATAGGACCGCCATCGAAGCATCCGTCACGAGGTTCACGCGAACCACCGCCGCGGCTCTGGCAGTCGTCCGATTCGCACCATGATGCGGAATGCGATCACTGAGACGACTGCGCCGCCGACGATCACCATCACGCCTTCCGCGCTCGCATAGGCCTGGGCGCCCTCGGGCCGCAGAGCGAGAAGCGCGAGGATCACCCACGGCGCGACGACGCCCAGCACCGCTGCTCCGCGAATCCAGGACTGCTTGGCCTCGATCTCGCCGCGCAGCGCGGCATCCGCACGCACAGATGAAGACAGGGCACGAAGCACACCGGTCAGTTCGGTGCCGCCGACCTGGCGCGCCATCTTCAACGCCTCGATGATGCGATCGGCAGTCGGATCGGCCAGCGTCGTCTTGAGGCGATCTATGCTGCTCTCGAAGCGGCCAGTGGCGCGCAGATCTCGGGCGAACACCGCGAACGCGGGTCGCACAGCCGTCGGCGCTGACTCGGAGAGGCTTGCGACGGCATCGGGCAGCGAGAGGCCGACTCTGATCGCCGCGACCAGCAGATCACAGACGTCCGGCCACATCTGACGGCGTGCTCTCAGCAGTCGAAGCCTCCGCGATCGGAGGAATGCGATCGGCGCAGCACCCGCTGCGATGGCCGCCAGCGCTGCGAGCACGGGGATTCCGGTGCCGAGCCATGCGACCGCAGCCACGACAAGGGCAAGCGTCACGATGACCGCGACCACTCGATGCCGCTCGACAGCCGCGAAGCCGGCTTCATCCATAAGCCGCGTGAGCCGGTCGTCACGACGCTGCGGATGCTTCCGCTCAGACGTGCGGGGCCACAGCCACGGCGATGCGCTCAGCAGGAGCCCGGCTGCGAGCAGCGCGCCCAGAAGCAGCGTCATGTCCTCGCCTCCGCCCGGTACACCGTTCGGGTGATGATGCGACCTTCGACGACCTCTCCGGTAGGTGCGATCACCTCGGCGACGTAACGCGCACCCACCGCGTCGCGAGCGCAGTGCACGACCAATGACACCGATGCGGCGAGCGCAGGCGCGATGAACGCGCGATCGATGTTGCGCCCGGCGAGCAGCGGCAGGATCGAGAGCTTGTCAAGTGCTTCGACAGCGGAGTTCGCGTGCACAGTTCCCGCACCAGGCACACCCGTGTTCAGCGCGAGCACGAGATCGAGCGCCTCCGCATCGCGGACCTCCCCCACCACCAGTCGATCAGGTCGCATACGCAGCGCTTCTTTGACCAGACGGCGCAGGGTGATCTCCCCGGTCCCCTCCAGGCTCGCCTGACGGCCCTGCAGCGCCACAAGATCCGGGCCATCCACTGCGAGTTCGAACGTCTCCTCGACAGTGATGATCCGCTGTGCATCGGCGCAGGAAGCGAGCAATGCGCCGAGAAGGGTCGTCTTGCCCGCGTGAGTAGCCCCCGACACGATGACGCTGAGCCCGTCCCCCATCGCGCGACGCAGCATCTCGGCGACCTCGACCGGCATCGACCCCAGTTCCACCAGGGACTCCAGCGTGCGGTGGCCCGGGAGGAACTTCCTGATGTTCACAGCCCACGAGCCACGGACGACGTCCGCGATCGCGACATGCAGGCGGGAGCCGTCGGGCAGAGATGCATCGACGAAAGGCTGACTGATATCCACGCGGCGCCCGGTGGACTGCAGCATCCGCTCTACCAAGTCGCGCACCATCGCGTCTGTCAGTGCGAGCGGGAGCCGCTCCGAAACTCCTCCGCGCGCAATGAACACCCGATCAGATCCATTCAGCCAGATCTCTTCGATGCTCGGATCATCCAAAAGGGGCTGGAGTGGTCCGAGGCCGCTGATCGACGCCAGTACGTCGCGCACGCAGGCGGACTCGTCATCGATGGTCGCATCCCCACGTGAAAGCGCGAGGTCGTTGTGCCTACGCACCTCTGCCTGAGTGATCCGTCTTGCTTCATCGGGCGCGAGCGAGGGATCGGTCTGTTCGGCGCGCAGACGACGGCGAACGCGCTCGGCGACAACGAGGGAGGGGTGACTCACCCCGGCATCCTCGCAAAGATCGGCGGGCGGCCTCGAAAGTTATCCACAGACCGCCCACCGGTCTTCGTCGGATGAACGGGTCAGCGCGAAGTCGGGTTTTCCCTCCCTACGAAGACGGATGCCCCCACTTCTTCCACACCCGATCGCACCCCTAGACTGATCTCTGCGCGGGAGTGGTGAAATTGGTAGACACGCAGGATTTAGGTTCCTGTGCTCTAGGGCGTGCGGGTTCAAGTCCCGCCTTCCGCACATGCATCACATTGCGCTCATCCCGTGGCTGGACCCCGAGGTCATCATCGGCGCGGCCGGGCCATGGGCTCTGCTGGTTGTATGTTTCATCGTCTTCGCAGAGACCGGTCTTCTGGTCGGGTTCTTGTTGCCAGGCGACACGCTGCTGGTGATCGCGGGGCTGCTGACCCACACCAGCAACGTGTTCGGCGTGAACATCTGGATCGTGTCGCTGCTGATCGCCCTTGCTGCCTTCTTGGGCGGTGAGGTCGGCTACTTCATCGGCCACAAGGGTGGCCCTGCGGTGTTCGAACGCAAGGAATCGGGCCTCTTCAGTCGCAAGAACGTCGAACGCACGAATGCGTTCTTCGAGCGCTTCGGCGGAGTCACCGTGATCCTCGCGCGCTTCGTGCCGATCGTGCGCACGTTCGCGCCCGTCGCTGCGGGCGTCGGTCACATGCCGTGGAAGCGGTACAGCCTGTACAACCTCATCGGAGCCGTGCTCTGGGGCTTCGGACTGACGATGCTCGGTTACCTGATCGCATTCATCCCATGGATCGCGAAGCTGGTCACCGACTACATCGACATCATCCTGCTCGCCGCCGTCGGCGGTACCGCGCTGATCACGCTCTGGCACTACTTCTCCGAGCGTCACAAGGTCAAGAAGGCCCTCGCCTCGGGCGGCGACCCCGACACCGATGCCGACGAGGCGAAAGAGCTCACGCTCGATGCCGATGTGTTCGACCGTGCACCCGATCTCGACGGCGACGGCAAGCACTGACGCCGAAAGCTCGTCCTAACCGGCGTCCTTCTTCTTCGCACGTGATCGCTCGACGCTCGCCTTGAGCGCCTCCATCAGGTCGATGACTTCGCCGCCCTTGCCCTCTGCCTGATCTTCCGCGAAGGTCTCGGCGACATCGAACGTGTCACCGGCCTCGATCTTCGCGTCGATGAGCGTTCGGAGCTCCTTCTGATACTCGTCCACGAATGAATCGGGCTCGAAGTCACTCGAATAGCTCTCCACCAGACTGGCAGACAGCTCGAGCTCCTTCTTCGAGATCTTCACGTCCTCCTCCAATGATTCGAACACGGCCTCTCGCACCTCGTCAGCCCACAACAGGGTCTGCAGCACGAGCACGTCTCCGCGTACCCGAAGCGCAGCCAACCGCGTCTTCTGCCGCAGTGTGAAGCGGACGATCGCGGTGCGGTCGGTCTCCTCAAGCGTCCTGCGCAGCAGCACATAGGCCTTCGGGGACTTCGAGTCCGGCTCGAGGTAGTACGCCCGATCGAGCGTGAGCAGATCGACCTGGTCGCTCGGCACGAATTCGACGACGTCGATCTCTCGACTGCGCTCTGCTGGGAGGGCCTCGAGATCGTCCTTGGTGAGCACGACCATCTGCCCATCGTCTTCGTAGGCGCGGTCAATGTTCTGATACGCGATCACTTGTCCGCATACCTCGCACGTGCGCTTGTATCGGATGCGTCCGCCGTCCTCATCGTGCACCTGATGCAGCGAGACGTCGTGGTCCTCGGTGGCGGAGTACACCTTCACCGGCACGTTCACCAGCCCGAATGTCAGGGCGCCCTTCCAGATCGACCTCATGACACCAGTACACACTGTCCGCTCCACCTCTGACCAGGGGGTTGCCGTTACTCTGACGACATGCCAGGCGAGACGCAGATGGTCGAGGTCGACGGCAGACGGCTGCGCCTGACGAACCTCGACAAGGTCCTGTACCCCGAGACGGGCACGACGAAGGGCGAGGTGATCGCGTACTACACGCAGGTCGCCCCTCGGATGCTGCCGCTGCTGGCCGGTCGTCCGATCACGCGCAAGCGGTGGGTCGGGGGGGTCGGCACTGCGGATGCTCCGGAGGAGGCATTCTTCGCGAAGCAGTTGGAGCGCGGTGCGCCGGAGTGGGTGCGCCGACTGCCGATAGAGCATTCGGGCGGTGCGAAGGAATACCCTCTCGCGGCCGATGTGCCGACACTCGTGTGGATGGCGCAGGTGGCGAGCATTGAACTGCACGTGCCGCAGTGGCGGTTCGGTGCGAACGACGAACGCCAGAATCCTGACCGTCTCGTCCTCGACCTCGATCCGGGGCCGGGCGCAGACCTCGCCCAGTGCGCACTCATCGCCCGGATCACCCGAGACATCCTTCGCGATATCGGCCTCGACCCGGTACCCGTCACGAGCGGTAGCAAGGGCATCCACCTGTACTGCCATCTCGACGGACGCCAGACCAGCGATCACGCATCCGCTCTCGCCCGCGAGCTCGCCCGCTCGATCGAGACAGACCATCCGAATCTCGCCACCAGCACGATGTCGAAATCTGTGCGTGACGGCAAGGTCTTCATCGATTGGAGCCAGAACAACGGTTCCAAGACCACGATCTCGCCATACTCTCTTCGGGGCCGGGCGGTTCCGACCGCGGCTGCTCCGCGCACGTGGGATGAGCTCGACGATCCTGAGCTGCGTCAACTCCGCTTCGACGAGGTCATCGCGCGCGTCGAGGCTGGCATCGATCCTTTCGAGGGGATCGGGCCTTCGCCCGCGGATGCCGCCCTCGCCCCCTACCGGGCGAAGCGCGATGCCGCGCGCACCCCGGAGCCTGTGCCGGAGCGTGCCCTCGCCGTCGCGGCAGGGCCACTGACTCGTTTCGTCATCCAGGAGCATCACGCACGCGCGACCCATTTCGATCTGCGCATCGAGCGCGACGGGGTGCTGGTGAGCTGGGCGGTGCCCAAGGGTGTCCCGGAGTCCCCCGCTCGCAACCGCCTGGCTGTGATGACTGAGCCGCATCCGCTCGAGTACCTGACCTTCCACGGCGAGATCCCCCGCGGCGAGTACGGGGCCGGAACCATGACCATCTGGGACACCGGGACGGTTGAGCTCGAGAAATGGCGCGAGGACGAAGTCATCGGGACGTTCACGGGGTCAGGCCCCCTCGGCCGTGCTCGGCTCGCTTTGATCCGCACGGATGGTTCTGGTGAGAAGTCATCGTGGCTGCTGCACCGCATGAAGGACCCCTCCACCTCCGGCTCGCCCGGACTGATCCGCCCGATGCTCGCCGAATCAGGCACGCCGGGTCTTGCGCGCTCGCTCGCGGACCCGTGGAGCGAGATCAAGTGGGACGGCATCCGCGCCGTGGGCACCTGGCGGGATGGCCGCCTGCGCCTGCATGCCCGCAGCGGCACGGACATTTCTGAGCGCTACCCTGAACTCACCGCTGATGGCGCGCCGCACTTCGCCTCGAGCGACGCGGTCATCGACGGTGAGATCGTCGCGCTGGATGCCTCTGGACGACCGAGCTTCGGACTCCTCCAACGGCGCATGCACCTCACGAAGGCGCGCGAGATCGAGCGAGAGGTGGTGCGAACGCCGATCGCGTATCACCTGTTCGATCTGATGCGTCTCGACGGGCACGACCTCACCGGCGTTCCGCTGCGCGACCGCCGTGCTCTGCTCGAAACCCTCGCCGAGAGCGCAGAAGGCCCGATCATCGTGCCTCCCGTCTTCGACGATCTGGATACCGCGATGCAGACCAGCCGCGAGCTGGAGCTCGAGGGCGTCGTAGTGAAAGCATCCGGATCGAAGTATCGCCCCGGCATCCGCTCTGGCGACTGGCTGAAACTCAAGCACACTCGGATGCAAGAGGTCGCGATCGCCGGCATCCGTCCCGGCAACGGCAACCGTGCGGGCACGTTCGGCTCCCTGCTGGTGGGCGTTCCGGACGCGGATGGCACTCTCCGCTACGTCGGACGGGTCGGCACAGGATTCGATGACCGGATGCTGCGCGATTTGCTCACGCGTCTCACCCCGCTGCGCACTGCGGAGAATCCCTTGGATGGCGTCCCCGCGCCAGATGCGCGCGATGCGCTGTGGCTACGGCCGGAACTCGTCGGCGAAGTCGAGTTCGCCGGCTGGACATCGGAGGGATCGCTCCGTCACGCACGCTGGCGGGGTCTGCGCCCCGACAAGGACGTGGCAGACATCGTCAGGGAGTGACCACCCTCAGGCGTGCGAATCGGTGCATTCCGCTTGCCCATCGGGCTCGAGCTGGAAGGTGGAGTGCGCGACGTCGAAATGATCCGAAAGACAGCCCTGGAGCTGCTCAAGTAGCTCGCCCGCGCGTCCCTGTGCGAACACCCCCGGATTCACCCCGACGTGGGCAGTGAACACCGGCGCGCCGCGGGTCAGCTGCCACACGTGCACGTCATGCACGCTGGTGACGCCATCGAAGCCGAGCAGGTGATCGCGGATCTCGCTGACGTGGGTGTCCTTGGGCGCAGACTCCGCAAGCACCGAGAACACCTCCCGCAGGAGCGTAATAGCGCGAGGAATGATCATGACGGCGATGAACAGCGAGGCGATGGCATCCGCCGGCATCCACCCTGTCGTCACGATGATGATCGCGGCGACGATGACAGCCGCCGAGCCGATCATGTCGCCGAGGACTTCGAGATATGCGCCGCGGACGTTGATGCTGGTCTTCTGCGCTGAGCTGAGCAGCCACATCGCGATCATGTTGGCCAGCAGCCCGATCACGGCGACGACGAGCATCAGGGGACCTGCGACCTCGGTGGCGGCGGGCTCGACGAGACGCCGGACGCCCTCGATGCCGACGCTGAGCGACAGCACGATAAGGATCACCGCGTTGACCAGCGCGCCGAGGACCTCGGCACGCTGATACCCGAATGTGCGGCGGTCGTCGGCCGGGCGAGCGGCGACAGTGCTCGCGATGAGAGCGATCACGAGCGCCGAGGCATCTGTGAACATGTGCGCGGCGTCCGCCAGCAGCGCGAGTGACCCGGTGAGGATCGCGCCCGCGACCTGCACGAGCATCACCACTGCCGTGAGGCACAGCGAGATCGTCAGAAGCCGGCGGTTGCTGGCCCCTCGTATCCCTGGCGCGTGATCGTGCATACCTCCAGGCTACGAGGGAAATCTGCGCTCAGAGGCCATTTCTCCTAGTCGGTAAGGGTAACGATTCTCAGTAGCGCTTCGCCGCCGCTCACAGTGTCTTCAGCAAGGGGACGAACGCCTCAAACGCACGCGCACGATGCGACTGGGACTGTTTCTCCTCCGAAGTGAGTTCCGCTGACGTACGCTCGGCGTCCGCCGGCTGGCCATCTGGAATGAAGATCGGGTCGTATCCGAAGCCGTTCTCTCCCGCAGGCGTCGTCGCGAGGCGCCCTGGCCACACGCCTTCGACCGTGTGCTCGGCACCCGAAGGCGTCACCAGCGCGATCGTCGAGACGAACTGCGCAGTGCGATGCGGGTCTGCGATATCGGCGAGCTGATCGAGCAGCAGCTCAAGATTCGCCGTGGCGTCCTTCTTCTGCCCGGACCAGTACGCAGAGAAGATACCGGGCGAGCCACCCAGCACATCCACACAGATGCCAGAATCGTCGGCGAACGCCGCAAGCCCGGTATGCGCGGCGGCCGCACGCGCCTTGATCAACGCGTTCTCCGCAAATGTCACACCATCTTCGACGGGTTCTGGCCCGTCGTAGGCGACAACTTCCAGATCGGGCCGCGTCATCGCGACGATCTGCTGGAACTCAGCGACCTTGTGCGCGTTGTGCGTGGCGAGAACGACCTTCATCTCACTCCCCTGCGAGAGCTGCGAGCTGGTGTTCCTTCAGCGTGGCGCAGCCTGCGACACCGAGCTCAAGAAGCGCATCAAGCTCGCGCTTGTCGAACGGCGCCCCTTCGGCAGTGCCCTGCACCTCGACGAACAGACCGCGACCCGTGACGACGATGTTCATGTCAGTCTCTGCACGAACGTCTTCGACATAGGGCAGGTCGAGCATGGGCTCGCCATCGATGATCCCGACCGAGATGGCAGCGACGGAGTCGATCAACGGCTGAGACTTCTGCCCGATGAACTTCTTATTGCGGCCCCACTCGATCGCATCGGCGAGTGCGACATAAGCACCCGTGATCGCGGCGGTGCGGGTTCCGCCGTCTGCCTGCAGCACGTCGCAGTCGATGACGATGGTGTTCTCGCCCAGCGCCTTGGTGTCGACGACAGCACGCAGCGCGCGACCGATCAGGCGCGAGATCTCGTGCGTGCGTCCACCGATCTTGCCCTTGACGCTCTCGCGGTCGTTTCGGCTGTTGGTGGCCCGCGGCAGCATCGCATACTCGGCGGTGACCCAGCCCTTGCCCTTGCCGGTCAGCCAACGCGGGACGCCGTTGGTGAACGATGCCGTGCAGAGCACCTTCGTGCCACCGAAGCTGATCAGCGCGGAGCCCTCAGCGTTCGCGCTCCAGCCGCGCTCGATGGTGATCTCGCGGAGCTGGTCGGTTGAGCGGCCATCCGCGCGGACGATGTCAGACATGAGTTTCCTTCGGGTCGGTGTTACCGGCCTGTGCCGGGTCAGAGAGTTCGGCCAGCTCAGAGAGATCAGGCAGTGTGATCACGCCCGTCTGGACGTGCTGCACATCGCGCACTTCAGCACCCATGAGACGGTTCGCAAGCGCGGTGAACTCCGCGGTGGATTCTCCCGTCGCCTCATACTTGTAGGTCGCAGTGGCCTGGTGAGGCGCGAGCAGATCGCCACGCACGAGCTGGCGGTAGACGTCACCTGCAGTCTCATCGTCGCTGGAGACCAGCGCCACACCGTCGCCCATCACGTAGCTGATCGCACCACGCAGGAACGGGTAGTGGGTGCACCCGAGCACGAGCGTGTCGACACCCGCCTCGCGAAGCGGAGCGAGATACTCCTCGGCGACCGCGATCACCTCGGCCGTATCGGTGACTCCCGCCTCGACGAACTCGACGAATCGCGGGCAGGCCGCAGTGAAGACCTCTAGATGCGGATTGACCTCAAGCATGTCCTGGTACGCGCGTGAGGCGATCGTGCCGACGGTTCCGATGACGCCGATCCGGCCCTTGCGCGTGGTCGAGACAGCACGGCGCACGGCGGGCCCGATGACCTCGACGACAGGGACGTCATAGCGCTCGCGCGCGTCGCGCAGCATGGCAGAGGATGCCGTGTTGCAGGCGATCACGAGCATCTTCACACCCTGGTCGACAAGAGTGTCGAGCACCTCGAGCGAATAGCGACGCACGTCTGCGATCGCCTTGGGCCCGTACGGCGAATGCAGAGTGTCGCCGATGTAGACGAAGGATTCGCGTGGGAGCTGGGCACGGATCGCCCGTGCCACGGTGAGACCTCCGACACCGGAGTCGAAGATGCCGATCGGTGCCGCGTTCATGACTCACCAGCCTACCGTCACTCATTAGGCTGAGCGCATGACCTCGTCGACGGCGCTGCTTACTGACCGCTATGAACTCACGATGCTGGGTGCGGCGCTGCGTGACGGCACCGCCACCCGGCCGAGCGTCTTCGAGCTGTTCGCGCGACGTCTTTCCGGGGGACGCCGCTTCGGCGTGGTGGCCGGAACCGGACGTCTGCTTTCGCTGCTGCGCGACTTCCGCTTCGGAGATGATGAGCTGCGCTACCTGAGCGATCACAAGGTCGTGGACGCTCAGACGCTGAAGTACCTCGAGAACTACCGCTTCACCGGAACGATCCGCGGGTACCGCGAGGGCGAACTGTATTTCCCTGGCTCCCCCATCCTCACGGTCGAGGGTTCCTTCGCTGATGCTGTCGTCCTCGAGACGATCGCGCTCAGCGTCATGAACCACGACTCCGCGATCGCGACGGCCGCGTCGCGGATGAGCATCGCCGCGGGCGAACGTCCGCTCGCGGAGATGGGCTCGCGCCGCGCCGCCGAGATGTCAGCGGTGGCTGCGGCCCGCGCCGCGTACATCGCGGGCTTCGGTGCGACGAGCAACCTCGAGGCGGGCCGGCAGTGGGCGATCCCGACGATGGGCACCGCCGCACACTCGTGGACGCTCCTGCATGACTCCGAGGAAGACGCATTCCGTGCGCAGGTCGACAGCCTCGGCAGCGGCACCACGCTTCTCGTGGACACCTACGACATCGCTGAGGGAGTACGCACCGCGATCCGCGTCGCCGGTACGCAACTCGGTGGCGTGCGCCTCGACTCCGGCGACCTTCCGACAGTCGCCGCAGCAGTGCGCGATCAGCTCGATGAGCTGGGAGCGACCACCACGAAGATCACCGTGACCAGCGACCTCGACGAGTACGCGATCGCTGCCCTGGCAGCATCCCCCGTCGATTTCTACGGTGTCGGCACTTCGGTCGTCACCGGTTCCGGGTACCCCACGGCGGGAATGGTCTACAAGCTCGTCGCACGGCAGGATGCCTCAGGAAGCTGGATCCCGGTCGCGAAGGCATCGACCGACAAGGGCTCGAAAGGTGGCCGCAAGGCGGCCTTCCGCACGCTGCTCGAGGGCGTCGCCACTGCCGAGACCATCGTCGTCTCCGACGGCTTCGAAGAGCTCAGTTCCGCCGCAGAGCACCCTGACTCACGAAGCCTGCACGTCGCTCTGGTCGATGGCGGCGAGATCGATGCCTCGTTCGAAGGCGCTTCTGGCACAGCATCCGCTCGTGCGCACCATCTTCTGGTGCGCGAAGAACTGCCGGTGCGTGCTCTCGCGCTCAGCAAGTCGGATCCTGCGATCCCGACGGTGTTCCGCGATCAGGACTGACGGTCCCTGAGCCCGTCGAACGGTCAGCCGACCATCGATTCGTAGATCTCTTTGCAGGTCGGGCAGATCGGGAACTTCTCCGGGTCGCGACCCGGCGTCCACTTCTTGCCGCACAGTGCGCGCACCGGCTTGCCGGAGATCGCCGACTCGAGGATCTTGTCTTTCTTCACATAGTGAGAGAAGCGCTCATGGTCTCCCGGCTCGAGATTCTCTTCTTTGAGAAGTTCTTCCAGTTCGCGATCAAGCGTTGCCACGCCGCCCTGATCGGGGCTGTCCAGCGGAGTACTCATGCGCAGAGTCTACCGGCCGAGGGCGCTCCTCGGGCGGAGTCACGCGGTCTCGACGAACTCCATGAGACGCTCGCCGCCGCGGTCGAAGATACGACCACCCACGATCGCACCGAGCGCGAGCACGACGACTCCCGTCCCGATGCCTACCCAGAAAGTGGCGGGGTTGTAAGCGTCATCGGTGATCACGGTCATGATGAACAGCCAGATGGTCGGCGCGCTCACCGCGATCGCGGCGATGAATGCGATGGCGGGGGCGTATCCGCCACGGGATGCCGAACGCTGGGGCTGCTGGAACGGGCTGTCCCCCGGGCGCGACACCGCATAGGGCGAAGTCACCGAGAGGATGCTGGACAAGCCGAGCCCCGACAGGAACAGACACGCGGCGAGCCCGATCATCGGCATGAGCAGATACCAGCTCTCGATCGGCGCCAGCGTCAGCGGTATCGCGATCGCCAGCACCGGGATCGCCACCAGAGAGATCGGAATGACACGGCCCAGTCGGTCCGAGACACCGCGCACGCCGCTGGCCACATGAATCCACAGCGCCGTCGAGTCGTAGGCGACGTCGTTGTGCGGAAGCCAGCCGAAGAAGAGCGCCATCACCGGCACCGGCACGAGAGCTGCGATGTACAGAGGCACACCCGCCACGAGCAGCGGGAACACAGTCAGCACGCCGGCGATCGGCACGATGACGAAGTTCACGATGTAGCGCCGATCGCGCAGCCAGTACACCAGGCTGCGCGCAGCGATGGCGCCGAAGGCATTCGACGGCAGCAGCGCGAACCAGCCGAGCCCCGCCCGCTCCCGTGAAGTCGCAGGGCGATCCGTCGAGGTGAGCAGACGCCGCACGAGCCACGTCCACCACGCCCACAGCCCTCCGAGCGTGACGAGCGCGATGATCCCGCTCAGCCATGCTGCCGAGCCGTCCCCCGCCGCAATGGCCAGCCCGAAGCTCGGAACCGCCGCGAGGGGCGTGTATCCGACCGCGTCAGTGAGGGCAGCCACCGCGACGGGCACCTGACCGTCCCACTCGAAGGAGCCGAGGAAGATCGCGACAGGGAAGGCGATAACCACGACAGCAAGCACGAAGAGGGCGCTGAGTTCGCGAGAGCGGCGCTCCGGGAGCAGCAAGGCGCTCATCGCCATCCCGATACGCGCGGCGATGGCCGAGGAGACGACACCGAGAACACACACCAGCACGGCGACCGGCCAGGGCGTTCCGAGCGCGATCAGCACGATAGCCACGCACACCGCGACAGCGATCAGCGCGAACGACGGCACGCTCACGAGCGATGCGACGGCAAGCATCCACGGCATGTGCCGCACATCGACCCCGAATATCGCGAAGCGTCGCGGGTCGAGCTGGTCGGCGGCACCGGTCAACACAGGTCCGACCAGAAATCCGAGCAGAATCGCCGCTGCGGCCAGCACGACGACGGTTCTCGCCACCGGCAGCGGGGCCGAGGCCAGGCTCACCAGGGCGATGCACACCGTGACGGTCGCCGCGATGACGATGAGCGGCCGCAAAACGGTGCGCACCACATGTTCGCCGCGGAGAGCGCCGAACATCAGCGCGAGCCTCAGTCGGAGAATGTGTGCAACCACTCGAGCCCCTCTACTTCGCCGACCCCACCGGAAAGCTCGACGAAACGCGATTCCAGAGTCTGTCCCGCACGAACCTCGTCGACGGTCCCCTCCGCCAGCACGTCACCGCCGACGATGATCGCCACCCGAGAGCACACTCGCTCGACCAGATCCATGCCGTGGCTGGAGAGGACGACCGTCCCGCCGTGCGCGACGTAGGCGCGGAGGATGTCGAGGATCACCGCAGAAGAGACCGGATCGACGGATTCGAACGGCTCATCGAGCACCAGCACGCGCGGCGAGTGGATCATGGCTCCTGCGAGCATGATCTTCTTCGTCATACCGGCCGAATAATCCGAGACCACACGTCCCACGGCCGCCGAGAGGTCGAAGGCGCGGACGAGGTCGGCAGAGCGCTTCTCGATCGCATCGACGGAGAGACCGCGAAGCAGACCGTAGTAGTGCAGCAGCTGACGCCCGGTCAGACGATCGAACGTGCGCAGCCGATCGGGCAGCACACCCATGAGGCGCTTGGCTGCGAGTGCGTCCTCGGACTGATCGATACCACAGACGCTGACCTGTCCGCTGTCCGCGCGCAAGAGCCCTGCGAGGATCGATAAAGTTGTCGTCTTTCCTGCACCGTTCGGCCCGACGATGCCGTAGAACGACCCGGCGGGAATGGTGAGGTTGATCTCGTTGACGGCACGCTGGTCGCCGAAGTACTTCACGAGACCACGCACCACGATGGCGTTGCCAGCGGCCTCCAGCTCATCGCCTTGCACCTCGCCCGCCTTGTCGCCAACCACGTCCGCTACGACGGGCTCGGCGGCTGCTTCAGGCTCAGGCTCGAGCACGGGCTCCGCCTCCGCGGCGAGCTCCGATGCGGGCTCGGCGGCGGCCTTTGCCTCGAGGAGCATTTCGATCTCGACCACCGGCTCCGCATCCAGAACGGCATGCAGGTCGACGGTGGCGGGATCCGTTCTGGCCGGCTCATGCGCAGGCGAAGGAACAGCCTCCATCGTCGGGGCGGCATCGTCTGCGGCGATGAGCGGCTTCTTCGCAGCTTCCGCCTTCGCAGCACGGGTCGCCGCTGCTTTGGTCGCCGCGGCTTTCGTCGCAGCGGCTTTCGTCGCAGCGGCTTTCGTCGCGGCTGTCTTGGCTGCGGTGGTCTTCGCCGCAGTCGTCGCGCTCTGAGCCTTACCCTCCGCCGAACGAGCCGCGGCAGTCTTCGCCGCCGTCGTCTTCGCCGCAGTGCTCTTCGCGGCAGCCGCCTTCTTCGTGGCGACGGCCTTCGACTCTTCGCTCTTAGCCGCAGTTGCTCTGGCTGCTGCGGTCTGCGTCGTGGTCTTCGCGGGAGGCTTCGTCGAGCGCGCAGCCACGGTCTTGACCGCGGCGGTTGTCGTGGTCTTCTTCGAGGCGGCTGTCGTCTTCTTCGCCGCGGTCGTCTTCGTGGCGGGATTCGCCTTCTTCTCGTCGGTGCTCGCTGCCTTCGCAACAGGCTTCGCCGCCGCAGGTTTCTTCACCGCAGGTGTCTTCACCGCAGGTTTCTTCACCGCTGGCTTTTTCGCCGCACTGGGCTTCGCCGACGAGGTCTCTCGAGTCGCCTTCGCGTCTGAGCGCGCGCTCAATGCGGAGTCAGGCCGATCAGCGGCATCGTCTAAAGAAGCAGTCACGCCCCTACGCTATCAACGGCACCCGAATTTCTTAGGGCTCGACGACACAATCGTCATGGATTCACGGGTGTTCGTCTGACCTGTGTGTCAGGTGTGTACCTGATCACGAAATGGCAACAGCCGAGCCTCACCCCACAGGTTCCCAGGCGCCATCGCTAGCATGAGGGCGGCACGAAGAAGTGTCTGGTCGATTAAGCGACCGTGAACACAGAATCTTTTTAGGAGAATTCGTGACTCTTCAGACCGTTATCCTCGCCGCTGGCATGGGCTCGCGCCTCGGCCGTGCACTGCCCAAGCCGCTCACCGAGCTCAGCGACGGCCGCACCATCATGCAGCAGCAGCACGAGAACATCCGTGCGGCGTTTGGCCGCGAGGCCCGCATCACTGCTGTCGTCGGCTACCGCGCCGAGACCGTCATCGAGGCGTTCCCGCACGTCAACTACGTGCACAACGAGCGTTACGACGAGACCAACACCTCCAAGAGCCTGCTGCGCGCCCTCGGCGCGACGGGCAAGGGTGGCGTCCTCTGGATGAACGGCGACGTCGTCTTCGACCCGCGCATTCTCGGCCGTGCCATCGAGTTCATCGAACGCGACCAGTCGTTCGTCACGGTGAACACTTCCAAGGTCAGCGACGAAGAGGTCAAGTACACCGTCACCGCCGAAGGTTTCATCAACCAGCTGTCGAAGACCGTCAAGGGCGGCCTCGGCGAAGCAGTCGGCATCAACTACATCTCATCCGCGCACAAGAAGGCGTTCATGCGCCAGCTGTCGCGTGTTGAGGATCAGGACTACTTCGAGCGCGGTCTCGAGCTCGCCATCGCCGAAGATGGTCTGCTGCTCGAGCCCATGGACGTCTCGGATCTGTACGCAGTCGAGGTCGACTTCGCCGAAGACCTCGAGCGGGCGAACCTCTACGTCTGATCTGCACTTCTGAAAGCCCGGCTCCGCAGGGAGCCGGGCTTTCGGCTTTCTCGCGGATGACTTGCATAGGATCTGGGCATGGCGAAGAAGGTGCACAAGATCCACTCCCTCCCAGACGATGCCGCCTGGGACAAGGGAGTGCCGCCGGCCGGCTCCGACGAGCATCCGATCACGGTGCGCGGGCTCGATAGAGTCCTCGCGATCCAGCGCCCGCTCGTTCTCGCCCACATCCGCAGCATCCGCCTGCGCAACCCGAACGCTTCACCCGACCAACTCGTGCGTATTCTCGAACGCCGGTATCTGGCTGCCGTGACTGCTGGCGGCGCGGCCGTCGGCGCGACGGCCGTCGTCCCCGGCATCGGCACCGGGATCACTCTTGCACTCTCCGGAGTGGAGACGATCGGGTTCCTCGAGTCGACCGCACTGTTCGCACAGTCTCTTTCTGAAGTCCACGGGATCGCCATCGAGAATCCGGATCGTGCGCGCGCACTCGTGATGACTCTCATGCTCGGAAAAGAGGGCGTGGATCTCGTCGGCCAACTCGCGAAGCAGGCAAGCGGCCACGGAATCGGGCGCTCCTCCTACTGGGGTGAGCTCGTCACGAAGTCGCTCCCCCGCGCCGCGGTCGGTCCGGTCGTCGACCAGCTCAAGACCAGATTCGTCAAGCACTTCGCCGCGGCCGGTGGCGCATCCTTCATCGGCAAGGCCATGCCCTTCGGGATCGGCGCCGCAATCGGAGGCGCAGGAAACCACGTGCTCGGTCGGCGCGTGCTGACGACCTCTCGTCGCGCGTTCGGAATCTCCCCCGCCGTGCTTCCTGCCGAACTCGAGCCCGTCGCGAACGCCGAGAAGCTCGAACTGCGGATGCTGCACGGAGCCCGCTACGCAGGGTCCGCGATCGTGGGCGCAGCAGACACCCTTGCCAAGGGCGTGGGGCGAGCAGGGCAGAAGATCGGCAAAATCGGACGCAAGAAGCGCGGTGTGGAAGAACTCGACTCTTCCTCCACAGACACCGATTCCTGAGGGTTCTCCCTCGCCACCGGCGCAGGTGCCGGCACACGAGGCGCAGCGTCGACGACCGTTCCTACTGTGGCACCCATGCTGCGCTATATCGATCCGTCACAGATCCCGCCGAATAATGCCTACCGGGTGCCCTGGCGCATCCGTCGCAGCGATCCCCATCATCCTGTCGTAGTCAATGACGGCACAGAGAGCGCCGATTTCGTGCGCGTGTTCCGCGACGACCTCCGCACCGACAGAACAGAACTATGGGGTCAGGTGCTGCCGTCCGAAGACATCCAGCTGTGCCTGTGCGAGGCAGTCCTCGACGAGGTCGTCGTCACGCTCGCCTGGTTCCGCCCTGCCGACGGGCTCGAGTACGTGTGGCGGTTCGTCGTATGACGTTCGCGTCGCTCCCCGCGGGATGCCGCATCACGCACCGGCTCGTTCATCGTGATTCCTCATTTCGTCTCTCTCGAGAGAAGACGAGATCGAGCCTGGGCTCCGAGTACGTGTCGAAGGGAATCGCCTGCACGAACGTCCAGCCATCTTCCGCGCGCCCGCGAATGAGTTCGCGATAATCATCGGAGAGACGGAATCCATCTCTATGCTGCGTCACTGCGATGCTGACGAAGTCGTACTCGGTCATCTGTGAGCCCCCTCCCGGATATGCCGCCACCATAGCGAGGTTCCACGGTCGGCGACAGTTCACCGCCATGCCACGATCTACGAAACCCACCAAAGGATCCGTCACCGGGTTGTGCGAGGCATCCAACGCGACGCGCAAGCGCCCTACTAGGGTGGAATCCGTGACGGACACCCCTGACCTCTCAACGACCGCTGCCAAGATCGCGAACCTGCGCACCCGCTTCGACGAGGCGGTCACCGCGCCTGAGAAGATCGCGCAGGAGAAGCAGCACGCCAAGGGCAAGATGACCGCCCGCGAGCGCATCGAGCTCCTCGTCGACAACGGCAGCTTCGTCGAGTTCGACGAGTACGTGCGACACCGCACGACCGCGTTCGGAATGGACCGCAACCGCCCCTACGGCGACTCCGTCGTCACCGGCATCGCCACGATTCACGGCCGCACAATCGCCGTGTACTCGCAGGACTTCACCACCTTCGGCGGTTCGCTGGGCGAGGTATCCGGCGACAAGATCATCAAGGTCATGGAATACGCCCTACAGGGCGGCATGCCCATCATCGGCATCCTCGATTCGGGAGGCGCCCGTATCCAGGAGGGTGTGCTCGCCCTCAGCAAGTACGGCGAGATCTTCCGTCTGAACACTCGCTCCTCTGGTGTCATCCCACAGATCTCGATCATCATGGGCCCGGCTGCCGGTGGTGCCGTGTACGGACCTGCGCTCACCGACTTCGTGATCATGGTCGACAAAACCAGCCAGATGTTCGTCACAGGCCCCGACGTCATCAAGACCGTGACCGGCGAAGACGTCGGCATGGAAGAGCTCGGTGGCGCGCTCACGCACAACACCCGCTCCGGTGTCGCCCACTACCTCGCCGATGACGAGGACGACGCGATCGACTACGTGCGCACCCTGCTCGGCTTCCTGCCTGACAACAACATGGCCGAGATCCCCGCTTACGAGAGCGATTTCGAGTTCGAGACGACGGATGCCGACCGCACCCTGAACGCGATCATCCCGGACTCCGCCAACCAGCCCTACGACATCCACACGGTCATCGAGCACGTCGTCGACGACGGCGACTTCATCGAGGTCCAGCCGCTGTTCGCACCGAACATCGTCATCGGTCTCGGCCGCATCGAAGGACGCTCAGTCGGCATCATCGCCAATCAGCCCTCGCAGATGGCAGGAACTCTGAACATCGAGGCGGGTGAGAAGGCCAGCCGCTTCGTGCGCTTCTGCGACGCGTTCTCCATCCCGATCGTCACTCTCGTCGATGTCCCCGGATACCTTCCCGGCACCGACCAGGAGTGGACCGGCGTCATCCGCCGAGGTGCGAAGCTCATCTATGCCTACGCCGAAGCGACCGTTCCGCTGGTCACCGTCATCCTGCGCAAGGCCTACGGCGGTGCCTACATCGTCATGGGGTCCAAGCAGCTCGGCGCCGACGTGAACCTCGCCTGGCCCACCGCTGAGATCGCCGTCATGGGCGGTCAGGGGGCCGTGAACATTCTCTACCGCAACGAGATCCGCAGGGCCGAAGAGGCAGGCGAGGATGTCGCCGCCGTTCGCACGCGTCTCGCCAACGAGTACACGTACAGTGTCACGTCGCCGTTCCTCGCCGCAGAACGCGGAGAGATCGACGGCATCATCGAGCCCGCGAACACTCGGGTGGCGATCGCCAAGGCACTGCGCTCGCTGCGCGGCAAGCGCGCTGCTCTACCGCCGAAGAAGCATGGGAACATCCCGCTGTGACCGAGTCCGAAAAAGCACCAGACGTTCGGATCGTTCGCGGCACAGCGAACGAAGAAGAGCTCGCTGCCCTCATCGCGGTGGTCACCGACGCGTACGCACGCGAAGCCGAAAGCGCTGTGGTGGACGAACCGAACGTATCCGTATGGGAACGCACGCAGCGGCCGACGCGCCCGTCACTTCGACGCGACATCCCGTGGGGACGGTTCTCGGGCTAACCCGCGGCACGCGGAGCGCGGAAGCGCAGCGTGACCAGCTGGAACGGACGCAGCGTCAGCGCGACCTGTTCGCCTGACACCGAATCGACGACCGCAGCATCCACTTCTCGCTCAAGCAGATCGGTCTCGATCACGGCACCGAACGCGAACGACGTCGACAACGTCGTCGATGCGCGACCGCCGAGCGCTTCGTAGAGCCGGACGATCACATCACCGCTTCGGTCTTCGGCGAGCTTCACGGCCTCGATGATGACAGCATCCGACGAGACCGACAGCACCGAGGCGACCGGGTTGCCTCCGAGGAGCTGACGCGGCGGCAGATTGAGCCGGTATCCCTCACGCGCAGCATCCGCAATCGATGAGTCGGGGCGGATGCTGACTCGAAGAGTGTGCTCGCCCTGATCCGCCTCCGGGTCAGGGTAGAGCGGAGCCCGCAGCAGTGACAGCCGCACGTTCGTGAATGTTCCGCCACCCTCTCGCGGCCGTGAGGTGATGTCGTGCCCGTACGTGGAGTCGTTCGCGACCGCGACGCCGAATCCTGCCTCGCCGACGTGCACCCATCGGTGCGCCACGGTCTCGAATCGCGCCATATCCCATGAAGTACTGGCGTGCGTCGGACGTTGCACGTGTCCGAACTGGATCTCCGAGCTCGCACGGTCGGTGTGCACATCCAACGGGAACGCCAGCTTGAGCAACTTCTGCCGCTCGTGCCAGTCCACCACCGTCTCGATCTCCAGAGCTGCGGAATCCGCAGCCAGAGTCAAAGTCTGCGTGATCCGCGTGGCCCCCCGGCCGCGGATCACGCAGACGACTGCGGCAGTGGGGTGCGAGACCTGCTCGATGGACACCACGTCTGTCAGATCGATGACCTGACGTCGGTAATGCTCGTCGATGTCCCAGGCATCCCACTGGGTCGGGGTATCGCGGTGCAGCTGCAGGAGATTCGCTCTCTTCCCCGGCGCGATCGTCTCTCGTCCGGTGGCACGAACGACCAGAGAGACGATCAGCCCCGCGTTGTCGATGCGAACACGCAGCTGGCTGTTAGTGAGTTCGAAACCCTCGTCCGTGCGGGTCAGGATGGTCGCGGTCCCAGCCCCCGGCGACGCCACGGGCGACGCCACGGGCGACGCCACCACCGCCATCGCCTCGAGCGAACCCTGAGCGTACGGCCCGGCATTTGCCACGAGCGCGGTCGCGCCCTCGCCGACGAGCACTCCGAGCGCGCCGACGGTGAGTCGCTCTGCCGACGCGAGCACCTCTTCGTAACGGCGCTCCGCCTCCCGATGTACCCAGCCAATCGAACTGCCAGGGAGGATGTCGTGGAACTGCTGCAGCAGCACGGTCTCCCACAGCCGGTCGAGCTCGTCGTAGGGGTACTCACCGCCCCGCAGCGCCGCCGCGGTCGCCCACAGCTCGGCTTCGCGCAGCGCGTGCTCACTGCGGCGATTGCCCTGTTTGGTGCGGACCTGGGACGTGTAGGTCCCCCGATGGAACTCCAGATACATCTCACCCGACCACACCGGCGGATGCTCGTACTCTGCTTCGGCTGCGGCGAAGAACTCCGCCGGGCTCGACAGCGTGACCGTTGGTGACCCTTCCAGCGAGCGCAGGCGCTCGGCTGCGGCGATCATCTCCCGGTTGGGTCCTCCGCCACCATCGCCGTAGCCAAAGGGCACGAGCGACGTATTCGCCATGCCCTTCTCGGCGTACTGCCGCTCTGCGCGGGCGAGGTCTGCTCCAGACAGCTGTGAGCTGTAAGTGTCTACCGGCGGGAAGTGCGTGAAGATCCGCGTTCCGTCAGTTCCCTCCCAGAGGAACGTGTGGTGCGGCATCCTGTTCGTCTCGTTCCACGACATCTTCTGCGTCAGCATCCATCGCGATCCGGCCGCGCGCGCGATCTGCGGAAGGGCTGCGGAATAGCCGAAGGAGTCCGGGAGCCAGACGTCGAGCGGCTCGACTCCGAACTCCTCCATGAAGAACCGCTTGCCGCGGACGAACTGGCGCGCCAGCGCCTCGCCGCCGGGCATGTTGGTGTCGGATTCGACCCACATGCCTCCGGCGGGGACGAATTTTCCGGATGCCACGGCATCGCGCACCCGCGAGAACAGTTCGGGCTGGAACTTCTTCAGCCAGGCGTACTGCTGAGCCGAGGATGCCGCAAAGACGAAGTCCGCCTCCTGCTGCAGTGACAGCACGTTCGAGAACGTGCGCGCAATCTTGCGCTGCGTCTCGCGAATCGGCCACAGCCACGCCGAGTCGATGTGCGCGTGCCCGATGGCGTGCACTCGGTGCGCGGACGCTGCCGCAGGGCTCGAGAGCACACCCGCAAGCTCCGCCCGCGCCTCGGCAGCACTGCCGACGATGTCATCAGGATCCGCGGTATCCATCATGCGCTCCAGTGCACGAAGGATCTCAGCGCGTCGAGGTGACGAACCAGGCAGCTCGGTGATCAGCTGCGACAGCACCGTCGCATCTTGCAGCACCTCCCAGACCTCGAAGTTCCGCACTGCGATGTCTGCTTGCCGCAGTTCATAGAGGGGTTCGTCGCCCGCCGTCTCCAGAGAACCGAGATCGGTAGGACGGAAATAGCGGAACCCCTCGGCGAGGTCAGGGTTCGCTGCAGCCTCGAGGTAGAGCTCGAACTGCTCGCCCGGGGCAGCCTCGAGCGGCACGTGCGCGTTGCGCGGCTCCACTGCTTTCACGATCGAGCCATCGAGCCGATAGACCGTGCCTTCGGCTTGGAACCCGGGCTCTGCCTCGTTGAATCCCAGGTCAAGCAGCAGCTCCGCTCCGGGAGCCTCCGGCACCGTTCCCGTCAGCCTCAGCCAGGTCGTCCCCCAGGGTTTCCCCCATCGTGCCCCAGCCGTGAACGGCTGATAGATCTGACCCATAGCTTCAGTGAACGGCACCGGCTCCCCCGGCACCTCCCAACTCGCCACACGCAGCGGCGTGAGAACCGTGTGCACGTTCGGGCGCAACCGCTCGTGGATGAAGCGCCGAAGACGAGCTTCGATGAGATCGGTCGTGTCGTGCATGCCCAGCAGACTCCAAGGTCGGGATGCGAATAGTCAATCGATTCGATTTACCCCTGTCAAGCCCTCTCGGTTCCCAGGGTCCGCTGGTCCGAGGAATGGAGGAAGAGCGCTTCCGCGCGTGGAGAGAGCACCTCATCGAGCACGACGCACCCGGCACCCACTGCGCCCACGTCATCCCCGATGACGGCGCCGCGCACGGGAAGCGTCCGCACGGCGCGCGTCGCGCTCTGCCGCTCGAGAAGCTGCGGAAGCAGCGAGAGATCGAGTGACGAGACGCGCGTCCAGAAAGGCCCCCCGAGCACGACGCAATCCACATCGAGCATGTTCGTCAGGGCAGAGATCAGCACAGAGAGATACCCCGTCGCCTCCTCCAGAATCTCGGTCGCGCCGCGATCCCCGCCTGCGGCACGATCACACAGATCTGTGAACCGCGAATCGACGGACTCCGGATCGCTTCCGACCCGGTCATCGGCGAACACACCTACTCTCTCCGCACGCTCGATGATCGCCTGCGGCGTGCACACCACCTCGACACAGCCGCGCTGACCGCACGCGCATTCCGGCCCATCCGGGTCGACGATGATGTGTCCGATCTCGCCGGCATTGCCAGATGCTCCGCGCACGACGTCCCCGTCGATCACCAGGGCTGCGCCGATCCCGATGCCGAGGTAGATCAGCAGGAATGAGCTGTCCGGCTGATGATCGCCCGTCCACAGCTCAGCCACCGCTGCTGCCGTCGTGTCCTTTTCCAGGATGACCCGCAGCCCCGTCGTCTCGGCGAGCGCGTCGCGCAGAGGAACTCGATGCCAGGAGTGCAGCTTGGGCGGATCGACGACGGTGCCGTGCCCGGCATCCAGCGGCCCTGGTGCCGCGACACCGATCCCCGTGATGACAGAACGGTCGATGTCCTCCGCCACGATGAGCTGCTCTATCTCATCTGCCATCGCCGCGATGATTCGTCGAGGGTCATCCGCGGGCATGCGCCGGGTGACGCGTGCGATGACGGCGCCCGTGAGATCGAGAAGGACGAAGGTCATGATCGCGGGATCCAGATGCACGCCGATCGACACGCGGCTCGTCGGATTCAATCGCAGCGTAGTGCGCGGCTTACCCGGGCCTTGAACGGTGCGGCCAGCCTCTTCGATGAACCGCTCGTCGAGCAGCCTGCGCGTGATGTTCGTGACGGTCTGCGCCGACAGCCCGGTCGCCTCGACGAGTTCGGTGCGGCTCAGCCCCTCCCCAGAGCGTCGAACAGCTTCGAGAATGACAGAGCGATTGAAACCGCCCATCTTCGGAAGATTCGTCCCTCTCCGCCGTGAATTCATCGTTCCATCATGACGCATTCAAGAGAATCTTTGTCCCCCGAAATACCTACAGACAAAGGTCTTGCGTACGGGGAGACTGATACCAACGCTTCGCGTTCGATCGGTCTCTCTGCCCCAGGGTAGGCAGACGGTGATCGATCACCCGCGGTGAGTTTTCGGGTAACTGCACCGCATATGGCGAGGGGTCGACGAGTTCGTCGCCCCTCGCCCTTCTTATTCGCAGTGCGCTTACCGCTCTCGTGGGATCTCTTTCCACAAGCCGACGGTGTCCTCGTCTGAAGAATCGCCTGTTCCCGTGCGTCCGACCACGGTTACCGCAGTGCGGTTGTCGCGCGCGGCACGGATGATCAAGCGCTCGGCGTCGGCCTGAGCGATCACGTCGGCGAGCTCATCCCTGATCTCGTCCCGACGCTTCTCGTCGAGTTCATCGAACCCGCCCTCGTCGAACACGGTCACTGCGATACCGCGGAGCCTGACGCGCTGGATGGCTTCGCGCACGGCATCGTTGAGCAGGCTCGCCCCGCGCAGCTCGTCGCGCAATCGTCCTTCGGCAAGACGGGCCTCCAGACGCTCTTCTTCTGTCAAGCGCCCCTGCGCCGCGACAGTCTTCGTCAGCACGGGACCTGCGACACTCAGCGCGTACTTCACTCTGATTCTCCGTTCGCGCTGACGCACCAGCTGCGTGGCATGCCACACGGAGACCGCGCGCTGGATCTCGGCGAGATGCTCTGTGTCACGGACTGCACGATCCCAGAACAGCACGAGCAGCTGCGCGACCACGGTCCACATGATGGAGCCGACAAGTCCGAGTTCGAGAGCGGTAAGCAGTCCGAGCTGCACTGCTGTCGAAGCGGTGAGCGCGAGCAGAACGAGCCACCCGATCACCGGCCGTCGGCGCACGATGCAGATCACAGCGAGAAGGCCCAGCGCACCGATGTACCAGGTGGCGAACGGCGCGGTTCGGTCGCGAACGAGCATCGCGGCCCCCACCATGAACGGGATGCCAGCGCTCGCCACGATCGCAACCGTCCCGAGCCACCCCGGCATCCGAACGGTGCCCTGTACGTCGACGAGGACAGTGGCGATCATCACCACCAGGTACAGCAGAATCGCCGCGCCCATCACGAGAGGTTCGGCCGGCTGCACCGTCCACCACGCCGCTCTGGCTGCGAAGTAGATCGCGAACCCCACGGCGAGCCCGGTGGCAACGCTGCGCACGGAACGATTCATGCGCTCTCCCACTCGAGAACGATATACGTTCCGGCGCCTGTGGAATCGATCGACACGCTTCCCGCGACAGCGGCCATGCGCGCGATCATCGACGCGCGAATCCCCAGGCGGTCTTCGCCGATGGCGTCGAGATCGAAGCCTGCGCCCGTATCCAGGATGGTCACCGCAAGCCCGTCGTCACCACGTCCGTCCACCACCACGTGCAGACCACGGCCGGCCGCGTGTTCGATCGCGTTCCCGATGGCCTGGCGGGCGGCGAGCACAATCGCTCGCGCAGCCCGGCCGGGAATCAGTCCCGCCGTTCCCCGCTCCTCCACGATCGCGTCCGCGCCGCGTTCGGACAGCGCGCGTCGCAGCTCGGCGACGATCAGCGCCGTCCCGATCGGATCATCGCTGCCCTCCTGGGCGACGACGGCTTCGGTGTTCGCCAGTCGCGTCAGTGCCTCGCGCGCCATCGCCACGGCAAGGTCCCTCGCGCGATCGGAATCGGCGCGCTCTGCAGCGATGAGGGCGGCAAGCACGCTGTCGTGCATGAGCGCTGCCATCGCGACGCGCTCCTCCTCGGCGGCGACTCCTGCTGCGACCGAGGTATACGACGCGACGGCGCTGCCGCGTGCGCTGTCGACGCCGACCGCGACCGCCCGGAACATCCAGCCGAGCGAGACGATCACGAATCCAAGGATGATCGTGAACGAGACATCGAAGGCCGTCGTCGTCCAATAGGAGCCGCGGAAACCGCCCTCGACCAGGCGCACATAGCCGTACACCAACGGCAGACCGAGAGCCCAGAGCATCTGCACCTTCAACGGGAAGGCCAACATCGCAGCGACGACGCCGACGTTCACCAGGAAGAAGATCCACGGCTGGCCTTGGCTATCCGAACCTGCCGCAGTCACGATCGGCCACGCCGCGAGGGCAATGAGGTAGATGATCGCGAATGCGCCTGCGCACACGCGCACGCCGCGTCCGAGCACACAGGAGACGAGCATCGCGGCCAGCGAGATGTACACGACGAGCAAGAGCGTGACCTGCACGCCGGATGCGCCGTCTTTGAGTCCGCCGATCGCCGCCAGCAGCGCCTGTACACCGAGAATCGCTGACCCGATCGCCGCGACGATCGCCAGGATGCGTTCCATCCGCTTGCGCGTGAAGCGTTCGAACTCCGTCTCGGCCGCGCTCGGTGACGGTATTCGTCCCCACGCGGCCTGCAGCGCGGCGTCAGCGGGCACTGGCAGCCCCGTCTGGGGCGACAATGCCGTCCTCCATGGCACGACGGAGCAGATCAACCTTCGTCGGAGCCGGTCTTCCGACCTCGACGTACTTCACGCGCACTCGCGTGATGTTCTCTTTGGCTGTCGAATACGCAACACCGAGTCGTTCAGCGACCGCCTTGAGCGGGAGCCCTGTGGCATACAGGCGCAACACGTCGCGTTCACGGACCGACAGCTGCGCGTCAGCGAACTCGCGGTCACCTTCGACTGCGCTGGCCCATTCCACGTTGTTCAGCGCTTCGCCGCGTGCGACAGTGCGGATCGCGTCCAGCACGTCGTCAAGGGCGGATGACTTGCTCACCACCCCTGCCGCGCCTGCCGCGAGCGCCTCGCGCACAGCCGCAGGACGGTCGGCGACACTGTGGATGACGACACTTGCGCCGTCGGAGACGAGCGCTGTGACGTTCTCAGTCACCGTGGTGCCGTCACCGAGCGTCAGATCGAGCACGACCACGTCGGCCGGTGAGGCGCCAACAGTGGTCCGCCAGCTCAGGTACGCCCCGACCGTACTCCCCGAGAAGACGACCGTTCCGCTGTCGGCGCGCTCGCACGCGAGCTCCAACCCGAGCCGAACAGACTCGTGATCGTCGATGAGTGCGACCGTGCTCATGGCACCATGCTATCGATCTGCTGAACGATCACCGACTCAGAAGCGCAATGGTCTCGAAGTGGTGGGAATGCGGGAAGAGATCGAACGCCTCCAGCGACTCCACATTCCAGCCGAGCTGACGGAACGTGCCGAGGTCGCGTGCGAGCGCGACAGGGTCGCAGGCGACGTACACGACGGCATCCGGGTTCAGTGCGTGCACGCCTTCGACGACCGCGCGTCCCGCACCCGCACGCGGCGGGTCGAGCACGATGGTCCCGGCCTGAGCGCCATCGGAGAGCGACGCAAGATAGCGATCCACCCGCGCGGTCACGGCAGCGGCCCCGAAGTCCGCAAGGTTCTCACGGGCGTGAGCTGTGGCGCGCGCGCTGGACTCGACGGTCACGATGTCGGTGGCGCCAGCAGCGGCCAGTGAGGAGGCCAGCAGGCCGACGCCTCCGTAGAGGTCGAAGTGGGTGGCATTCGAATCGACGCGACCGGCGAGCGCCGTCCTGATCGCAGAATCGAGAATCGCTGCCGCTCCCTGATGCACCTGCCAGAATCCGTCAGCATCCACCTGGAACGAGCGGCCTCCGACGCGCTCGACGATGACCTGCGGCGCCGGACGCTTGCCGCGTTCGGGGCGCCGCAGCACGTGCACGGTGCCATCCGAGGATTCGACCAGGTCGATGCGACCGGGCTTGGCGTTCCGCAGCGACAGTGCCTCGGCTGCCACTGTCGGGCGCGCCAGCGGGTGCGACGAGACCGGAACCACGCGGTGGCTGCGCGCCGCATAGGGGCCCACGATTCCATCGGCATCGACGTGCAGCGACACACGTGTGCGCCACCCCGTGCCATCGGTGTCATCGATTGCACTGACCGACGGCGCCTCCAGCCCTTCTCCTGCGAACTTGTCCAGCGCCTCGGAGAGCACCTGCTTCTTGAGCACGCGCTGGTGCTCGAGATCAATGTGACCGAGATCCGCGCCTCCCGCGCGCTCTTCGGGATCGTGCGACATATCGGCCTCGGGCCAGATATGTGCGCGGCGGTGCGGCGAGGCCTCCAGCACTTCAATCGTCTCAGCGCGCCAGAACGACGACTTCGCGTTGTCGGTGACCCGCGCGCGCACCCGCTCCCCGGGGATGGCATCCGAGACGAAGACCACCCGCCCTTCGTGTCGAGCGATGAACGTGCCGCCGTGAGCGATACCGGTGATGTCGAGATCGAGCGATGCGGGTGCGGAAGAGGCCATCCTTCGAGGATACGGTTCCCAGAGCGATACCGTGGTCGCTATGCAGGTCTGTCTCGCCTCCACCTCTCCCGCCCGTCTGATGCTGCTGCGCCAGGTGGGGATCGAACCGCTCACGCACGCACCGAGGACAGATGAGGAAGCGGTCACCGCAGAGGCCGTCACGGCCCGAGGAGCAGACCTCCCGCCTGACGAACTGGTGCTGCTGCTCGCACGTGCCAAAGCCGCCGATGTCGCGCAGAGTCTTCGTGATGAGGATCCTGCTTTCGATGGCATCGTGATCGGCGGCGACTCGATGTTCGCGCTCGGCGGCCGCGTCTTCGGCAAGCCCTACACCGAGGCGGAGGCGGCCAGGCGCTGGCGCGAGATGCGCGGTGCCACTGGCGTGCTGCACTCTGGACATTCGGTCTTCCGCATCCAGCCGGGCCGTGAACTGCGAGAGGCGACGGCTGTGGCCGAAGCATCCGTCACTTTCGCCGACGACATCACCGACGACGAGATCGCCGCCTATGTGGCGAGCGGGGAGCCGCTGCACGTTGCCGGCGCCTTCACCGTCGACAGCCTCGGCGGAGCATTCATCACCCGGGTCGAGGGCGACCCCTCCACCGTGGTGGGCATGTCGCTGTCCACCATCCGCCGTCTCGCTCGCCAGCTCGACGTGTCGTGGACAGATCTGTGGTCCACGCAGCAGTCATAGACATTCCGCTACGTTTTTCTGCATTTCTTGTCGATACTGCTCAAAATTATCGAGCTTCTTCTCGCTAGGCTGACACTCATGCCCATCGACAAGGTGCTCATCGCCAACCGCGGTGAGATCGCCGTACGCATCATCCGTGCCGCCCGCGATTCCGGAATCTCCTCGGTCGCCGTCTACGCCGAGCAGGACCGTGATGCACTGCACTCGCGCCTCGCCGACGAGGCGTACTCGCTCGAGGGCGACACGAGCGCATCGACCTATCTGCAGATCGACAAGATCCTCTCGATCGCGCGACGCTCAGGAGCCGACGCGGTGCACCCCGGCTACGGATTCCTCGCCGAGAACGCCGACTTCGCTCGCGCCGTGATCGGCGCGGGCATGATCTGGATCGGTCCGTCCCCCGAGGCGATCGAGTCGCTCGGAGACAAGGTCACCGCGCGCCACGTCGCTGAGAAGGTCGGCGCGCCACTCGCGCCCGGCACGCCAGGGCCCGTCGAAACAGCAGACGAGGTCATCGCTTTCGCCAAGGAGCACGGTCTTCCGATCGCGATCAAGGCTGCGTACGGCGGCGGCGGTCGCGGCCTCAAGGTCGCCCGCGAGCTCGATGAGGTCGCAGAGCTCTTCGAGTCGGCCACTCGTGAGGCTGTCGCAGCCTTCGGCCGCGGCGAGTGCTTCGTCGAGAAGTACCTCGACAAGCCGCGTCACGTCGAGACCCAGTGCCTGGCGGATGCCGAGGGCAACGTCGTCGTGATCTCCACGCGCGACTGCTCGCTTCAGCGCCGCCACCAGAAGCTCGTCGAAGAGGCACCGGCACCGTTCCTCACCGAGGAGCAGAACGCGCAGCTGTACACAGCATCCAAGGCCATCCTGAAAGAGGTCGGCTACGTCGGCGCCGGAACCTGCGAGTTCCTCATCGGCGCAGACGGCACGGTGTCGTTCCTCGAGGTGAACACCCGCCTGCAGGTCGAGCACCCGGTCTCTGAAGAGGTCACCGGCATCGACCTCGTGCGCGAACAGTTCCGCATCGCCGCAGGCGGAACGATCGACTACGACGACCCGAAGCCGCAGGGGCACTCCTTCGAGTTCCGCATCAACGGCGAGGACCCCGGTCGCGGGTTCCTCCCCCAGCCCGGCCCGATCCACATCTTCAAGACCTTCGGCGGTCCCGGCATCCGTCTCGACTCCGGCGTGACCGCCGGCGATTCCGTCTCAGGTGCGTTCGACTCGCTGCTGGCGAAGATCATCGTCACCGGGCGCGACCGTGCCGAGGCTCTCGAGCGCGCGCGCCGTGCGCTCGATGAGTTCGAGGTCGCAGGACTCCCCACGGTCCTGCCCTTCCACCGCAAGGTCGTTCGGGATGCCGCATTCACCGCGGAAGACGGCAATTTCGGCATCTTCACCCGCTGGATCGAGACGGAGTTCGACAACGACATCCCGGCCTGGGACGGCGAGCTCGAAGAGCCGACCGCGACGGAGACCCGCCACACCGTGGTCGTCGAGGTCGCCGGCAAGCGCCTCGAGGTGAGCCTGCCCGACCGCGTGACGGTCGCCGCCGGCACCACCGGCCGCCCGGCGGCTGTTCCCCCGTCGCGCAGGAGCCACTCCATGACCGCGTCAGCCGGAGCATCCGGCGACGCCGTGAAGTCGCCCATGCAGGCCACGATCGTCAAGGTCGCTGTCGAGGAAGGACAGCAGGTCGTCAAGGGCGATCTGGTCGTCGTCCTCGAAGCGATGAAGATGGAGCAGCCGCTGCAGGCGCACAAGGACGGCGTCATCGGCAGCATCAGTGCGGCCCCTGGCGCCACGGTCTCCGCCGGGCACCAGCTTCTCACCATCTCCTAGACCATCTCCTAGACCATCTCCTAGACCACGAGACCCCCACTTACCGCCGAGACCCCTTGCTGCCGACGTCGGCAGCATGGGGTCTCGGCGCGAAGAAGGGGTCT
The DNA here is from genome assembly GCF_052266675.1 of Microbacterium zouquanmingi. Taxonomy (NCBI): domain Bacteria; kingdom Bacillati; phylum Actinomycetota; class Actinomycetes; order Micrococcales; family Microbacteriaceae; genus Microbacterium; species Microbacterium zouquanmingi. The sequence goes on from NZ_JBQPRA010000005.1 coordinate 78,017, forward strand.
CGGCGCCGAAGACGGGGGCGCACGTTACGAGATGTTCACCAGGTGCATCGCGCGAGAGGCATCCGTGATGCTCGACGACAGCGAGGGGTACGCGGCGAAGACGCGCGAGACCTGGTCGACCGTCAGGCGACGCTCGACGGCGACGGCGAGCGGATAGATCAGCTCGGATGCCTTCGGCGCGACGATCACTCCACCGATCACGGTTCCGGAGCCCTTGCGGGCGATGATCTTCACGAAGCCGTCCTTGATGCCCATCATCTTCGCCCGCGGGTTCGCGGCGAGCGGCAGCTTGTACACCAGCCCGTCCATCTGCTCGAGGTCCTTCTCACCCCAGCCGACGGTTGCGATCTCGGGAGCGGTGAAGATGTTCGAGGTGATCTTGACCTTCTCGAGCGGGATGACGATGTCGCCGAGTGCGTGGAACACGGCGGTGCGGCCCTGCATGGATGCCACGGATGCCAGCGGGAAGAAGTTCGTGCAGTCGCCCGCAGCGTAGATGTTCGGCACAGAGGTGCGCGCGACCTTGTTGACCCGCACGTGGCCGGACTCGGTCAGCTCGACTCCGGCCTCTTCGAGCCCGATGTCTGCAGTGTTCGGAATCGACCCGACCGCCATCAGGCAGTGGCTGCCCTCGACTGTGCGCCCGTCGGACAGCGTGACGAGCACACCGGCCTCGGTGCGCTCGACCGTGTTCGCACGGGACTTCGACAGCACGGTCATTCCGCCTCTGGTGAAGACGTTCTCCAGCACGTGAGCGGCATCGGGATCCTCGCCGGGGAGAACCTGATCGCGGCTGGAGATCAGCGTCACCTTCGCGCCGAGGTTCATGTAGGCGGATGCGAACTCCGCACCGGTGACTCCAGAGCCGACCACGATGAGGTGCTCCGGCAGAGCCTTCATGTCGTAAAGCTGAGTCCAGGTGAGGATGCGCTCGCCATCGGGCTTCGCAGAATCGAGCTCGCGCGGCGATGCGCCCACCGAGACGACGATCGTGTCGGCCTCGATGCGGTCGAAGTCCGTGCCGCCGACGCCGGTCGAGACGACGATCGCGTTCGGTCCTTCAAGACGTCCGTGGCCGGAGAGAATGCGCACACCGGACTCGAGCAGCGTGGAGCGCATGTCCTCTGACTGCTGGCCAGCCAGAGCGAGCAGACGCTTGTTGACCGCGGCGAGGTTGATCGCGATCTCAGGCTTGAGCGGTCGACCATTCGAACCCTTGGCATAGAACTGCACACCGAGGTCGCTGGCCTCTGCGATCGCGACTGCGGCATCGGCCGTGGCGATGAGACTCTTGGACGGGACGACATCGGTCAGCACGGCGGATCCGCCGACACCCACTCGCTCGACGAGGGTCACCTCTGCTCCGAGCTGAGCGGCGGCCAGGGCCGCCTCGTATCCGCCGGGGCCGCCGCCGAGGACAGCAACACGCTGAGTGCGCTCAAAAGGAGTCGAAGACATGGCTTCTATTCTCCCGCAATCCTCGCTGAGCAGGTGCCACCTTCCATAGAGTGGGATGCATGACCGAGATCCACATCAATCCCCTCGACGTTCCGGACGCAGACCCGTTCGAGATCGCAGCCCGCGCCGCGGCAGACATCGCCCGGCTCACCGGCGTCGAGAAGCATGACATCGCCCTCACGCTCGGCAGCGGCTGGGGCCGCGCCGCAGAGCTCATCGGCGAGACCGTCGCCACCGTCCCCGCAACCGAGGTCGCCGGCTTCTCCAAGCCCGCCCTCGAGGGCCACGTCGGCACTCTGCGCAGCATCCGCACGCCAGAGGGCAAGAACGTCCTCGTGATCGGTGCGCGCACCCACTACTACGAGGACCACGGCGTCCGCCGGGTCGTCCACAGCGTCCGCACCGCCGCGGCCACCGGTGCCGCGATCATGGTGCTCACCAACGGCGCCGGCGGCATCCGCGAGACCTGGAAGCCCGGCCAGCCAGTGCTCATCAGCGATCACATCAACCTCACCGCCGACTCCCCTCTCGAGGGCGCGACCTTCGTCGACCTCACGGATCTCTACTCGAAGCGTCTGCGCGACATCGCTCATACGATCGACCCTTCGCTCGATGAGGGCGTGTACACCCAGTTCCGCGGCCCGCACTACGAGACCCCTGCAGAAGTGCAGATGGCGAAGATCATCGGCGGCGACATCGTCGGAATGTCGACGGCACTCGAAGCGATCGCCGCACGCGAAGCAGGCATGGAGGTGCTCGGCTTCTCGCTGATCACGAACCTCGCCGCCGGCATCCAGAAGACGCCGCTGAGCCACGCAGAGGTCATCGAGGCAGGCAAGGAAGCGGAGCCGGTGATCTCGGCGCTGCTCGCACGCGTGGTGGAGGCGCTGTGAGCATCGGCGACGCCGTTGACGCTCGGCTCGCGCAGGCGCGGGCCTGGCTCCGCCAGGATCCGGATGCCGAGACCCGCGACGAGCTCGCCGGTCTCATCACCCGTGCAGCCTCAGGAGATGAGACCGCATGTCACGACCTCGACGACCGCTTCCGTACCCGTCTCGCCTTCGGCACCGCGGGACTGCGCGGCGCGCTCGGTGCCGGCAGCAACCGGATGAACCGCGTGCTCGTCTCGCAGGCGGCTGCGGGGTTCGCCGCGTACCTGCACAGACGCGCGCAGGGGCAGACTCCCACAGTGGTGATCGGCTACGACGGCCGGCGGAACTCGCGCCGGTTCGCTCAGGACTCCGCCGAGATCTTCGCAGGTGCCGGTCTGAAGGCGATTCTGCTGCCCCGACTGCTCCCGACACCGGTGTTGGCGTTCGCCGTGCGTCATCTCGGCGCCGATGCCGGCATCATGGTGACCGCGAGCCACAACCCGCCCAATGACAACGGGTACAAGGTCTACCTCGGCGGCGCGGAGGACGGATCGCAGATCGTGTCGCCTGCGGACGCCGAGATCGCCTCGTACATCGAGCGCGTAGCGGAAGCCGGAGACATCGGCATCCTTCCGCGTTCCACACAGTACGAGATAGCCGCTGAGGACGTCATCGAGGCGTACGTCGCCGCGACGGCGGCCATCGCCCCCGCTCCGGCGGCGGCTCGTGGACTCACCTGGGTCTACACGGCCATGCACGGAGTCGGGTGGGAGACGTTCGCGCGCATCATCGATGCGGCGGGCTACCCGCGCCCGAAGACGGTGGGCGAGCAGCTGAACCCCGATGCGACGTTCCGCACCGTCGCGTTCCCCAACCCCGAAGAACCCGGTGCGATGGATCTCGCATTCGCTGCGGGTCGCCGAACGCGCGCGGATTTCATCCTCGCCAATGACCCGGATGCTGACCGCCTGGCGGTGGCGATCCCCGATGAGTCCGCGAAGGGCGGTTGGCGACGGCTCACCGGCAACGAGATCGGGCTGCTGCTGGGCGCACGTGCCGCACGCGCAGCCGAAGGGACAGCCGGTGCGTCACTGGCGTGCTCACTGGTCTCCTCCCCCGGTCTCGGTGCGATCGCCGCGCACCACGACCTCGACTTCCACGAGACGCTGACCGGCTTCAAATGGATCTCCCGCGCACCGGGGATGGTCTTCGGCTTCGAAGAGGCGCTCGGGTATCTCGTGAACCCCGAGACCGTCCGCGACAAAGACGGCATCTCCGCGGCCGTCGCCGTGCTCGGGCTCGCAGCCGAGGCGCGCGAGCGCGGAGAGACTCTGGCTGACCAGCTGGCTCAGCTGGGCGAGACCTACGGGCACTTCGCAAGCGGCCAGGTGTCTGTGCGCGTGGATGACCTGTCGATCATCGGCAAGGTGATGCTGTCGCTGCGCACGCTTCCGCCCACGCACATCGGCAGCGCACAGGTGGAGGCGGTCGAAGACCTGCTCCAGGCTGCGCCACGTCTCCCCTCCGGTGATGTGCTGCGGTACCGTCTCACCGGCGGCACCCGTGTCATCGTCCGCCCCAGCGGCACCGAACCCAAGCTCAAGGTGTACATCGACGCGCAGGCGGCATCGGCGGCTGAGGCGACCGAGACCGTCGCTGAAGCCGAGGCGGGGGTCAGAGCGCTGCTGGAGGAGCGATCCTGACAGCAGGGCGGTTATCGCCCTCATCACCTGAGCACGGCTAGCATCGCCATATGCTCATCCGAACCGTGACCATCAGCGCGCAGGGTGGCGCGCATGCCCGGCCAGTCGCCGAATTGGTGCGTCTGGCACAGGGACATGCGCCCACAGTGACGCTGCGCGTCGCCGATGGTCGCGAAACGGATCTCACCAGTGTGCTGGCCGTCATGGACCTCGCGCTGGAGCTCGGCGACGAGGTCGTACTGCAGGTCGCGGATGCACCGGGCTCAGACGCGCTGCTGGACGACCTGGTTGCCGTGCTTGCTCCCACCCCGGAGCTGACCGAGCGCTGACTCAGCCGTCGATGACGGCGACGAGTTCGTCGAGGAACGCTTCGAACGTGGTTCCGCGCCGAACGATGCGCTGCACGCTCTCGCGCTCGCTGAAGACCTCGACCAGCTGCTCGAACACGGTCTGGAACGCTGCTCGGTCGCTCTCGCTGAAGGCGGCGAGCGCGACGACCTGAACCCGTCCGTCGCCCCAGGCGACCGAACCGTCTGCCACGCCGATGGCGATGGCTGTGCGCTCGGCGGTCATCTGCAGCGCGTGCGGCACGGCGAACGCATCGGTGAAAGCGGTCGAGGACATCTGCTCTCTGGCGATGGTGTTCTCGATGTAATCGTCACCGATCAGACCGGATGCGCTCAGCATCCCGCCGAGCCGCCGGATGATGGCCTCTTCGCCCTCGTCGGGGAGCGGGCGCACGAACGCGCCCGGCGAGAAGTAGCGGGCGAGTTCTGCGCGCAGCCGGTTCAGCCGCCGTGCGCGCCGGATGCGTGCGGCGGCCTGCGATACCCGCTCGACATCGGCATCGGTGAGGAACGGCTGGATGCGCACGTAGTGCTCGCCACTGGCACCGGGGTCGATCGTGGTGAGGACGAGGTCGGTATCGATACTCGCCCAGTCGGGGTCGACGGTGGTGACCACACCGGTCACCTCGACGGAGGTGCCGAGCGAGCGGTCGACGCTCGATCGCAGCAGTTCGTGCAGTTCGTAGTAGCCGGGGCACACGATCGTCGCCGTGAGGATCGACTCGGCTTTGCGGCTGCGCTCGAGCCTGCCACCGATGTGCATCGCGATGTAGGCGATCTCATCGTCGTGGATGGGAACGCCCAGCCGGTCGTGCAGTCCGCTCGCGATCGAGACCGCAACCTCGAAGATCATCGGATACGACGCCTTCAACGAGCGCGTGAGCGGGTTGCGGCTCCACGCCTGCTCCTGTGCACGGCGCAGCAGGTTCTGCACGTGTAGAGCGAGTCGGAGGATGAATTTCTCGTCGATCAGATCGACCTGATAGTCGACGGCTGCCTGCACGATCTCGGCGCGCACTGCCCCTTCGATCGCCGGTTCCACGCCGCTGCGCACGGCGTCGGCTGCGGCGTCCTGCCCTGGCGCGATCGCGCGAGTGAGCACCAGCGTTGCGAGATGGGCGCTGTCGCCGCCGCGCAGCGAGACGCCGAAGTGCTCGGACGCCAGGTCGCTGATCACCGCACCCAACTTGGGAATCTCCTCCCAGGTTCCGCCGGGCGAGGCCTCCAGGGCCCGCCCTGCAGAGACGCGGTCCGCAGCGATCGCAATGTGCAGCAGCACGTCAGAGATCGCCAGCTCGTTCACGTAATAGCCGAGGGCACTCAGCTCACGTACGAGAGCGGTCTTGAACGGAGCGACAGCGTGTGCGGCGACGGCTGTTCCGGTGAGGGCGCGGCGGATGCTCTCCGGATGGAAGGACCCGGCATCCATCTCGTCATGGGCGAGGCGACTGAGGAGGCGGCGCTGCGCGACCTCTGACCCGCGCAGCCGAGCCCGCTCTCGGTCGCGCTCCAGACTCAGATCCATGCCGTCGAGAAGCCCGCGCACCCTGGCGAGGTCGGCTTCGAGCGTCGCCTCACTGACGTGCATGGCATCGGCGGTCTCGTAGACATCGATGCCGTCCGAGGCATCCAACAGCATGCGCACCAGGGAGTGCAGGCGATCCCGCGGCGCCGACTCCCCCGCCGCGCGCGTGCGGAGGGCATCGTGCGCTCCGGGACCAGGGCGATAGCCCGCGGGGCTGGACTCGACGGCATCCGCCTCGGGCACACGGGTGTTGAGAGCTGCGACATAGGAGCGGATGCTGCGCGGTGTCACCCCCAGCAGATCGGCGAGGCTGGCGGCGGTTGCCCACTCGTCCTGTCGGAGCAGGGTCTGCAGGAGCCGGTCCTGGCGCTGTCGCGACATGTGACCCATGATGCCAGCACTGCACCCGCCTGGGGCGGAAGCGCATGTTCCGCAGGGGCGGAAGAGAACGTGGTGGCAACACTCCCAGCTGTTTCCCAGAATGAAGAGAGCCTTGCGGAGGCGGGCGAAAGAGGTGGAATCAATGAAGATCCTGGTGGTGTGCGGCGCGGGAGCGTCGAGCACTTTCGTCGCTCAGCGTCTGCGGCGCGCGGCGATGCTGGCCGGCCTGGACTGGCAGACCTCGGCGGGAGCAGAGACGAGCGTGAGTGCGGCGCATGCGGATCTCGTACTCATCGGCCCCCATCTCGCCGATCGCGTCGATGTGATCCGAAGCGCCACCACCGCACAGATCGCGCTCCTCCCCGACGATGTCTTCCGCGATCGGGAGGGCACTCAGACGCTCTCGATCGCCGAGGCGGCTCTGTCCGGCGCCACAAGCGATTCCCCATCCCCCGCGAAATCCACCGCGAAAGGAAGATCATGACCGAGATCTCACGCACTGTCCGCATCGGCTCCTCCCACGGACTGCACGCCAGGCCGGCGAAGCTCTTCGCACAGGCTGCGAAGGAATCCGGCATTCCCGTCACGATCGCAAAGGGCGACGGCAAAGCAGTCAATGCCGCCAGCATCCTCGGCGTCATCGCACTGGCAGTTGAGCACGGTGACTACGTGACGCTGACGGCAGACGGCGAAGGCGCCGAGGCAGTGCTGGATGCTCTGACTGAGCTGCTCACCACCGATCATGACCAGGAGACGGCATGACCGAGCTGCGAGGAGTCGGTATCGGTCTGGGCGTCGCTCAGGGACCGGTCGTCCGCATGGCGGAGGCTCTGCCTGCCCCCGACAAGACGTCGAGCACCGCGGGTGCCGATGCCGAGCGGGCACGTGCGCGCGAGGCAGTCGCTGCTGTCGCCGCGGAGCTGATGCAGCGCGGCGAGTCTGCCGGAGGATCGGCGCAAGAGGTCCTTGAGGCGCAGGCGATGATCGCCGAGGACCCCACGCTGCAGGACGAAGTCGACGCACGCCTCGATGACGGCGGCACCGCCGAATGGGCTGTCTATGACGCGTTCGAGGGCTTCAAAGCCACTCTCGAGGCCGTCGGCGGATACCTCGGCGAGCGCGCCGCAGACCTTGACGACATCGCCCAGCGTGTTCTCGCGCACCTGCGTGGCGTGGCCGCACCTGGCGTCCCCGACCCCGGCCATCCGTTCGTGCTGATCGCGCGCGATCTGGCCCCCGCCGACACCGCGCTGTTGAACCTCGAGCAGGTACTCGCTCTGGTCACCTCCGATGGAGGACCGACCTCGCACACCGCCATCCTCGCGAGAGAGAAGGGCATCGTCGCCGTCGTGGGGGCCGCCGACGCCGCCTCGCTCCACAATGGCCAGACGGTGATCGTGGATGCCGCGGCGGGCGCAGTCACGACCGATCCTTCTGCCGAGCAGCTCACGCGGGCTGCCGCCCGCGCTGCCGAGCGCGCAGCGTCGATCGACGCTCCGCCCTCGCCCGGCGCACTCGCGGACGGCACCGCGATCGCTCTGCTCGCTAATCTCGGCAAGCCCGCCGACGCTGCCGATGCGGTAGCCCGCGGCGCCGAAGGCGTTGGCCTGTTCCGCACCGAGTTCCTCTTCCTCTCGTCAGCGCAGGCGCCGACCATCGCAGAGCAGCGCACGGCATACACGGAGCTGCTCGAAGCATTCCCCGGCAAGAAGGTCGTCGTGCGCATGCTCGACGCCGGAGCCGACAAGCCGCTCGCGTTCTTGAACGACGCGCACGAGGAGAACCCTGCCCTGGGCCTGCGAGGTCTTCGCTCGCTGCGGGCAAGCGAAGACATTCTTCGCGAGCAGCTCACTGCCCTCGCCGAGGCAGATGCCGCAACCGCCGCCGATCTGTGGGTCATGGCGCCGATGGTGGCAACAGTCGAGGAGACGAAGTACTTCACCTCTCTCGCCAGAGAGTACGGGATCAAGACTGCCGGCGTCATGGTCGAGATTCCGGCGAGCGCCCTGCTCGCCGACCGAGTGCTCGCGCACACTGATTTCGCTTCGATCGGCACGAACGACCTCACCCAATACACGATGGCAGCCGACCGCATGCTCGGTTCGGTCGCGAACCTTCAGGACCCGTGGCACCCCGCCGTACTGCGGCTGGTCGGCGAGGTGGGCGCTGCCGGCGCCCGCGCGAGTAAGCCGGTAGGCGTTTGCGGTGAGGCTGCCGCAGACCCTCTGCTGGCTGTCGTCCTGGTCGGCCTGGGCGCCACGAGCCTGTCGATGGCGCCGGCGGCCCTGGCCGATGTTCGGCTCGCGCTCTCCGAGCGCACCCTCGACGAGGCACGGAGCCTCGCCGAGATCGCACTTGCGGCGGATGACGCAGCAAGTGCACGCACTGCCGTGGCCGATGCCGTGGCAGCCCTCTCCCCCCACCAGAAAGAGAAGAAATCATGACGACGACGTCACCGACCAAGCCTGGGGGCGCCCGCGTCGCGGTGCAGCGCTTCGGCACGTTCCTGTCCGGCATGATCATGCCGAACATCGCGGCGTTCATCGCCTGGGGCTTCATCACGATGCTCTTCATACCCGCCGGATTCTTCGGCGCGGACAGCCCCTTCGGCTGGCATTGGGCGCCGGTCGCTGAGATCATCGGCGGTGGCGGCGACGCTGCCACGATCCAATGGGAGGGCGCGATGACCGCGCTCGCCGAGGGCGACGGAGGCAACTTCTTCGCCTATGTCGGCCTCGTCGGCCCGATGATCACCTACCTGCTCCCGCTGCTCATCGCGAACATGGGTGGGCGAATGGTCTACGGCGAGCGCGGCGGTGTGGTCGCGACGATCGCCACGATGGGCGTCATCGTCGGAACCAACATCCCGATGTTCCTGGGTGCGATGATCATGGGACCGCTGGCAGCCTGGATCACCAAGCAGATGGACAGGCTCTGGGACGGCAAGATCAAGGCCGGCTTCGAGATGCTGGTCAACAACTTCTCCGCCGGCATCCTCGGCATGGTCCTCGCCGTCGTCGGCTTCTTCACGTTCGGTCCGGTCATGCTCGGCATCAGCGCCGCACTCGGCACGGCCGTCGACTGGCTGGTCAACCTGCAGTTGCTGCCGCTCGTGTCTATCATCGTGGAGCCCGCGAAGGTGCTCTTCCTCAACAACGCGATCAACCACGGCGTCTTCACCCCGCTCGGCATCGAGCAGGCTGCGGAGACCGGGAAGTCGATCCTCTTCCTCATCGAGGCGAACCCCGGCCCCGGCCTCGGCCTCCTCATGGCATTCACGTTCTTCGGTGTGGGTGCGGCGAAGGCCTCGGCTCCCGGTGCTGCCATCATCCAGTTCTTCGGTGGCATCCACGAGATCTACTTCCCCTACGCGCTCAGCAAGCCGATGACGATCCTCGCGCTCATCGCCGGTGGCGCCTCTGGTGTGGCGACGAACATGCTGCTGAACGGCGGACTTGGCTTCCCTGCAGCTCCCGGCAGCATCATCGCCGTGACGGCGGCAGCGATCGGCGGCGGCGTCGGCAACCTGCTCGTCGTGTACCTCTCGGTCGTCATCGCCGCCGTGGTCACCTTCCTGCTCACCGGAATCATCCTGCGGTCATCCCGGAAGCGCGACCTCGCTGCTGAGGGCGACACCTTCGGTGCCGCGATCGCGCAGACCGAGGCCAACAAGGGCAAGAAATCCGAGCACCTGTCGAACCTGGCATCAGCAAGCGCTCCTGCGACCACGGCCACGGCCACGGCCGTCGCCACCGCGCCGATCGAGAACATCGTGTTCGCCTGCGACGCGGGAATGGGGTCTTCTGCAATGGGTGCGAGCGTACTGCGCAACAAGCTGAAGAAAGCGGGAATCACCGATGTCAACGTCACCAACCAGGCGATCGCGAACCTCGATGGCACTGCCGATCTCGTGATCACCCAGCAGCAGCTGACCGACCGAGCGAAGGACAAGTCCCCGACCTCGATCCACATCTCGGTCGACAACTTCATGAATGCACCGCAGTATGAAGAGGTCGTCGAGATGGTTCAATCTCAGAAGGAGGGACAGCAATGAGCGTCCTCACAATCGGCCAGGTTCGGATCCACCCTGGCGCCATCACTCAGGATGAGGCCCTGCAGGAGGCGACCGACATCCTCGTCGCCGCAGGGGCCGTCACCCCCGCCTACGTCGACGCGATGAAGCTGCGCGAAGAAACGGTGTCGACGTTCATGGGGAACGGCCTGGCCATCCCCCACGGCACGAACGAGACCAAAGAGGCGATCCTCGCCTCTGGACTGTCTGTGGTCCGCTATGACGGTGGCGTGGACTGGGCCGGAGAGCAGGCGACGTTCGTGATCGGCATCGCCGGGCGCGGCGATGAGCATCTCGAGATCCTTTCGCAGATCGCGATCCTGTTCTCGGACGAGGATGATGTCGCGAAGCTCAACGCGGCGCAGACCCCGGACGAGCTGTTCGCACTCCTATCGGCGGTGAACGAGGCATGAAAGCCGTCCACTTCGGCGCCGGCAACATCGGGCGCGGCTTCGTCGGACTGCTGCTGCACGAGGGCGGGTATGACCTCGTCTTCTCCGACGTTGCCGGCGCCCTGGTGGACGCCATCAACTCGACCGACTCCTACACGGTGCACGAGGCGGGACCAGGGGGTGTCGATCGCGTCGTCACGGGGTACCGCGCGGTAAACAGCGCGGAGGACCCGGATGCCGTGGCTGACGAGGTCGCGACAGCCGACGTCGTCACCTGTGCCGTCGGGCCGACCGTGCTGCGCTTCATCGCCCCGGCGATCGCTGCGGGGCTGGCTCGCCGTTCCGCCGACCTCGACCCGCTTCAGGTCATGGCGTGCGAGAACGCGATCGGCGCGACAGATCAGCTGCGCGCCGAGATCGAGAAGATCGACGCGGATGCCGCCGGCCGTGCGGTCTTCGCGAACACCGCCGTCGATCGCATCGTGCCTGCCCAGCCAGCTGATGGCGGCGTCGATGTGACGGTGGAGCCGTATTTCGAGTGGGCGATCGAGCAGGGGCCGTTCGCCGGTCGTCTGCCGAACATTCCTGGTGCGCATTTCGTCGATGATCTCGGGCCGTATATCGAGCGAAAGCTCTTCACGGTCAACACCGGGCATGCGGCTACGGCGTACTTCGGTGCGCTGGCGGGCATCGAGCGCATCTCCGACGCGCTCGCGGATCCGTCGATCGCCTCGCGCGTCGAGGCTGCGCTGCAGGAGACCTCCGCGATGCTTGCGGCAGTACACGGTCTGGACCCCGCCGAGCTCGCCGCATACCGGGCGACGATCCTCGACCGGTTCCGCAATCCTGAGCTGGTCGACACCGTGCAGCGGGTCGGCCGCCAGCCGTTGCGGAAGCTGTCGCGACACGAGCGCTTCATCGGTCCTGCCACTCAAGCGGCAGAGCGCGGTCTGAGCACTGATGCGCTGATCGCCGCCGTCGGCGCTGCCCTGGCTTTCGATGATCCCTCCGATGAGCAGTCCGTCGAACTGCAGCGGCTGCTCCGCAGCGAGGACGGGTACGCGTTGACCGCTGCGGTGACGGGGCTGGAGCCGGAGCATCCGCTCTTCGATGCCGCGCACGCGGCATTCGTGACGCGCCAGTACGAGCTGCGCGACGCCTGATTCACTCTCCGCGCCACATTTCAGTTAGGGTCGATTAGCTGGGGGGCGCAGATCAAGCACATTGTCGTGCGGGGAGCACCAAATGAACAGATACGCCGTCATCGGCGCAGGTCCATCCGGGTTGGCAGCAGCGCGCGCACTGCGGAAGCAGGGAATCGACGTCGAAGGCTTCGAGGCCTCGCACGACGTCGGAGGCCTCTGGGATATCACGAACCCACGCAGCTCGATGTATGAATCGGCGCATCTGATCTCCTCTCGCACGACCACCGAGTTCGCCGAGTATCCGATGGACAGTGACGTCGACTACCCGAGCCATCGGGTTCTGCATGACTACTTCCGTTCGTACGCCGAGAAGTTCGCTCTGTCCGAGCTGTTCCGCTTCGACACTCGCGTCACACGTCTGGAGCCGCACGAGGGCGGATGGAATCTCACCGCCGTCGACGAGGAAGGTGAGCAGACTCGCTGGTACAGCGGCGTGATCCTCGCCAACGGCACGCTCGCCGATCCGAACACCCCGACCTTCACGGGCGAGTTCGCGGGAGAGATCCTGCACACCCACTTCTACAAGAAGGCCGCCCAGCTCGATGGCAAGCGCGTGCTCATCATCGGTGCGGGCAACTCCGGTTGCGATATCGCCGTGGATGCTGTGCATCACGCGGCATCCGTCGACATGAGTGTCCGGCGAGGGTACTATTTCGTCCCCCGCTATCTGTTCGGCAGACCGAGTGACACCCTGAATCAGGGTCGCCCGCTGCCGAGGCGGCTCAAGCAGGCTGTGGATTCCCGGGTGCTCAAGGCATTCACGGGAGACCCGGTGCGCTTTGGCTTCCCGAAGCCGGACTACCGCATCTACGAATCGCACCCGATCGTCAACACCATGGTGCTGGGCCATCTCGGTCAGGGCGATCTGCGCATCCGCGCGGACATCGACCGCTTCGATGGCCACACCGTGCACTTCCGCGACGGCAGCTCAGGAGAGTATGACCTGATCCTGCTCGCCACCGGATACTCGCTCGGCTACCCCTTCGTCGACCGCGAGCACCTGTCCTGGCACGGTGCGTCCCCACGCCTGTTCCTCAACATCTTCCCCGCAGCCTTCAACGGTCTGTACGTGATGGGGATGGTCGAGGCATCCGGTCTCGGCTGGCAGGGTCGCTACGAGCAGGCAGAACTGCTGGCGAGCTATCTCGCGGCCGTTGAGAACGACCCAGCCCGCGCAGAGAGCTTCCGAACACGAGTAACCAGCACGCCATGGCCCGACCTCACCGGCGGATACCGCTACCTGGCGCTGGACCGCATGTCGTACTACGTCAACAAGGACGCATATCGCGGCGCAGTCCGTGCAGAGCGCGAAAGCCTGGACGCAGCATGAACGTCGACGACGTCGTCCTCAGCTTCACCCCTGGGTCACTGACGCTGCTGAATGTCGTGCTCGGGCTCATCATGCTGGGCATCGCCCTCGACACCTCTCCCAGCGACTTCCGCGTTGTCGCCAAGCACCCCAAGCCCTTCGTCATCGCGATCCTCGCGCAGCTTCTGCTGCTTCCTGCGGTGACCTTCGGTCTCACGCTGATACTCCCGGTGACAGCTTCCATGGCGATGGGAATGATCCTGGTGGCCTGCTGCCCTCCGGGCAACATCTCCCAGGTGCTCACTCACCGCTCTGGCGGCAACGTCGCGCTCTCGGTGTCGCTGACAGCCGTCGGCAACCTGATCTACATCGTCGCCATGCCGCTGAGCATCGCGTTCTGGGGCTCTCTGCACCCGACGGCGCGAACGGTGCTGCACGCTGTCGCCCTCGACCCGCTGAAGATGCTGCTGGAGATCGTGCTGATCATCGGTCTACCGTTCGCCGTTGGCCTGTTCGTGCGAGCGAAGCTGCCGAAGATCGCGGCCAAGGCTCATCCGTTCGTGAAGTGGTTCAGCCTGCTCGCGCTCGTCGGCTTCATCGTCGTGGCTCTCGTGGGCAACTGGTCGGTGTTCGTCAGCGTGCTGGGAATCGTGCTGCTGGTGGTCACCGTGCACGACGCCGTCGCCCTCGGGCTCGGCTATGGCACCGCCGTCATCGGCGGACTCGGCAGCAGGGAGCGCAAGGCCATGACGTTCGAAGTCGGCATCCGCAACGCCGGTCTGGGACTCGGGCTGGTCTTCGCCTTCTTCGGCGGCCTCGGCGGGATGGCGATCGTGGCCGGCTGGTGGGGCATCTGGGACATCATCGCCGGTCTCGTGGTAGCCGGCCTCTGGTCGCGGCACACGCGCAAGCGCACGGGATCGCCTACGGGGGATGCCACCGGACGCACCTCGATTGAGCCCACCCCGTGACCAGGGTGCTGATCACCGGCGGCGCGGGGTTCCTCGGCTCGCACGTCGCACAGCTCCTCGCCCAGCGCGCTGACGTGGAACTCGTCGTCACCGCCGACTTGCGCGCCAGGCCCGCAGAAAACGGCATCCTGCCGGTGACGTTGGATGTGACGGATGCCGCGAGCATTGCTCCCCTGCTGCGCGAGCACCGCATCGACACCGTCGTGCATCTCGCCGCGATCGTGAACCCCGGCAAAGACGTGGCGCTCGAGTACCGCGTCGATGTTGATGGCTCAGCCAACATTCTTGCCGCGTGCGTCGATGCTGGCGTGAAGCGAATCGTCGTCTCCAGTTCGGGCGCGGCCTACGGATACCACCCGGACAGCCCAGAGTGGATCGACGAGACGACGCCGGTTCGAGGCAATGACGCCTTCCCGTACTCGCGCCACAAGCGCCTCGTCGAGGAGATGCTCGCCGAGTATCGGAAGACGCACCCGGAGCTTGAGCAGGTGATCTTCCGGATCGGCACGATCCTCGGCCCCGATGTGCGCAACCAGATCACCGCGCTCTGGGACAGCAGTCGCATCCTGCGCATCGCAGGATCCGATGCCCCATTCGTCTTCATCTGGGTGGACGATGTCGCGAGAGCGATGGTGCGTGCGGCGACCGACGGCCCCGCAGGGATCTACAACGTCGCGGGCGACGGCGCTCTCACTGTTGCCGAGATCGCCGAGCGTCTGGGCAAGCCATTGCTCCCGATTCCCGCATGGATGCTGTCGTTCGCCCTGCGCGCGGGGCAGCTGCTGCGTCTGACCCCGCATGGGCCGGAGAAGGTGCCGTTCCTTCGCTACCGCCCTGTGCTGGCGAATCGACGGCTGAAAGAGGAGTTCGGGTTCGTGCCGTCGCGCACGAGCGCCGAGGCATTCGAGGAATATCTCGCAACGCATCCCGGTGTCGCCCGTACCCTGGAGCGATGAAGAAGAAACGCCGGCTGCTGCGATGGATCCTGTGGAGCATCGTCCTGGTCGTGATCGTCGCTGTCGTCGGCACTCTCGCCTGGACGCAGATCGGTGTCATGCAGGCCGCAGCAGAGCCGCTCGCTGACGCGAAGGCGAATCCAGCGATCACGATCACGGATGCCCCGGAGGGCATCGTGCTCGCGCCGCGCGAGGGCGGCTCGGCTACCGGACTGGTCTTCATCCCGGGCGCGAAAGTCGACCCATGGGCGTACGTGGCGATCCTTCAGGACGTCGCGGCCGAGGGCACCACCGTGGTCATCACGAGACCGTGGCTGAATCTGGCATTCTTCGATCTGCGCGGGCTGGACTCCTTCACTTCCGCAGTGCCCGAGATCGAGAACTGGGGCGTCGGCGGGCATTCGCTGGGCGGTGTGCGCGCGTGCCAGCTCGCGGGCGATGCCGAGACCCTCGTGCTGTTCGCCTCGTACTGCGCGACCGATCTCTCCGGCGACTCGCTCGCCGTGTTGAGCCTCGCCGGCACCGAAGACAGGCTCTCGACCCCCGAGAAGATCGCGGATGCACGGCACCTACTCCCCCAGGACGCCGAACTCATCGAGATCGAGGGCGCCTCACACGCTTCCTTCGGCGACTACGGTCCGCAGTCAGGCGACGGGACCCCGACGATCTCAGACGACGAGATGAGAGCTGTGGTCACCGAAGCACTCGCCCCTCTGCTTCAGCGCTGAGGGTCGATGCGGTTGATCAGCCGATACCTGATCACCCGATGCGGTTGATCAACGCATCCAGGCCCATGCCGTAGTCGATGCGCACGACCGGCAACGCGTACTTGTCGGTGCCGATGGTCACGGTGCCCGGCTCGATCGTGCGAGCCATCGCGTATCCGGCCTGAGCGACGCCCTGTTGGGCGGTGTCGTTGAAGTGACCGTAGGGGTAGGCGATCACCTCGCGCACGCCGAGCACGTCCCCTGAGATGTTCAGGTCTGCAGCGATCTCGTCCGCCGTCCAGTTCACCATTCGGCCCTTGCCGTTCGCGCCGGCCTGATGCATGTCGTGCGTGTGCGATCGCCGCTGCACGTAGATCGAGGGCGCCGGGTCCTGCCGATGGGCCGTGATCATGAACGAGGTGGTGAGCACCTTGTGAGCGGTGACGACGGGTACTGCCAGATCGAACCACGTCTGGTCAGCGTCATCATCGGTGATGATCACCGAGCGCGGTGGGAGGTACAGTCGCCCGTCGATGAATGCGCTGAGCTCGTCCCAGGTGGGCATGTAGAAGCCGGTGGTCGCGATGTGGTTCATCTGCGCGTCGAAGTCGCCGATATACGCGTAGTTGCCGCGCAGCCAGCCGTCTTCGCCCTCAGGCCTGCTGGTGAACTGGTGGTACATCAGGATCGGCACCTCGGTGCCCGCTGCGGCGTTCTGGTCGGCAGGCATCCACGACCCGAACAGTTCGATCGACTGGTCTTCGCAGACGACCTCGTCGGCTCCGTTGATCCGGGATGCCGGGTCGAAGGCTGCGGCGCTCTCCGGAGTCGCGTACCAGCCGCCGAAGGCCATGCCTTCCTGCGCGGGAATCGGAAGCGCCGCGTACAGCGTGCCCTGGTGCTGAAGGATCGGGGCATCGGCGATCCCCTCCCCCGCGAACACGACGGCGCACGCCAGCGGATCATTCGCATCGGCAAGCAGCTGCTCGACCGGTGAGAGAGGAGTGGGCGTGGGCGTGGGTTTCACGGTCGGCTTGGGGGGCTGGGCGGTGACCGCCTGCACGGAGTTCGAGCGAATCGTCGAGATGACGATCGTCAACGACACCCCGAGCACGAGGACGGCGACGACGACACCGGTCAGCAGAACCCGCGTGTTCAGTCTGCGCCTGCGCTGATGAGTGACCCGCCTTCGGCGACGACTGTCCCCCTCCATGACGCCCTCCCTTTCCGGATCTCACCCTCAGGGGAGCTCTCAGTCGTTCTGGAAACCCTCAGCGATCATCTCGACGAGTTCTTCGCGTTCTTCAACAGGCAGGAACGTCGCCGCGGCGGCATTGAACTGGAACGTCTCAAGATCATCCAGATCGTAACCGAAAGCATCGACGAGGAGCGCGAGCTCACGGGTGAGCGAGGTGCGACTCATCGTGCGGTTGTCGACGTTGACAGTGACGTTGAACCCGAGCTGGTAGAGCAGATCGAAGGGGTGGTCAGCGAGCTCTGTTCCCCAGGCCTCGATCGCACCGGTGTGAACGTTGGAAGACGGCGACAGCTCGAGCGGGATCTCGCGGTCACGCACCCAGCGCGCGAGGTCGCCGAACTTGACCTGCACCTCTTCGCCGTCGCGGTCCATGACCTCGAGATCCGAGACGAGGCGCACCCCGTGTCCGAGACGCAGTGCACGCCCGTCGAGCAGCGCGCTGCGGATGGATGCGAGGCCTGCGGCTTCCCCGGCATGCACGGTGACCGGCATGAAGTTCGCCGCCAGCAGTTCGAAAGCCTCACGGTGATCGGATGCAGGGAATCCGTCTTCGGGACCTGCGATATCGAATCCGACGACGCCCTCTTGGCGGTGGTCGAGCACGAGCTCCGCGATCTCGAGTGCGCGATCGTTCTGGCGCATCGCGCTGAGGATCTGACCGACTCGGATGCTGCGACCGCTCCGGTCTACGGCATCCTCACCCTCTTCGATCCCCTGCTGCACTGCTTCGACAGCGTCATCCAGCGACAGTCCTCCAGCCAGGTGCTGCTCCGGTGCCCAGCGCACCTCGCCGTAGATGACACCGTCTGCTGCGAGGTCTTCGACGAACTCACGTGCGACACGGGTGAGTGCCTCCGCAGACTGCATCACTCCGACCGTGAGATCGAACGTCTTGAGGTAGTTCACCAGGGACCCGGAATCCGCCTGCGCACCGAACCAGTCGCCCAGCGCACCAGCGGAGGTCACCGGAAGCTCGAGTCCGATCTGCTGTGCGAGCTCGAAGACCGTCTGAGGCCGCACCGCACCGTCGAGATGGTCGTGCAGGGAGATCTTCGGCAGGGAGCGCAGCGAGACGCCCCCGATCTTGACGTCGCCGTCGGATGTGATCGACATGGATGTTGTCCTCTCAGAAACCCGACGTGCGCTCGTCGACGTCCCAGCTTACGCGGTGATCCGCTCGCGGACGAGAGGCCCGATCTCCGGCGCGCTCTCTCCGATAGCCCACGCGCCTTCGACAGCGTCGAGCGCACGTGCGAACCGCGCTTCATCCTGCGCGGACAGTGTGAACAGCGGCTGTCCTGCAGAAACGCGATCACCGGGCTTGGCGTGCAGGTCGATTCCTGCAGCATGCACGACCTCGTCCTCGGCGCGCGCGCGTCCTGCGCCCAGTCGCCATGCGGCGACGCCGAACGGCAGAGCATCGATCCGGGTCACCACGCCGTCAGACGGAGCCGTGACCACATGGGTCTCACGAGCCACGGGGAGCGCAGCATCCGGGTCGCCGTCCTGGGCACGGATCATCGCGTTCCAGGTGTCCATGGCCCGCCCGTTATCCAGCGCTCCTTCGACATCGGCATCCGGATGGCCGGCGAGCGCGAGCATCTCACGCGCCAGCGCGATCGTCAGCTCGCGAACATCGGCGGGGCCGCCGCCGGCGAGCACCTCGACGGACTCGCGAACCTCGTTCGCGTTTCCGATTGCCAGGCCGAGCGGCACATTCATATCGGTCAGAAGGGCCGTCGTGGCCACTCCCGAATCCGTGCCGAGCGCGACCATCGTCTGGGCGAGCTCGCGAGCGCGGTCGATGTCCTGCATGAACGCGCCGGAGCCGAACTTCACGTCCAGCACGAGGGCGTCGGTCCCCTCAGCGATCTTCTTGGACATGATGCTCGAGGCGATGAGCGGAATCGCCTCGACGGTGCCAGTGACATCGCGCAGGGCGTAGAGCTTCTTGTCTGCAGGGGCAAGGCCCGAGCCGGCGGCACAGATCACCGCGCCGACATCGCTCTGCATCTGCGCGAACATCTCTTCGTTGCTGAGAGCTGCCCGCCACCCGGGAATGGACTCGAGCTTGTCCAGAGTGCCACCGGTGTGACCGAGACCCCGGCCGGACAGCTGCGGAACCGCAACGCCGAACGATGCCACCAGCGGTGCCAGCGGAAGCGTGATCTTGTCGCCGACGCCACCTGTGGAGTGCTTGTCCACGGTCTTCTTGCCGAGGTCTGCGAAGCTCATCCGCTCTCCCGATGCGATCATCGCGTCGGTGAGGACACGGATCTCGTCGCGCTCCATCCCGCGCTGGAAGATGGCCATCGCGAACGATGCCATCTGCGCGTCGGAGACATAGCCACGCGTGTAGGCATCGACCATCCAGCGCAGCTCGGGTTCGGGGACAGCGCCACCGCCGCGCTTCGCGCGGATGACGTCGATCGCGTCGAATGGCTCACTCATCGGACATCCTCCAGGTCGCGCGGCCCGAATGCGTCGGGCAGCACCTCATCGATCGTGCGGATGCCGGAGACCGTCTCCAGCAGCATCTCCGGCATGGAGTGCTCATACAGCAGCTGTCGGCAGCGGCCGCATGGCATGATCGTCTGCCCGTCATTGTTGACGCAGACGAAGGCGACGAGCTTGCCGCCTCCAGACATGTGCAGGTCTCCCACCAGTGCGCACTCGGCGCAGAGCGTCACGCCGTAGGAGGCGTTCTCGACGTTGCATCCGGCGACGATGCGTCCGTCGGCAACGAGAGCCGCGGCTCCCACTTTGTACCGTGAATAGGGCGCGTAGGCCTTCTGCATGGCCTCTGTGGCGACGTGACGGAGCTCGTCCCAGTCGATGTCAGTCATAGCTCTTTCTAACTCTTAATGTATGGCTCGCCGGATGCT
The DNA here is from genome assembly GCF_052266675.1 of Microbacterium zouquanmingi. Lineage (NCBI taxonomy): Bacteria > Bacillati > Actinomycetota > Actinomycetes > Micrococcales > Microbacteriaceae > Microbacterium > Microbacterium zouquanmingi. The sequence continues at coordinate 98,058 of NZ_JBQPRA010000005.1, forward strand.
GCCGGCGGACGCGAACGCCCGACAAGGCCCGCCACGGCGAAGATCGTCACGACGTACGGCAGCATCAGCATGAACTGGCTCGGCACCGGAGACCCGATCACCGAAAGCACTCCCTGCAGGTTCGTCGCGAACCCGAACAGGAGCGCTGCGAGGGTCGCTCGCACCGGATCCCACTTTCCGAAGATCACCGCGGCAAGAGCGATGTATCCGGCACCCGCGGTCATCTCGCGACCGAACTGCGGGTTCGTGACCAGCGTGTAGAACGCACCACCCATACCCGCGATCGCACCAGCGAGCATCATGTTCCAGTAGCGGGTCGGTGCGACCTTGATTCCGACGGTGTCCGCGGCCTGAGGGTGCTCGCCGACTGCGCGCAGGCGCAGGCCCCAGCGGGTGCGGTACAGGCCGTACCAGACCAGGAATACCGTGACGTACATCAGGTAGACGATGATCGTCTGGCGGAACAGCACCGGACCCAGCACAGGAATCTCGCTCAGCAGCGGAATCGGAAGAACAGGGAACAGCGGCGGCGAGTTCAGCTGCTCTGGGTTCGCACCCAGCACCTGGCGGTAGAGGAACGTCGTGAGCCCCGCCACCAGCACGTTGAGCACGACACCGACGATGACCTGATTGACGTAGTAGGTGATGGCGAACACGGCGAGCACGAGTGAGACCAGCACGCCGGCGACCATTGCCGCGATCAGGCCGGCCCAGGCGCTCTGCGTCGCAGATCCCACGACGGCGGCCATGAAGGCGCCGGCGAGAAGCTGGGCCTCGATGGCAATGTTGACCACGCCGACACGCTCACCGATCACACCGCCCAGTGCCCCGAAGATCAGGGGCGTCGCAAGCGCGAGCGCACCGCCGAGCAGGCCGATCATCGGCAGCGTGCCGCCGGCCGAAGCCCACGCGAGGAATCCGATGAGGAGCACGGCGACGTAGACGACGGTCAGCCACAGCGGCAGCTTGCGCGCCGCACGCGTCCAGACGATCGCCAGCGCAGTCATCGCGGCGAGCAGGACGACTGCGACCCATGCCGTGGCGTTGGCCGGCAGGACGAGCTCTGGCAGCTGGATTGCGGCATCCGCCGAGCGGACCAGGCGGAACGTGCTGTTCCCCTCGCGCGGAACGAGCAGCGGCAGCAGTGCGAACAGTACGGTGAACAGGCCGAAGATGATCGGCGTCTTCCATGAGGTGACCGTGACGTGACGCTGTTCGTCACTGACCACCGATTCAGCCATGACGGTCATGCCGACACCTCCTCAGCGATCTGCGCCGCATTCTTCTTCGGCTTCTTGGGCTTGTTCGGTTTCTTTCTGGCACCGGGCTGCGGCAGACCGAAGATCGCCCGCACGAGAGGCGGCGCTGCGATGAACAGCACGATCAGGGACTGCACGACCAGAACGATCTCGATCGGAACGTTCTCGGATGCCTGCATCGCGAAGCCACCGGCCTTGAACGCACCAAACAGGATGCCGGCCGCGAGAATGCCGAGTGGTGTGGAGCGGCCGAGCAGCGCCACGGTGATCGCGTCGAATCCGATGCCGGCGTCGATGTCACCGCCGAAACCACTCGTGACCGTTCCGAGCACCTGGCTGACGCCGGCGATGCCCACGAGGCCACCGGCGATGACCATGACGAGGAAGTACATCCGACCGACGCTGATGCCTGCGACGCGAGCCGCGGTGGGGTTCTCTCCCACGGCGCGGAATCGGAAGCCGAGGCTGGAGCGCTCGAGCAGCCACCAGGTGAATGCCACGGCGATCAGAGCGAGGATGAAGCCGGCGTGCAGGTTGTATCTGGGTCCGAGGATGCCGGGAAGGATCGCCGACTCTGCCATCGCGGCCGTCTTCGGGTTGTTGGATCCCGGTGCCTGCAGGATTCCCTGCGTGGCGAGCATCCAGGCCAGCAGATAGAGGGCGATGTGGTTGAGCATGATCGTCACGATCACCTCGTGGGCGCCTGTGCGGGCCTTCAAGATGCCGGCGATGCCGGCCCAGATCGCACCGGCGATGATTCCGGCGACGATGGCGACGAGCATGTGCAGCGGCCAGGGAAGGTTCATGCTCGTGGCCACCCAGCCTGCGGCGGCTGCTGCCATGAGCATCTGTCCCTGACCACCGATGTTGAACAGCCCAGCCCGGAAGGCGAGTCCGACGCCGAGGCCGGCCGCGATCAGAGGCGTCGCGAACTTGAGCGTCTCGGTCAGCGGCTTGATGCCGGCGGCGAAACCATCGACACGGAAGTTGTAGAACGCTCCCTGGAACAGGGCCACGTATGCGCCGGAGATCGAGTTCCAGATCGCGACCAGCATGTCCTGCGGGCGGCTGAAGAAGTAGCCGGCCGTGCGCTGTACGTCAGGATCGGTGAACGCGATCATGATCGAGCCGGCGATCAGCGCCAGGATGACCGACAGCACCGAGATGAGCCCGTTGCCCATCACGATCCGGCGGAAGGCTCCGTGCCAGCGCGAGGGCTCGACTTCTGCTGCGGGGTCGGTGCCGAAATTCGCCGGAGGCGGCGAGACCGAATTCAGTTCTGCACTGCTCATGCGCTGGTCTCCTCAGTCGCCTCGACCATGCCGGCCATCATCAGACCGAGCTTCTCGCGCGAAGTGTCGCCGGAGACGATGCCGACGACCTTGCCGCGGTACATCACCATGATCCGATCAGCGAGGGCTGCGGCCTCATCGAGCTCGGTCGAGATCACGACGACGGGGATGCCGGAGTCGCGCGTCTCGATGACGCGCTTGTGGATGAACTCGATGGAGCCGACATCGACTCCTCGTGTCGGCTGGGCGGCCACGAACAGCGACAGATCACGGCTCAGCTCACGGGCGAGCACGACTTTCTGCTGGTTTCCACCCGAGAGGCGACCAGCGGCCTGCGCCGGACCCTGAGTGCGGATGTCGAACTCGGCGATCTTCTCTTTGGCGAACTCGTCGAGCACCTGCAACTGCAGGGTTCCCGCCTTGACGAACGGGGCGCCGACCGAACGGTCCAGCATGAGGTTCTCTGCGATCGAGAACTCCTTGACGATGCCATCGGTGCTGCGGTCCTCTGGCACGAAGCCGACGCCGTCGTCGAGGATGTCGCGCACCGAGCGGCCGATCAGCTCTTCGCCGTTGAGACGCACGCTGCCTTTGACGCGGGGCTGAAGGCCGACGATGGCCTCGGTGAGCTCGGTCTGACCGTTGCCCTGGACACCGGCGATGACGAGCACCTCGCCACCACGAACGGAGAAGGACACGTCATCGACCAGAACCGTTCCGAGTTCGTCGGTGACGGTGAGCTCAGACACGACGAGAGACTCGTCGCCGAGCTTGGGAGCCTCCTTGTGCACAGTGAGCTCCACCGCGCGACCGACCATCAGAGAGGCGAGTTCTTCGTTGCTCGCGGTCGGTGACGCTTCACCGACGACCTGGCCGAGGCGGATGACGGTGATCCGGTCGGCCACCTCGCGCACCTCGCGAAGTTTGTGGGTGATGAAGACGATGGAGGTGCCGGACTGCTGCAGCTGACGCATGGTCGCCATCAGCTCGTCGGTCTCCTGAGGCGTGAGCACGGCGGTCGGCTCGTCGAAGACGAGAACCTTGGCATCGCGAGAGAGCGCCTTGATGATTTCCACTCGCTGCTGAACACCGACCGGAAGATCCTCGACGATGGCATCCGGGTCGACCTGGAAGCCGAACCGGTCCGAGATCTCACGCACCATCGCGCGAGCGGCGGCGAGGTCCAGACGGCCTCCGAAGTTCGTCTTCTCGTGTCCGAGCATGACGTTCTCGGCGACGGTGAACACCGGAATCAGCATGAAGTGCTGATGCACCATGCCGATGCCCGCGGCCATCGCATCGCCTGGCCCGGCGAAGTGCTGTTCGACGTCATCGAGGAGAATCGAGCCCTCATCGGCCTGGTACAGGCCGTAGAGCACGTTCATCAGTGTCGATTTTCCGGCGCCGTTCTCACCGAGGAGACAGTGGATCTCTCCTGGCTCGATCGTGAGGTCGATGTGGTCGTTGGCCGTCAGCGCGCCGAACCTCTTCGTAATGCCGCGCAGTTCAAGCTTCATATGTCAGATCCTAATCAGGGAAGGTGCTTCAGCCCAGGTTCCTGTGGGAGCCCGGCATAGGCGAGGGGAGGTCGGCGGGTGGCCGGCCTCCCCTCGGGGTTCATACCTCGATCACTCGAGGTAGGACGTGACGGTGACGTCGCCCGCGATGATCTGCTTCTGCAGGTCCTGCACAGCGGTCCACAGAGCCGGGTCGACCTTGTCCTCGAAGTTGTGGAGGTCGGCGATGCCGACGCCCTTGTTCTCGAGGGTGCCGACGTAGGCCTCTGCGTCGAACTCGCCGTTCGCGCTGCTCATGGTCGCCTCGTACACGGACAGCTTCATGTCCTTGAGGATCGAAGTGAGCACGTAGTCAGCCGTGCTCGGGTCGGTCACGAACAGGTCGGCGTCCGCACCGATCAGCGCGATGTCACGACCGGACTCCTTGATGACCTGCAGCGCCGACTGGTAGATGGGGCCACCGACCGGCAGGAGCACGTCGACGCCCTGGTCGACGATGTTCTGCGCGACCGACTTGGCCTCGGGACCGGCTTCGAAGCCACCAGTGAACGAGGTCATTCCCACGACCTCTACGGCGGTGCTGTTCTGCTCGTTGTAGTAGTCGACGCCCTGCTTGAAGCCGTCCATGAAGATCGTGACAGTCGGGAACTCCATGCCGCCGAACGTGCCGACCTTGCCAGTCTCGGAGTATCCAGCAGAGAGGTAACCCGCCAGGAACGCGGCCTGGGCCGTGTCGTAGAGCAGCGGCTTGACATTCTCGGCATCCTTCTCGCCGTCGAAGTCGTTGTCCGCTGCGTCGTCGACGAGAATGAAGTCGATGTCGGGGTTGGCGGTGGCGACTTCGACGGTCGCAGCCGAAAGCGCGAAGCCGACGGACACGACTGCGTTGCAGCCCTGCGAGACGAGGCTCTCCAGGTTCGGCGCGAAGTCGGTCTCACTGTTGGACTCGACGTTCTTGTACTCGACACCGAGCTCGTCCGCTGCCTGAACCATGCCCTCGAAGGACAGCTGGTTGAACGACTTGTCATCGAATCCGCCAGCATCCGACACGATGCAAGGCAGGAAGTCGATCGTCTCGCCGCCAGCGTCTCCGCCGCCGTTCTCCTCGGGTGCGGCTCCGCAGCCCGCGAGTGCGACAGCAACGCCGGTTGCCACGAGCGCGGCCAGAGCGCGCTTCTTGGTGGAAATGGTCACGTAAGCCTCCACGACTACTGGCCTGCGCGAATCGCAAGGCCCCGTCCGGCTAAGTTACCCAGTGTTACCGCATTCGCGAGTGTCGGCACGGTTAATGGTTATGAACTCGCAATAGACCAAGCGCAGATGTTACAAGACATCTCCGCGACCGGTGAGTTTGAGCGACTCCACCACACCCTTCACGCGCTGCGCATGTTCCGCTGTGGTGACCAGAAGAGCATCCGGAGTGTCGACGACCACGATGTCCTTCACGCCGATCAGACTGATCACTCTGGACGTCTGACTGACGATGATTCCAGTGGCGGCATCCGACAGCACGCGCGCCTTGGGCCCGAGCACCGCGAGGTCGTTCTTGCGACCGGCGGAGATGAGCTTGGTGAGCGAGGCGAAGTCCCCCACATCGTCCCAGTCGAAGTGTCCGGGGATGACGGCAAGACGGCCCTTCTCCGCGGCGGGCTCTGCCACCGCGTAGTCGATGGCGATCTTCTTGAGCGTCGGCCAGACCCGATCGACGACAGGGCCACGGCGTTCGCGGTCGTCCCACGCTTCGGCGAGCTCCAGGAGTCCGGCGTGCAGCTCCGGCTCGTTCTCGGCGAGTTCATCCAGCAGCACACTGGCCTTGGCGATGAACATGCCAGCGTTCCAGAGGAAGGAGCGATCCGCGTAGTAGACCTTCGCTGTCTCGAGGTCGGGCTTCTCCACGAAGCGCACGACGGTGGCAGCCTCGGGCGCCTTGTCGACGATGAGCTCATCGCCCTTCTGGATATACCCGAAGCCGACAGAGGGCTCAGAAGGCTGGATGCCGATGGTGCAGATGTATCCGTCGCGCGCGACCGCAACAGCCTGCTCCACGGCGAACTCGAAAGTGCGCGTGCCGCGAATGACATGGTCCGCAGCGAAGGATCCGATGATGACATCGGGATCGCGACGGTGCAGGATCGCCGCTGCGAGGCCGATCGCCGCCGCGGAGTCGCGGGGTTCGGACTCGAGGAAGACGTTCATATCTGCGATGCCGGGAAGCTCCGCCTCGACAGCCGCGCGGTGCGCGCGGCCGGTGACCACCGAGATGCGATCAGGGCCGGTCATCGGCTCCAACCGGTCCCAGGTGTCGCGCAGCAGAGAGTTGCCGGAACCGGTGAGATCGTGCAGGAACTTCGGCGCATCCGCGCGCGAGAGCGGCCAGAGTCGGCTGCCGATGCCGCCGGCGGGGATCACTGCATAGAAGTCGTCGAACGGCGAGGTCATGTCCTCAGCGTAGTCGGCATGAGAAATCTCGACATCGAGACACTTAGGCCACCCTTCGTCGCTCCCAGCGTTTGAACAGGAATAGGATGGAACCCGATCGGGCATGTCCTGAGGTCGGTTCTGACCCAGCTCATGCTGCCGACCTCGCATCGATAGGGAGGACGACCGTGTCCGCAGGCACTCGCTTGACGCCGTCGATTTCGGAAACCACGTCCAAAGCCCCCCGCGGCACGCTGTACCGCGGACGTGAGGGCATGTGGTCGTGGGTGCTTCATCGCATCACCGGAGTCGCCATTTTCTTCTTCCTGCTGGTCCATGTACTGGATACAGCGCTGATCCGGGTCTCCCCCGAGGCGTACAACGCCGTGATCGGCACCTACAAGAACCCGATCATGGCGCTTGGCGAGGTCGTGCTGGTCGCGGCCATCATCTTCCACGCGATCAACGGTCTCCGGATCATCCTGGTTGACTTCTGGTCCAAGGGCGCGCGCTTCCAGCGGCAGCTGTTCTGGGGTGTGATCGCCGTGTGGGCGATCCTGATGGCCGGGTTCATCCCCCGCCACCTCGCACTCGCGTTCGCCGGATTCGGAGGGGGGCACTGATGTCCGCTCAGACTGTTGCCGCACCCGCACGTCGTCGCCGCGGGATCAACCTCGAGAAGTGGGGCTGGGTGTTCATGCGAGCATCCGGTGTCGTGCTGATCGTCCTCATCTTCGGACACCTGTTCGTCAACCTCATGGTTGGCGAGGGAATCCACGCGCTCGACTTCGCGTTCATCGCCGGCAAGTTCGCCACGCCGTTCTGGCAGTGGTGGGACGTACTGATGCTGTGGCTGGCATTCATCCACGGCGGCAACGGCATGCGCACGATCATCAATGACTACGTCACTCACGAGAAGGTCCGCAAGGCGCTCGTGTGGGCTGTCGCACTCGCAGCGGGTCTGCTCATTGTGCTCGGCACCCTCGTCGTGTTCACATTCGACCCCTGCCTCGGCGTCAACCAGGACAGCGTCCTGTGGGATCAGTGCGTGGCCATGGGCGTCGTCGGAAACTGAGAAGAGAGCAACGAGAAGTGACTACTGAGAATCAGGATTCCGTCGTTCGTGACGGCGTGCACTACCACCAGTTCGACGTCGTCATCGTCGGCGCGGGCGGAGCGGGCATGCGCGCCGCCATCGAGGCGGGGCCCGGCGCGAAGACAGCCGTGATCTCCAAGCTCTACCCGACACGCTCGCACACCGGTGCTGCGCAGGGCGGCATGGCTGCCGCACTCGCGAACGTCGAGGAAGACAGCTGGGAGTGGCACACCTTCGACACCGTCAAGGGCGGCGACTACCTCGTCGACCAGGATGCTGCTGAGATCCTCGCCAAAGAGGCGATCGACGCGGTCATCGACCTCGAGAACATGGGTCTGCCGTTCAACCGCACTCCTGAGGGCAAGATCGACCAGCGCCGCTTCGGCGGTCACACCGCCAACCACGGCAAGACTCCAGTGCGCCGCGCGTGCTACGCGGCCGACCGTACCGGCCACATGATCCTGCAGACGCTGTTCCAGAACTGCGTCAAGCTCGGCATCAACTTCTTCAACGAGTTCTACGTCCTCGACCTGATCACGGTCAAGGACGACGCTGGCAACACGCAGGTCGCGGGCGTCGTGTCCTACGACCTCGCCACCGGCGAGCTGCACGTGTTCCAGGCCAAGGCCGTGATCTTCGCCACGGGTGGTTTCGGCAAGATCTTCAAGACCACCTCCAACGCGCACACCCTCACCGGTGACGGCGTCGGCATCGTGTGGCGCAAGAACCTTCCGCTGGAGGACATGGAGTTCTTCCAGTTCCATCCGACCGGACTCGCCGGCCTCGGCATCCTCCTCACTGAGGGCGCCCGAGGAGAGGGCGCGATCCTGCGCAACGAGTCGGGTGAGCGCTTCATGGAGCGCTACGCCCCCACCATCAAGGACCTCGCACCGCGCGACATCGTCGCGCGGTCCATGGTGCAAGAGGTCCTCGACGGACGCGGCGCCGGCCCCCACAAGGACTACGTCTACCTCGACTGCACCCACCTGGGTGCCGAGGTCCTCGAGACGAAGCTCCCCGACATCACCGAGTTCGCGCGCACCTACCTCGGCGTGGACCCGGTCACAGAGCCTGTGCCTGTCATGCCGACCGCGCACTACGCCATGGGCGGCATCCCCACCAACAACGACGCAGAGGTCCTCTCCGATAACGACACGGTCGTCCCCGGTCTCTACGCCGCTGGTGAGTGCGCCTGCGTGTCGGTGCACGGCTCGAACCGTCTTGGCACCAACTCTCTGCTCGACATCAACGTGTTCGGCAAGCGCGCAGGCCGCAACGCCGTGGCGTACTCGAAGACCGCGGAGTTCGTTCCGCTGCCGGAGAACCCCGCAGCTTTCGTCTCGGGCATGATCGAGCATCTTCGCAGCAGCAACGGCACCGAGCGCGTCGCTGTCCTCCGTAAGAAGCTGCAGGACGAGATGGACCGCGGCGCCCAGGTCTTCCGCACGCACGAGTCGCTCGAGCACGTGCTCGGCGTGATCGCCGAGCTGCGTGAGCGGTACAAGAACGTCTACGTCGACGACAAGGGTCACCGGTTCAACACCGATCTGCTCGAGGCCGTCGAGCTCGGCTTCCTGCTCGACATCGCCGAGGTCGTCGTCTACGCCGCTCAGAACCGCGAAGAGAGCCGCGGCGGCCACATGCGCGATGACTTCCCCAAGCGCGATGACGAGAACTACATGAAGCACACGATGGCGTACCTGACGGGTGACCCGCACTCGTCGACGCCCTCCGACCACATCAAACTCGACTGGAAGCCGGTTGTCATCACCAACTACCAGCCGATGGAGAGGAAGTACTGATCATGTCGACCGCTGTCGCAGAGGTTCCTGCTGCCGCCGAACCGGCCATCCAGTCCTTCCTGGTCACGTTCATCGTGCGCCGGTTCGATCCTGAGAAGGATGCCGAGCCGCACTGGGTCGACTACGACGTCGAGCTGTACGCGACCGACCGCGTGCTCGACGCGCTGCACAAGATCAAGTGGGAGGTCGACGGTTCGCTGTCGTTCCGCCGTTCCTGTGCACACGGCATCTGCGGCTCGGACGCCATGCGCATCAACGGGCGCAACCGTCTCGCCTGCAAGACGCTGATCAAGGACCTCGACATCTCGAAGCCGATCTACGTCGAGGCGATCAAGGGTCTGCCGCTCGAGAAGGACCTCATCGTCGACATGGAGCCGTTCTTCGCCTCCTACCGCGAGGTGCAGCCCTTCCTGGTCGCGAACTCCACCCCTGAGAAGGGCAAGGAGCGCGTGCAGTCGATCGCCGACCGTGCGATCTTCGACGACACCACCAAGTGCATCCTGTGCGCCGCGTGCACCTCGTCCTGCCCCGTCTTCTGGACCGACGGCCAGTACTTCGGTCCGGCAGCGATCGTCAACGCGCACCGCTTCATCTTCGACTCGCGCGATGACAATGCCGAGGTCCGTCTCGACATCCTCAACGACAAAGAGGGCGTGTGGCGCTGCCGCACCACCTTCAACTGCACAGAGGCGTGCCCCCGTGGCATCGAGGTCACCAAGGCGATCGCTGAGGTCAAGCAGGCCATCCTGCGCGGCCGCGCCTGAGACTGCTTCCGCCCCGCAAGGGGATGCTGCTCGCGGAGAGGGCTGAGGCCATGTCAGAGGATCACGCCCCGCTGCGTGAGCGTTTCGAGCAGCGATTCGAGCAACCTCTCGAGCGCGCGAACAACCTGAAGGATCGCACTCTCGCGACCTTTCCGGTGCGCGTCTGGCGAGCCTTCCTGCGCGGGAACGGCTTCCTGCTCTCGGCGGGGATGAGCTACTACGTTCTCTTCTCGCTCTTCGCTGTCCTCTACGTGAGCTTCGCCGGCGTCGGCCTCTGGCTCGGGGCAAGCTCCCGCGCTATCGACATCCTGATCCAGCTCGTAAACAGCTATCTGCCCGGCCTCATCGGCGATCCGGGTCTGCTCAGCAGAAAAGACGTCGAGACGATCGCGCAGAGCAGCGCGAGCCTGCTGACCATCACGGGTGCCGTCGCGGTGGGCTTTGCAGCATGGACCGCGATCTCCGCGATCACCTTCACCCGCCGGGCCATCCGCGACATCTTCGGGCTGCCTTTCGACACGCGGTCCTACTGGCTCCTCAAGGCGCGCGATCTTCTCGCCGGAGTGCTGTTCGGATTGGCTCTGCTCAGCGGCGCGGCGCTCAGCATTCTCAGCTCGTGGGCGTTGGATTCGCTGGTGGATCTGCTGGACTGGGATAAGAACTCCTGGCTGCTCTCCGGCAGCGGCCGGGTTCTTTGGGCGTTCAGCGCGTTCGTCATCGATGCGGGCGCGCTCGCAGGTCTCATGCGTTTTCTCGTCGGGGCCGACCTGCGCTGGCGGTTCATCTGGCCCGCGTCGCTCCTCGGCGCCGCTGCCATGGTGGTCCTCCAACTCGGGGCCGGCGCGCTCCTCACCCGGGTGCCCAGCAACCCGCTGCTGGCATCGTTCGCCGTCATCATCGCGCTGCTGCTGTGGTGCCGTCTGCTGGCGAGCATCGTTCTCGTCGCGGCGTCCTGGATCGCGGTGACCGCGGCCGATCACGATCACCCGCTCGAGATCGAAGACGAGGCAGCGGCGCGCCTCGCCGAGCAGGAAGCGCTCGTGCTGGCAGCGCGCGTACGACTGCGTCGCGCTCGCGATGCCTATGAACGCGCATCGTGGTATCGCCGATACGCTCTCGCGCGTGCGGTGCGGCGCGCACAGGACACCCTCAACGCCGCCATCGAGGAGAGCGAGAGCAGGGATGTCCCCGGCCCTCGTTAGGCTGGATGCATGCCTCATCTGCGTATCGCCTCGGTCAATGTCAATGGAATCCGGGCGGCTGTCCGCAACGGAATGAAGCGGTGGCTCGATGACGCAGAAGTCGACGTTCTGACCCTGCAAGAGGTCCGTGGCCAAGACGAGCATCTCGAGGTGGCGCTGCCCGGCTGGTCGATCGTTCACGACGAAGCGACCGCCAAGGGACGAGCGGGTGTGGCCATCGCCAGCCGCATCCCCGCACTCGCGCACCGCACGGCACTCGGCGCCGAAGACTTCGATTCGAAGGGCCGGTGGCTCGAGGGAGACTTCCTCCTCGGAGACCTGCCGCTGACGGTCGTGAGCGCGTACGTGCACTCCGGAGAAGCAGACACCCCGAAGCAGGAAGAGAAGTGGAAGTTCCTCGATGCGTTCGGTGTTCGGCTGGCTGAGCTCGGGCAGGACGACGCACTCGCACTCGTCACAGGCGACCTCAACGTCGGCCATCGCGAACTCGACATCAAGAACTGGCGTGGCAACCGCAAGAAGTCGGGGTTCCTCCCCCGCGAACGCGCGTACTTCGACCGTTACCTCGGTGAGGCCGGCGCAGAGATTACCGGTGTCGATGGCACCGTCGGCACCGGCCTCGGCTGGATCGACGTCGGTCGACGAGTCCACGGCGAGGTCGAGGGCCCGTACACCTGGTGGTCTGCGCGCGGGCAGGCCTTCGACAATGACACCGGGTGGCGCATCGACTACCACCTGGCGACTCCTTCGCTGATGGAACGCGCACAGCGCTACCACGTGGCCCGTGCGGCATCGTATGCCGAGCGCTGGAGCGACCACGCACCGGTCGTCGTCGATTACACGTACTGAGCGCCGACGACGGAGTCTCTCGTCACATCGCCATAGAATCGATGTGTGAACAAGCCTCGTCTCTACTCAGGAATGCAGCCCTCCGCCGACTCCCTCCAGGCCGGCAACTACATCGGGGCTCTGCTGCAGTGGCGAGACATGCAGAGTTCCTACGACGCGTTCTTCTCCGTCGTCGACCTGCACGCGATCACCGTTGCGCAGGACCCCAAGGAACTGCGCGAGAAGACCCGTCGCACGGCTGCGCAGTACATCGCCGCAGGCATCGAGCCGTCGAAGTCCACGCTCTATGTGCAGTCGCATGTGCGTGCACACGCCGAGCTGGCCTGGGTGCTCGGCACCATCACCGGGTTCGGCGAGGCCGGCCGCATGACGCAGTTCAAAGACAAGTCCGCGCGCTTCGGACAGGACTCCACCTCGGTGGGTCTGTTCACCTACCCCGTGCTCATGGCGGCCGACATCCTGCTTTATCAGAGCGAGCTGGTGCCCGTGGGTGACGACCAGAAGCAGCACGTGGAGCTCACGCGCGACCTCGCTGAGCGCTTCAACAAGCGCTTCGGGAGCACCTTCACCATCCCGAAGCCGGTGATCCAGAAGGACACCGCGCGTATCTACGACCTGCAGAACCCGACGTCGAAGATGTCGAAGTCAGCCGAGTCCGATGCGGGCGTGCTGTGGCTTCTGGACGAGCCGTCCAAGTCGGCGAAGAAGATCATGCGCGCGGTCACGGATGCCGATGGCACGGTGCGCTACGACCGCGAGAACAAGCCCGGCGTCTCGAACCTGCTCACGATCTACGCTGCCCTGAGCGGGCGCCAGGTGGGCGCTATCGAAGACGAGTACGCGGGTCGCGGTTACGGCGATTTTAAGAAGGACCTCGCCGAGTTCGTCACTTCCGAGTTCGGGCCGGTGCGCGAGCGTGTTCTCGAGCTTCTCGATGACCCCGCCGAGCTCGACCGCATCCTTGCGGCGAACGCGGCGCGAGCAGAAGCTGTCGCCGATGCGACCCTCGCCGACGTGTACGACAAGATCGGGCTGCTCCGCCGTCTCTGACAGCAGGTTGTGTCACGCCCTCTAAGATGGGGGCGTGACACAACCGCAGCTTCCGCCGCCGTCTTATCAGAACCCGACGTATCAGACCCCTCCTGGGGCCTATTCCGCACCCGTCGGCGGTTACGGCGCACCCGCCGGCGCCTATCAGGCGCCGCAGCCGGCAGCACCGAGGTCTGCTCTGCTGGGCGTGATCGCTTTCGCGCTCTCGATCGTGGCCGCGGCACTGATGCCGATCCTCGCCGGTATCGCGGGCTACCAGATCGGAATCGCTCTTCCGACGGTCGCGAGTGACATCAATGCGGCGACGTCGGATCTGGCATTCCTCTCCCCTGTCCGCGATCAGGTGCTGATGGGAGAGATCGGATTCTGGGGCGGCACGCTTGCCGGTCTTGCTGCGATCGTATTGGGCATCATCGCGATCGTGAAGCGGCAGGGACGCGTCTGGGGAATCATCGCGCTGATTCTCGGCGTGATCGGCCCGGTAATCTTCTTCACTGTGCTCAGCGTCATGCTGGGCAGCGGCGCAAGCGCCGGATTCATCTCGCAGCCCTCCTGAGCGAGAGCGGCTGTCGTGCCGACTCAGCGCGGCGCGTGATGCTTCTGCTGCGCGGCAAGCAGCCCTTCTGCGACCAGCAGCTCGACTGCGTCAGCAGCATCCGAAACGAGCACGGGCAGCGTCTCTCGTTCCGTCTTGCCGAACGGTGACAGCACCCAGTCGGCCGGATCCTGTCGACCAGGCGGGCGCCCGATCCCGATGCGGACTCGGGGGAAATCTGAGGTGCTGATCGCGCGGGCGATGTCTCGGACGCCGTTGTGCCCGCCGTGTCCTCCACCGCTTTTGAGCTTGAGGGTGTCGAAGGGGATGTCCAGCTCGTCATGAATCACGACCGTATGCTCCGGAGACACCGAGTAGAACCTCGCGAGGGCTGCGACAGGGGTGCCGGAGACGTTCATGAATGAGTTCGGCTTTGCGAGCACGATCTTGTCCGCGCCAGGCCGCAGCCATGTCTCGACGACGCGCGCGCCGCTCTTGTGCTCGCGGAAGCTCTCGCCACGACGCGCGGCGAGTTCGTCGAGGACCATCTGACCGACGTTGTGGCGGGTCGATTCATAGCGGGGTCCTGGATTTCCCAGTCCCACGATCAACCACGTCTGGGCCATTCGACTCTCATCTCTCGCGGTGCTCTGGCACGAAACGGTTCTCGGACACGGAACTGTTCTCAGGTACGAAAGAGGGGACGCGATGTGCTCGCGTCCCCTCTGCCGTTCTGAAGAACTTACTCTGCAGCGGCCTCAGCGGCGGGAGCTGCAGCGGCCTCAGCGGCCTCTGCGTCAGCAGAGGACTCGACCTCTGCTGCCGGCACCGAAACAGCGAGGAGCAGGAGCTCCGGGTCGTCCAGGAGGGCTGCGCCCTTGGGCAGCTTGACATCGCCTGCGGTGATGTGGGCGCCCTCAACGAGGCCCTCGACGGAAACCTCGATGTGCTGAGGGATGTGCGTTGCCTCGACCTCGAGGCGGATCGTGTTGACTTCGTTCGTCACGATCGTGCCCGAGAAGGACTCGCCGACGGTGAGGATCGGAACCTCGACGTGAACCTTCTCGCCCTTCTTCACGACGAGGAGGTCGATGTGCTCGATGATCTGGCGCACCGGGTCGCGCTGAACGTCCTTGACGAGCGCGAGGTGGTCCTTGCCATCGACGTCGAGCTCGAGCAGCGCGTTGGCGCGGCGGATGATGAGCGAGACCTGGTGGCCGGGAAGCGCAACGTGCACCGGGTCGGTGCCGTGGCCGTAGATGACGGCGGGGATCTTGCCGGCTGCGCGCAGACGACGGGCGAAGCCCTTGCCGAACTGTTCGCGTACCTCGGCGTGGACCTTGGTGTCCTGAGACATTGGTTCTCCTTCGGGGCACACGGCGAATTGCTCGCCGCGTGGTGGTCTGATGGTCGGCTTCCCGGACGCAGACGTGCGAAATAGCCACGAGGCTGGATTCGCCGCGTCGATTACGGATGCCGCGCACGCGAAGCATCCCTCGCCGAGGAACTCCTCAATGGTACCCGATCTCACGGTAGGCTGAAAACAGTCCTCCACATACGCAGACAACACCCAGAAATCGGAGCCCGACATGCTCGACGGCGCATTCCTCTCACACGTGATCCTGTGGCTCATCGGCGCGATGGCGCTCGGCGCCACCGTCTGCACCGTCGGCGCTCTGTTCGCGATGGGGCGCACCAGCTACCGCAAGGACTGACGTCTCGGGCAGCATTCATGACGTCTGTCGTCACGAATGCGACACCTCCTCGCCACAGCGATAATCTGAAGTCGTCCCCCCTTCACGATCGAGGAGCAATCTGTGCCCGAAGCATCTGCGAATATCGGAGTCGTTGGACTCGCCGTCATGGGTTCGAATCTGGCCCGCAACCTCGCCTCACGTGAGGGAAACACGGTCGCGGTGCTCAACCGCAGCCGCTCGAAGACGGATGAGCTGCTCGCCGCACACCCCGAAGCCGGTTTCGTTCCCGCGTTCTCGTACCAGGAGTTCGCTGACTCCCTGGTGAAGCCGCGCACCGCGATCATCATGGTCAAGGCCGGCGGCCCAACCGATGCAGTGATCGATTCGCTCACCTCGGTGTTCGAGCCCGGTGACATCATCGTCGACGGCGGCAACGCCTACTTCCCCGACACCATCCGCCGCGAGAAGGCCGTCCGTGAGACGGGCATCAACTTCGTGGGCGCAGGAATCTCCGGTGGCGAGGAAGGCGCTCTCCTCGGCCCGAGCATCATGCCCGGCGGTTCGGATGAGTCCTGGGTCACGCTCGGCCCGATCCTGAAGTCGATCGCCGCTGTCGCCGAGGGCGAGCCCTGCGTCACCCACATCGGCCACGACGGTGCCGGACACTTCGTGAAGATGGTCCACAACGGCATCGAGTACGCCGACATGCAGCTCATCGCCGAGGCGTACGACCTCATCCGCCGCGGCACCGGCAAGACGCCTGCCGAGATCGCCGACATCTTCGCCGAGTGGAACGCCGGCGAACTCGAGTCATACCTGATCGAGATCACCGCTGAGGTCCTGCGCCAGGTGGATGCTGAGACCGGCAAGCCTCTCGTGGATGTCATCCTCGACCAGGCCGGCGCCAAGGGCACCGGCGCATGGACCGTGCAGACCGCGCTCTCCCTCGGCGTGCCTGTCTCTGGAATCGCCGAGGCGACTTTCGCTCGCTCGCTCTCGTCTCACCCCGAGCAGCGTGCGGTCGCCGTGGGACTTCCCGGCCCTGCAGAAGAGTTCCAGGTCGATGACGTCGACGCGTTCATCGAGGATGTCCGTCTCGCACTGTACGCCTCGAAGATCGTCGCCTACTCGCAGGGATTCGACGAGATCCGCGCCGGTGCTGCCGAGTACAACTGGAACATCGACCTCGGAGCGGTATCGAAGATCTGGCGCGGCGGCTGCATCATCCGCGCCCAGTTCCTCAACCGCATCGCTGAAGCGTACGACGAGGCACCCGAGCTGCCCGCACTGTTGACCGCGCCCTACTTCGCCGAGGCGATCACTCGCGCCGGAGCATCCTGGCGTCGCGTCGTCATCGCTGCAGCGACCGCCGGAATCCCCGCCCCCGCATTCAGCTCATCACTGTCGTACTACGACGGCCTCCGCGCTGACCGCCTGCCGGCAGCCCTCGTGCAGGGGCAGCGCGATTTCTTCGGTGCCCACACTTACAAGCGCGTCGACAAGGAAGGCACCTTCCACACGCTCTGGTCGGGCGACCGCACCGAGATCGAAGCAGAAGACACGCACTGATCACGCAGTCGAGGTGAGGGCTGGGAATCGCGAGATTCCCAGCCCTTCTTCGTTCATACCTCGATGTTGTGGTTCCTGCGGAACAGGTTCTCCGGATCCCATTTCGCCTTGATCTCACGAAGCCGGGCAAGGGCCGACTCAGTGAACATCCCCGGCACCGCTTCTGTGCGCTCCGTCACCGCGAAGTTGCCGTACTCGGCGATCCGGCGCTCCTGGATACGACCCCAATCCGCACTGATCCGCTCGCGCGTGGCATCGTCCACCAGGCCAGGGACATCGAATCCACCCGCCATGACGAACCAGTTCGCGCTGCGCGCCGGGAACGGCGTGCTTTCTTGCACGACGTCGGAGTACGCGCCGCCGAGTGACCGCAGGAGAACTACGGATGCGGGATGCGTCGATCGGAAGTCGATAAGTCGGTCGATGAGCTCGTCGTCCAAATCAGCGAACAGACCGTTTCCGCCGATGAACGCAGGCAGCGTATCCGCTCCTTCTGAAGGCTCAGACGGCCCCAGAAGAATCTCTCGATACGCCGGCGTTGAGTAGTCTGCCTCGACTCCAGCGACGTGTGACACCGGGCCCATGACGCTTCGGAGCCTGTCAGGATCAACACCAGCCCAGACAGCAGTGAGCCGCGCTCCCGCCGGAGCGCTGGGGTCCATCGGGGGTACGTCGATGTAGGTCACCGTCAACTCACGGGGCGCGTCCCTCATCAGATCGCGCAGTGCCCTCAGCGCAGGAGCGGTGTCGGTTACCGTGTGCTCGCCAAGCGTGATTCCCGCAATGCGGTGCGCTTGGAAATCAAAGCGGGTCACGATCCCGAAGTTGCCTCCCCCGCCCCGTATCGCCCAGAACAGATCGGGGTTCTCTGCGGCGGATGCCTCGACGATATCGCCGGCAGCGGTCACGATCTGGGCTCCAATGAGCTGGTCGGCGGCGATCCCCCAGGCGCGCACCATCCATCCGATCCCGCCGCCGAGCGTGAGCCCGCCGACACCGACCGATCCAGTATCTCCGGAGCTGATCGCCAGCCCATGTGCGTCAAGCGCCGCCGCGACGTCTCCCCAGACGGCTCCGCCGCCGATATGGACAACAGCGTCATCGACGTCGATGTGTGAGAGCACTTCGAGTTCGATGCGCATGCCTGGTGCCGGGGTCCGCGCCCAGGGCCCATGCCCGCCCGCGACGACCGTGAGACGGAGGCCGCTTTCCTTCGCATGCCGGACGAGGTCGGCGACTTCGACGGCAGTGGTGGGGCGAGCAGCGAACGGTTCGGCGGTGGTTGATCCAGTGGCTCTGGTCTCATCGGTCATGCAGAAACGGTAGTACCCGCATCCGACATCGCGACAGTGTTTCACGCAACGCGAACAGCTTCTACTCACAGAGCACGCACAGCATTCTCCATAGAAACTCCATAGGAGATTCCACAGAATAAGTGCATGACCGCTGACCAGCCCGAACTGCACCGCCCGGACGGCTCCCCTCTTCGCATCCTCGCCGTGGATGATGAGCAGATGCTCACCGATCTGCTGGCGATGGCTCTGCGCATGGAGGGCTGGGAGGTGCGAACGGCGTCTTCCGGGCTCGAGGCCCTGCAGGTGGCGCGTGAATTCGAGCCGGATGCGCTGGTTCTCGACATTATGATGCCGGATCTCGATGGCATGAGCGTGCTGCGCCGCCTTCGCGAGTCCGGAAACCTCGTGCCGGTGCTGTTCCTGACAGCGAAGGACGCCGTCGGCGACCGGATCGCAGGCCTCACCGCCGGCGGCGACGACTACGTCACCAAGCCCTTCAGCCTGGAAGAGGTCATCGCCCGGCTGCGCGCGGTCATCCGGCGCACGGGTCTTGCCTCATCTGACGAGGGCCAGTCGATTCTGCGGGTCGGCGACCTCACGCTGAATGAAGACAGTCACGAAGTCGAGCGCGACGGTACCGAGATCGAGCTGACCGCGACGGAGTTCGAACTGCTGCGGTACCTCATGCGCAATGAGCGTCGGGTGCTCTCGAAGGCTCAGATCCTCGATCGGGTCTGGAGCTACGACTTCGGCGGAAAATCCTCAGTCGTCGAGCTCTACATCTCCTACCTCCGCAAGAAGATCGATGCCGGCCGCACTCCCCTGCTGCACACAGTGCGCGGTGTCGGTTACATGATCAAGGCGCCGCAGTGACCGAAGCCGGTCCGTCTCGGCCCTGGACACTTCAGGCACGACTGATGACCGCGGTCATCGGTTTCGTGTCACTGATTCTCATCATCGTCGCAGTGATCACGAGCGCGACGCTCGGCACAGCCCTCGAGGGGCAGCTGGCGGAGCAGGTTAAGTCGCTGTCCATCCGCACGACCAGTCTCGTCACACAGGCCTCTATCCCGGCGGCGGTCCGCAACGTGCCGCTGACCGCTCAGGCTGCGATGGAGAACGTCGCACCGCCTGCCACCGGGATGGTGCTCGCCATCGCCACGCAGGAGGGCGCGAGCGGGATTCAAGTGAACGGCTCCGGAGAAGTGCGCGACCTCACGGATTCGCAGCTCGTCGCCATCGATGCGGCTCTCCGCGGGCACCCTGATGGCGTCATCGCTCTGGACGGTCCCCGCGGTGGCACGTACCAGTTGACCGTGACTCAGACTTCGGTAACACAGTTCTCCGACAAGATCTCCGTCGTCACCGGTCTGCCGCGAGATGCCATCCAGAGCACCCTGGCACAGCTTCTGACGGTGATCACCCTCGCCACCTTCGGCGGGCTCATCCTGCTCGCGCTGACGACGGCGGTCACGATCAGATTCAGCCTCCGGCCGTTGCGCGCCGTGGCGGGCACTGCCACGCGTGTGGCCAACCAGCCTCTCGACCGCGGTGAGGTCGAGATCACCGAACGGGTTCCGGATGCCGAGGCCGATCCCCGCACTGAAACGGGCCTCGTGGGCGCATCACTCAACACACTGCTCGACCACGTGAACGACTCACTCGCCGCGCGCCAGCGCAACGAGGAGCGGATGCGCAAGTTCGTCGCAGACGCCAGCCACGAGCTCCGCACTCCCCTGGCATCCATTCGCGGCTATTCGGAGCTGTCGCTTCGCTCTCTTCACCAGGCTCGGGCATCGGCTGCCGGTGTGGATGCAAGCGACACGGAAACTGCCCTCGAGCGCATTCAGGCGCAGTCTCTGCGCATGACGCGGCTCGTCGAGGACCTGCTGCTGCTCGCCCGTCTCGATGAAGGGCAGGAGCTCGTCTACAGCACCATCGATCTCACCCAACTCGCGCTGGAGAGCATCTCTGATGCGCGCCCGACTGCCCCCGAACACGTCTGGAGCATCGATGTGCCCGAAGAGCCGGTGATGATGGCAGGCGATGCGGGGCGCGTGAACCAGGTGGTCACGAACCTGCTCGCGAATGCCAGGACGCACACCCCGGTGGGCACGCAGATCACCCTGAGCGTGGCGCAGGAAGGTAACGAGGCGGTCATCCGCGTGCACGATGACGGGCCCGGGATCGACCCTGGGGTGCGTGACGAGCTGTTCGCACGCTTCGCCCGCGGCGACAGCTCTCGCGCCCGCCAGACCGGTGGGACGGGTCTCGGGCTCGCGATCGCCAAGGCCATCGTCGAGGGCCACCACGGCACGATCTCGGTGGAGTCTCAGCCGGGGGACACCACGTTCATGGTCCGGTTCCCCGCGCGCGCAGCATCCGGCATCTAAGTCAGGCGCCGCCGGGCCTGCGCCCTTCGGTGACCGTGCCCCTCAGTGACCTTGCCCGTCAGTACCCGGCGAAGGCGTCTGTCGTCACCGAATGCGTCTTCTGCAGCGCGGGCGCGAGATCGGCGAGCAGCCGCGGCGGGCCCGAGATGAAGGCGTGCCGCGCGGCGATGTCAGAAACCGCATGCTCGAGTCCCGCTGCGTCAAGGCGGATGCCCTGCGCCCACGTCCAGTGCGCAGGAAGATCTGCCGGCTCATCGCGAGTGAAGACGATGGTCGGCACGCCGGTCGCTTCCAGCTCGGCCCGAAATGCCAGTTCGGCGGCCTCGGATGCCACGTATACGAGCACGGCGTCACGGGAGGCGCCATCGGCCTGGAGCTGGCGCAGTTGCGAGACGAAAGGCGTGACGCCGATGCCGGCAGCCACCATGAGCACGGGAGCGTCGCCCTTGGGAAGCAGGAAGTCTCCCCAGGTACCGGTGACCGCGAGGACCGTGCCGGGATCTGCCAGGGCCAGCGCGCGCTTATAGGACGAGGGATGGTTCTGATCACCGTTCTTGTACGCGATGCGAAGCACCGGAAGATCTGCCGGAGCAGACACGATGCTGAACTCGCGACGGGTCCCACGGGCATCCGGACGGTGATGCGGGACATCGAGCTCGAGATACTGCCCAGGAAGGAACCGCAGCGCCCCGCGTGCCCTGAAGGTGAGCTCCTGCGCAGTCGGGGTGATGAACTCGCGCTTCTCGAGAACCAGACGCACGGATCCGCGCAGGGCGAAGGTGAGCGCGACCAGGTTGCCGATCAGCATCGCCCGTTCCTGCCCAAGGGTGAACAGGCCGCCGATGATGATCGGCCAGCCCGCGAGAACTCCCACCACAGCAGCGACCCAGAACTGCTGCCAGCGGCGCGGTGGGCTTGTCAGGGGTTCGGCGACCATGAAGATCCCGAGGAAGAGGAACGGCGACTGCAGCACCGCGTTGAACAGCGCCGCAGACAGCTCGAATTCGCCGCCGAGCGGCGGGGCCTGGGCGGCCTGGTGCACCACCGAGGTTCCCACTGCGATGAGCAGGAACACCAGCACGACGCGCACCTTCTCGACGCGCCACAGGATGGCGAGGCCGACCAGTGCCACCGGTCCCGCCATCGCGGGCGTTCCCACCCACCAGGATGCCGACGTGCCCAGCCATTCGAGTGCTCCGAGCGCGCCGACGATCGACACCACCGCCGCGCCGAATGCCGCCGGGTTGAAGATGTGGCGTCCACGCCATGCGATGAGGTACTTCGAGAGGCTTGCGAGCGCACCTGCCAGTGCAAGACCGATTAGCGCCGGCCCGTTCGCACCGGGCTGCATCACGAACAGCAGCACCAGCGCAGTGACCAGAGACGACTCCACGCGCCATGGCAGGTGCAGCAGTCGCTGCGCCGCGGCATCGACAGCGGAGATCACCGCCGCAAGAACGACGTATGAGGCGACCAGCTCGATCGGAGCAGGAGAGACCAGACCGAACAGAGACAGCACCAGTGCGGTCAGAGCAAGGAGCCCGAGGCCGTACAGCGCCAGCCGATACATCGACACGGCACCGAGAACGGCGAGCACCCGCTGACGCAGGGAGGCGAATGAGATCACAACATCAAAGGACTACGCGTCGCCACCGAACATGCTGGTCACCGAGCCGTCTTCGAACACCTCGTGGATGGCGCGGGCGAGCAGCGGAGCGATCGGCAGGATCGTGAGACCATCCCACTGACGCGATGCGGTGAGCGGGATCGTGTCGGTGATGACGACCTCATCGATCGCGTCGTCCTGAAGTCGCTCGCTCGCCGGATCGCTGAAGATGGCATGCGTGGCGGCGACGATGACGCGGCGTGCACCGCTGGCCTTCAGCGCCTGCGCTGCCTTGACGATCGTTCCGCCGGTGTCGATCATGTCATCGACGAGCAGACACGTTCGGTCCTTGACCGTGCCGACGATCTCGTGCACGGAGACCTGGTTCGCGACCTTCGGATCGCGACGCTTGTGGATGATCGCCAGCGGCGCATCGAGGCTGTCCGACCAGGTGTCGGCGACGCGCACACGGCCCATGTCGGGCGAGACGATGGTGAGCGTCTCGTGGTCTTCTTCCGTAAGATTCTCGCGGAAGTGCTCGAGCAGCACGGGCTTTGCGAACAGGTGATCGACAGGACCATCGAAGAAGCCCTGGATCTGCGCGGCGTGCAGATCCACGCTCATGATGCGGTCCGCACCCGCAGTCTTGAGCAGATCCGCGACCAGACGTGCGCTGATCGGCTCGCGGCCACGACCCTTCTTGTCCTGACGCGAATACGGGAAGTAGGGCGCGACGACGGTGATGCGCTTCGCCGAAGCACGCTTGGCCGCATCGATCATGATGAGCGTCTCCATGAGCCACTCATTGACCGGCTCGCCGAAGGTCTGCACGATGAACAGGTCTGTTCCGCGGATCGAGACCTCGTAGCGGGCGTAGATCTCACCCGAGGCGAAGGTGCGGTGCTCGACAGGCGCCGCCTGCGTTCCGAGCGCCTTCGCGACAGCCGCAGTCAGCTCAGGGTGCGAGCGACCTCCGGCGACGACGAGGCGCTTCTTCGTCTTGGCGATGATGCCGGGGGCAACGCCGTTGTCCCGATCCAGTGCAACGGTCTTCTTCTTGTGCCCCATGACCTGCCTTACTCTGCAGTTTTGTTGACTGACGCTTCGCTGGCCCGAGCCGCGGCAACTGCCGCGCCGGTACCTGCCCGATTCTTCTCGACCCACCCCTCGACATTTCGCTGAGGGGCAACGCTCAAGGCCAGAGCACCCGCGGGAACATCCTTACGGACGACCGCTCCCGCTCCAGTCTTCGCACCAGCACCAATCCTAACCGGCGCCACGAAGACGTTGTGCGATCCGGTGTGCACCTCGTCGCCGATCTCGGTGCGGTGCTTGACGATGTCGTCGTAGTTCGCAGTGATCGCGCCTGCGCCGAGGTTGACCCGCTCCCCGATCGTCGTATCGCCGATGTACGACAGGTGCGGAACCTTGCTGCCCTCGCCGATCTGGGAATTCTTCGTCTCGACGAAGGTGCCGATCTTGCCGTTGGCTCCCAGGGTCGTGCCGGGGCGGATGTACGCGAAGGGCCCGACATTGGCGCCCGCACCGATCACGGCGAGCGTCGCATCAGAGCGGCGGATGACGGCATCCTCACCGACCTCGCAGTCCAGCAACGAGGTATCGGGACCGATCACGGCGCCGGACTCGACGACCGTCGCGCCGGCGATGTACGTGTTCGGCAGGAGCGTCACGTCGGGTGCGAGCTTCGCATCATCATCGATCCAGGTCGTTGCCGGGTCGACGATCGTGACGCCTTCGCGCTGCCAGCGACGAACGATGCGATCGTTGAGCACGCGGCCGGCCGCTGCCAGCTGCACGCGGTCGTTGATGCCGAATGTCGCGGGTGCATCGGCGGCGATCTCTGCGGCAACGGTTTCATCCGCCCCGCGGAGCAGGCCGATGACGTCGGTGAGATAAAGCTCGCCCTGGGCGTTGTTCTGGTCGATCTGGGTCAAGAAGTGGCGCAGGGCGGTGGCTCGGAACACGTAGACACCGGAGTTGATCTCGGTGACCGCTGCTTCTTCTGCGCTCGCATCCTTCTGCTCGACGATGCGCGCGACCGCTCCGCTGCCATCACGGATGACGCGGCCGTAGCCGGTAGGGTCGTCGAGAAGTGCGCTGAGGATGGTGGCCGCGGCAGCGGCCCCACGGTGCGCATCGATGAGCGTCCGCAGCGTGTCGGCCTCGAGCAGCGGGACATCGCCGGAAAGCACGAGAACGTCGCCCTCGAATTCGTCGGGAAGAGCATCGACAGCGACCTGCACAGCACGCCCCGTGCCGGGGACCTCGTCCTGATCGACGATCACGGCATCGGGGTAGCCCTGGCTGAGCATCTCGACGACGCGGTCGCGCTCATGGCGAACCACGACCTCGATGTGCTCCGCGCCGAGGTGAGCTGCCGTGGTCAGCACGTGGCCGACGAGCGGGCGCCCCGCTATCGGGTGGAGGACCTTGGGCAGTCGGGACTTCATGCGTGTGCCCTGGCCTGCCGCAAGGACGACGATGGCGAGTCTGTTCTCGGTCATGCTCCGCCGCCAGGACTCGAACCTGGACTTAACAGCTCCAAAGGCTGTCGTGCTGCCATTACACTACGGCGGACCGCGGCGCCCCGCAGAACGCCCTACACAAGTCTGCCACGGTCAAGGGCTTCGGCGACGCCATCAGCATCGGCACCGGATAATGGGGGGATGAGCGAAGTAGATGAGGTCGACCGGATCGTCGGCGCGTGGAACACGCAGCGTCCTGATCTCGACTTCTCCCCGCTTGAGGTGCTCTCCCGTATGGATCGTCTTTCCAAGCATCTCGATCGTGCGCGCCGCGACGTGTTCCGCCGCAGCGATCTGGAGCACTGGGAATGGGATGTTCTCTCGGCCCTTCGCCGAGCAGGTGCGCCGTTTCAGCTCTCACCCAAGCAGCTCCTGCAGCAGACGCTCGTCTCCAGCGGCACCATGACCAACCGGATCGATCGCCTGGTAGGGCGACGGTTCGTACGACGGGAGTCGGATCCGGGCGACGGCCGCAGCGTGCTGGTCACCCTCACTGAAGACGGACAGATCCGCGTGGATGCGGCCATCACCCGCCTCGTCGACGTCGAGGCGGATCTGCTGCAGGCTCTCTCTCGCCCCGACCGCGAGCGGATGGCCGCTCTGCTGCGCAAGCTCAGCCTGAGCTTCGACTCGTGATGGTGCCCTCCTGATGGCGATGCGATCTCCACTGCCCATTCGCGACGGAGTCGGTGCCACCCGTCTGCACCTGCCGAACTCCGGCCCCTGGCCCACCGCCAGCGCCTACATGATCGAGCGGTTCTTCCATCTTGATCCGGAGTGGCTGCTCGCGCGCTTCGACCGCGGTGAGATCGTCGCCTTCGACGGCTCAGCTCTCACTCGTGACACCCCTCTCGATGCAGAGGAGTTCATCTGGTATTACCGTGAGCCTCCCGTCGAGACGCACATTCCGTTCGAGATCGAGATCCTGCACCAGGATCATGATCTGGTGGTGATCGACAAGCCGCACTTCCTCCCCAGCACCCCGGCAGGCAAGTACGTACAGAACTCCGCGCTGGTGCGCCTGCGCCGCCTTCTCGACAACGCTGACCTGGCGCCCATCCACCGCCTGGACCGAGCCACAGCAGGGCTCCTGATGTTCTCGGCCCGCCCGGTGACCAGAGGCGCGTATCAGACGCTCTTCCAGCGCCGTTCGATCGAGAAGGTCTATGAGGCGGTATCCGCACGGCCCGAAGGCGGGGAGAACGACCTCCCGCGCACGGTGCGCCTGCACATCGAGAAGCTTCGCGCCCAAGTCTGCGTAGAGGTCGACACCGAACGCGAACCGAACTCCGAGACGCTCATCGAGCTGATCTCTGCCGATGACCAGGTGGTGCACACAGTGCTGCATCCGCACACCGGCAAAATGCACCAGTTGCGCGTGCACCTTGCCAGCATCGGCCTGGGCATTCTGCACGACAACCTGTACCCGATCCTCACCGATGAGAAGCCGGACGATCATGAGCGGCCGCTGCAGCTGCTCGCGAGAGAACTGCGCTTCATCGATCCGCTCTCCGGATCCGAGCGCGAGTTTATCTCCCGCAGGAGACTGGACTACGCTCCTCGATGAAGCCACTCGGAGGAGGTCTCGTGAGCGATCAGGAGCATCCGAAGCGAAAGCCGGGGACCCGAGCCTGGGTGCTCATTGGGCTCGGTGCCGCGGTCATCATTGCGATCGTCGCGGTCCTCGTCTGGCCGCGATCAGATGTCACGCCCGCCGCGAGATCTGCGTCAACCGCAGAGCTCAGCAGTCCGACGCCCACGCCGTCGCCCACCCCCCCGGGCTTCCCCGCGAATCGCGCGGTCTACGACGCCACAGCACTCCCGCAGGCGAACGTGTTCGCCGTGCTGCCGCAGCTGCCGGTGGATGCTGAACCACAAGCACCATTCGCGGGGCACACCGCCCGTCCCCTCGCCGATCTCGCACCGATCTGGGCGGACCCGCTCGGCGACCCCGTGGCCGCGCTCCCCCGTGAATACCGCTACGGCGGTACCACTGTCGCGGTGATCGAGAAGCAGAACGACTGGGTGCACGTGCTCCTCACCGGTCGCCAGGGGCTCCCCTCCGCGGGGAACCCTGCGCAGCTGACCGGATGGCTGCGCACTGCAGACGTCGAACTCACGCCGATCGACGTCACCGTCGAGGTGAGCATCTCTGCGCGGACGATCGATATCGTCCGTGCCGGGGTTCCCGAACGGATCGCCTCAGACTTCGCATGGGGCACCGACCAGACTCCGACACCGATCGGCCGCTCTTTCATCCACCTGACGGAGGTGACCTCTTTCGACTACACGCGGGGATTGCCCACCGTGTACCTCTCGCTCCAGTCCCCGACCCTCGACGGTTTCGGCGGGCAGGATGTCGCGGTGACGGCGTTCCACTATCACGATGAGCGCACCGGCCCCATCTCGAACGGATGCATCCGGCTGGATGAGGCAGCGATCACCAGGCTCGCCGAACTGCCGGCGGGCACCGGCGTCAGCATCCGCCCCTGACCCCGCGTCAGCGCCGCATCACCCTGCGGGCCAGCCACGTTCCCAGCACCTGCACGAGGTGCACGAACACGACGATGAGTATGATCGCTGCCCACATGACCACCGGCTCGAACTGGCGGAAGCCGTAGATCTGCGCGAACGCGCCGAGTCCGCCCCCGCCGATCAGCCCCGCCATCGCCGTCATGTCGATGATCGCCACGACGATGAAGGTATAGCCGAGGATGAGGGGCCCGAGTGCTTCGGGGATGACGATGGTGAGCAGAATGCGCCAGGGCCCGGCGCCCATCGCCCGCGCTGCTTCGATGACGCCGGGCGGGACAGAGACGAGGTGCTGCTCGACGATGCGGCCGATGGCGAAGGACGCGGCGATGCCGATCGCAAAAGCACCAGCGGTGATTCCGATTCCCGTGCCGATCACGGCTCGCGTGAACGGCTGCAGCACGGCCAAGAAGATCACGAACGGAATCGGCCGGAAGAAGTTGATGAAGAGGTTCACGACCCCGTGGATCGGGCGATTGGGCAGCACGCCGCCTGTGCGTGTCGCGTAGGTGGCGACACCGATGATCAGACCGAGCACCCCGCCGAGCACGAGCGCGTACGAGGTCATGTAGAGGGTCTCGACGGCGGCCGCCCAGAACTCTCCCTGAAGTTCGAAGAGACGATCCATCAGCGGGCCTCCCCTGCAGAGATGTCGGTCACCGTGGCGTGGGTGCGTATCTTCGCAAGCGCCGCATCAACGGTGGCATCCTCTCCTCGGATCGCGAGAGTGAGATGCCCGAACGCGCGGCCTCGGATGTCGTTGATACCTCCGTAGATCAGCTCGAACTCGAGCCCTGCCGCAGCGAGATCGAGGAAGACCTGCGCCTGTGAAGAATCGCCGTCGCGGAACGAGAACGTGACGAGGCGTCCCCGGTGACGCTCCTGCAACACGGCGATCTCGGAAGGAGAGGGGATGCCCTTGATCACCGTGCCGACGAACCGCTGAGAAGCCGGATGCTGCGGGTTTGAGAACACTTCGAAGACATCGCCGTGTTCGATCACGCGGCCTGCGTCCATCACCGCGACCTTCGTGGCGATCGTCTGAATGACATCCATCTCGTGCGTGATGATGACGATCGTGACGCCCTGTTCTTCATTGACGCGCTTCAGAAGCGCGAGCACTTCGTGAGTCGTCTGCGGGTCGAGTGCACTGGTCGCCTCGTCGGCGAGGAGGATCGCCGGCCGGGTTGCGAGGGCCCTCGCGATGCCCACCCGCTGCTTCTGACCGCCCGAGAGCTGCTCAGGATAGGCCTTGGCCTTGTCGCTGAGGCCGACGAACGCGAGCAGCTCCGCGACCCGCTCATCGACGTCCGGCTTCGACCAACCGGCGAGCTTGAGCGGATAGGCGATGTTCGCCCGCACAGACTTGGCCGAGAACAGGTTGAACTGCTGGAAGATCATGCCGATTCCACTGCGCACCGGACGCAGGTCGCGCTCGGCGAGCGCCGTGATGTCCGTGCCGTCGACCGTGATCGTGCCGCCGCTGGCGGGCTCGAGCGCATTGATCAGACGCACGAGGGTGGACTTGCCTGCCCCCGAGTATCCGATGATGCCGAAGACATCGCCCTTCTCGACGGTCAGAGACACGTCGTCGACAGCGACTGTGGGCTGAGTGTCACGGCGCTGCGGCGGATACGCCTTGGAGACGTTCTCGAGTGTCACGATCGGCATGGGTTCTCCGGCTTGGTTCAGACGACGAATCGGGCGGCGCGATCGCGCCGCCCGATTCTTTCACGTTGTGGTGATCAGCTGTTCGCTGCGACGTCCTTCTGGACGGTCTCCAGTGACCCCACGAGATCGGCAACCGGAGTCTGCAGAGCCACGGCAGTATCGCCGGAGGACTTCAGGAGCCCTGCCTGGACATCAGGGTCGGTCTGGAAGATCTCGACGAGCTTCAGGTAGGTCTCGTTGTCTGCATCGTCTGCGCGCGCGGCGAAGATGTTCACGTACGGGAGTGCATTCGGGTCGCTCGGGTCGTCCTGCGCGATCGCGTCTTCGAACTTCAGGCCCGCCTGGGTGACGAAGTCGTTGTTGATGATCGCGGCTGCGACGTCGGGGAGCGAGGTGGGAATGAGCGCTGCCTCGAGCGCGGTCACCTTCACCTTGGACGCGGACTCATCGACGTCTGCGAGGTCGGAGAAGATCGTGCCACCGCTCTTCAGTTCGATGAGCCCTGCGGACTGCAGCACGAGAAGGGCACGAGCCTGGTTGGAGGCATCATCCGGGACGGCGACCGACTCGCCCTCGGCGATGTCCTTCACGTCGTCGTACTTCTGCGAGTACAGGCCCAGCGGGTAGATCGCGGTGGAGCCGATGGGCGTCAGGTCTTCACCCGAAGCCTCGTTGTACTGCGCCAGGTACACGATGTGCTGGAACTGGTTGAGGTCGATCTCACCCTCCGTCAGTGCCGGGTTCGGCTGCTCGTAGGAGCCGAAGTCGACGAGCTCGACGGTGATGCCCTCTTCTGCGGCGGCCTCGACGAATGCAGGCCACTGCTCATCGGACTTGCCGACGACACCGATCTTCACGGTCTCATTCGAGCCGCCCCCTGCGTCACCGCCAGTGGCTGTCGCGCAGCCGGAGAGTGCGACGAAGAGCGGGACCGCTGCGAGCGCGGCGATGATGGACGTGGTGCGACGGGACATGTTTCCTCCTGGTGGGACTCGGCCACATTACGCACGCGCGAGTTCCTGTGAAGAATCGAAACGTCACAGAGCGTCACAGCTCCTCGCTGAGCTCCAACCAGCGCATCTCGTTCTCTTCGACCTCTGCCTCGAGTGCTGAGATCGTCTTCATCTTCTCGCCGAGCCCCTCGTAGTCGGACTGGTCGTGGTCGACGAGTGCGTGCTTCGCGCGGTCGATCTGCCCAGTGAGCTTCTGGATCTTCCGCTCGAGCGCGGCGACTTCTTTCTGGGCCGCGCGAAGAGCCGCGCCATCCAGCTTCGGGGTGCTGCCTGCGGCCTTTGCACCGCCCGCAGGCGCGTTCTTCTCGGCAGAGCGCAGGCGCAGATACTCCTCCACTCCCCCCGGCAGATGGCGCAGACGGCCATCCATGACGGCGTACTGCTGATCGGTGACGCGCTCGAGGAAGTACCTGTCATGCGAGACGACGAGGAGGGTCCCCGACCAGGAATCGAGGAGATCCTCGATCGCGGCGAGCATGTCGGTGTCCATGTCGTTGGTGGGCTCGTCGAGGATCAGCACGTTCGGCTGGTCGAGCAGCACGAGCAGAAGCTGCAGTCGACGCTGCTGGCCTCCGGAGAGGTCCTTCACGGGAGTGGACAGCTGCGCGGATGCGAAGCCGAGCCGTTCGAGCAGCTGGCTGGGCGTGAGCGATTGCGCCTTGGCCCCCGTACCGAAGGTGTACTCAGTGCGCAGGGCGGAGATGACGACGCGCACCGGGTCGTTCCAGTGCTGCTCGAGCTCATCGATCCGCTGGGTCAGCGTGCGCACCTGCACGGTCTTGCCGCGCTTGACCACACCGCTGGTCGGCTCGATGGTGCCGGCGACCAGACCGAGGAGCGTCGATTTGCCCGCTCCGTTCACGCCGAGAATGCCCGTGCGCTCCCCCGGCGCGATGCGCCACTCGACGTCCCTCAGAACCTCGGTCCCTGAGCCCGTCGAAGGGTCGCCGTACCGCACTCCGGCATCGAGCAGGTCGACGACATCCTTGCCCAACCGCGTCGTGGCCAGCGATTGCAGCGACACCTTGTCGCGGATCTCGGGCACATCGGCGATGAGCTCATTCGCCGCGTCGATGCGGAATTTCGGCTTGGCTGTGCGGGCTGGCGCACCCCGACGCAGCCACGCGAGCTCCTTGCGGGCGAGGTTCTGGCGTTTGGCCTCGGTGGCAGCGCTCATCCGATCGCGCTCGACGCGCTGCAGGATGTATGCCGCGTAACCGCCTTCGAAGGGCTCGACGATCCGGTCGTGCACCTCCCAGGTCTCGGTGCAGACCTCATCGAGGAACCACCGATCGTGCGTGACGACGAGGAACGCGCCGGAATTCGCAGCCCAGCGCTTCTTCAGGTGCGCCGCAAGCCACGTGATGGCCTCGACGTCGAGATGGTTCGTCGGTTCGTCGAGTGCGACGATGTCCCAGTCCTTCACCAGCAGCGCCGCGAGCGCGACGCGCCGACGCTGTCCACCGCTGAGCCCGTCGACCGGGGCATCCCAGGCGAGGTCGGCGAGCAGACCCTGGATGACATCGCGCACGCGGGCATCGCCCGCCCATTCGTACTCGGGCACATCGCCCACGACCGACTCCGCGATCGTCAGTGCGTCATCGAGCGTGTCGGCCTGGTCGAGCACGCCGACAGTCGTTCCCGCGCGCATCGTCACGCGTCCAGCATCCGGCTCCTTGCGGCCTGCGAGCATCGCGAGCAGTGAACTCTTGCCGTCGCCGTTTCGTCCGACGATGCCGATCCGATCGCCCTCCTCGATGCCGAGCGTGATGGAGTCGAAGACGACTTTGGTCGGGTATTCGAGGTGGAGGCCTTCGGCCCCGAGAAGATGTGCCATGTCCACTCAAGGGTAGTCGCGAAATCGGGCGAGCTGCCCTCCGGGTACACCCGGACAGCCGCCGGCAGACGCTCTCGACTCGGAACCGTGCGCTGAGCTATGAGATCAAAGTGGGAGTTCACCCGGTGATGATGCGGGCGCCCGGCACCGGTCCATGCACATGCAGGGCGGCGTACCCTGCATCCATGAGTTCGTCCTGCACGTAGTGCGCGCTCTCCGGGCTCTCGCAGAGGAATGCAACGGTCGGGCCCGAGCCCGAGACGATGCCGCTGAGCGCTCCCGCGTTGAGCCCTGCCTTGATGACACCGTCGAGAGACGGGCGCTCCAGGAGCGCTGGCACCTCGAGATCGTTGAACATGGATGCTGCGAGCGAGCGCGGCTCCCCCGCACGCAGCGCCTGCAGCACCGGGATCGGCACATCCAGAGACATCGGCGGATCGTCAGCGAGCGCTCCTGCCTGTGAACGGTGCGTATCCAGGCGCGCATAGATCACAGGTGTCGACAGACCTTCTTCGCTCGTGACGAGTACCCAGTCGAACCGGCCATGCGCGAGGGCGGGGTTGAGCTGATCACCTCGTCCTGTGCCGACGGCGGTTCCGCCGTGCAGGGCGAACGGCACGTCCGCCCCCAGCCTGGCTGCCAGCTCGTGCATCCGTGGAGGGTGAAGACCTGTGCCCCAGAGCGCATCGCAGGCGACGAGAGCGGCCGCGGCATCCGCTGAT
Organism: Microbacterium zouquanmingi; assembly: GCF_052266675.1. Taxonomy (NCBI): domain Bacteria; kingdom Bacillati; phylum Actinomycetota; class Actinomycetes; order Micrococcales; family Microbacteriaceae; genus Microbacterium; species Microbacterium zouquanmingi. The sequence continues at coordinate 130,723 of NZ_JBQPRA010000005.1, forward strand.
CCTCCCCCCATGCCGCCTGCGACAGGCACGCTCTTGCGGATCTCCAGGTGCACACCGCCGTCGTACCCCGTTGCTGCAGCCAGCATCTTGGCCGCACGCATCGCGAGATTGCGATCGTCAAGGGGCACGGCATCTGTGTCTTCGACACCCGACACGCTCAGCGTGAACTCGTCGCTTGGCCTTGCGATCACGTCTTCGTAGAGCGACACCGCCTGAAACACGGTCGCCAGAGCGTGATAACCGTCGTCGTGGCGTCCGCCGACCCCGAGATAGACGTTGATCTTGCCCGGGGCACGCACGTGCACCGATTCCGGGAACGCGGCGAGACTCATGGTGGGCTCAGATCAGTCGACGGGTCACAGAGCAGACGAGGATGCCCAGAGGTCGACGTCGATGCCGTCGGAGAGGGCGTCGATGCGGGCCAGCTCATCGTCGGAGAACACCGGACCGCCCACTGCGGCGATGTTCTCGTCGAGCTGCTCGGGACGGGATGCTCCGATCAGGGCCGAGACGACCACAGGATCGCGAAGCGTCCACTGCAGTGCCATCTGTGCAAGCGACTGTCCGCGCCCCTTGGCGACGTCGTTGAGACCGCGGAGAATTGCGAGCCCCTCGGCAGAGAGCGGCTTGTCAGAGATCGAACCGCGCTTCTGCGCACGCTCAGCCGTGCCGTCGCCGAGATACTTGTCGGTGAGCAGGCCCTGCGCGAGCGGCGTGAACGCGATCGCGCCGAGGCCCTCGGTGCGCAGAGTGTCGTTGAGCTCCGCCTCAGTCCATCGGTTGAGGATCGAGTACGAGGGCTGGTGGATCACGAGCGGAGTCCCGAGCGCCCGTGCCGCCTCCACCGCGCGTGCGGTGCGCTCAGCGCTGTACGAGGAGATGCCGACGTAGAGGGCCTTGCCCTGACGAACCAATGCGTCGAGGGCTCCGATGGTCTCTTCGACCGGGGTGACCGGGTCGACACGGTGCGAGTAGAAGATGTCGACGTAGTCGAGGTTCGTCGACGTCAGCGACTGCTCCGCGCTGGCGATGAGGTACTTGCGGCTGCCGAAGTTGCCGTACGGGCCCGGCCACATGTCCCAACCTGCCTTCGACGAGATGATGAGCTCATCGCGGTAGGGACGGAAGTCCTCGGTGAAGATGCGTCCGAAGTTCTTCTCTGCGGAGCCGTAGGGAGGGCCGTAGTTGTTGGCCAGATCGAAGTGCGTGATTCCCCGGTCGAAAGCGTGGCGCAGCAGCGCGCGCTGGTTGTCGAGCGGGATGTTGTCGCCGAAGTTCCACCACAGCCCCAGCGAGATCGGCGGGAGGTAGAGCCCCGAGGTACCGACCTGGCGGTACTCGAACTGTTCATAGCGATCAGCCTTCGCCACATACGGGCGGTGGATCTCGGGAACGTCGGTGCGGAAGCGCGGCGATTCAGTCACGTCTCCAGATTAGCCGCCCAATACCTCGGCGATCCGCACGAAATCGTCTACCGTCAGCTGCTCGCCTCGAGCGGTCGGTGCCACACCTGCGCGCTCAAGAAGATCGGATGCCTCGGCGGCGGTGCCGCCGAGCACAGAGGCGAGCGCCTGACGGAGCATCTTGCGACGCTGCTGGAACGCGGCATCGACGATCTTGAACGTGCGAAGGCGCAGCTCTTCGCTGCCTCTAGGGGTTGCGTCGCGCTCGAAGGCGACGAGAACGCTGTCGATGTTCGGGACCGGCCAGAACACCTGGCGCGAAACGTTGCCGGCCAGACGCCACGCCCCGTACCACGCGGCCTTGACACTCGGAGCGCCGTAGATCTTGCTCCCGGGAGGAGCGGCGAGGCGCTCGCCCACCTCGGCCTGCACCATCACGACGCCGCGCTGGAGGTTCGAGAACGTCTCCATGAAGTGCAGGAGCACAGGCACCGAGACGTTGTACGGCAGGTTCGCGACGAGCACCGTCGGGGCTCCTGGCAGCTCGGTGATCCGAAGTGCATCGGCATCCACAACGGTGAGCGCCCCATCTGGCACACCGTGGTCCGCGGCGGTCTGCGGCAGGCGCGCGGCGAGACGGTGGTCGATCTCGACGGCTGTGACGGATGCTCCGGTCTCGAGGATCGCGAGGGTGAGGGAGCCCAGCCCAGGACCGACCTCGACGACGCGCTCCCCTGCCTGCACACGGCCGACGTGCACGATCTTGCGCACGGTGTTGGCGTCGACGACGAAGTTCTGTCCGAGCTTCTTGGTGGGTGTGACATCGAGCTCGGCGGCAAGACGGCGGATCTCGGTGGCGCCGAGCAGCGTGACGGTCATCCTGCCATTGTCCCTGATCTGCGGCATCCCACCCACACAGACGTCAGTAGGAAACACAGGCGTCTGCGGAAAACCCTGGTTTCGGACCGACCTCTGTGAAATCGACTGACAGGTGTAGGACGGTCAGGCCGAGAAGGAGCCGTAGATGCGGAGGGTGTTCGCTGCGATCTGCACGGCGAGCTCATCAATGCCCACATCGAGCTCCCCAGCCATGAACCGCAGCGTATGCGGAATCAGGTACGGCGCGTTCGGCCGACCGCGCAGCGGCACGGGGGTGAGGAACGGGGCATCCGTTTCTACGAGGATGCGATCGCGCGGGGTGACCTTCAGCGCATCGCGCAGGTTCTGCGCGTTCTTGAACGTGACGTTGCCGGCGAAGGAGAGGTAGTAACCGGCATCCGCACAGATCCTGGCCATGGCGTCGTCACCGGAGAAGCAGTGGAACACGGTCTTCTCGGGCGCCCCGACGCGTGCGAGGGTCTCGAGCACAGCGTCGTGAGCATCCCGATCGTGAATCTGCATCGCGATGCCGTGCTTCTTGGCCAGGGCGATGTGCGCTTCGAACGCCTCGAACTGCGCCGCGTGACCTTCGGGCCCTGTGCGGAAGAAGTCCAGTCCTGTTTCGCCGATCGCCCGCGTGCGCGGGTGGGCGGCGAGCTCATCGATCACACTGATCGCGTGGTCGAGCTGGCCGGCCTCCGCATAGACGGGTGCGTCATTCGGGTGAATCGCGACGGCGGCGAGCACGCGAGAATCGGCGGAGGCGGCATCCACCGCCCAGCGCGACGACTCGATATCGCCGGATGCCTGCACGACGCCCGCGACTCCGACGGCCGCTGCGCGATCGAGCTGCTCCGTGAGGCTCAACGGCTCGTCGCCGTCGAGGATCTCAAGGTGCGCGTGGTTGTCGTACACGGGCACGGTCAGGGGGTCGGGAGCTGCGGGATAGCGGAGGTCCTTGCGGCCCTCCGCCTTCCGCTCCCGGACGTACTGGCTGGGGTTATCGGTCAAGCCTGGCTCTCCACACGGGGGAACAGCGGTGCAAGCGCCTGGACTTCGGTGCCCGCAGCGAGCCCGCCCCAGTCGCCGGCTTCACGGATCGGCTGCTCCTGCAGCGCGCCCAGAGCCTCGGCTGCGCCGAGCGCCGACCACAGCTTCTCGGTCGACTGCGGCATGACCGGCGACAGCAGCACGGCAAGTGCACGCAGACCCTCGGCGCAGGTGTACAGCACTGTGCCGAGGCGAGCACGCTTGTCCTCGTCGCGTGCAAGCGCCCACGGTTCGTTCTCGGTGATGTAGCCGTTCAGCGCGTCCACGATCGTCCAGATCGAAGAGATCGCCTCGTCGATACGGAACTGCTCGACAGCCGCGTCGGCAGCAGTCGCAGCATCCGCCACGATCTTCTGGATCGCAAGGTCCTGCTCGGTGTATTCGGCAGCCTCAGGAACGACTCCGTCGAAGTACTTCTCGATCATCGCGATCGTGCGAGATGCGAGGTTGCCGAAGCCGTTGGCGAGCTCGGCCTGGTAGCGGGCTGCGAGGTCTTCCCAGCTGAAGGAGCCATCCTGGCCGAAAGCGATCGCCGAGAGGAAGTAGAAGCGGTAGGCGTCAGAGCCGAACACGTCGGTGATCTCGGTCGGGGCGATACCGGTGAGCTTCGACTTGGACATCTTCTCGCCGCCGACGAGCAGCCAGCCGTGCGCGAAGACCCCCTTGGGGACCTCGAGGCCGGCAGCCATCAGCAGTGCCGGCCAGATGACGGCGTGGAATCGCAGGATGTCTTTACCCACCACGTGGTACGCGGGCCAGCGACGCTCAAAGGTCTCCTCGTCCGAGCCGAACCCGACGGCGGTGGCGTAGTTCAGCAGTGCGTCGACCCACACGTAGATGACGTGCGACTCGTCCCACGGCAGCGGGATGCCCCAGTCGAAGGTCGAGCGCGAGATCGAGAGGTCCTTCAAGCCCTGGCTGACGAACGAGACGACCTCGTTGCGCGCGGAGTGCGGGCGCACGAAGTCGGGCTCGGTCTTGTAGAGCTCGAGTAGGCGGTCCTGGAACTCGCTGAGCTTGAAGAAGTAGTTCTTCTCCTGCAGCAACTCGAGGGGCTTGGAGTGGATCGCGCAGACCTTCAGGCCCTCGAAGGGACCGGTGCCGTCGACGATCTCCGACTCGGGCTTGAACTCCTCACAGCCAACGCAGTACAGCGCCTCGTACTCGCCGGCGTAGATGTAGCCCGAGTCGTATAGCCGCTGGAAGAACACCTGCACGTTCTTCTCGTGGCGCTCCTGCGTGGTGCGGATGAAGTCGTCGTTGGCGACGTCGAGCGTCTCGAGCAGCGGGAACCAGCTCTCGGTGACGAGCTTGTCGACCCACTCCTGCGGGGTGACGTTGTTCGCGGCCGCGGCGCGCAGCATCTTCTGCCCGTGCTCGTCGGTACCGGTCAGCATCCAGGTGTCATCGCCGCCCTGGCGGTGCCAACGCGCGAGCGTGTCGACCGCCACCGATGTGTACCCGTGTCCGATGTGCGGAACATCAGAGGGGTAGTAGATGGGCGTGGTGATGTAAAAAGATTCGCCTGCGGGCATGCTCTCGATTCTAGGCCGGATCGACTGGGTGGCTACGTCGTATGGCGGCCGAGCTGCCCCAGCAGCACACGGGTGGATGCCCCGGTCTTGTCGTAGAGCGCGCCGACATGCGTCTTGACCGTGGTGATACCGATGTGCAGGCGGTCGGCGATCTGCTGATTCGTCAGACCATCGGAGACCAGAGCGAGCACCTCGGTCTCGCGCGGGGTGAGATCGGGAAGCGGTGCTGCGGGCGTCGGCTGCTGGTCGCTCTGCCGAGTCAGCTGCGCGATGAGTCCGCCCGCGATCGCAGGATCGATGACATGACGGTCCGCGGCGACATGGTGCACGGACTGGATCAGCTCCGCGCCGCGGGTCGTCTTCAGCAAATAGCCGTGCGCGCCGGCTGCCAGCGCAGCCGCGATGAGGTCGTCGGAATCAAAGGTGGTGAGCATCAGCACTCGTGTTCGGGTCGCTGCGGTGATCCGCTCCGTCGCCCAGATACCGTCGGTCCCTGGCATCCGCAGGTCCACGAGTGCGACGTCGGGTTGCTCGCGCAGGCACAGGTCGACGGCGTCGAAGCCGTTCTCTGCCTCGCCGACGATCTCGATACCCGGGTCCACCTGCAAGATGGCCGCGACACCCCTGCGGACCGCTTCATGGTCGTCGACGATGACAACGCGGATGCCGTCAGCCATATTGCTCCTCCTTCAGGGCGAGGCCCGCTCTCCAGCGTCCGTCCCCCGTCGGCGCGGATTCGACACTCGCACCGATGCCGCCCAGCAGCAGGGTCGCGCCCGAGATGCCGATGCCGGAGCGGCCGATGGCGGTGCGAGACGCCCCCGGCGAGGCGATGCGGTTCTCGATCTGCACAGTGACCGGTCCGGACTCTCCCACTCGTGTGCGCAGCACGATGTCGCCCTCGCCGTGTTTGACCGCGTTCACCACGAGTTCGTGGATGGCGCGCATCGCAACTCCGGCTGATCGCGGCGATGCGGTCAGCGCGACGTCGAGGTCGGCGCCTTCGCGCACGAGGGTGCGGCCGATGGGCACAAGGTCGTCGATGTGCTGGATGCGCAGCGGCGCGGTCTCGTCAGCGAGGTCATCGACCGTGGTGAGTACGGCGATGAGGCGGCGCAGCTGGCGGTGCGCCTCGTCGGCGCCGTGGGCTGCCTGTGTGAGGCTCTCATCTGCCTCAGCAGATATCTCAGTCATCTGTCCCAACCGCAGCCGCGCAGCTTCGATGTTGAGCCCTGCGACGGCGATCTGGTTGGCGACGAGGTCGTGCAGATCGTGGGCGATCTTCTGCCGCAGCTGCTGCGTGGCCTGCCGATGCTCCGCGCTCATCACCGCGCGGGTGCGTTGTCGTTCGCTGCGCACGTTCCAGCCCCACAGCGCACCGATCAGCACAATGAGCGCCCATTGAAGGACGACCGTGACGATGCGCACCGAGACCCCGGGCCAGAGCAGGAGGGTAAGCGCCGTCGCCGCGATCGTCACAACGATGGTCACCAGCAGGGTTCGCACGCCACGATCGCCGCCGTAACGAAAGGCGCAGTAGACGAAATCGGCGAACAGCAGCACGACCCCGAGGCTGCCGCCGAGGAAGAAGTCGACCGCAGTGAGTGGTGTGCCAAGCGCCAGGACGAGGAACGGGCGGGATGAGCGCAGGGTCGCCAGTGCCGACATGAGGATTAACAGCAGCAGAAAGCCGCTCCCTGTGCTCCACGGCCCCATCGTCGGGAGAGAGAGAAGCGCCGCCCAGATACCGTAACCGCCGAACTGCAGCAGCAGGAGGCCCAGCACCAGGTACGCGACGGCGACAATCGTGTCGCGGGTACGAGGCCGGGCATTCAGCCGATGAGTGCCCGAGGCAAGGCGCGACCAAAGCATGTGTTCATCCTGCCCGATCTCCAGGCATCCGACCTCCTTCGAACGGAGGAGACGATCCCGGCCGGTCGCAGGATCCGTGCCCGCGATATCTCGATCAGCGTGGAAGCATGAACATCTTCGCCGCCATCCTCGCCTGTGAGATCGGCTTCTGGGTCGTGCTCTTCGGCGGCCTCGCCGTACGCTATCTGTTACGGATGAAACGGCTCTCCACGCTGCTGCTGCTGTGCGTGCCACTGCTCGACATCGCCCTGCTGAGCCTCATCGCGTGGGACCTCACTGTCGCAGGCGCTACCGCCGACTTCACCCACGGTCTCGGCGCCGTCTACCTCGGCTTCACCGTCGCGTTCGGGCATCGCGTCATTCACAGCGTCGACGTCTGGTTCGCGCACCGTTTCGCAAATGGTCCCGCACCGACGAAACTGCCAGCGCGCGGCCGCGCCCGAGTCCTGCACGAGTGGAAGGACTGGGGCCGAATGGTGCTGTGCGCGGTGATCGCCACCGTTGTACTCGGCGGCATCACGTGGATTGTCGCAGACCCCACGCGCACCGCCGAACTGACCAGTTGGATCTGGCGGGTGTGGCTCGTGACGGGTGTGTGGTTGATCGGCTGGCCGGTCTGGGTCAGCGTCGCTTCCCTCGTGCAGCCTGCGCGTCAGGAGGACGAGACTTTTGCATAGGAGCGGTCACTGTGAGCGCGCGGCGAGCGCCTGCTGGTAGAGGTCGCGCGAAGACAGGCCCGTCGCCGCGGCGACTTCTGCGCAGGCGTCTTTCAATCGGATGCCGGAGGCCACGAGCTGCTGCACCTGGGTGACAGCATCCTCCGCCGAAGTCTCGACCCGTGCCCCGCCCTCGACGACGACCACGATCTCGCCCTTGACTCCGGCTTCGGCCCACTTGGCCAGCTCGGGGGCTGTGCCGCGCCGAACCTCTTCGTAGAACTTGGTGAGCTCACGGCAGACGGCGATGCGGCGGGCATCTCCGAAGGCCGCGCCCATGTCAGCGAGCGACGAGGCCAGACGCGACGGCGACTCGAAGAAGATCATGGTGCGAAGTTCGGTCGCGAGCTTTCCGAGGGTTGTGCGCCGCTCCCCCGGTTTGCGCGGCAGGAACCCTTCGAAAGTGAAGCGGTCGGTCGGCATCCCCGAGATGGCGAGCGCCATGATGACCGCACTCGGTCCGGGGATGGCGGTCACGGTGACGCCCTGTGCGACGGCTTCGGCCACCAGAGCGTACCCGGGATCGCTGACCGCCGGCATTCCGGCATCGCTGACGACGACGATGTCCTGCTCCGCTGCGAGCGCGGCCAGTTCGGCGGCCTTGTGCTTCTCGTTGTGATCGTGCAGAGCGATCAGACGCGGACGGTTCTCGATCGCGAGCGCCCGCAGCAGCCGCTGGGTGGTGCGGGTGTCCTCTGCCGCCACGATCTCCGCGTTCTCGAGCACCTCGATCAGACGCTTGGATGCGTCGCCGAGATTGCCGATCGGGGTCGCCGCGAGGATGATCACCCGTTCAGCTTAGGCGCGCGCCGTAGGCTTATGCCGTGTCCGCACCTGCACCCCTGCTCCCTGCTCCTGCGGAGCGCCTGACTGCGTGGGGCACATTGCGCGACCGCCTTCTGCTCGATCCGGAGTGGCGACGCGTCATCTCCTGGCTCGCACCGTTCGTGATCACCGCGCTCGCGGCGGTGCTGCGCCTGGCGAACCTCGCCCACCCGCACACGCTCGCCTTCGACGAGACGTACTACGTCAAAGACGCCTGGTCGCTGTGGCTGCTCGGTTACGAGGGCACCTGGGGCGATGGCGCGAACCAGGCGTTCTTGACAGGTGACACGAGCACCCTGAGCACGTCGGGCAGCTTCGTCGTGCATCCGCCGCTGGGCAAGTGGATCATTGCGCTCGGGATGGGACTCTTCGGCGCGGGGAACAGCGCGGCGTGGCGATTGATGATCGCTCTCATCGGCACGGCGACCGTGCTGCTGGTGTACTTCGTCGCGAAAGAGCTGACCCGCTCGATCGTCGCGGCGAGTGTGGCGGGGCTGCTGATCGCGATCGATGGATTGAGCATCGTCATGAGCCGGATCGGGCTGCTCGACGGCATCCTGACGTTCTTCGTCCTGCTCGGGTTCTTTTTCATCCTGATCGACCGGAGGCGTTCCATTCCACTCGTGGAATACACCGCCACCGACGACCGCGAGCTGCTGTGGGGACCGATCATCTGGCGTCGCCCGTGGGTGGTGGCGGCCGGCGTCGCGCTGGGCGCGGCGACAGCCGTGAAATGGTCGGGCCTGTATGCGCTGGCAGGTTTCGGCATCTATCTCGTCGTCACTGATGCGCTCGCTCGACGTCGTGCGGGCGTTGCGTATTGGCCGATGGATGCTGTCGCCCGCCAGGGTGTCGTCTCGTTCCTGCTGCTGGTGCCGGTGGCCGTCGTGACCTATCTGGTCACCTGGACGGGCTGGCTCGTCACTGCCGGCGGCTATGACCGCCAGTCGGATGCAAACCCGTTCGTGGCTCTGTGGAAGTACCACGAGGCGATCTACGCCTTCCACGTGGGTCTCGATTCGGGGCACCCTTATGCGAGTCCTGCGTGGGAATGGCCGCTGCTCATCCGGCCCACTGCGGTATGGGTGGGCGGTGACGACACCTGCGGCACCGATCACTGCATGTCGGTGATCTCGACTGTGCCGAATCCGCTGATCTGGTACGCCGGGGTCGCGAGCGCGATATACCTGCTGTATCGGTTCGTGCGCGGTCTCATCGAGCGCCGCCCGATGCCGTGGACTTACGGATTACCGCTCGTCGGACTCGGTGTCACCTACGTGCCGTGGCTGCTGTACCCCGAGCGCACGATCTTCCAGTTCTACACGGTCGTGATGGTGCCGTTCCTCGTTCTCGCGCTCGTTCTCGCGCTGCGCGATATCGCGGGTCGACGTCAGGATCCGCTGTACCGACGACAGGCCGGCGAGCGCACCGTGATCGTGTTCCTCGTCGTCGTGGTGCTCGTCTCGGCGTTCTACTACCCGGTGTGGACCGGCATGAGCGTGCCGTACGAGTTCTGGCTCATCCACAACTGGATCCCCACCTGGATCTGAGCAGGCTGGTCAGCGTCATTGGTCACTGGTCAGACGGGTTGCCGCGCTTTCGGCCGAGTTTTTCTGGCCGGCCACCAGCGCCTTTCGCAATCCCACCATTCCGGACCCCGAATCTCAGGCAGCCCGTCCCGCATTCGAACCTGCCAATGCGAAAGATGCAGTGTGCGATGGTGGAACCAGCACAGCAGTACCCCGTTATCGGTGTGGGTCGGGCCGCCGGCCGCGTGTTCCTGAACGTGGTGCACTTCGCACCAGGTCGCCGGGATCATGCATCCGGGAACCACGCATCCGCCATCGCGAATCACGATCGCCCGACGCTGCAGGGCGTTAAAGATCCGGGCGGAGGTTCCCAGCGACACGATGCGGCCATTCTCATCGAAGAGAACCCGCTGAATACCGCCAGCGCACGCGGTCTGGGCGGCGACGCTCATCGGCACGAGGTCTCCGGTGTTGACGACCGTTCCCCAACCGGTTCCGGTGGCGTAGTCTTCGGCGTTCGCTGTGACGATGAGTGTTGGCGCGGCTCCACCGAGATCGGAGACGTCTCCGGCCCGAGCAGCAACATTCACCATGCTCGCGAAGGCATCGTGCTGCTTCTGCGTGCGACTGCGCGTGTCGACGTAGGTCGTGTCAGGGCATGAGTCGTCATCACCGAGCGCTTCGTCTTCAGAGGGAACAAAGTGCACGCCCAGATCTTGCGGGCCGTCAACCTGAGGATTCAACGAGCTGTCCATCAGCAGTTTCAGTTGAGCGGCGACCTCGGGCAGCAGGTTGCCGGCCACGCGAGCGGTGCCGTTGCGAACCCGCCCGATGGTGAAGCTGCGCTCGCGCTGTGCCACTTCGTCGGAGGGTTCGGCACCATCGGGGTCAAGGTAGGCAACGAGCACCGTCGCGAGCGCTCTGAGTTCTTCGGGGGTCGGCAAGGGGCCCTGCACAGCATCCGAACCGGAATCAAGATCGCTGTAGATCCCCCGAGCGAATGCCCCCAGCTGGCGGTCGGCCTCGATTCGCGCGCTGGCGGTGATCCGCGTGCCAGCGGCCTCGAGCGGTTCGATGGCAGCGAGGAAGCCCTCCAGACCCAGGTCGCCCGAAATCATCGCGTCCCGCAGCATCGGGTAACGCGGCGGAAGAAAAGCCCCATCGGTGATGCCGCGTACTCGCTGCACGAAGCCGGCTGCCTTCATCCGCTTGTTAGCGGAACGTGAATCGCTGAGCGTCAGCATCCGCATCATCTCGGTCGGACGCGCGCAGCCGTACGCCGTGGTGAGTCGCTCATCGCGAATGCCCTGGGAGCGTTCGCTCACCTGCACTGCTGCCTCTACCTGTAGTCCCTCGAGCCGTCGCTGCAGCTTTCCGGTCGCCACCAGAAGCGCCGCGATGTCTTCGCCCGCAAGATCGGGAATCGTCTCGGTTGCGAACATTTCGCGCATCGCACTGGCGAGAGTCTCGTCGAGACTCTCGATCTGGGCGACAACGCTGTTCATACCTTCCATTTAATCGACCACCACCGACATTCGAACAAAGATTCGCCATATACCCTCAACCACGCGTCGAACCGAGTTTTTGCGGGCAGAATGGCGATCATGATCCGCGCCGTCCTCTTCGACCTCGACGGGGTTGTTCGACACTTCGATTCAGCCGCTGTCGCCGACATCGAACAGCGCCACGGGGTCGACCCCGGCGCGCTCACCCGCGCAGCGTTCTCGACCGCGGCCCTCGATCAGGTCACGACGGCAGAATCAGTCGCCAGGAATGGATCGGGCAGATTGCCGTCGACGTCGCCAATGAGGCCGCCCCCGAAGAGATGGTGGCGGCCGGGCTCACCGCGCACTTCGACCCGATCTTCAATTCCGCCACCATCGGCCACGCGAAACCTGACCAACGCGCATTCCAACACGTTCTCGACGTACTCGGGCTCACCGCCGGCCAGGTCTTGTTCACCGACGACTCGCCCACCAAACTCACCGGGGCAGAGGCCCTCGGCATCCGCACCCACCATTTCGTCGGAATCGCAGAGCTGCGAGGCGCGCTCCGCGCCCACGGCATTGCCGCGGGCTGAAGCGCTCAGCGCTCGAGCAGCAGCTCGCCAGCATCCGGAAGATCAGTCACCGAACCGGGCGACCAGGCGACCCGTCACCTCGCCATTCTTCAGGTTCTGAAGCCCCGTTCCGATCTCCTCGAACGAGATCTCCTCATAGACCGGCGTGATCTCTCCAGAGAGCATGAGGTCGAAGACCTCCTCGATGTCCTGCACCGTTCCGCCCAGAGAGCCAATGAGCTTCTTGCCGAGGAGCGTCGAGGTGACGACCGTGAAGGTCTGCTTGCCGAGTCCGACCTGCACGACGGTGCCACCACGCTTGACCGCGTTGATCGCCTTCTGAGTCGTCTCGAAACCGGCGTAGTCAACAATGAGGTCGAAACCGGATGCTGAATTGAGCGGGTCTCCGCCGGGCGCGACTGCCCATTCATCCGCATCCTCGACGCAACTGACGACACCGGCCGCGAGCGCAACCGGCCACACGTCCTTCTTACTCTCAGCGACGTGGACCTCGGCGCCGGCGAGTACCGCGGCGCGAGCACCGATCTGTCCGAGGCCTCCAAAGCCGATGACCCCGACCTTCATTCCTGCCTTCGCGCCGCCCTCCTTGATCATCGCGTGGTACGACGTCATTCCCGCATCCGTGGCGAGTGCGGCCAGCGAAACATCCAGGCCCGCGGGTACCCGTGCAAGATCGCGATAGTCCGCCGCGAGTTTGTCGGCGAAGCCACCGGGCGTGAACATTCCCAGAGGCGGCTGCACGCCGGAGGAGTTGACGCCGACGACATCACCGATCCGGAACCCGACGACCTCGGAACCGATCGCGGAGATCACACCGGCGTTCTCGTGGCCCTGCGTCATAGGAAGAAAGGGCATCATCCCATCACCCAGTTCCATGTAAAGCAGGTCAGAGTGGCAGAGCCCAGATGCTTTCACATCGATGATCACCTGCGTCGGTGACGGGTCCGGTGCTGCAACTTCATTCATCTGGATCGGCGCGCCGTCTCCCAGATACTGCCAAGCCTTCATGAATTGCTCCTTCTCGCCGTGCTCCGTACGTTGATTTCGTTCAGCGTAGTTACTTAATCGATTAAGTGGTAGCGTGCCCAGATGATTCCACCTCTCCGTAAGCCAACGATCCGGAATGTTGCGGATGCTGCCGGGGTCTCAGCGGCAACCGTGAGTTACGTGCTGAACGAGACTCGGGGACAAACCATCACCGAGCAGACCCGCAATCGCGTGCTAAGCGCGGCCTCCGAACTCGGCTATGTCCCGCACAGCGCGGCCCGGGCGCTCCGCGAAGGGATGTCCCGCATCGTGCTCCTGAAGGTCGGATCTATGCTTGGCGGGCACAGCCTCGATCGATTCATCGTCGGCATGAATGAGGAGTTGCGTGCACATCAGCACGCGCTGCTCGTCACTGCTGGCCCCGACACCATCGATGGCGGAGCGCCGGCCGAAGCACTCGGAGCTCTGATGCCGCGTGCGGTGCTTGATCTGCCCGCTCTCCTCGCCGACGCTGATGCCAACCATCCTCTGTTCGCCATCGTGGATGGATATCGGACGGGGCTCGCTTTTCACACGCTCACTCAACTCCGCCATCTCGCAGAAGGAGGACACCGCGAGATCGCGTTCGCCCTCCCATTCACTCTCGGCAGAGCCCCAGCGATCTCCGTGGAAGAAGCCTCCCGAATCGCTGCGGATCTCAGAATCGAGCGGATTCATCCACTGCACATCGCGCTGGGTGAGGACCCGCATCAACGCATCGCCGCGGTCCGCACCATCGCCGAGAGCACATCGGTCACCGCAGTCGCTGCGAGCAGTGACGACGTGGCATTCGGGGTCCTGAACGCAATGGAGAGTTTGGGGCTTCATGCGCCGAGGGATCTTGCGGTGATCGGTTTTGATGACGGGATGCACGGACAGCTCTGGCGGCCCGCGCTGACCACAGTGTCCATCGATGCCGAGTCCTTCGGCCGCCGCGCTGCGCTGCTCATGCTGGGCCGTGACCCCGGAGCGTGGGTACAGGCTCCATCATGGGTCATCGTGCGGGAAACGACGTGAGCGTGTGGCCTCAGCGCTCGAACTTCAACGCGCCAGCATCCGCGGTCGGTAACCGGCAGACGAACGCCCGGCAGTCGTACGCGAGCTCTGCGCCGGAATCTTTCCCGGCGAACAGCTCGAACCCGGCATCGGCGAACTCCCGCGCCTGAGCGGGCGTGACGATCGCTATGACGTCGGCATCGACGCGGCGGGATGCCGTAGCCAGAGCCCCGGAGCGATCTTCGGCCACCACGACCATCTGACGGGGCGGGTCGATGAGTGCCGCGGCGATTCCCAGCAGCGAGCCGTGACCAAACGGATGCTGCACAGCAGCTGACGCCTGTGCTCGCACCTGTTCTTCGGCGGCTGCCCGGTACTTCTCACCCGCGCCCAGTCGCCAGGCCGCCAGCGAGGCACCCGCGACCGCTGCTGTTCCGGACGGCAGATCCCCGTCCGTCTGGTCCGGCGCCGCCGCCACATTCTGCGCTGCGAGCACGGGGTCGCCGTCGACGCCACCGTCGAGCACGTCATTCAGCAGCTCGCGCGCCGCCAACGCCCACCGCACTTCTCCGGTCGCCACCGCGAGCGCAAACAGCCCCTCCGCGAACAGGCCCACATCGGCGAGTGTCGCCACCGCCGTCGATGCCACCCCGTCCAGTGAGGCGCGCACGAGTCGACCATCCGGCGAACGGTTCACCGACGATACGAATGATGCGGCGGCTGCCGCGGCATCCGCCCATGTCCGCTCGTCCAACGCCGCGCCCGCCCTGGCGAGGGCTGCGATCGCGAGCCCGTTCCATCCGGTGATCACCTTGCCATCCACCGCCGGCGGCTCGAGCCCTCCACGCGACGCCGCAAGATAGTAACCGCCTTCGCTGCGCCGCCCATCGATCCACGACTCCGAGTCCTGCGCAGCGCCGAACGCCCCACCATCCCGGCGCAGCACGTCAAGGAGGAACGCGACGACCCCGCGAGCCGTCGCGTCGTCGCCGGCGCGCACGGCGACATCCAGCAACTGTGCGTTATCGGTCAGCATCCGCTCGTAGTGCGGCACTGTCCAGTCGCGCTGGGTGGCATACCGGAAAAACCCGCCATCCTCATCACGCAGTGCGGATGCCGCCATGGCTGTGAGCGCACGGTCGGCTGCGGCCGCAGCATCCGGTGTCTCACCGCGCACCAGCGGCTGCTGCAGATACCCGAGGGTCGTCGCCACCGGGAACTTCGGCGCGCCCCCGAAGCCGCCGAACGTCCGGTCCTCTCGCGCGGCGATCGAACCCGCAGCGGCAGCAAGCGCGGCGAGGCCCGGCAGATCCGACGGCGTGATGACAGCGGCGGCGGCAAGCGCCTCGGCGACGGCATCCGCCGATTCGACAGCCTGCTCGCGTCGCAGCGTCCATGCCTCGTGCACCGCGGTGAGTACGTCATGGAAGGCCGGCACCTGCCCCTGCGCCTGCGGCGGCCAGTAAGTCCCCGCGTAGAACGCACGCCCCTGCGGAGTCGCGAACACGGTCAGCGGCCAGCCCAGGTTCTGGGTGAATGCGGAAGCCGCGGCCATGTACGCACCGTCGACATCCGGATGCTCCTCGCGGTCGACCTTGACCGCGACGAAGTTCTCGTTGATGAGTGCTGCGGTCTCGGGAGACGAGAATGACTCCCTGGCCATGACATGACACCAGTGACACGTCGAATAGCCGATCGAGATGAGCAGCGGCACCCCGCGCCGCTGGGCCTCCGCGAAAGCATCCGCTCCCCACGGCCACCAGTCGACGGGGTTGTCGGCGTGCGCCCGCAAGTACGGGCTGAGCGTGTCAGCGAGGCGATTGGTCATGACCTCACGCTACGCCGAGCCTGATGCGTCAGACCAGGAGCTCGACGGATCGCGATGCGGCATAGCCGACCAGGGGCAGCGCGCGGTCTGCGGCGAGCGCGACGCGCGCCGCCAGAACGTCGGAGTTGATCACGTATCCATCGAAGTCCGTGTTGCTCGCGTACACGCCGACGGGCAGGGTGAGCGCCTGGAAGAACGCGAACAAAGGCCGCAGCTGGTGCTCGATGATCAGCGCGTGCCGTTCTCCTCCACCCGTGGCGGCCAGGAGCACAGGCTTGCCGACGAGCGCGTACTGGCCGACGAAGTCGAACAGATGCTTGAACAGCCCGGTGAACGATGCGCGGTAAACCGGACTGCCGACGATCAAAAGGTCGGCTTGCTCGATGGCGACCAGCTGCTCCTCGATGAACGGCGGCACGTCTTCTCGCCGCAGCGCCCCCGCGAGGGACGGCCCGATCGTGGTGAGTTCGATGAGCTGAACGCTGGTCTCCGCACGTGCGGAGACAGCGTCTGCGATCGCGCGGACCAGGGCTGTCGTCTTGCTGGGCTCGTGGAGTGAGCCAGAGACGGCGACGATGCGGAAGGGAGCGGACATGATGACGACGCTAGCGACGAAGACGCCCCGCGGCACGAGAAGTGACACGGGGCGTCATCGAACGCAATGCGGCGTCTTGGACGCTCAAGAACTCAATTGAAGTCTTCGGGGTGCGTTCCCACTCGGCCCGATCCATCCTGGGGGTCAAGCGCGTCGATCGCGGCGATCTCGGCGCCGGTGAGCGTGAAGTCGAAGACATCGAGGTTCTGACGCAGACGCTCGGCATGCACCGACTTCGGGAAGACGATGTTGCCCTTCTGCAGGTGCCAGCCGATCACGATCTGTGCGGGCGTCTTCCCGTGTGCGGCTGCCGCATCGGCCACGGCCGGGGTGCCGAACAGGTCGTACTTGCCCTGGCCGAGCGGACCCCACGCTTCGATGCGGATGCCGTGGTCTGCAGCCCACTCGACGACGTCGCGCTGCTGGTACGCGGGGTGCAGTTCGATCTGGTTCACCGCGGGGGTGACGCCGGTCTCGGCGACCACGCGCTCGAGGTGCGGCACGAGGAAGTTCGAGACGCCGATGCTGCGGGTGTGCCCCTGCTCGCGCAGCTCGATGAGCTTCGCGAACGCGTGGACGTAGTTGTCCTTGGCGGGTGTCGGCCAGTGCACGAGGTACAGGTCGACCTGCTCGAGGCCGAGCTTGTCGAGGCTCTCGGCGATCGCCTTGTTCGGCTCATCGCCGTCGTGACGATCGTTCCAGAGCTTGGTGGTGATGTAGAGCTCAGAGCGTTCGATGCCGCTCTTCGCGATCGCCGCCCCCACGCCCTCTTCGTTGCCGTAGATCGCGGCAGTGTCGATGTGACGATACCCCACCTCCAGCGCCTCGCTGACGGCTTTCTCCGTCGCCTCCGGATCCACCTTGAAGACGCCGTAACCGAGCTGAGGAATGGAATGGCCGTCATTGAGTGTGGTCGCAGGAATAGTCATGGGACCAGCTTACGATGGAGGGCTATGTCTTCTCCCGTCATCTCTTATCCCCCGGAGCTGCCCGTCAGCGCAGCGCGGGAGGAGATCGCCGACGCCATCCGTGACAACCAGGTCGTCGTCATCGCTGGTGCCACCGGATCGGGCAAGACCACTCAGCTGCCCAAAATCTGCCTCGAGCTCGGGCGCACGAGCATCGCGCACACCCAGCCGCGGCGCCTCGCCGCACGCACGATCGCCGAGCGCGTCGCGGAAGAGCTGCAGGTCGAGCTCGGCGGACTCGTCGGCTACAAAGTGCGCTTCACCGATCAGGTATCGGCGCAGACCAGGATCGCGCTGATGACCGACGGCATCCTGCTGAACGAGATCCACCGCGACCGGCTCCTGCGCCGCTACGACACGATCATCATCGACGAGGCGCACGAACGCTCGCTCAACGTCGACTTCCTGCTCGGCTACCTCACCCGCATCCTGCCCGAACGCCCCGATCTCAAGGTCATCATCACCTCGGCGACGATCGATCCGGTGAGCTTCGCGAAGCACTTCGCCGGGCCTTCGACAGGCCCGGGGACCGATCCGGTGCCCGCCCCCGTCATCGAGGTGTCGGGGCGGACGTATCCGGTCGAGATCCGGTACCGAGGTCCGTCCGAAGACGAACAGGCGGATGCGGAAGACGAGGTCTCCGCGATCGTCGCAGCGCTGCGCGAGCTCGATCAGGAGGCACCCGGTGACGTGCTCGTGTTCCTCCCCGGCGAGGCGGAGATCCGGGATGCCGCGGATGCTGTCCGCGCCGCCTATCAGTCCACGAAGGCACCGGTGGAAGTGCTGCCGCTGTACGGACGGCTCTCTGCCGCCGAGCAGCACCGTGTCTTCGAGAAGAGCAAGATCGCGGGCGTCCGCCGCCGCGTCGTCCTCGCCACGAACGTCGCCGAGACCAGCCTCACCGTCCCCGGCATCAAGTACGTCGTCGACACCGGCACCGCCCGCGTCTCGCGATACAGCAACCGCTCGAAGGTGCAGCGGCTGCCGATCGAGGCGGTCTCGCAGGCATCCGCGAATCAGCGCTCAGGACGCGCAGGCCGCACCAGCGACGGCATCGCGATCCGCCTGTACTCGGAAGAAGACTTCGAGAAGAGAGCGGAGTTCACCGAACCTGAGATCCTGCGCACCTCTCTCGCCTCGGTCGTCCTGCAGATGCTTTCGCTGGGCTTCGGCGACATCACCGCGTTCCCCTTCCTCACCCCGCCCGATTCGCGGGGAGTGAAAGCCGCCTTCGATCTGCTCACCGAGCTCGGGGCGGTCGATGGCACCCGCCTCACCAAGATCGGCCGTGACATTTCGCGCATGCCGATCGACCCTCGCTTTGCCCGGATGCTGCGGGAATCGCAGCGCGCCGGCGTGGTCGACGAAGTGCTCGCGATCGTCTCGGGAATGACGATTCAGGATGTTCGCGAGCGCCCATCCCAGGATGCTCCGCAGGCTGTGCGGGATGCCGCAGATCGCATGCACGCGCGCTTCACCGACCCGACCAGCGACTTCCTCGCGATCCTGAACCTCTGGAATCACCTGCGCGAGCAGCAGCGCGAGCTCGGTTCCAGCGCGTTCCGGCGGCTGTGCCGGTCGGAGTACCTGAACTACGTCCGGGTGCGCGAGTGGTTCGACGTGCATCGCCAGCTGAAGTCCCTTGCGAAGACGGGCTCGCAGAAGCCGTCGGGCGCAGCCGACCCTGATGCGATCCACCGCTCGCTCCTGGCGGGCCTGCTCTCGCAGATCGGCATCCTCGACGAGCGCAATTCCCAGACGCCTCCGAAGGGCCAGGCCAAGAGCCAGAAGGATCCCAAGCGCCGGTTCGCCGAATATCGCGGTGCCCGAGGCATCCGCTTCTCGATTTTCCCTGGGTCGGGCCTGCGCAAGCAGAGCCCCCGCGCGGTGATGGCGGCAGAAGTAGTCGAGACGTCGCGCACGTTCGCCCGCACGGTCGCAGCGATCGACCCCGCGTGGGCGGAATCTCTCGCCGGTGACCTCGCCAAGCGCCAGGTCACCGAGCCGCACTGGTCCAAGGACGCCGGTGCCGCCGTCGCCTACGAGAAGGTGACTCTCTTCGGTGTCGAGATCATCGCCCGCCGGCGCATCCAGTTCGCGCGCATCGACCGCGCAGCCGCACGAGAGCTGTTCGTGCGGCACGCCCTCGTGGAGGGCGAGTGGGATCCAGGCCGGATCGACAAGCGCGTCAGCGCGTTCTGGCGCAGCAATGGCGAACTGCGCAAGCGGCTCGAGAAGCTCGAGGAGCGGGAGCGGCGACGCGACATTCTCGCCGGCGACGAAGAGATCTTCCGCTTCTACGACGACCGAATCCCTGCGGATGTCTTCGACGTGCGCTCATTCGAGAAGTGGTGGCGTGAAGCGCTCCAGAAGACGCCGAAGCTGCTCGTCATGCGCGAGAGCGACCTCATTGAGGACGAGCAGCGCGCTGATCAGAACGAGTTCCCCACCCGCTGGGCGCAGGGCGATCAGATCCTCGGTCTCGCCTATCGGTTCGAACCGGGGGCACCCGATGACGGTGTGAGCGTCGTGGTTCCGCTCGCGCTGCTCGCTCAGATCGAGGATCGCGGCTTCGACTGGCAGGTGCCAGGGCTGCGCGCAGACCTTGTCACGGCGCTGCTGCGCGCGCTGCCCAAGACCATCCGACGACACGTCGTTCCCGCCGCGGACTGGGCCGAGAAGTTCGGCGAAGAGCTCGCCGCCCAAGGTCCTGAAGGCCACGAGGGACGACCGGAGCGATCGCTGAAGGAGGCTCTCGCGCGACTCATCCAGCCGCTTGCGAATCAGCCGGTCTCCGCTGCCGACTTCGACGATGAGCGTGTGCCAGGACACCTGCGGATGAACTTCCGCGCGGTCGATGAGCGCGGTCGCGTGGCGGGCTCCGCGCGCGCCCTGGGCGAACTGCAGCACTCGCTCTCCGACCGCGCGCGGGCAAGTGTCGCCCGTTCCATCTCTCGGCCCGCCAAGACCCGGCCTGAAGCCGACGTGAGCGCAGTTGCCGCGGCATCCGCTCGCACGTCGATCGAACAGGACGGGCTCACGGACTGGACCTTCGATGATCTTCCCGCCGTCCTCGACACGAAGGTCGCCGGCGGAGTCGTGCGCGGATACCCCGCGATCATCGACCGGGGGAAGAGCGTCTCGGTGCGGCTCGAGGCGACAGCGGATGCTGCGGAGCACGCCACCCGCGACGGCATCATGCGAATGGTGCTGCTGAACGTCCCCTCCCCCGCCTCCTATGTGCAGGAGCACCTCACCTCGCAGGAGAAGCTGGCGCTCGCAGCGTCACCGTATCCTTCGGTCGCAGCTCTCATCGAGGATGCCCGTCGCGCTGTCGTGACCGCGGCGCTGCCTGCTCACGCTGTCCGTAACAAGGCCGAATACGAGCAGGTCCGAAACGCCGTGAGCGCGACGCTCGTCGAAGAGCTCTTTCAGACCGTCTCTCTGATCGCGCGCATCCTGACGAAGTCTCGTGAGGTCGAACGCGGCATCAAGTCGCAGAATTCTCTCGCCCTGCTCGGACCGTTGAACGATGTGCGATCCCAGCTCAGCGCTCTTCTGCATCCGGGTTTCATCTCTGCCGCGGGCACGGCGCGCCTCGTGCACTTCCCCCGGTACCTGGACGGAATGCTCGACCGCCTGAAGACCCTCGCGAACGAGCCGGGCAAGGACCGCACTCGGATGACGGAGTACGAACGCGCCGCGCAGTCGTTCGCGGATGCGGGCGGCACGACGCCGCTCTCCGCGGATGCAACACCGGAGCTGGTCGAGACGCGCTGGCTGCTGGAGGAGTTCCGCGTGAGCATTTTCGCGCAGCGCCTCGGCACCGCACAGCCGGTATCACCGCAACGAATCGCGAAGGCTCTGAAGGGCGGCTGAGCCTGCGGACCCTGAGCCCGTCGAAATCGGTCCCTGAGCCTGTCGAAGGGTAGCCTGGCGGCATGGCTCGTGCGATCGTCTACACCGAATTCGGCTCACCTGATGTCCTGCATCTGATCGACATCCCCACCCCCGTCGCAGCTCCCGGGGAGGTCGTCGTCCGCATCGAGGCCGCTGGCGTCAACCCGCTCGATGCGAAGCGGCGCAGCGGCAAGCGGCCGTCCGCACCGATCGTCGAGCCTCGCCGCGTCGGCTTCGACGGTGCCGGAGTCATCGAATCACTCGGAGAGGGCGTGACGGAGTTCGCGGTCGGCGATCGCGTCGCCATCGGCAACGCCCTCGGCACGTACGCCACGCACCTCGCTGTGGCCACGGAGAACCTCGACAAGCTGACCGATGCCGTCACCGCGGCTGAGGCTGCGGGTTTGTCGATCCCGATCGGGACGGCATACCAGTGCGTCCGCTCGCTCGACGTGGCCGAGAACGACATCTTCCTCGTGCACGCGGGGTCTGGTGCTGTCGGACAGGCGGCGATCCAGTTCGCGGTCGCCCGCGGCGCGAAGGTCATCGCCACCGCGAGCCCCGCCCGCCACGAACAGCTCCGTGAGATCGGAGCGATCCCGGTCGCCTACGGTGAGGGACTCGCTGATCGCGTCCGCGAAGCGGCAGCAAGCGAGGTCACCGTCGCGCTCGACTGCGCCGGCACCGATGAGGCCATCGAGACCTCGATCGAACTAGTCGCTGACCGCGGTCGCATCGCGACGATCGTGCGCGGTCCGGATGCTGCGGACTACGGCATCCGCGCATTCAGCGGCGGCTCCCCCGAGCCCCTCACCGAGCAGGAACTCGCCTGGCGCGCAGAAGCCGTCGCAGTGGCGATCGATCTCATCTCGAGCGGCGACTTCCAGGTCGAGCTGGGGGCGGAGCTCCCCCTGAGCGAAGCCGCCGAAGCTCATCGGCTGATCGAGGCGCACCAGGCGCACGGCAAGATTACGCTCGTGCCGTAGGCGCCTCTCATCTCTGCTCTACGCTGAGAGCATGACCGGTCTTCGTTGGGGAATCCTCGCCACAGGTGGCATCGCCCACGCTTTCACTTCGGATCTGCGCACTGCGGGTCTCGATGTCGTCGCGGTGGGCTCGCGCTCTCAGCAGTCCGCTGATGCTTTCGCCGCCGAATTCGACATCCCCCACGCGCACGACTCGTACGAGGCGCTGGTCACCGACCCCGACGTCGACATCATCTACGTCTCCACGCCGCACCCCATGCACAAGGACGGCGCCAAGCTCGCGCTCGAGAACGGCAAGCACGTGCTCGTCGAGAAGCCGTTCACGGTCAATCGGGCCGAGGCCGAAGAGCTGCAGCGGATCGCTGCCGAGCGCGGATTGCTGGCGATGGAGGCCATGTGGTCACGGTACCTGCCGCACATGGTGCGCATCCGCGAGATCATCGCAAGCGGGGCGCTCGGCGAGATCCGCGCGGTGATGGCCGACCACACGCAGAAGATCACCGACGACCCTGAGCACCGGTTGAACAGCCTCGCCCTCGGCGGCGGCGCACTGCTCGACTTGGGCATCTACCCCGTCTCGTTCATCTGGGACATTCTGGGCAGGCCAGAGACCGTCCAGGCCACCGCGCGTCTGGCCGACACAGGCGCCGATGCCGAGGTCGCAACGATCATGACGCACGCCGGCGGCGCCGTCTCGACGAGTCTGTCGTCATCGCGAGCAGCCGGCCCGAATACCGCGGCGATCATCGGCACCGAAGGGCGCATCGAGATCGATCACGTCTGGTACACCCCCACGACATTCCGGGTCATCGCCTCGAACGGCGAGGTCCGGGAGACCTACGAATCACAGGTCGATGGCCGCGGGATGCAGTTCCAGGCGATCGCCGCCGAGCGTCTCGTGAGCGCCGAGCTGCTGGAGGGCGACATCCTGCCGCTGTCCGAGACGGTGGCGATCATGGGAACGCTCGATGAGATCCGGGCGCAGATCGGCGTCCGATACCCGAACGAGGAGCCCATCAATGGCTGAGAGTGCGGACGCCCGCGTCGCGGTGTACCTGGACTTCGACAACATCGTCATCTCCTGGTACGACCGCGTGCACGGCCGAAACGCTTACGGCAAGGACCGGCAGCGCATCGCCGAGAACCCCACTGACCCCGAGGTCGCCGAGCGACTGAAGGACGCCATGATCGAGGTCGGGGCGATCATCGATTACGCGGCCTCCTTCGGCACTCTGGTGCTCACCCGCGCTTATGCGGACTGGTCCTCCCCCGTGAATGCCGTGTACCGCTCGCAGCTGGTGGCGCGTGCTGTCGATCTCGTACAGCTCTTCCCTGCTGCGGCCTACGCGAAGAACGGCGCTGACATCCGTCTCGCCGTGGATGCTGTGGAAGACATGTTCCGTCTGCCGGATCTCACCCACGTGGTGATCGTCGCCGGCGACAGCGACTACGTGCCGCTCGCTCAGCGCTGCAAGCGCCTCGGACGCTACGTCATCGGTGTGGGTGTCGCAGGATCGACGGCGAAGTCCTTGGCAGCGGCATGCGACGAGTTCGGATCGTATGACTCGCTGCCTGGGGTATCGCGTCCGGTGCCGAAGAAGACGGTGCCCGCACCTGCTGCCGAGCCCGAAGTCGAGGTCGAGGTCGAAGCCGAGGCCCCCGCGAAGGCGAAGTCGACCAGCCGCACGCGTGCGAAGAAGACGCCGAAGCCGGCAGAGGTCGAGCCTGAGTCGCCGCAGCTCACTGAGCAGGACGAAGCCACCGCCCTGCTCGAGCGTGCGCTTCGCCTTGGGCACGACAAGTCAGATGCCGACGACTGGCTGCACAGCTCAGCGGTGAAGACGCACATGCGACGGATGGACCCGTCGTTCAGCGAGAAGGCACTCGGCTACCGGTCGTTCTCCGACTTCTTGAAGTCCCGCGATCAGATCGCCGAGCTCGAAGAGACCGGACACGAACGACTCGTTCGCCTGCGCGACCGCTGAAATGCGTCACATATCGCGCTCTCCCTACGAGCAGGTTCTCGGCGATCGGCTGCACGATCTGCACCCGAAGCTGCAGCAGTACTTCTCCACGATTCCTGAAGGTCGCCTCGGAGTCGGCGAGGGGATCTTCCGCAGCGTCGGCACGCCCCGTCGCTGGCTGTGGCCGCTGCTGCGGCCTCTTCATCGGCGCGGCGTCGTCTACGCGGGCTGGCAGCTGCACGTTCCGTTCCGGGTCACGAACGAATTGATCGCCGGGCGCATGGTCAGCGATCGCGAGTTCCTGCTGCCTGGCCAGCCGTGGACGATGCGCGACGCCGTCGCGCATCGTCCACACGGCCGTCTCGTCGACGAGCTCGGCGATCCAGCTGTCGTTGCAGCGAGCTTCGAAGTCGCCGTCGACGACGGTGCGCTGTCGATGGTCAGTCACACCGTCGGCATCCGATGGGGTCGATTGCAGATCCGCATCCCCCGGCTGATCGCACCTGCCGTCCGACTCACCGAGCGCTTCGACGATGAAAGCGAACGCCAGCAGGTCTCCGTCACGATCGACATGCCGCTGATCGGGCGCCTGTACGAGTATTCCGGTGACTTCACCTATCGCATCGTGGAGGCCGCGTGAACGCGAATGAAGGTCGGGTCGTCATCGGCGGATCCTCGGGATTCATGGGACGGCGACTGCAGGAGAAGTATCGTGCCGAAGGGCGCGAGGTCACAACGATCTCCCGCTCCGGCGCGGATCTGTCCTGGAGCGATCACAGCGGCATCGACCAGGCAATCGACGGCGCAGCCCTCATCATCGGCCTTGCAGGCAAGAGCGTCAATTGCCGCTACACGCCCGAGAATCGGGACGAGATCTTCAGCTCTCGACTGCAGACCACGGCAGCGCTGAGCCACGCGATCCAGGCAGCGGCTGCCCCTCCCGCGCTCTGGGTGAACTCATCGACGGCGACGATCTATCGGCACGCTGAGGACCGACCCATGACGGAATCCTCGGGTGAGATCGGCACGGGCTTCTCCGTCGAGGTCGCAAGGGCGTGGGAGAAGGCGCTGTTCGCCGATGACCTACCGCACACGCGCAGAGTCGCCCTTCGCAGCACGATCGTTCTCGGCCACGGTGGTGTGCTCGGTCCGCTGAAGAACCTCGCGCGAATCGGCCTCGGCGGCGCGCAGCACGACGGCTGGTGGCCCGTGAGTCGCGCACGCAAGGCCGCAGGAACCGCGCACCTCCCGGGCGCGAAGCACGGCAGACAACGCTTCAGCTGGGTGCATATCGACGACGTCACCCGCATCATCGACTTCCTCGAGCAGCATCCTGAACTCGACGGTGCCGTCAATGCGGCAGCCCCGAACCCGGTGGACAACACGACGTTCATGGCGACCGTGCGTCGCGTGCTCGGCGTGCGCTTCGGCCCGCCGATGCCGCGATGGATGCTGGAGCTCGGCGCCATCGGCATCCGCACCGAAACCGAGCTGATCCTCAAAAGCCGGTGGGTGCTGCCCGAGAAGCTTGTGGCGGCGGGTTTCGAGTTCGAGTATCCGACGCTGGAGGGTGCAGTCCGGGAATCATTCGCTGATTGAATAGTCGGGTGCCTTTTCTCGTGCCTCCGACTCCCCTGACTCTCACCGGCGACCTGGTCGAATTGCGCCCTCTCGCGCGTGAGCACCGTGACGGGCTCGTCGAAGCGGTGACCGAGGGTGACCTCTGGAAAACGGCCTGGTACACCTCTGTCCCCGCGCCGGATGGTGTCGCCGCAGAAATCGACCGCCGACTTGCGCTGATCGAAACGGGCGAGATGGTGCCGTTCACGGCATTCGATGCTTCCGGTCGCGCGATCGGGATGACCTCGTTCTACGACTTCGATGAGTCGGTACCGCGACTGCACATCGGCTACACGTGGAATCGTCCGTCCGCGCACGGCAGCGGTACGAACGCCGAGTCGAAGCTGCTGCTCATGACCCATGCGTTCGAGACCCTCGGCGTGTACCGGGTCGGGCTCACCACACAGTGGGTGAACTTCCAGTCGCGCACGGCGATCGAGCGTCTCGGAGCCAAACAGGACGGCGTCATGCGCGCGATCTCCCGCTATCGCAACGGAGCCCTGCGCGACAGCGTGGAGTACTCGATCATCGAGCCGGAGTGGCCGGCTGTGAAGGCGAACCTCGAAATGCGCCTCACGAAGAGGCGCTGAGGTCACCGCGCCGGCGTCACGCGTGCGTGCGACGCCGACGGGCCAATGCCGTACCGGCGGCGATCAGGCCACCGGCAGCGAGAAGACCTGCCGGAAGGACCCATTCGGCAAGACCCGTCGTGGCCAGATCGCCGTCTGCAGCGGGGGCGTTCTTGCCGCCCTGGTCCGAGCCCGTGCCCGTACCCGTACCATTGTCGCCCGTACCGCCGCCGTCACCGCCGCCATTGCTGCCATCGTCAGGGACGCTGCCGTCCAGCATCGCGACATAGCGTTCGCCACCATCGACTGTGCTGGCGAGCCAGTAGTCCAGCCCCTCCGGGAGCACCGCACGGAAGGAAGCGACACCCGAAGCATCGGTGGGCACTTCGGCGACGTAAGCGATGTTGGCTTCAGTCGGGGCATCCGGATCTGCGTTTGCGTCCAGCACGAGCACTGTCGCGGTCCGCTCCGCTGCCCCGGTTCCGAAATCGATCTGTACATCGGCAACACCGTCTGCCGTCGTGGCATCATGCTCAGCGGCACTCGCCATCAGAGGCGCGCCTACCGCCACCGCAATGCCGAGCACGATCGCACCGCACGTGTGTGACACCGTCTTGTTCATCTTCATGTTTCTGCTCTCTTCGCTTATGCGGCGGTTATCGGGCGTTGACCAGCACGGGGCGAGATGCTGTGGCATCCCACGCCCAGACGCTTGCGAAGTCCCACCCGATTGCCTCATACGTGCTCTGCTGGTGTGCGGCATCCGCAGAGATCGTCTCTCCGTTGCGCGTCTGGCGCCCCTGATCGGTGACCGTCTGCCCGGTAATGACGATCGAATCGACCGCAAGGTTGTCCACGAACGTCGCGTGCTCGGTGCCGAGCTCGCGCGCCGCGATCCGTCCCGCGTGCGAGGACGCGGTGATCGCGCTGTTCAGCGCAACGGACTGCACCACCGTCGTCGTCGCGTAGGAGTACCCCACGACACCGCCAGCATTCTGATTCGCGATGACTTCGACGGCTCCCGCCGCGTACACGCGCTGCGTGAGGCTGCCGCGTCCGGCGATACCTGCCACGCCGCCGGCCTGACGACCCGCGTTCGCCGTGACGTCAGCATCCGAAGAGGAATCGCTGATCGTGCCGTAGAGATAGCCCACGATGCCGCCGACGGTGGCGGCGCCGCTGATCGATCCGCTGGTGCGGACCTCTGCGACGGCGGCGCCGGCTGCCAGACGATCCACCAGCAGTCCGACCTCGGATGCAGTCGACACGACCTCAGCATCCACCAGCGCGAGCTTGCGCACTGTGCCGGTCACCTCTGCGAACAGTCCGCCCGTCTCCGAGCGATAGCCGGTGACCGTGTGTCCATCACCGTCGAACGTCCCAGAGAACACCGGTGCGATGCGTGCGTCGGTACCTGTGAGATCGACGTCGGCGATCAGTCGATAGCTTTCCGCGGGGTATGTTCCGATCTCGGCGAAGTCCGCCGCATCGTCAACGAGGAACACACCATCTTCGTCAGTGTCGAGGTTCGGCCCGACTTCAGGCGTCTCCTCATCATCCTCGTCGAGTCCACGCGACTCCCCGACGCCGCTGAGAAGCGGGCGCGCGTTGGCGCTGCCCCACTGCCAGATGTTCGCGTCGAAGCCGAGTGTGTCGAGATAGAACCCGAAGCTTGCCAGCTGCTCCGCTGTCGCGGTTCCGCCATGCAGGTTCGTCGTCGAGGGAGCTGCCGTGTCGGTCGGAGTCTCAGCGGTCGTGTCGACAGAGGCCCAGTTGTTCTCGAGCGTTGCGGTATTGCCCGCCAGCACCCGCCCGAGGAACCGGTGCGCCCACGAGGGAGCCGTGACGGTCTGCGCCAGCGAAACGCTGTTGCGGATCACCGTGCCGGTGTAGGCATAGCCGAAGACACCGCCCGTGTTGCGGGCGTCGGCAGCGACGGTTCCCGTGGCGTAGACCCGCTCACTGAGCGATCCGGCAAGTGCCACACCGACAGCACCGCCCACCTCGGTGCTCGATCCGTGAACTGACGCGGTCGTGTAGGCATCGCGAAGCTCACCACTGGAGTCGCCGAGGATGCCGCCGACGCGGTTCAGCCCGCTGATCTCCCCCGTCGTGTACACCCGCTCGATGAGGCCAGTGCTGACGTTCGCGAGAATTCCCGCGCGCGCCACGGTGCTGCTGACCTTCGCGCCTTCGATGCCGAGATCGTGGATGTGCCCACCGTTGAGGTTGAACAGTCCGCCGGTTTCGGACTGCAGCCCCGAGATGGCGTGACCTGCGCCATCGAGCTCACCAGAGAACGGCACCAGGGAGGCAAGGGACGTGAATGCGGCATCGGCGAGCGCGATGTCCGACGTGAGCACGAAGCGCTCGGTCGGGAACTCATCGATCAGTCGCAGATCCTCGGCTGTGGCGATCTCGAAGAATCCTTCTTCGTTGGTCGGCAGTTCGGGGGTGGGCTTACTGTACTCCTCGGGATTGGAGCGCAGCACGGGGCGTTCGGCATCCGCGTTCCATGCCCAGACGCCGTCAAGGTCCCATCCGAGCGTCGTGGCGAAGTGCTCCACCGTCCTTGCTGTGGAAGCCGGCACCCGGGCTCCCTTGAGATTGTCGGCAGCCGGTGCATCAGCCAAGGACTCCGCCGAAACGAATGTCTCATCCGAGGCGTGGTTGTTCTCGAGCGTCGCCTGCTGGCTGGAAAGCACTCGCCCAAGGACCGCATGGGCGTAGCTCGGTGCGGTGACAGCGACGTTGAGAGACATCGCGTTGCGGATCGCGGTCTCGTTGTAGCCGTAGCCGACGATGCCGCCGGTGTTGCGGGTATCGGCAGCCACGGCGCCGGAGGCGTAGACGTTCTCGGTGACCGAGCCGCCCAGCGCCACTCCGATGAGGCCACCGGACTCGGTGCCCGCAACCTGGACGCGCGCGGTCGAGTAGCTGTCCTTGATCGTTCCTGCAGAATCGCCGACCAGACCGCCAGCGCGAGCGGGAGCAGAAATCGAGCCGCTGGTCCAACTGCGTTCGATCGTGCCGTTGTTGACGTCAGCGAGGATGCCGGCGGTGCCGATCACCGCAGTGATGTCTGCCTCCACGACGGCGAGGTCGTGAATGGTCCCCTCGTTCGTCTGGAACAGTCCTGAGCCGCTGGACGGCTCGGCCGCAAAACCGCTGACCGTGTGCCCACGCCCGTCGAAGACGCCTGCGAACGGCGTCGCCCCCGCGCCGATCTGGGTGCGCTCTGCGCCGTCGAGTGCGACGTCGTTCATCAGCGCGTAGTGAGCGTCCGGTGCCTGCACGATCTTCTCGATGTCAGCCCAGGTGCGCAGTTCGTACGGACTTTCGGCCGTCCCCTCCCCTGGCATTCCCTCGCGGACCAGGATCGCGGGTGTCAGCGGCTGGCCGCTGGCCAGGCCATCCCAGGCGAACAAGCGGATCGTGCTGTCGGATCGCACTGGCAACGGCGATTCGAAGGTCACGAGCTGTTCGATCCCGCGGTGGTCGAGCTCTGCCGTCACGGTTCGAACATCGAGGAGCTGCTCGCCGCTGAGGTCGTAGGCGGCAGCCACGAGCGTCGTGTCGTTCGGTGCACCGTCGGTGCTGAGCACGCCGATCCGGCTGAGTTCCCCGTCGACGACGTCGTGGGATGTGACGCGGAACATGCTCTCGGGCTTGTCCACCGCGAACTCGTCGACCAGCTCGCCGTCGATCGTGTAGACGCGCGCCTGAAGCTCGCCGTCTGCGGCTTCGAGCACAAGACCGGTCTGCGTGTCGACGTCGAAGACCTTGTCGTCCCACCACTGGACCTGGTTGTCGTAGAACTTCGGTCCGCTCGAGCCCATCGTGATGAAGGTGGTGCCGAGGTCTCGCTGTGAGTCGTCCGTGACGAGTGCGCCGTCGAGGATTGTGCCGCGTTTGTAGACGTGGTCGTGACCGCCGATGTAGAGGCCGACCCCGAGCTGGTCCAGGGTCTGGGTGACCTTGGCGCGAGCGATCGACATTCCGGCATCGCTGCTGTGCCGTCCCCCGTAGTAGGGGAAGTGGCCCATCACAACGTGCCACTCGGCGTCGTTGGAGCGCACGTCCTCTTCGAGCCAGGCCAGCTGGGTATCGAGGTCATAGTTCGAGTTGAGCACCGAGAAGTGGATGCTGCCTCGATCGAACGAGTAGTTGCTCTCGCCGACCGCGCTGCCGTTCTTGGGCAGATCGTACATCGAGGTGAAGATGCGGTTGCGCTCAGAGGAAAGCGCCATGCCCACTTCGCGGTCGCCGTATGTCTCGTGGTTTCCGACCATGGTCGCGAACTGCAGGTCGAGGTCGCGCAGAGAGTAGTCGAAGGTTCCCTGCCACAGGCTGGCGTTGCCGGCATTGTCTACAAGGTCGCCGACCTGGATGACGGTCTCCCCGCCCGCACGCTGCTCACGCAACTGATCGAGCATCCGTGCAGGCAGTTCGAAGTCCGACTTCTCGCCGCTACCGACCTGAACATCGCCGAGCACGTAGACCGGCGCATCCTCTGCGCCGCCGGCGACGAACTCTCCGCGCACGTCCGTCCACGGACCGCCCTCTCCGACGCCGAAGCGGTACTCGTACCTGGTTCCCTGCTGCAGCTCGGTCAGATCGAACTCGTGACTGCGCAGCGCGTGGGCGGTGATGCTGTCGAGATAGGTCTCTGCCTCAGTGGCGATGGAGTCCAGCTCGAACACGCGGTCATTCGACGAGGCGATGGTCTTCGATCCCAGATCGAGGAAGGAGCCCACCGGCGTGATCTTCGCCCAGGCGTTCTCGATGCCGACGTCGGTCGCGACGCTCAGGCCGGCTTCTCCCGGCTCTGCACCGACCGTGGCGACCGCACCGAGGTGTCGGAAGACTTGCTCAGGATCGAGGTCGGTGTCGCGCACCTGGATGCGGTGCACCTTCGCCGATGTGCTGCCGTCGCCGTCGGTCGCCTTGATCACGATGAAGTGGTCGTCGTAGCCCTCGATGGCGAACTCGCCGTCGGTGACCGGCAGCAGGTGTTCTGAGTTGTAGACCTCCACCGTCGTGGTCGGCGTCTTTCCGCTGTCGTCGACTGCCGAGAAGCGGGGAATCTCCACGCGCTCCCCCTCCGCAACGAGCTCTGGAGCGTTCGTGTCGATGGTGATCTCGGGCGCGTAATTCGCCCCGCGCACTGTGTCGCCGATCCAGATCGGCGCGGAGACGAGCTGAGCGCCATCTGCCTGCGTCGCCTTCACGAAGTAGTAGTCGCCGTCGGCGACATCGAGGGTGACGGCGAGGTCCTGCACGTTGCCGGACAGCGCACCGAAGTCGTGCGCGACCCGGCCGGCATTGCTGATGATCTGGATGCTGGTGAACGAGTCGGCAGCATCCGGATCTGCCGCCTGCACGACGACGTCCAATTCGTCTGTGTCGTCCGACAGGACAGCGCCCATCATCTGGTCGTTTCCGCTGAAGGCGAGGATCGCGTTCTCGTCGAGGGTCGAGTACATGCTGCGCTCGCGCATGGCGCGGTGCACAGCATCGAGGGATTTCTCGTCGGCCCACACCCCGGTCAGCGCGGGGTTGCCTGCCACCCAATTGGCACCGTGCTCGTCGCCGTTGAACACCGGAGCGAGGTGCCAACCGCTGTCGAGGGCTAGCTGCCACTGTCCGTCGTAGGACGCTCCCTTGTGCTCGAAGAGCGACATGCGCTCATCTGCTTCACGAGTGAGGTGGGTGAAGTTGTCGAAGTTGCCCTTGCCGTTCGGCGAGGGGTGGTTGAACTGCCCGATCACCTCGGGATCCAAGGCGAGGCGTGCGTAGAACGTCGGAAGGTCGTACATGAAGTCGCCGACAGGGAAGGCTCCGCCGAGGCCGTCTCCTGACCCCCGCACATAGCCCGGAGCGGTGACGAACCACTCTGCGTTGAAGAGGTTGATGTGGCCTGTGGCGTCGTACCAGGTGACTTCTTCCCCCGGGACGGCGATGAGCTTGCCGTCTCCGGATTCGTTGTGCCGCTCGGCACCGCTCTTGAGGTACTTCCACTCGTCGGAGTGCGCGTGCTCGTGGTGCTCGATCCAGTCATCCGCCGAGCGAACGTCCATCGTGACGTCGTGCTCGCTGGCCGAGAAGAAGTCCACATCTGTGTTCTCTGCCACGAAGGTGTACGCGTCCTCGGGCAGCTCGACACCGTCGCTGATCGAGGTGTGCGAGTGGAACTCTCCGGTGTAGTGCGTCTTGTTCAGGAAGGTGGGATGCGCATCCGTGCCATCGATCGCAGGAGCGGCAGCCTGCGCTCCTGCGGCAGGCAG
The DNA here is from genome assembly GCF_052266675.1 of Microbacterium zouquanmingi. Lineage (NCBI taxonomy): Bacteria > Bacillati > Actinomycetota > Actinomycetes > Micrococcales > Microbacteriaceae > Microbacterium > Microbacterium zouquanmingi. The sequence goes on from NZ_JBQPRA010000005.1 coordinate 163,351, forward strand.
CAGCGCAGCGACGACGCCGAGAGCGACCGCACCGGCGATACCGGGGCGCAGCCTTCCGAGAAGACCACGAGTCAGGACAGCAGACGAAGAGGTAGGAGCACGCACTCGCTCGACGTTAGGGGCGACCGACGAACGTGAGCCAGCGCCGACACGAACAAAAGGTGAACGACTCAGCCCTCGAGCGCGGAGCAGATGCTCATGAAGAGTCCCGCATGAACATCGTTCCAGCGGGTCGTCACCGGCTCAGGGCAGGACGAGAGCTTCACGATGACGGTCTCGGTCTTCGGATCCAGCCAGACATACTGTCCGTGGATTCCGACGGCGTAGACGTTGCCTCGTGCATTTCCCGTCGACCACCACTGGTTGCGGTACGACGCGTTCGGATGCGTCTGCTGGATCGCGAGCCCTCGCGCCAGCTCCGGATCGCCACCGGCCAGAGTCTCACTCACCCACGAGGACGAGATGACCTGCCGCCCTCCGCTGACTCCCCCAGAGAGCATGAGGTCGCCGATCCGCGCGAGGTCCCTGGCTGTGCAGGAGATGCCCCCGTTGGCGAACGGGAATCCCACAGGGTCGACGGTGACTGAGGCATCGTCCTCGCACCCCAGTGCTTGCCACACCCTCGCTGAAACGACTTCGGCGTATCGTCGCCCCGTGACCGATTCGATGATCCACGCCAGCACATCGGTATCTGCCGAGCAGTACTGGAACCGTCGTCCTGGTGCACCGGCGCTGCGCAGTGAACGCAGGAATGCATAGGTGTCGACGGGGTCGCCCTCTCGAGCCGTCCGCCATCCCGCGATGCGGTCCTGCGCGCGCACCTCGGAGTCCGCGTCGCGATAGTCCTCGTCGTACTCGACCGCCACTGTCATGTCGAGCACGTGCTGCACGGTGACGTCACCGTAGGCGGACCCGGCGAGCGCAGGCACGTAACGTGTGGCCTGCGCGCCGGGATCAACGCTTCCCTCATCGATCAGTGCGGCAAGAGTGAGTGCGCACACTGATTTCGAGACGCTCATCAGCAGATGTCGGTCATCCGGGGCGAAGCCCTCGCGATAGTACTCCGCGATCACTTCCCCGCGCCGCGAGACGACCAGCGCATCGGTGTACGCATCCGTCAACCGCTGTTCGAGCCGATCTGCGCGCGAAAGCGCATCCAGCCGCGTGATGCCCGAATCATCGGGCTGCTGACGGTGGATGGTGGTCGTTGGAACGAATTCCGTCACATGCGCGAACGCCCACCTGTTGTGCGGAGCATCCTGCCACGTGTCCAGCGTCGGCGGCGTGGGAGCCCCCTCGTAGCGCGAAGGGCGCGCGGCGAGTGCCTGAGTCAGATCGGTCACAGCAGGATGCTCCTCTCGTCTCCGCCTGGGACGATCTCCACCGCTCCTGGCGTTGCCGGCATCGCTGCCAGCAGTTGCCGCGTGTACTCATGCGACGGTGTCCTGAGTACGACGTCCGCCGGCCCGCTCTCGACCATCTGTCCTCTGCGCATGACGCCGGCTTCGTCGCTCATATAGCGCACCACGTCGAGGTCGTGCGAAATGAGCAGGTAACTGAGGCCCCGCTCTTGCTTGAGTCTTTGCAGCAAGTTGAGCACCTGCGCCTGTACTGAGACATCAAGCGCGCTCGTCGGTTCGTCGAGCACGATCAGCTCCGGTTCGGTGGCGATCGCCCTCGCGACGCCAGCTCGCTGCGCCTGGCCGCCGGAGAGCTGATGAGGCAGCCGGTCCGCGTGAGAAGACGACAGCCCGACTTCGTCGAGGAGCGCGGCGACGCGCTTGTCGATCTCGGCGGGCTTCAGAGCGGTATGGGTCCTGAGGGGCTCAGCAACGCTGTCCCGGATGCGCAATCTCGGATTGAGAGCCGCTTTCGGGTTCTGAAAGACGAATCCTGTCCGCGCGCGCAGCTGGCGCAGCGCTCGGCCCCGCACGCGGGCGGGATCTGCACCGTCGACGAGGCTGGTTCCCGACGTCGGCTGGATGAGATTGAGCGCGCACCGTGCGATCGTGCTCTTCCCCGACCCTGACTCTCCGACGAGCCCGAACGTGGCGCCCCGTGGGATGCGGAAGCTGACATCGTCTACCGCACGAAAGACGGTGCGGTGAGCACGGTATTCCTTCACGAGGTGCGTGACGGTCAGTGCATCGGACCCAGCGTTCATGATTCCTCCACCCGGATGCAGGCCGCCTCGCGCAGCGCGCCGACAGGTTTGAGCACAGGATCCGTCTCGTAGCACGCGTCGATCGCACGCGGACAGCGATCGGAGAAGGCGCACCCCATCACGCCCAGCAGGTTTGCCGGGACGCTGCCTCGGATCGCCTCGAGCGGCACGCCCTTCGCGTGCCGTGCAGGCAGCGCACCGAGCAGCCCGCGCGTGTACGGATGCTGCGGTGCGGCGAGCACTTCGGCAGCAGGACCGGTCTCGATCACACGTCCGGCATAGAGGACGGCGACGGTATCGCACGCTTCCTGCACCACACCCAGGTTGTGCGTGATCAACAGCACACCGAAGCCGAAGCGATCCCGCAGCGAAAGAATGAGACGAAGGATCTGGCGCGCGATGGTGACATCCAGCGCTGTGGTCGGTTCGTCGAGAATGAGCAGCTTCGGCTCGCACACCAGCGCCTGCGCGATCATCACGCGCTGCAGCATGCCGCCGGAGAGCTCGTGCGGATAGCTGTCGTACACGCGCTTCGGGTCGGGGAGCCCGACGTGCTCGAAGTACTCCAGAATGTGCGTGCGCGCAGATGCGCGACTCATCCTTCGGTGCCGGCGGACGACGGCTTCGAGCTGCTGGCCGAGAGTGAACACCGGGTTGAATGCGCTGCCAGGGTTCTGGAAGACGATGGCGATGGCGTCACCGCGCAGCGGGGACGGACGGTCGATGCGCTGTTCGACGCCATCGAGCACGATCCGTCCTGTTGGACGAGCTCCTTCTGGGAGCATCCCCAACACTGCGAGCCCTGTGAGGCTCTTGCCGCATCCTGTCTCGCCGACGATCCCGAGCACTTCACCCGGCCCGATGCTCAGTGACAGCCCGCGGACGGGGCGGTTCACCAGTCGGTTCCGCTCGACGAACGCGATCTCGAGGTCTTCTACACGCAGCAGTTCGCTCATCTCTTCACCTGCCTCGGGTCGATGAGGTCACGCAGCGCGTCACCGATGACGTTGAAACCGAGCACAGTGAGGAAGATCGCAAGCCCGGGGAAGGCCGAGATCCACCAGGCGGTGAACAGCTGCCCGCGTCCCTCAGCGACCATGAGTCCCCAGTCGGGGTCTGGCGGCTGTGCACCGAGTCCGAGGAAGGCCAGCGAACCAGCCGCCAGAACGATCGCCCCGACGTCGACGGTCGCCTGGATGATGATCGGCGTGAGGCAGTTGCGCAGGATGTGCCGCGGCAGAATGCGCCAGGTCGGAACACCGATCGCGCGGGCCGCCTCGACGTACGGTCGTTCACGCAGCGAGCGTGCCTCTGCCCGCACCAGCCGCGCGTACCAGGGCCACCAGCAGATCGCGAGGGCGATCCCGGCGTTGAGCAGGCTCGGACCGAGCAGGGCGACCATCACCATAGCAAGCAGCAACGGCGGGAACGCCTGGAAGACCTCCGTCACCCGCATCAGGATGTTGTCGAGCCGCCCGCCGCGGTAACCGGCGATCGCACCGAGCGGCACCCCGATGAGCGCTGCCAGCCCGACAACGGCGACAGCGATCGACAGGGCGGGCTGCGCGCCCATGATCACTCGGCTGAGGATGTCGCGACCAAGCTGGTCGGTTCCGAACAGGTGCGAAAGGCCAGGAGGGATGTTACGAGTATCGACATTCGTCTGCCCGCTTCCCTGCTCCGGATACGGTGCGATCCACTGACCGAAGAATGCGCACACGATTACGAGCAGCACGATCGCAAGCCCCGCTGTCGCGAGCCAATCCGTGCGCAGAACTCGCACCATTCGCGTGCCGAAGCTGTCTTTCGGCGGCAGGGCGAGGGGCGTCAGCGTCGTCGTCATGGTGGTCATGCGATCGTCACTCTCGGGTCGAGTCGAGCCTGTACGAGATCGACGATGAGGTTGGCAAGGAGGTAGGCGAATGCGCCGAGCAGAGTGATGGCCATGATCGCCGGGTAGTCGACGGCGAGCATTGCGGCACTGGCGAAGGCGCCGATCCCCGGCCAGTTGAACACCACCTCGACGAAGAACGTGCCGGTGAGCGCATAGGCGGTGGCCAGCCCGACGATCGTCATCGTCGGCGGTAGCGCGTTCTTGAGCGCAAGCCGCCACCGCACCATGACGTCGCGCAGCCCGTAGGCGTTGGCGGTGAAGACGTAGTCCTCACTCAGGACATCGAGCATGGTTGCGCGAATCATCCGTGCGACCAGTCCCATCGGATAGGCGGCCAGCGTCACCGCCGGAAGGATGAGATGGGCCATCCCGTCACCGAAGGCCACGAAGTTGCCTGATATCACGCTGTCCAAGAGCGCGAATCCGGTGATATCGGCCACCGGATTGGTGTACTCGATCCCTTTGGAGAACTGCCCCGTCGCCGGGAGGATGCCGAGGGATCCGACGAACACGACCTGCAGGAGCAGTCCGAGCCAGAAGGACGGGACGGAGACCCCGCCGATGGCGACGACGCGGACAGCGCCATCCACGATCCCGCCCGGACGCCGGGAGGCGATGACGCCGAGAATGATTCCGCCGACCGTGGCGAGAATCATCGCTGCGAACAGCAGCTCCAGTGTCGCGGGGAGCCGGGTGGCCAGTTCCATGAGCACTGGGCGCTTAGTGGCCAGGGAATCACCCCAGTCTCCGGTGAGCAGTCCGCCGAGGTAGGTCAGGAACTGAATCGGGAGGGGATTGTTGAACCCGAGCTTCTCACGGATCCGCTCGAGTTCGGCGGGTGGCGCCTTCGGCCCGGCGTACACCACCGCCGGATCCGAAGGAACCACCCTGGTCATCACGAACACGATCACGGTGATGACCAGCAGGACCAGGATCGCGGATACGATCCGCCTGCCTAGAAAACGCCACATCTCGTCGGCCGATCAGGCAGCAGGAGCGATGCGTGAAAAGAACGTCGTGAACGGGTAGTTCTCGTTGAAGTCGCCGATCTGAAGTCCGGGAGGCGCCACCGTGACGACCTCAGGGTCGAACAGATAGAGCGCGGGCGCCTGCTCGTACAACATCTGCATGGCTTCCTCGTAGGCCGCCTGCGCTGCCTCGCGGTCGCTGCCGGTCAGAGTCGCGGCCCGGTCGATGAGTTCGTCGTACTCGGGGTTGTTCCAATAGCTCAGGTTGAAGAAGGGCACGTCGCTGGAGTGGAACAGCGAGTACAGGTTGTCTGCGCCCGCATCGGAGTACGTCGGCCAGTAGTAGAGCACGAAGATGTCCTGTGCGGTTGCCGGATCTGCCTTTGCTGCTTCCCACTGCTGGTTGTACAACATGGCGGTGACGTTCACCTCCACGCCGATCTGAGCGAGGGCATCCTTGATGAGTGGAACGAAACGCGCTTCGGTGGCGTTCTCCGAGGCGTAGGTGAGTTCTAGCGTGAAGCCGTCTGCATGGCCCGCTTCCGCGAGAAGATCACGAGCTTTGTCGAGATCCTGGGTGTACTGCGGCACATTCTCCGAGTACGGGAAGATCCCCTTGGGCACGGCGGTCCGAGACTGAGTGCCGTAACCGAGCGCGCTGACCTCGATGATGTCCTCATACGGAATGGCGTAGCTGAGCGCCTGTCGCACAAGCGGATCGTCCAGAGGCGGACGAGTCGTGTTGAGCAGCGCGATGAAGTTGAACGGCGAGTTCGCCGTGCGAATCTCTGCACCGATCTGCTCGGAGACCGACTCGACGTTATCCAGCGGGATCGTGGTGGCGAAGTCGACCTCACCGGCGGTCAGCATCTGCTGCGCGGTGATGGCATCAGGGGTGATCGCGACATCAACGATGTCGTAGTGCGGCGCTTCGCCCCAGTAGTCCTCGTATGCCGAGAGCACGACCTTCTCGCCTGGCGCGTACTCCTTGAGTGTGTACGGACCGGTACCGGCTTCGATACCGGCCTCGAAGTACTGCTCGTCAGCTGCCGCGGCCTCAAGCGCCTTGGGCGAGACGATCCATGCACCGTACGTGGATGCCGCGACGAGATCCATCGGCGCCGGGTAGGCCAGGTTCATGACGACGGTCAGATCGTCGGCGGCTTCAACGCTCTCCAGCGGCGCCCAGATGAACGAGGCACCAGCGCGCTCGCGGGCCGCTTCGATGCTCGCGACGACCGCGTCGGCATCCACCGCCTCACCATCGTGGAATGAAGCGTCTGGCCGGATGTGGAACGTCCAGGTGAGTCCGTCTTCGCTGGTTTCCCACGCCTCGGCGATCGCCGGCGTGAAGTCCTCGTCTGCACCCTCGGCGTTCTTCCAGATGAGTGGCTCGTAGATGTTTCCCATATAGAGCGCTTCGGTGGAGAACGAGGCGACCGGATCCCAGGTGGTCACCGCTGCCGATGCGGCAACGGTGAGCACATCGGCGCCGCTTCCCTCTGCCGGAGCACCGCTCCCGCCGGACGTGCATGCGACCAGCGATGCCGTTGCTGCGGCAGCGGTCAGGGTCAACAGCGCTCTGCGCCGTGATCGTTGCGTGGTGACAGCCATGTCAACCTCCAGGTAAGACCGCAAGGGGCGGGTTTCGGCCAGTCTATGGACACGGAGGCGAGACTCGCCAATACTTGTTTTCCAAGACTTCGATGCCTAGGAGGTATCTCATGGAGCTTCGTCTGCTTCGCTATTTCGTCGCTGCGAGCACGCACGGCACCATCCACGGAGCGGCCGAAGCAGTCCACGTCGCGCAGCCCTCTCTGAGTCGCCAGCTGCGCCACTTGGAGCAGGACCTGGGCTTCGCACTCTTCGATCGCGCACCCCGGGGCGTGACCCTCACAGCGGCCGGCCGCGCTTTCCTTCCTGTCGCGCAGGCCCTTCTCACTCGCGCCGAGCGCGCCGCAGCCACCGCGCGTTCCATCGCAAGCGGCGACGGCGGAGGGCTGACCGTCTCGTCCGCTGGCACGACGGTCACCGACATCCTGGCGCCGTTCGTCGTCGCGCAGGGACAGGATGGCCCGATCAGCAATGCCGTGGAGGTGGTCCCGGAGAATGTCTACGACGTGCTCGAACGAGGGGATGCCGACTTCGCAGTGGGCACGCGCATCCCGCCCGCGGAGTTCCGGTCGCGAGTGATCGGATACGCATATCTCTGGGCGCAGGTGCATCCCGACCATCCGTTGGCGTCCGCAGAGGCCATCCCGCTGGCTCGCCTGGTACGCGAGCCCCTGATAGTGATGAGCCGCGCACACGGGGTGCGCAACATGTTCGATACCGCAGTGTCTCGCTCAGGGCTGTCCTACACGCCAGAAACGGAGACGGAGTCCTCATCTCTGGCGCTGGCGCTGGCAGCCGCTGGCAGAGGCATCTGCGTACTGTCCGACGATTCCCGCTACGGCCTTCGCACAGTGCCCATCCGCGCGGCCGACGGCAACCTGGCGATCACTCTGTACGGGGTCTGGGACGACAATCACTTCGCTGGTGCACGGATCGAGAAATGTCTCAGCGCGCTCAGCGAATTCGTCACCGAACTGTATCCGCAGACCACGCCGCGTTCTGGCGCACACCCCGAGTCTTGATACCTCACGGGCATCGCTTCACTCGAGAAGGGGTCTTGGACGCCGCACCCCGCCGTCGCGCAGACTGGGCACGCATTTCGATCAAGGAGGATCCATGCATGTGCCTGCCCCTTTTCACCGCCGCGCCACCCGCGCTGCCTGCGCGCTCGGTGCCGCACTCATCTTCGCCGGAGCGCTCTCGTCTGTTCCGGCGACGGCTGATACCGTTCCCACCGCTGAGGCCACCGTGTCACGCACTGCTCTGACCGCCGCCGAGCTCACGAGTGGCATCGCAACGGCCGCGGTGCCGAGCAGCGCCTTTGCGGCTCCGGCTGATGCCGCTCCCCCTGTGCATGAGCTCGAAGGCACACTGACTCTCCAGGGACCAGCGCTCTCTGGAGGCTTCATCGCGCTGAAGGATCCGTACGGCTACGGGACTCTCGACGCAGTGAAGCGGCTGCCTGACGTATCGATCGAGCTGGTGCAGAACGACGGCGTGGTCATCCCGGCGGCCCGCGGGCTTCGCATCACCGACAGCACCGCGTGGAACATGGCGATCGGACTCGGCCGCGCCTGGCAGGAGGAAGGCGACGGCGGAATGACGCGTGCCGCGCTGCCCTTCTCGCTGATCGAGCGCAATGCGAACTGTGTGCACAACGGCCTGATGACGTTCCTCTTCTCCGACACGAGCGTGTCGCAGCTGCGCTACCAGATCACCAGCGAGACCTGCGAGTACTTCCAGTTCGACCTATGGGGACAGCAGGCGGTGACGCTCACGCACGGGCAGGTCGCGGATGCGTCCGGCATCCGATTTCGCGCGGCAGAGGAGCTCGCTGACCGGCTTCCGACCCGCCCCATCGCGCAGCTGGCCAGCGACCACCCCGGTTCCGGAATCGACGTCTCTGCATTCGGTTCTGGGATCACGCCCTCAGCGCTGTCCGGATACGGATTCGTCTACGAGGGCATCAACTACGTGAGCACGTGCCCCACTCGCCAAGGCGACCATCCGTACTGCAGCGAGGTCCTGTTGCCGTCATACTCGACAGCGAAGTCCGCATTCGGAACTCTCGCGCTGCTCCATCTGGCGCAGAAGTACTCCCCTGCCATTGCCGAAGAACTGATCCAAGATCACGTGCCCGAGGCCGCGAGAGATGCGGCGTGGAACGGCGTGACGATCAGAAACGCCCTGGACATGGCGACCGGAAACTACAACTCCGCGGGCTACGAGGTCGATGAAGCGGGCGCCGTCATGAACGACTTCTTCCTCGCTGAGGATTACTCGGGCAAAACCACGGCCGCTCTGTCGTTTCCGCGCAAGAGTGCTCCGGGGACGCAGTGGGTTTATCACACCTCGGATACGTACCTCGCTGTCCAGGCGATGGATTCCGTGCTCGAGGGGTATGAAGGCGCCGATGCCGACATCTTCGAGATGCTTCGCGATGAAGTTCTCATTCCCGCCGATGTCGGTCCGGATGCCTTGAGCACCCTGCGCACCGAGAACTCACCGACTGGTGCACCATTCGGTGGGTACGGGATGTTCTGGACGACGGATGCTATCGCCAAGGTCGCCGAGCTGTTCGGCCCCCTGGGGGGAGCGGTCGACGGAGAGCAGCTACTGCACCCCGGACTTCTCGATGCGGCGATGCAGCGCGATGTCTCCGACCGCGGTCTGGACGTCCCCGGTGAGTCATCGCTGCACTACAACATGTCGGTATGGGCGAAAGACTTCAGCTCAGCGGACGACCCGAGCTTCGTTGAGGCGTTCACCGTGCCATTCATGTCTGGTTTCGGCGGCATCACCGTCGCGCTCATGCCGAACGGATCAACCTATTACGTCTTCAGCGACGGCAATGAGTTCGTGTGGAATCCCGCTGTGACGCAGTCTCATCGGCTTGCGTCGATGACCAGCGATCCGGAGCCGGATCCTGACCCCGACCCCGACCCCGACCCCACTCCAGACGAGTGCTCGGCAGGTGGCGTCGTCGGAAACGGTGATTTCGAGACCGGCGCCGCAGCGCCATGGTCTGCAACGAGCACGGTGATCGATTCGCGCTCATACCTCGAGCCCGCCAGGAACGGATCGTGGAAGGCATGGCTCAACGGTTTCGGTTGGGCCAACACCGACACCCTGAGTCAGACATTCACTGTGCCGACGGAGTGCGCCGACGCGACGCTGACGTTCTGGCTGCGGATCACGACCGCAGAGCGCAGAGCGGTCGCGTACGACTCTTTGGCTCTGACCGTGGTCGACGACACAGGAGCGAGCATCGCAGAGCGCCAGTGGAGCAACCTCGACGCTCAGGACTATTCAGCTGTCGCGGTGCCGCTGACCGGAATCGCTGGGCAGACCGTCACGATCACCTTCACCGGTTCGGAAGATTATTCGCTGCAGACGTCGTTCGTGATCGACGACGTAACGCTGGAGTGAACGGGGTGGTCCCGTCCGCTCTGGATCAGCGAGCGGCGGGGCCACCATCCCAGTTGTTCGCGCGACGCGTGGCGCCGGAGCGGCCCTCGCGCATCATCCACGCGAGCGACAGGCAGACCAGTGCAAGGCCGGCGCAGAAGGTGAGCGCCTGGAAGTCCAGCGGTAGTCCGTGCGCGATGCCCATCACCCAGATTCCGCCAACGAACATAACCAAAAAGACGATGAAGCTGATGATCACGGCGGCCTCCTGTTGTGAATGCTCATTCCAGGATACCCACTCCCACGGTGCGCGCTAACGTGGAGCCATGACCGCACCGATTGACCCCACTCGCACAGCCGCATGGGCCGAGCTCACCGACCTGCAGGGACGGATCGTCCCCGACCTGCGCGGGTGGTTCGATGCTGATCCGGACCGCGCACGCCGGTACTCGCTGCCGCTCGCGGATCTGCACGTGGATCTGTCCAAGAACCTGGTCACCAATGAGGTACTGGCAGCGCTCGTGCGACTGGCAGAGCAAACCGGTGTGGCCGAGCGCTACAGCGCAATGCTCGAGGGTGCGCACATCAACACGAGTGAGGACCGCGCAGTGCTGCACACTGCACTGCGTCGCCCCACGAATGCATTGCCCGCGCTCGAGGTCGATGGCCAGGACGTGGATGCTGACGTGCACGACGTCTTGGACCGACTCAGCGCGTTCGCGGACCGGGTCCGCTCCGGCGAGTGGGCCGGGGTGACGGGAAAGAAGGTCACGCACGTTGTGAACATCGGCATCGGCGGATCAGACCTCGGTCCCGTCATGGTCTATGAGGCGCTCAAGCCGTACGCGAACGCCGGTATCGAGGCCCGCTTCGTCTCGAACATCGACCCGACCGACATGGCGCAGAAGACCGCGGACCTCGACCCTGAGACGACGCTGTTCATCGTCGCATCCAAGACCTTCACGACACTTGAGACGCTCACCAACGCGCGTCTCGCTCGCGATTGGCTGTGGTCGGGCCTGACCGAGTCCGGTGCGATCGCTGACGACGATGCGTCGCGCACAGACGCCGTCGCGCATCACTTCGTCGCTGTCTCGACGGCTCTCGACAAGGTCGCCGAGTTCGGCATCGACACGGACAATGCCTTCGGGTTCTGGGACTGGGTCGGCGGCCGCTACTCCGTCGACTCCGCAATCGGCCTGTCCCTCGCGATCACGCTCGGCCCCGACGTATTCCGCGACCTGCTCGCAGGCTTCCACTCGGTGGACGAGCATGTGCGCACCACTCCGCTCGACCGCAACGTACCGGTCCTGATGGGCCTGTTGAACGTCTGGTACAACAACTTCTTCGGCGCGCAGTCGCACGCTGTTCTCCCCTATGCACAGCAGCTGAGCCGCTTCCCCGCGTACCTGCAGCAGTTGACGATGGAATCCAACGGCAAGTCCGTCAGGTGGGATGGCTCACCGGTCACCACCGACACCGGAGAGGTCTTCTGGGGCGAACCCGGCACCAACGGACAGCACGCGTTCTACCAGCTCATCCACCAGGGCACCCGTCTCATCCCCGCTGACTTCATCGCGTTCGTCAACCCGGCGTACGCGCTGAGCGACGGCGACAAGGATGTGCACGCGCTGTTCCTGGCGAACTTCCTCGCACAGACCAAGGCGCTGGCGTTCGGGAAGACGGCGGCCGAGGTTGAAGCAGAGGGAACGACGGGTGCTCTCGTCACCGCCCGCACGTTCGCCGGCAACCGCCCCACGACATCGATCTTCGCACCCGCGCTCACCCCACAGGTGCTCGGTCAGCTGATCGCGCTGTACGAGCACATCACGTTCACGCAGGGCACAATCTGGGGCATCAACTCCTTTGACCAGTGGGGCGTCGAGCTCGGCAAGCAGCTGGCGATGCAGATCGCTCCCGCCATCGACGGCGACACCTCCGCAATCGATGCACAGGATGCCTCGACCAAGGCTCTGCTCGCCTATTACGCCGCGAACCGCGAGTAACCTACCGCGCCCATGCCTTGACGGATACTCTCGAGGCATGGGTGACGTGATTCCGATCGGCACGGTCGCGCAGACTGCCGACCAGGCTCATATCCGTGCGCGCGGACTGAACCGACACACGTTCTGGTGCGGACAGAGTGGTTCGGGCAAAACGTACGCACTCGGGGTGCTGCTCGAGCAGATCCTGCTCCACACGCGGCTGCCAGTGATCGTGCTCGACCCGAACTCGGACTTCGTGCGACTCAGTGAGCTGCGTGACGGAGCGATCGGGGCGGATGCCGCGGCGCTGAGCACTCGGGATATACGCGTGCTGCATTCGCGGCCGGGCCTCGGGGACGATCTCAAAGTCCGCCTGCTCGACATGGATGAGCGCTCACGCGCGGCTCTTCTGCAGCTGGATCCGATCCTCGATGCCGAGGAGTTCAACGCCTCTCTGGGCCTGGTCGCGCAGACACGTGCTTCGGGCCTGCCCGCAGACGGCACGCTGCTCGAGTGGCTGCGCGCGTCCGATAACGAAGTCCATCACAGGTTCGCAATGCGCCTTGAGAATCTCGGCATCGCCGACTGGACGATGTGGGCACGTGATAGCAAGCCGGTCACCGAGATCATCGACGAGCAGCCGGACGCCACCGTTGTCGACCTCGGAAAGTTCGATACGTCGGCGGAGCCGAAGATCGCGGCTCTCGCGATCCTCGATCATCTCTGGGAGCGACGACACGAGCGGATCGCGCGACTGATCGTGATCGATGAGGCCCACAACCTGTGCCCGCCGAATCCGACGACGGCAGTCGAGCGGCTGCTCTCGGAGCGAATCACTCAGATCGCTGCCGAGGGACGCAAGTACGGCCTGTGGCTACTGCTTTCGACGCAGCGCCCCTCGAAGGTCCATCCGAACGTCATCTCACAGTGCGACAATCTCGCGCTCATGCGGATGAACTCCCCTGAAGACCTCGCCGAAATCGCCCGCATCTTCGGCTTCGCGCCCCCTGATCTTCTCTCCAGAGCGTCGCAGTTCACGCAGGGGCAGTCCCTGTTCGCCGGAGGATTCGTCGGGGAGCCGACCATCGTCCAAATGGGCGCTCGTCTGACCGTCGAGGGCGGATCCGACGTCGATGTGCCATTGCGCTGACGACCGGAGTCAGATACCCCAGAGGGGTACTTGACGGAGGTACCCCCAGGGGGTATTCTTTCTGGTATCCGCACGACGAATCAGGAGCCCTCATGAGCACGCACGACATCACTCTGAAAATCGACGGCATGACCTGTGGCCACTGCGTCTCCTCTGTCACCGAAGAGCTCTCCGCAGTTGCGGGCGTCAACAGCGTCGCTGTCGATCTCGCCGCTGGCGGCACCTCCACCGCAACCGTCTCCGCTGATGCTGCGATCTCGAACTCCGCTCTCGAAGCGGCCGTCGCTGAAGCCGGCTACGCGCTGGTCTCCATCGACAGCTGAGGCTGTCATGAGCAACGTGTCCGCGCACCCCACTGATCAGCGCACGGTCGAACTGGCGATCCAGGGCATGACGTGTGCTTCGTGCGTCAGCCGGGTCGAGCGCAAGCTCGGCAAGATTGACGGCGTCGAGGCCGTGGTCAACCTGCCGCTCGAGTCAGCGCGAGTGACCGTTCCCACAGGCGTCAGTGATGAGCAGCTGGTCGCGACCGTGCAGGCGGCCGGTTACCAGGCGAATGTGAAGGTCGACAAGTACGCGCCGGCGAATGATGACGACGGTCACGGCCACCTGCACACCGACCACACCGACCACACCGCCCCGCATGGCGGCAGCGATCTGAAGATCCGGCTGATCGTCGCCGCGATCTTCACCGTCCCGCTCTTCGTCATCTCTATGATCCCGGGAGCGCAGTTCCCGCACTGGGGCTGGGTCGCACTGGTCTTGGCCACCCCGGTCACTTTCTGGGCGGCGTGGCCCTTCCACCGTGCGGCAGCCATCAACGCCCGCCACTTCGCATCCACGATGGATACTCTTGTCTCCATCGGCATCCTCGCCGCCTATTTCTTCTCCCTGTGGCAGCTGATCAAGGACCCAAACCTCACCGCTCACGTCGGCATGTCGATGAGCGACCACGCGCTCTACTTCGAGACGGCCGGCGTCGTCGCCACCTTCTTGCTGCTGGGCCGATATCTCGAGTCCCGTGCGACGTCGCGTGCGGGTGACGCCCTTGCAACACTGCTCGAGATGGGTGCGAAAGAAGCGGTTGTGCTCCGGGACGGCATCGAGGTGAAGATCGCCGCCTCCGATCTCGTGCCCGGAGATGAGTTCGTCACCAGACCCGGCGAGAAGATCGCCACCGACGGATTCGTCGTCTCCGGACACTCGGCCATCGATACCGCTCTGGTCACCGGCGAGGCCGTCCCCGTCGAAGTCGGGCCGGATGACACCGTCACAGGCGCGACCATCAACACGTCAGGACGACTGGTGGTGCGCGCCACCCGGGTCGGCAAAGACACCACCCTCGCACAGATGGGCCGGCTGGTCTCCGAGGCGCAGACCGGAAAGGCTCCCATTGCTCGTCTCGCTGACCGGATTTCGGCGGTCTTCGTCCCGATCGTGCTGGTCATCGCGGTGGTCACCTTCGCGCTGTGGATGCTGCTTTCCGGCGATGTAGAGGCCGCTTTCACTGCATCCGTTGCTGTGCTCGTGATCGCCTGCCCGTGCGCGCTCGGTCTTGCCACGCCCATCGGACTACTGGTGGGCAGTGGGCGCGGTGCGCAGTTGGGCATCCTGATCCGCGGACCGCAGGTGCTCGAAGACACCCGCAAGATCGACACGGTGCTGCTCGACAAGACCGGAACCATCACCGAGGGAAATCTCGCTGTCACATCAGTTCAGGCTGCGGCGGGCATGACCGAGCCTGAGCTTCTCGCGCTCGCAGCATCGGCGGAGTCGGGTTCCGAGCACCCGATCGCTCGAGCCATCGTCGACGCCGCGATCGCTGCTGCGCCGGTCACGGAGCCCTCGAACTTCATCTCGGCTGCCGGCGGCGGGGTACGCGCCACCGTCGACGCTCGCATCGTCGTCGTCGGCCGGATCAGCTGGATGAACGAGAACGACATCGAGCTGACTGATGAGCACCTCGCAGACCTCGCAGAGGCACAGCGCGGCGGGGCGACATCGATCCTGGTCGCCGTCGACGGCAGCTTCGCCGGTCTCATCAACCTGAGCGACACCATCAAGGCGTCCTCTGCCGCAGCCATCACCTCGCTCAAGGAACTCGGGCTGCGCCCGATCCTGCTGACTGGCGACAACGCCGCGGTTGCTCAGCAGGTCGCGGCATCCGTCGGCATCGCATCTGCTGACGTCTTCGCCGACGTGCTCCCCGATGGCAAGGCGCAGATCGTTCGCGATCTGCAGGCGCGCGGCCAGGTCGTCGCGATGGTCGGAGATGGCGTGAACGACGCTCCGGCTCTCGCCCAAGCAGATCTCGGCATCGCGATGGGCTCGGGAACCGACGTCGCGATCGAGGCCGCTGACCTCACCATCATGGGCAACGATCTGGCTCAGGTCGCCTTGTCGATCGAACTCTCCCGCAAGACGCTCGGCACGATCAAGACGAACCTGTTCTGGGCGTTCCTCTACAACACCGTCGGCATCCCGATTGCGGCCCTCGGGCTACTGAACCCCATGATCGCGGGGGCCGCGATGGCGGCAAGCTCCGTGCTGGTCGTGGCGAACTCACTGCGCCTGCGCCGATTCGGCAAGCACGGGTAGGCGCGCGGCCGACGAACAAGCTCCTAGAGCTGACCGTCGCGCTACTCTGCTGACATGCGCCGAATCCGGGCGGCGTACTCATCAAGCACGCCCAGGATGCCGCTGTGCTGCCACACTCGCCCGCGAGACTTGCCCGTCATCTCGACAAGCACGCCCCTCGCACTCATCGCGTCGAGGGCACGGAGCGCCGCCATCTCCCCCAGTCCGAGCGTCTGCACGAGGTATTTCGCATTCATCACAGGCTGGCTGACCAGTGCCGGAAGAATCCGCCACGCAGCCGCATCAGAACGGATTCCCGCCAGTTTCGCGCGAGAATCCTCGAGCTGCGCTGCGAGATCATTCACGAGGTCGCTGCCAGTGACGGCGGCGATACGACTTGCGCGCGCAAGCTCATGAATGATCTGAGCGGCGTCGCCTTCACGAAAACTGCCTAGCGCTGCGAAGTAGCGGTTGACATCGACAAGGAGCCCGGCGGAGATCGGTACTGCAGTCGATCTCACAAGACCCTTATTTCGGAGAATCGATTGGGCGAGCGCTCGCCCTGTGCGACCGTTGCCATCGGGGAACGGGTGGATCGTCTCGAACTGTGCGTGCGCAACAGCAACTTGCACCAGCACTGGAAGGTCTTGCCTCTGCACGAACGCCACGAGATCCGCGATCGCGCCGGGAACGCGGTCATGGTGCGGTGCAACGAAGTCCGCGGTTCGTGGGCCGGCCTCTCCTAGCCCAATCCACACCTGTTCGCCCCGGAAGCGACCGGCGAGCAAGGGATCGAAACCATGCTGATGCAGCATCAGCGCCTCGCGCATCGCGAGGATGGATCCCTCGCTCACATCTCCCGCCAAGCTCAGTGCTGCCTCCATCGCGTGAACGTTGCCCACGACTGCACGCGCGTTCGCCCTATCGCCCTCATCAATCTCGGCAAGGGCGAGTTGCTTTGCCGACGTCGTCAACTGTTCAATCTGAGAGCTCGAAGCTGCCTCCGTGCGCAACAGAATCGCAGCCATCGGACCGAGTGCGGGGCTGTCGTTTGCGAGCGTGCGCTGCGCATGAAGATCAAACTCGACCAACTGGCGCGTTGCGTCTTCCACATCAGCCAACGCTTCGACCGGGAGCCTGGGCGACCACCCGGCAATCGGTGCGGTGACAGCAGCCTGGTACGGCCCAGTCTGACGCATCACCTCCGCGCGCGAATACATTTCTGGCGCACGCGGCTTCCATTCGAACCTCTCAAACGAGATCGGTTCGATGGGGATCAGTGGATCGGCGACTCCTGTGGACATCACCCCACCTTACCAACACTTACGCACCTAAATGTTGGTAAGAAGAAGCCCGAACCCGCGAGATTTCGCGGATCCGGGCCTCTGACCAGGCTTTTCAGCCAGGGCTTCTCAAAAAACGCCTAGAAGTCCCAGTACTCGTCATCAGCCGCATGATTTCGCGGATTATCGGCAGTTGTGGAGTTGTCGTGCCCCCAGCGTGCCACTGTGAAATGGGGCTCGTGTCCAGCGCGGTCTTGCAGCGACCAGGACACTTTCAAGGGTAGTCGCGCATGGTTCCCCGGGCAACGAGAACTCACTCAGACGACGCTGGAACCCTGAAAGTCGTCATCGCATCCGACTTCTCGATCGCAAGGTCAAAGTCTGTTTCAACCATTGTCGCCAGCAGGTCTGCGGGGGCTTGCATCGACCCGTCAGGTGCAGTTGGCAGGTCGGCATTTGGTGTCTGCCACCAGTCCAGGAGTGCCCCCGCTGTCTCCGTAGAATCTACTTCTCCGCAGCGTGCAAACAACGTCTGGTTAATCTCAGCTAGTGCATCGATAATCTTGCCACCCCTGAATTGAAAAGCTGGGTAGTGTTTTGCTCCCCCAAGCTCGATCTCAATCAACACGTTGTGGTGCAAATACGTACCGAGCAATTTACGTTGTGCGGCCTTCAACGCCCGCTCCCACTCCGCTTCGCTACGGTCTTTGTTTGGCTCAGCGACTTCGGCCGCGGTAAGCGCAGACCGCGCTTCGACCGTCGTGTAAGTCTCTACGCGGTCAAGCAGGCTCGCAGCCCTCATGGGCGAACTGGCTAGCGTGAAGTCCAGCTTCCATATGTCTTGGTCTTCCCACCCTGCAGGGAACCCGAGCTGATCAAGATCAAATCGAACCGTCTTCGCCCGTCCAGTGATGAACTGGGCTATCTCAAGTGCATCATTTCGATCCGGTGCGATGCTCAGCAGAAGATGCCGAACGATCAGGAGCACACCATAGAGCTTGTTACTCACCGCGGTGTCGGCGAGTGCCGCCAAGTGATCTGTTGAATCTTTTCGTGCTTGTCCGGGCGCATCAATGTCTACGTCAAAGGTGCGGTTCCATACGCGTCCGTAGTGTGCACAGATGTTTCTCACGTGCCGGAGGCTGTTGAGCCAGTTGGCCATCGCACCGCGGTCACCTTTGCCGTCAGCCGTATTGATCTGAAGACGTGCAGCGAGTATCTCTTGGTCAACCTGGGGCATCAACGTGTAGAGATTACTCAGCACTCCGAATGACATAACTTCCGTCGCTACCCAGATCGGTAGGTGAGGTCCGTATTTCCTTCGAAAATGTAAAACGAAGGCGTCCCTGGCACGGTTTTCGTGACGATCGTACTCCGTTAGCCACTTGTTGTATGACGTCTTCGGTTCGGATGAGCCATCAGGTGCAGTGTCGCGCACAGCACCCAACACCTGGGATTTGCGGTGAGCGAACTTATCTCTCCGCCCCAGTCGATGTCCGATGAAGTACCGAATCGAGATTTCAATCGTGCTCAGCGTCTCACCGAGCCTGGTACGCAGCGCATGGTCGAAGTCGTACAACGCAACAACGTGCGGCAGGTTGGTGCCCTGGACGAACGTGTCAAGCCGGATCTCGCGGCCATCCTCGTCAGTTCGCAGTTCCAGCTCCGGGGGCAGTTCTCGATACAGGTGCCAGTACCCAGACAACCGATAGTACCCGTAGCGCTCTAGCGCTGCAGTGGCGAAGGCGCCGGACTGGCAGTCCATGCCGCGTTCGCGCAGCCGGTGGATCTGCGCAGGCACGGTCAGAAACGGTTTCGCGTATGTGCTGTCCGGGTTTGTCACGTGATCAACATCCTGGCTCTTGGCAAGCCTGGGTGTCTCGCGCTGAGGTAGAAAAAGAACAAGCCCGCGTCTCATCTAGAGAAGCGAGCCTGCCGTGTTACTTCAATAATACGTGGCGCCTCTGGCACCGTCAAGCGCAATTCCGCCGCTACTCAGCGTCGTCGGTTGCCGCTCTCGAAGAGGCCCACACGCCATCTCACAACCGCATTCCACGGGCTCTCCGCTCCCTCAGAGGAGCCTGATGCTCGCGCGTCTTTCTAGGCTTCGAGACAACAAGGAAGGCTGCTTCGGCACGGACGTAATCGATCTTCTGGGCGGTCGTGTCAGGTGACGCACCGAGCGGGGTGTCGGTGGTGATTCTGTAGCGGTCACGGTAGGCCGCGACGATCCGAGCCGACCGACGCCACGTCTCGCTGCCGCGAGCATCGGATGGTCTTGGGCCAAGACCGTTCACCCACGTAGCACCATCAGCCAGGTCGCGGTCCAGTACCGCATCTGCACGCTCTTCCATCAACATACGGCGCTCCGAAAGCGCCTGACGCATGTCATCAGCGACCGGCCCCATCGCTTCGGGTACGAGACCGGCAATGAGCCTCGGCACCCTCCGAGCACGCCCCGCCCTGGCTGGACGAACAGTAGCTGCTGTGAGCCGATGCCTCATCACCGCAGCGATGTCGTCCGCGTCGCCGAAGTCGCGTGCTCGCACCAGACGTGGAAGTAGAACCGCGAGGTCATGATGGTTGGCTTCAGCTCGGCGCAGCTCCGCAGTCAGTGGGCCGAACGCATCCGACGTAACCACCTCTTCGGCCTGTTCTGCGCTGATACCGGATACCCGAACCAGCGCGGCCCACCGGTCGCGCTGCGCGGCCGCGGCAATCGTTTCGTATTCGGCGGCCAACTGTGCAATCGTTCCCCAGGACTCTTGCTCGACAGCGATCGTTTCATGCGCGGAAAGCTCAGCACCTACATGCTGCAGCACCCCCGCGAGAACTCTGCGGCCGGTGACTCCATCGTGCTCACCAGGATGTGGACCATCGTGGGAAGCGTCGGGCTTATCGACGGCGACATAAGCGACGTTGGCATCTCGACCCCGTGTCATCGCCACGTAGAGGGTCTCCCTGGTCATGGTCGAGTCGACGAGCACGTGGGCAGTATCGGTGGTGAGGCCTTGTGCTCGGAAGGATGTCACGGCGTAGCCGAGTTCAACGTGCTCTGCGACGTAGTCGGCTGGTAGAAGAACGCTGGTCCCCCAGGAACTTCCAGTCCTTCGAACAAGCATCGATCCATCGCGTCGAACGTCGACGACGTTCCAGCGGTCCCCGTTACGCACCCAACCTCGCCCTGCCAACAGGCGGCGGTCGTTGCGGCGCGTGATGACGATGTCACCGCATGCCGCATTCGTTCCATCGTGCAGCTCAGATTCGCACGCCCCGTGGACGGTGCCATCCAAGATCAGATCGGTTCGTGCTCGGTTGTTGAGCGCAGTCACCGATTCGTTGGAGTCTGAGACAAGAACCGTTGCCCGCCCCGCGACGAGATCGGTGCGCCATGCAGCGTAGGCGGCATCGATCATGCTTTCAGTGTCACCGTCAACGATTCGATCATGCGCGTCGTAAGTGTCGATGACTTCAGTGCGACCGTGTCGGAGGTCGAGAGACGCACGCTTTTCCCAGTCGTGCGTAAACCGGTGAACGTCAACAAGTTCGGGCACGTCATCGCGGTCGTGCGTGAGCAGCCCGAATGCGCCGCCCGCCTCAACCGCCTGGAGCTGTGCGTAGTCGCCGACAAGGAGCACTTTCGCCCCGGCTTCAGCAGCAAGTTGGGCGATTCGGTCAAGCGACAGCGTTCCCGCAAGTGATGCTTCATCGACGATGACGAGCTGGCCAGGCTGGAAGCTCGCGCCTGCGTGAAGGTGGTTCTGCCACCATTTCGCCGTGTTCTCGGTAGTGATCCCGAGATCCTCAGCGAGCACATGTGCCGCACTCGATGATGGCGCAAGCCCTACGACAGATCCTTGGCCGTGTTCCTTTTCCCAAAGTCGTCGCAGTGCGTTCATCGCGGTAGTTTTCCCGGCACCAGCGGGGCCAACAAGAAGATCGACGACGCGACCGGACACCGCGATCGCCATCAGCGCGGACGCTTGGTCCTCTCCCAGAACCCGTCCTGCACGGTCAGTCTTCCGCACGATGCGTTCCACCGTCTCCAGCGAGACGGTGGGGCCCGTCGTTGTGTGCGCAAGTTGAAGCAGACGATCTTCAGCATCGAGCAGCTCACCCGATGAGAACACCGTGGAGTTCTTTGACCTGAACACCGACGATTCATCGCTCCTACGAAAGACCGCAGGACTGGATGCCAGTTCAGGTGGCGTGAGCCGAGTTGACACTGCCTCGGCAACGTCGACAACCATGCCGATAATCGCTTCGCGATCGCGGGTGCTGACGAAACGGTACCCCATCGTTTGTCGGGCAGCTTCGGCAGTGAGATTCCAGCGCCGCCAAGTCGATCGTTTTTCTCCGACTGCGATCACGACGCTCTGCCCCAGCCCACGAACTACGTCAAGCGGCACATCATCAGCGCGCAGAAGCAACGGCGCCTCATTCACCGTGACCGAGCGTGCCCAACGAGTTGCATCGACACCAAGGATGTTGCCCGCCCGCTGTCTCCACTCAGCGGTGAGTTCAGCGAGGGAATGGATCTCCTTCTCCGGTCTCGTGGCGAGTGTCGCCTGGGCACGCAGTTTGATGATCGTCGCGCTGGAGGGTTGCCTGCCGTGCTTCGCCACATACGCAGCGATGAGACGATCCTTCTCCTCATTAATGTGCCGCGAACGAGACGAGAACTCGGAAACGAGTTGTTCAGGGACCTTCGCGATAGCCCATGCCGCATTGCGGTCCCGTCCCCGATCACGTGTTTCCCACTCAATCCCGAAGAGCCTCGTGAGGTGATCAGCGAACACCGCTTCGTGAAACTCCGACAGCGCCACCGTTGCAGCGTGGAGGGGGCGCCCATCCAAGCTTCGCCACTTGTTGTCGAGCACGGTCTGCACCTTGTTGCTGATGACGACGTGCGTGTGCAGATGGGGGTCACCCGCGCGCGAGTCGTAATGGTCATACGCTGTTGCGATCAACCCACGCACGTCGACCTGTGCAACAGCACCATCCCCTGGAGTTGCACCGGCGCGAGTGACTGCAACCTCGCGCTCCATGAACGCAACCACCTCTGCAACCGCCGCATGGTGTGCGTTGACAATGAGAGATTGTGTTCCCGCGTCAGCGACGGCCCACAGCACGGAGGCAGACTTCGGGATGGAGAAGGTGAAGTCGTATCCGGCTACTGCTCGCCGTGTGCCGCGCTCAGATTCTTCGGCTTCGATCACCGCGACCGCTCGACCCCGAGCGGTCGCCCCCAGGTCGGGATCAAGCGCGCTTACGCGCTCTTCAATGCGTTCGGCCACAGACTTGTAAGCCGGGTAGGCGCGCCCAAGCGGATCACCAGTGAGTGGATCACGACCCATGCCAATCAGCAGCTGGAGCTGTGCTTCGGTCACTTCGTCGCCATCACGCAGCCGACCGCTCCCAAGCGCCGTAAGGCCGCTGCCCGTCCATCGACCCGGCGGAGTGCCATCGGCGTTGTAATACCTCGTCAACGGAGTAGAAAGGTCTCGTTCGCCGTCCCCCGCAGCCACCGTGCGGAGCAGATACTTGTAGCCGTCGCCCGCCGACATCACCCGCATCGACACCGTCATCGCCGCCCACCTTCCCTCCGTCAAGGAGGAGGTGAACAAGCGGGATCGGTGACCTAAAAAGTCGCACGCGAGTGGTCGCGACCTCGATCTGCAAGACGCGTGGTCCCTTTTTAGAATGGAAGCATGATGGCCAACCAGCCGCAGTAAACGCGGGTCAGCCCACAAGTGTCTTGAGGCGCTGGGCCAGGGCAGTCTTCATCTTCTCGAGCCCCTCGCCGTTGTTCAAATAGGTGAGGGTACGGATTGTTTGTAAATCGAACGGCACATCCGAAAGGTTTTGCACGAGCTGAACAACGTCACGACCAAGCGCGTGCGCAATCCCCGTCTCGTAGAAAACGTTCGGATTCTTGCCCGACAGGTCAGAGATCACCAGACGTGAACGCCAAATCAGACTGATCACATCGTCCATGATGTGGTGGTTCTCCCAAATGTCATCGGCCCTGTGACAGCGGAGCCCGAGGCTCTCGACCGCATCTTTGATCGACGTGTAAACACTGTCGAATCCAGAGAACGGCATCATGACCGCCACGAGGTCAGGCTCCACAGGAAGGTGAACTGGAAAGCTGAACACCTTCGGGGCAACTTGACCAACTGCTCCACCGCCGAACAATGCCCCGTAGAGGTCAACCTCCTTGACCGCCCAGTGGGTTCGGGTGAACTCGAACTGTTGGATCTCCAGTTCGTCGGCGAGCGCTTCGATATGACCAGTTCCAATCGACGGGATACCCGGGGTGTCAACGAGATTGAAGTGAAGCTCGCGGCCTTTCCACCTAAGGTCCGAAAGTCTCCCTACGCGCGCAACTTGCTTCTCGTCAGCGAACCCAGTCTCAGGCATGATCACCGTTGGGAGTCTCGCCAAGCGTCCCAGATCGAGGGAGCCACCGGGCTGAAGGAACTCTTTCACGTCGTCAGCCGTGTATTCCAGCATGCGATCTTTAGTCGCAGTCCCATCGGTAAAGCCGACAATCAGGTTGAACATATCGTCTCAGTTCTCCTCGTCACGCACGGCGGTGATCTTCACGTAGTGAACACTGAACGCCGAGCCGATGAGGCGGAACTGCTGGCGATTGCGCCCGAAGTCGAATGGGTTGTCGCTCGGCCGTTGCCAGATGTCGAGGCCCTTGCCGAGGTCGATCCGCCAACCATTGCTAGCTTCAATGCGACGGTCGTGGATTGTGTCGTCGAGTCGCACCTTCAAACGGACTCCGACGGCATCTGATGCGTCCTTGATTGACTTGAGCATGAGAAGCTGATTTTGCTTGAACTCGACCTTTGATTCCTCGGTGGTGACAAGCTCGACGTCGACCTCGTCTGCATCGTCCTTGGCCGCAGCGAGCAGGCTGAGTAAATCTGCGAGGTTCCGCCCCTGGTGCGGCATGCGGATATAGGGGTCCGTGATCATGATCTTCGCTGCTCCGCGAAGGTAGGGCAGGATGAGGGTTTCGTATGAGACGCCCTTCTGACCCGCCGTGAAATCGCGGTGGCCCTCCACCAACGGTGATGTCGCAGGTTCTGGGGACACGTTGGCCTCCACCGCGGTAGCGGTTGAGTGCGCAGTACTCGGGGCCAGTTGGGATACCGTGTTCATACCCTCACCAGACCCGCCGTCATCTTGGGGCAGTGAATCCCAGTCCCGCCGATACAGCTGCAGGTACTGGCTCTCTTCGAGCGTCACGACATCGTGCCACGCGCCCGCTTTGTCGACATACCGGAAGTTCACGAGCGTGTCGCGCATCGTCGCATCGATACGCAGGATCGAATCCTTGACTCGCTTGCGGCCCTCGATCGCGAACTCCAACAACCCGCGGATCTCCTCGTCCGAGGCTTCACCTGTCGGGTGCACGAGCTTCATGAGGCCTGAAAACGTTTTATGGATTCCATCCTGGTCACGCGTCGAAATTGAGTTGTCTAGCGTGAAGTAGTCCTTGTACTTGTCCGAAAAGTCCTCAACTCGCTTGGCACGCAGGATCTCGGCGAGATAGTCGACTACGAAGCCATAACCTTTCGAGAACATCTCCGAGCGGATCGGGGCAACCTCCCAGCCCGGGATGTAGTGATGAATGCGGTCGAGCCAGGCGGGGTCACGGTAGGCATCCGGTAGCTCGTCGAACAAGTCTGAGTTCTTGAGCATGTATGGCACGGTGTGCGTCGTGTTGCCGATGAAGACCATCGAGGCCTCGGCGCCGTAGACGCTAGTGCCTCGTGAGAACGATTTGTTTGCGAGATAGTTCTTCATTACATTGACGAGATTCTGGTCGGTGCGCCGATTAGCAGCGAACTCGTCAAACGCAACGCAATCCCAGAACCCAACGAGACCTATCTGCTTACTGGCGTTGTTCACGAAGAGCTTCGCGACAGTGACCTCGCCGCCCGAGATAAGGATGCCATTAGGAGAGAATTCACTGAAGATGTGCGATTTTCCGGTACCTTTGGGGCCCAGCTCGACAACGTTATAGTTGCGCTCGACGAACGGAATCAGGCGAGTCAGGGCGATGAGTTTGCCGCGCTCGTTAAACTGCTTGGGGTTGAGGCCGATCGACTGCATGAGCAGGTCGATCCATTCATCGGTCGTGAACGCCTTCCGGGCCTCGTAGTAGTGGTCGATGTCGACGCCAGCAACCTGGATGGGCTTGAGGCTTCCAAGAATCCATGGTGCGACCCTCTGATCATCGGAATGGAAGTACTCGATATCGCAGATGCACCATACCCCGCCGATAAGTAGCTTTGGGTTCTGCTTAACCGTGACGTCGTCGATGATGACGCCCTTGATCTGGAGGTTCTCGAACTCGGCCTCGTGGACGTCGTTCTTCTCATTGAGCGTGACCGTGACTTTGTCGATCACACGGTGGCGGCCCTTGCGGCGAATCTCCGATTTCACGAGCATGTGCTCGTTGCGATTGACGTAGTGGGTCGCGAGAATCTGGCGGACACTATCGATCCCGGCCTGGATCGTTGCCTCGTCGTCGGACGCAGCGTACTGCCCAAGCAAGTACTCCAGGACGTACGAGGGCACTACGGCGTTCCCACGGACCGCCTTGACGAGGTCCTTGCGAACCACGGCTCCGGAGAAGTGCTCGTTGATTTTATCGTCGAGGGCGGACTTGACCGGGGCGGCATCGGAAGCCTGAACAGCGGCGAGGATGTCGATCTCACCGAGAGCGTCTTCGAGGTTCGTCATAGTTCTCCTAGAAGTCGAAGTCCGTCGTGAACGATCGCTTGATGGTGTAGTTCCCCTTAGAGAACGTCTTCCACTGCGTCGTGTTTGGGATCAGCTCTTCAAGCCGTAGCTCGACGGGCCGGTTGTTGTACTGGTCAGCGTCCTGAGTCAGGTACAGGACGGCCTTCTGATAGCGATCACGCTGGTCGGTGGACGCACTGTCGAAGGTAATGACAGGTTGGTCGGAGATCAGGGTGTCCCCCACGTAAAGTCCAAGACGGACTTGACGCAGCTGAACTTTGTCCGTGACGGCTTCGCGCTGGAGCAGCTTGACCGCGAGTTGACCAGTGGTGATCTTGTCGGTCTCTGGCATGAGATCAACATTGACTGGGCGAATGTCGCTCTTGCGCTTCTTATTGACCGTGACCACCGGGACGACGATCTCTTGGAGGGACGCGCCTCCGTGAACGTAGCGAGTGCCAGCGCCGGGTTGCGGGATGCGGTGGATCGACTTCGGAATCTGGATGTCAAGGTCTCCCACGAGTCCAGCTTGCGCCGAGGTAAACGTCATGAATGAGGGGGATGGCTTCAGTGACCGGCCGAGTACGTAGCGACGGTTGACCTTAGTGACCGCGTCACCCTGAGGCGTTTCCGAGACATAGTAGGCCTGCTCTAGTGGGATGTCCTGGTAGAGGAATCCGTGGTCGGCCGTGATCAGGACGTTTGTGGCGTTGGCGTTTGTCCACTTCTTCACGAGAAGGAGCAGTTCGCGGAGGGTCTCTTCAGCGGCCTCGAACACGGTGCGTTCCGTCGGGGCCTTGTCACCCGCGGCATCGATGCGATCGTGGTAGACGTAGAAGATCTGGTGCTTCGTGTACAACTCGCGCAGTTCGCTCCCCGGCATAGCCAGGACCTCGGCTGCGCTGATGGCGTGCCCCTTAACTGTCTGCAGAATCTTGTCACGATTCGCAGTACCGTTTGTTGGCTTACCATCCGCGAGCACCGGCAAGGCATTAGGGTCAAGCTCCAGGCTCGACTGCGGGAGTAGCGACGCCATGCCGAGCTGCGTGTAGCTCGGCAGTGATCCGAGTACGGCCGAAAGCGAGGCATCAAAGCGGTTCTCGCTGCGGATCAGAGATGCGAGTTCTTCGGCAACCTCGTAGCGCATGCCATCGGAGATGATGACAACGGCCTTGGTACGGCCGTCCTTGACCACGGGAGCGACGTGGCGGTCGAAGAACTTCGCCTGAGGCGCGAGGGCAGTGGACTTCCACTCGCTCATGGGCTCAAGCGCGTGCTGCCACAGCCCGCCGAAGTCGTAAAGGTATTTGTTAACGTACTGCTTATCGACCTCAGCCTTCAGTGCTTCAAGCGGCTTCTGGAAGTCGGCCGTCTGATGCGCGTAGGTGAACCATCGATACTGCTGGTCAATGCGGAACCATTCAGACTGATACTTATCCAGCCCCAGAGCAGCTGACGCGATGGCGTGCGGCAGGCTCGTGATCGCCGCGAGCAGCTCTGAAGCGCTCTGAATGGCTTGGTAAAGCTTGGCGTATTTAGCCTTCCACAGGCTTTCCTGCCGCTGCCGCACGATGTCCGCGACCTCGCGCGGCGTCACCGACTGAGTGGTGACAGCGGCGGCGAGGTCGACGACAACTTTGCGGTCGACCTCTTCGAAAATCGTGACCTTGGCCAGATCCCGGTAGTCGCGATGCTCGATCTTGGATTTCACGTCAAGCGCGTCAGCTGCGCGGGTGGCGAGCTTCGTCATCACATCCTGCGTGCGAACGTCGTAGCGCAAACTGTTGAAGTCGCTACGGATGTTGCGGAACTCATCAGGGGTGGTCGATGCGAACCCTTCGATCGCGCGATTGAACATCCAGAGGACAAAGTCGTCAATCGTCGGAGTCTTGCTCGGGTAGTTGTAGATGCTGGAGAGCCCGTCCCAAAAGAACTGGTCAAGCCCGAAAGTGACGAGATCGTCGAACTTCGCTGTCTTCCCCGAGGCATTCTCGACGAGGAGTTCGCGCACGATGTCGGTCAGCTTGTTTCCTGATGCTTTGACGAGCACCTGGCACATCTTGGCTCGGAGGAAGGTGGCATCGTCACCGTCATTCAGGAGCTTTTCCAGTGCATGCTTACGGCTGTTCGCGGCGAAGAACTTCTGGTGTTGCTCGATCACCGGTACCAGTGCAGGGTCGCTGAGACCGAGTTCCCGCTGGAGCATAGAAGTCTTGTCGGCTGTGAAGACGCCGTAGGCAATTTCCAGGTCGAGCAACCAGTTCGCAGTACCGCGTGGCAGGTCGCCGGAACGGTAAACGAGGTGCTTGCTCACGTGGTCGGCGAGGAGCATGCTCTTCACGCCAAACTCGTTGTCCTCGACACGAATCACGTTCACTAACCCGAGATCGAGCACTGCAAGTTCAGCGGTGTACTCGCCAGCAGGATCGTGCCAGAACACGACCCGCTCGGACGCGAGTCGGCTTCGAAGCGCGTCTTGAACCGAGGTGAGATCAGTCACTAGCTGCCTCCAAACCGGCAATCTTCTTCAGCGCAGCACCGAACTTCGGGTAGTTCGTCTTGACACCATCATCGAGGTCAATCGCAACGTTCTCGGATGCCTTAGGGAAAAGCGTGTCATGCTCGTACTCGTTCAGCTCGACAAGGATCTTGCGGAGCCGATCAGCTTCCTTCGCGTTCCCAGCGCGCTCAGCCTGTTGAAGTGTTGATTCCAGCTTGGTCACGTACTCACGTAGGTAGGTCAGCACAGTCGAGACGGTTGACGGCGTGTATCGGTGCATGTAGATCAGGGCATTGAACGAGCCCTTCGGGCTGGAGAATAGCCAGTAGATCGGGCGCTTCTTATACCGCTGGACGTGGTCCTTGTAGAACGATTTCACGAAGTAGTCACGGAGGCGCTTCACGCCGAGCGACGTCGTGACAAGCTGAAGGTTCTCCTCGAAGTGCTGCTCCCCAAATGTCGCACGGAGGAACTGTCGGAACCGCTCAACGACATCGTCCTCAAACCAATCACCATCCACAATCGGAATGACGTTATCGGCGTCCGGCTTAAACGTTGGCACCGGAACCTTAGCGAGGTATTCCTCCAACGTCACACCCTGGTCAGCGAGGATCAGGCCCGTCTCATCGAGGCTGTAGCGGCCGAACATGCATCCAACCGCATACGAGACGAGGTCCTTAATGCGCTCCCCTGTCGGGATCGGTGGGACTTCAGCGTCGATCTTCTCAACGTCTCCTGGGCGGAAGTCCCGGGTCTCGTTACGCCCCAAAAGTACAATCTGGTCCACGCGCGTACGAAGACTCTCTAGCTCTGTGGAAAGCGCTTGACGTTCGCTCGCGACCTCCTCCAAGAAAACCACAAGCCTTCCCTCACGTCGCATCAGAGGCGACCTACTGAAGTCCCATGATGTCTCAGCCTCATCCCACAACGCCTTCGATACTTCTACCGCATTCTCGGCCACGTGGCTCAACTCAATCCGAAGGCTCTCATCCTCGGGTATAGGCAGACTGAGTACGTGCCCGAGTTTGAAATCAAGATTTGGCGCCAACATTCCAAGGAACCGATCCGCCGTACCGCTATTCAGAATTGCCAAAGCCGCAAGTAGATCAGTCCTGTTGCGACCGAACCCCATCGGCCCCTTCGCGTCGAACATATGCCCAGCAGGCACGTACCGCGCAGAGAACTTACTGCTTGATACTCCCGACCAAGTAAGTCCTTCTCGGAAGGCATAGTCGCCGTTGTAATTGTGCGAACGGACCCTGCCTGTCTTGACATCTACGTTGGCTTTTACGCGAGCCCCGTCTGACTCCCAGTCGACGACGAAGTCGATGTTCCCATACCAACGTCGAAATTCTCCGCCCTTAACATACATGTACCAGCGAGGGGCGCTGCGACCACGGCTTTCCTCACGTGCGCTCCTAGGGCTCGATATCCTCGCATTCGAGACTTCGAACCAGCGCCGCAGAAAACGGTCGTTGTCCCCGGTCGTCAGACCCTCACGAGTTCCTAGTAGATCCGAAATCTTCGGGTGGAACGCTAGGGCGTCGAGGTCATCATGAGAAGCGGCATAGATGACAGGTTTTCCGGGAATCCTGGCAAACTCGTCCATTTTGAGAGAGGCGACTCGCTCGTTGTGAACTGGGAACGTGTGCGGCACCCCGAAGTCATCGAGTTCAAAGTGCCGGACACACTGGAACATGGCGCGGTCTGAGCCTCCGAGAGCCTTCCTCTGAACCATCGCAGTGATCCCAAAGTTGATCCCCATCGCTGTACGCCCCTTACCGAGGTACGGCATGTGCACCAGCGAGCGAAGGTCCTGTTCGAAGATGACGTGAGCCCTGAACTTGGCGTAGACGGCTCCGGTCATCCAAGATTCCATTGTGACCATCGCGGAGTATCCATGGTGAGCCAATAGCCCAAAACTACGCTCTATGAACATCGCATAAAGGTCATACTTGCTGACCTTGAAGTATCGGCCCGCGAACTGAGCCAACTGATCCCCCATGTTGCCGCTGCCCATATACGGAGGATTAGCAACGAGTACGGAGTAGCCAGTTGTCAGGTATTTAGCCATCGTCAGAACCCGCTTCGCCCGGCCAAGTGCGTCAGCACGGAAGAGATCACCCTCGTCGTCAAATGTCGTGAGGTGGCCAACGAGGTGGGCGGCCAAGGCCGGGTCGGGCTGGATGAGAGAGCCGAAGGTGTCGGCCTCGGCAAACTGGTTCCAGAATGCCTCCTCTGACTGGCGGTCCCCCTCCTTGGTTACAAGGTAGCCCAGCTCATCGGGGGTGAAGGTGATGGGTTCGAGCACGCAAACGTTCGGCGCGACCGGGTTCCTCAGAAAGAGCTTGCGTCTAGCTGCGGCTTTCATCGTCAGAGCAAATGCGGCCAGCGCTCCAGCGCGAGGGTCGATCTCGGTCCCATAAAGGTTGTTCGTGAGAATAAGGCTCGGGATCTGCGACGGGGTGTAGCCCTCTTCCTCGTAGATCGCGTAAAGCAGGTCGAAGGCGTAAGTGAGCATGTGGCCCGAGCCGCATGCCGGGTCTATGACGGTGAGTTCCTCAGGCTTGGTGATCTTGAGGAAATCGGTCTCTTCGTCGACCGGCGGGATGTAGTACTCCATCTTCTCTGCAAGCTGCGAGTCCGGGTGGTTCAGCATCCACACGCGACCGAGGGAGTTCTCAACGAGGTAACGGACGATCCAGTGCGGCGTGAAGATTTGCGTGGCCGCGGGGATGTCCTCAGCGCGCGCCTTCTCGTTCTTCTTGAACCCGGCGAAGACCTCGTCCTTCCGCTCCGAAATATAGAATTGGTAGAGCCAGCCAATTACCTCGACATCGCGGCACACGTCTTCGCTTAACACCCTGACAGAGCGGCTCAAGACAGAATCCTCGGCGAGCAGGTTGGCCGGGATGAGTAGTTCGGTGTAGTCGCCTTCGCGCTCGAACATGAACGGCATCGACCTGTTCCAGTAACGGCAATAG
Source organism: Microbacterium zouquanmingi (assembly GCF_052266675.1). Classification (NCBI taxonomy): domain Bacteria; kingdom Bacillati; phylum Actinomycetota; class Actinomycetes; order Micrococcales; family Microbacteriaceae; genus Microbacterium; species Microbacterium zouquanmingi. The sequence continues at coordinate 194,644 of NZ_JBQPRA010000005.1, forward strand.
TCCGCGAGGAGCAGCGCATACGCCTCCGCTTGGGCGTCGACGCCGGAGCGCGACTGGCGCGTGCCGTTGAGCAGACCGGTGACGGTTGCAGCGTTTGTTCCCTTGACCACCTCTACGTCGACCTGGCCGCGCTTGGCGGCGGCGAGTACCTCGGGCTGACCTACTTGATCTGCCGCAGGCGAAACCACACCAATGCCGGTGTAGTGGTTGGCATCCATGAAGCGCAGCGCAATGATGCGGTTAAACCACGTATAGGCGACTTTGTCCGCCGCTTGCGCCTTACCTGCGTCTCCCCCACCCGCTCCGGCGATGGCACGCTCCAGCGCGGTCACGGCACTGGGCTGCTCGACTCGTTCCGGCGAGCCCGGGGCGAGCACAGCAGTGATGCGCGCTCCGACCTCGCGGATGAGTTCCGTGCGCGCCGATGTGGCGAAGGATTTGAGCAGAGTGGTGTCCATCACAGCGTTATTCGCTTTCCGTCGTTGAGGGTTGCCACGAGCGCGGTCCGGAGGGCAGCAAGGTAGTTGTCGACGTCGGCTTCAGACTCAAGCACACCGGTGGCACCGGGGACACTGATCGTCTTCACTGACACGATCGGCTTCGGCGCAGATACGTCGTCGTCGCTTTGCTGAGACTCGACGAGACGGCTCAGGAGCGCCGGATAGTCGTCTTGTTCGAAGGTCGCGCCTGCTTGGAGGATGAGCGCAATCTGTGTCTCCGCGACAAGATGCGCAAGCATCTGATCGATGCGTCCAATCACATTTTCCTGAGCGACGGGGGTGGCGTTGGCGTAATAGCTACTTCCGAGAATCTCGGCTTTCCGCCCCTGGATCGCTTCGGTCACCTCCGCCCGCTTGACGGCGATGACATCGTCGGTCTGCCCTCGCAGGGTGTCAGCGGCGGCCTTAAGCAGGTTCATCTTGTTGCCGCGGAAGGTGTTGTTATCAGTAAGCAGGGCTTTGACAGCGTCGGCGCTGCCCATTGGGAGGTATCCGAGGTTCCCAGCGCTATTAGCCATGAGAGTTTGGGCCTCGTCGAAAATTTTGGCTTGCTGACCGTTGAGGAAAGATCTGATCGGGTCGACCAAGTCATCCTTGGCCTCGATCAGCTCGTCGGCCTCGTCAAAGCCACTCAGATACCAGTCGACCGGCTTGCCGACGACCTGATCAAGCACGGCGACGACACCCGAGAGCTGGCTGACGAACGGGTACCGACTGGTGCTCACGAGAGCCCTAAGTTCGTCATGCTTGGCCGCAAGTTTCTCCTTACCGAACCGGGCGAGTTCGGTCGGATCACTCGGCACAGCCCCCTCGTCGAAGAAGTCAGTACAGAACTTCTTGAACGCGGCGACCTTCACCGGGTCGTACGCCTTCTGGGGCGCCACGACCATGTGGTGGTGTTTAGCGGTGTTTCGAATGAGCGCTGTAGCCTCAGTACGCACGACCGGGTTGGTATCGACGGAGAGCGCAACCTTACCGTTACCAACGAGCCAGCCCAGCACGACCTCGATCGAGCCAAGGTCCCAACCGTATGGTTTGGACTCGAAGCGGTCGACAATCTTTTTTGCCGTCACCTGTTCACCCAAGCCTGTCTGGGTGATAATCCAAGACTCCATCTCGGTTCCTGGTGAGGAGAGAACGCTCAAACTACCGACGCTAAACAGCCCTTGGTCGTTCTGGACTGCACCAGCGACCTGCTGCTCTGGATACACCTTGCCGCCAAGCAGGCCAAGGTTCGCGTAGGTCCGGCCTACGAGTTCCTGGAATCCGTCCGACACCCGACTCACTGCATCCTGAGAGCTGGAAGGGATCTCCGCGGCGTTGATAATCAGCTGCGCCTTACCGACCGTCTGGCGGATGCGTTCGATGAGCTCTTTCTCGCGGTCGGCGTTGAGAACCTGCTTGGACTGGAGGATCGCCTGCATCGAGGGAGTCGCTCCAGAGTTCGTGCGCTGCTTCGTATATTTCTCGGTTTTCAGGAGCAGGCGCAAGTCCGCAAGAAGCCGCTTGTCTCGGCCGAGGAAAACCCTCAGTTCGTCCCGGCCCATGCTCTGAGCCGCGATCTCGGAGTCGCTGTAGTTCGTCTCGGGTGTGATGAAGTGAATGGTGAGTTCTCGCTGATTGCCTTGCGCGATGTCGTCGAGCTTGTAACCGAACGCGAAGTCCTGTCCGTTCTTCGCGTACTTGAGTTTGTTCGACTTGAGGATGTCCGAAGCAAGGTACCGGAAAAACTTGCTGGAGACCTCAGACGAATCGACATCGACCGCCTTGATCTCCTTCTCGATCTCCTGTTCCTCGTTGGTGAGGTATTCGTAGATGTTGCCGTTCCGTTGGACGTATGACTGCGACTCCAACAAGTTGAGCGCCTCTTGAACTTGTTTGCCTAGCCCATTGAGGTCCAGCCCGAAACGGTCATAGACGAGCACCGTGAGGTTGCGGGGCGTAGCTTTGAAGGTGTCAACGTACTTGACCAGGAACAGCGCCTTAAGCAGCCTGTTGGCGAGAATCGTCACGTCAGAGGTCGGGTCGGGAAGGTGCCTCTCCGCCTGGAGGATCGCGCTCTGGGCCGACGACTTCAGTGCGGCACTAATCCCGGCGAACATCTGGTCGAAGGTCGCGAGGTAGCCCACCTGTTCGCCACCAATACGTTTTGCGACTTCTTGAACCACGCCGAGCATAGACCGCTCGCCAACCGAGCTGTTCTTACCTTCGAACATGTTGTGGTCGGACAGGCCCTCGATGGAAGCCTGAAACATCGGGATCTGGTAAGTGACGAACGGATACGTGTTGATGAAGCGGGCTTCATCAACGTAGTTACGGTAGGTCTTCGCACCGTCCACGAAGTTGAAGATCGTCGGGAAGTTCCCGGCCTCCGTGGAGTAAATAGATTTGAGGTCTGCTGCGCCTGCATCATTCTTCTCCAGCAGACGCTTGCTAATGACCTCCTCGACGTCCTGGCTCGTGAGCTTCACCTTGACGCTAAACCGCGCCTGGATCTTGGAGAAGTCGTTGCCTTGCTGTTTCGTGCGGTCACCGATGACCTTGTCCATGTCCTCTTGGGAGGTCACGAAGACCCACGACTGGCCTTTGCACTTGGTATTAAGTGACTCCGCGATGGTCTGGAGGTTGAGCATCAGCTTGACGTCGTCAGCAATGAACTGACCGACCTCATCGACGAAGAAGTTGAGCCGGAAGCCGGGCTCCTGCTGGTCGATCCACGCCTTGACCGAAGTAGCGAAGTCCTCGATCGAAACAGCGTAGGACTTCTGGTATTGGGCGATAATGCCGGGGTTGGCCTCACCGTTGACCTCAGCGAACGCTTTGTCAATGTTGTGGCCCTCCAGCGCGGTCTGTTCACGCCCCTGTGACCAGTCGATTCCTGCGTGCTCTGCGAAGGCCTCCTTGAAGGCTTCGTACTGGCCCCGCTTGTCGAGATCCTCTTCAAAACGGGCCACCGCGCCATCATTACCGAAGTAGCCCCGGCTCTCGTCGAAGACCTTGACGAACACCTTGAGCAGGGCGTCTGTCTGGTCCTTGGCGATCAAGGTCGCCTTCTGATCAATATTGAAAAGAAGGCTCTTGGCAGGGATAGCGGCGGCCTTCTTGAGGGAAGCGACGAGCATCGCATCATCAGTCTTGCCGAGGAAGTTCTCGCTCACCTTCTCGCGTGAAAACGCCTGGTCTTCGACATCGCCGAAGAGGTGCGCGAGCATCTTGAGAAGGTGAGACTTACCGGATCCAAAGAACCCCGAGATCCATACGCCGTTTGCGTTCGTGTAGTTCGTGTACTCCTCCAGCAATGGAGCGACCCCCTTGGCCGCATCGTTAGTGAAGACGTACTCCTCGACCTCGACAGCAAGGTGGTCGGTGTCGTCAGCTTTGACGACCCCCTCGATCGAGCGGGTGACATCCTTGAGGAAGATTTCATTGAGTTTCATTGAGTCATGCTTCCTGGTCGAGGATTCGCTTGGCGCGATAAAAGGAATCGTCCTTAAGCTGGCTGAACAGGACCAGTGACGAGCCCTGCGTGGCCGAAACTTCATATCGGCCTGGGAAGAACATCAGCATCGGCTTGTCTGAGACGACAGTTTGTAGGTTGTTGAGCACCGTGTGTGAGCGAACGAACGGGAACACTTCGCCGATGCCGCTGAGGAAAAGGATCTGGAACGACTCGGCCGCGATGCATTCCTTGATAGCCGGAGCAAGGTGTATCTGGGGATCGAGCATATTCTGGAGCATCTTAAGGAAGTCAGACTTGTCCATTGATGACTCAGCAGCAAGTACGCGGTCCCAGACGTTGCGTTGCTTGAGCAGGTCGATGCAAAGATCGTAGAGGTCTATCTCGAGGACTTTGATGCCCTGCTCAGTGTCAAGCTTGGTCTTGATGCGCTTCTTGGCCTGCGCGACATCAAGCGCCCACGTCGGGTCATAGTCAAAGATGAAGTGAGCGACTTCGTTGCCGAGACCCTCCATCCTGAGGAAGCGTTCACTACTGAGTACCCTAAACAGGTGGTCTTCCTGCTGGGCCAATGTGAGCTTGGGCTGAACGGGCATTAGGCCTCCCTTGTTGGGAAGAAGCGGATGTCGCTCGGTGTGCGCTCGCTGAGGCATTCAACAACGCGGGCGGACAGGAGTGCTGGCTCGATCACGCCCTGTTTGGTCACCAGACCTGCCTCACCCATCATCTTGAACAGAACCTCGCGGAGCTTCTTATAGGTCAGTTCGGTGATCCCGTCCAATTCGTCGTGCCACATAGCTTTGGCACGATAGAACGAGTCATAATCCTCGTAGGAAATTGTGCCCGCCAAGATCATGTAGCGCTCGTGGAGAACCTCTTCAGCGAATTCGCCAATGAGCTTGAAATGGCGACAAACCGCCGCCCACATGAGATGTTCGCGCTCAGAAGCAGTGACCTCAAGGATCATCGCAACCTCTCGATCAGAGAGCGCCGACAGTCGCTTAATGGTCTCCCGGACAAGCGTCACCCCCGAGCGGTGAGTTCTCGCCTGCAAAAGGTTTTCCTTGACCGCGAAGTCACGCACCTTGCCCCAATCACGATGCGCCAAATAGATCGGCGCCAGCGCTACGGCCTCCCGAGCGAAAAGACCGCCAGTAGTAAACGACAGTGCGTAGCGATCATCTGCACTGTGTGACATGAGGCCTCCTTCCGGAATTTGGGCAGTGGATCAGGATACGAGCAACCACCGACATTGAGGTGGTGGTTGCGAACGGCAGGCATAAATCGGTCAACTCGGTGCCGCATCATCCGACGCCGCAGCACCCCCACGGCGCACCCATTCGTCAATCTCACTCGCTTGGAACTTCCAGAGCCGCCCAACCTTGTGCGCGGGCATGTCCTTCTCGGCGATCCAGGTGTAAACGGTGTCCTTTGTGACGCCCAAATGGGAGGCGATGTCGTCGGCAGACAGCCACGGCTCGGTCACGTCAGTCCTCCATCTCGACCTGCACAGGCCGACATTCCCGATGATATCGGAGTGACAGCGGGTTGAGTAGGGTTTTTCCGGGTGTAATTGGTCGACGAGACCGCAGGCGAGGGTCAGACTGGCAAGTGGCTCGAAAGCCAGGAGCTAACGGCAGTGCGCCACCCGTCCGGATCCGAGTTCCACGCCAGCGTGTGACCCGCGTCGAAGGATTCCAACTCCACAAGATCGGGACGTCGATCGCGGAGAGCTTCTGAGATGTCGGCGGGAACTGAGTCATCGCTGACGCCATGAACTATCAACGTCGGCGCGGTGAGTTCATTTGCGCGCTGCACCCAATCAAACTCGCAGAGCGGGATCCCGCTCGGGAGCCCGACCATGCGTGCGAGCGGCCTGACAGTCAGCCACGGAATCGCGAGTATCCCCGCGTTTCTCGGAAGACCCGAACGCTTGCAGTTCTTCTTGATGACCGCTACCCAATTGAGCACTGGCGAGTCGAGCACGAGCCCTACGACTAACTGTGCATAGTCGGACCGGTGCGCGAGCTGTAGTGCGATCGCGGCTCCCATCGACCAGCCAAACAACACGAACCGTTCAGCTCCGCGACGAACTGCATAACTGATCGCTGCCTCGACATCTTCTGCCTCAGTTGCACCGAGGGTTGAGCGACCGCCTCCGATGTTCGGGCCGTCTCCGTCGTTACGGTAGCTCACGACGAGCGACGTGTACCCCTGCTCTGTTGCGACCTGTACTCCGCGAAGCGTGCCTGCGCAGGAGCTGCCAAGCCCGTGAATATGGATCGCCCACGTCGAAGAACTGCCATTGATTCGCCATGCAGGCGCGTCCCCTGACGGGGTGTTGATCTTGATTTCACGAGCCTCTAGACCCGCATCTGCTGGAGTAGAAAAGTAGATGCCACTCCACGAGACACGGTCACCGACTTGGATCTTGAGGTTGTCAGAAGCACCGGTAACTGCACGCGCAATTCGGCGTGGACCGCGATCCTGCACGTCGCTACCAAGTTGTGCCCAACCACCGTGTTCGAACCAGAGATTGTAGATACCTTTGGCCGCGGTGCTTGGTGTGCGGTCGAGCACGATCTTGATCACGCCATCGTCATCTTCAACGTCGCGAACAACGATGTTGAAGGTTCGTGGGCCGACTGGTGCGGTGAGCTTGCGAGCGATAACCCAGCCAAGGGCCGCCGTGCCCGCACCCACCAGTGCAACACCAGCGCCGAAAGCGCGCCCTGCCCTCACGACGGCTCCGCTTTGATCTCAACGTCATCGAGCTTGCGCCTGTTCGTCTTCGGCGCCTTCACGCCCAGCAAATGGGACTCAGCTCGTTCGAGCAATTTGCGGTCGGCATCGTCGATGGCGAAGGTCACCCTTGGGTCGATCATGGCGTCGCGTATCTCGACGATACTGCGATGCAATCGTGCTTCGGGTTCTTCGAGAATCCCGGGAGTGAGGTGGCTCTCACCGAGCCCGGGTCGGAGGATGGTTGCGTTTCGCCAAATAGGTTCGAGCTGCGCGACGAGCACGTCGGTCTGCACATCGCGGAGGCGCTGTCGAAGTGAGCGCATCGCGGGCTGGGCAATGAAGCCAGCACAGAGAAACAGGAACGTAGCGATCATGACTGGCCCGTATGCGGGCTCAACCGCATGCATGATGCTCAGCGCACCAGTGACGTGAGCGATATGGGACTGCTGACGGTTTAGTTGACTCGTCTTGTTTG
>NZ_JBQPRA010000006.1:0-176808 GCF_052266675.1 Microbacterium zouquanmingi
CACAGCGTTGGAGTCAACTAAACCGTCAGCAGTCCCGTGTTGTGGATCTCGGAGTGGCCCCGCTCGATGGTCTATCCCGGCTTCTTGGCACCGGTGCTCTTGTCGTCAGGGATCCAGCGATCCTTCTCTCTGCTGTGCACTCCGATGCGCTCTGACCAGGCTGCGCGCGACATCCGTAAGAAGAAAACGGAGTACATCTCAGATGCAGCCCAACGCCAACGCATCGGTCAGATTGAGGATGCCTCGCAAACCGCGGAGTTTCAGGATGTTCTCCAGCAGGAGGCCGACCTCACCGCAGGGCACGGCATCTTGCGCTACACCGGGCTCATATCGGTCTCCGCACGAACAGCTGACGAACTCGACGCCGCCGTCGCCGCCATCGAACAGGCCGCAATTCAAGCTTCATGCGAGACGCGCCTCCTCGTCGGCCAGCAGGCCCAGGCCTTCACCGCCGCTGCGCTGCCACTCTGCCGCGTTGTGTAACTCGTCGAGCTAAGGACAAAGTTGATTGACTGCGAAGCTGGCGCGCATTACCTACTCAGACAAGATCGAGTTCTCCTCAGCTGCGCGATCCCGTGCGCCTTCAATCCTGAGTTGGTTTGCCGTCACACTTTGCACCCCGTCTTCGACAACAGCAGCGAAGTTGTCGATCTGCTCATCGTCAGCCGCAGAGGGGAACATCCAGGTGATGTCCTTCCGATCAGTAGCGACGCTGATCGTCGACCGTACGTTGTCGGCTTGGTTACGGCGAGGTCTTACGTACCGGACTTCGTTCAACGGGAACACGGCCCCCAGTTCACCCTCCCGCAGCAGAGCGCGCGGAGACGCTGTGACAATCCGCTGGTCTGTGACAGCTACAAACGTGCTGGAGGCGAACTTGTCCACGATCGCAGCCGCCCTGCCTGAAGCCAAAGCATCCCACGATGCGTCAACCCGCCTTGCAAGTACCGCTGGTACGAGCGCCGCGAGGGTGCCTCCAGCCTCGTGCGGAAACGCAATACCCTGAAGGACTTCCGTGTCTTCCATAAACCATCGAAGTATCTGGAGGTAGGGGTCAAGGTCAAAATCTTCCGGAGCGCACACGACATCGGGAGTACTCGGCTTGTCAACAGGTGGATACATGATGTTCGCAACCGGTTCAATGGCTTCGAGTAGCTGCGCGCATGTCAGCTGCGAGGCCTTGGCATCTTTTCGTTTCTTTGTGAGCGGCATAGTCGCGCGGCCTGGAAGCTCAGCGATAATCCTTAGCTCGCGCACTAGCTCCTTGGTCAGGCTCGCGATCTCATCACGCGCGGCCTGGATCTCGATCGGAGTGTCCCGAGTAATACGCTCAAATAGCTGGGCCTCGCTCTCGTCGTCCGCACTTCGCGTTCTCGCCCGTACTGCCTTGATCGCTTGATACTCCGCGTATGCCTTCAGAGAGCTGAGTAACGAATACGTGTCGAACACCATTGCCTCAGCATTGGACTCCAGATATTGGCGTCGTGGGCGCCCGTTGAGCTTGCCAAGCTCCTGAACGTAACCAGCGACGTTCCTTCGATAGAGCTTCATTTGCTTTCGCAAAGACGGATAGCTCGCCGCGATTGAGTCCCACACGGAATCGGGCACAGCTTCAATACTCCGTGCATGGTCGGCTGCTTCATCAACAGCCTCAACTAATGCTTCAAGCTCTGACCATTGCTCATTTCGGATCGATTTCAGAGTCTGGGTGGTCAGCGCAATATTTGTACGCACGAGACCTGAAATCTCGCCAAGCTGCATCTGAAGCGCAAGCATGGCAACAGCCGGGCCAATAGCCGCGATGGCCGTCGCGGCAGTCATCGAAGCGGGGATGAAGCGTGCCTGGGCGACCAACTCTCCGTTCTTGAAGATTGCTCCGAGCTTTGCACCGTCCTTTGCAGCCAGCTTGCCCCCACTCTGGAGCAAGGACAACGTTGCGTCATTGACTCGGTATAGCCCTTGCGCGCTAGAAATAGCCTCGGCGACATTGCCAGCCACGGTCCCGATGTTCCCTATCGTCCCCAGCGCTGTGTTGAGTTGTGCTCTGTCGAGCGATGGAAGTAGATCAAGGTCGAATAGTTCTAGGCCCTCCGGGACCTCACCGAAGACAACGGCAATGCCTGGCGTCACCTCCACAAGAGTCGTGGACGTCGCACTTTCAAGCTCGGCAGCGCCTTCCGCCCGCGGGCTGTCTACGTCGTGCTGCGCCGCAGAGTCGTCATCGGTTTCACTGTGAGCTGCTGACGAGTCATCCATACCCGGTCATCCTCTCCCCGGTGGCTGAGTCGTAGCTATCACCGATTCACATCACAAGTATCGCAGGGAGTTACGACATCTCCTGAAGCGACGGTGCACCTGACTGTTGCCCGTAGCCATAACTCAGGAGGTCACCATGCCCACGTTCTACGATCCCGGAGCTGATGCCGAAGAAGCATCCAAAGCGCTGCGCGCGCTCGCCCACGCTACGCGCACGTTTGAGAGTCCGCAGGATTTGTACGGCATTCTCGGTGAACTGCTGTCAGGTGTGCGATCGCTCAAGCAGGTTCTCGATCAGCTTGCTGTGGCCCATGTCGAGAATCGTCCTCGCGCGTTTGACGACCACGGTGACCATGCCGCCGGATCCAGGGATGCTCTGGCCGCTGCCGACGAACTCCACCAGGCCGCGACCCTGACCGACCAGACAGAATTGCGACTCGACGTAGCTGCCGCAGCCGCGAGTCGCGTTGCTTGGCACGAAGCTCCAGGCGCCGACGCGCCTCCGGTTGTTCGATGGATCAGTGTCGTCTACCTGCACGGTCCAGAGGCAGATGAGGTTCTCGACATGATCGACACGGACGGTGCTCTCGCTGGGCTCAACCAGCTGAAGTACTGGGACTACGGTGACGAGACAACCAGCGCGGCGATGGAAAACGGATACGTCTACGATGCTCCACCAAGCGGGCCGCTTGAGCGTGAGGTACGAGATGGCGACTACCATCTCGCCTACAGCTACAGCTTCGAGCACGTCGCGCTGTATCGACTCCATGGGGTTGCACAAGCTGATCAACTACCCGATGACAATCGCACCCTTGGTGCTCCGTCAGCATCGGGCCGAACCCGCGGGCAACAGCGAACGTCGTGGTTCGAGCCCGCCAGCATCACGGCGATCAAGCTGCAGCGAGGTCTGGGACTATGAGCCACGATGATTCCGAGCGCCTGCACACCTCGGTCCTCGTCGCTCCAGCAGCTGAGAAGCGGCGCGTGCGTAAGCAGCGCAGTCAGGCTGCCGCGAAGTTGCAGGCTGAGCAGCAGAAGGCTGAGCGTCAGGCTGCCCGCGCAAAGTATGCCGCCGAATTGGCGGAGCGCCGGGCGACCACGTACCTCCCGGCAGCTGGAGAGTCGGGTCCTTCTCAGCTGCGTTCTCCCGGAAAGCTTCGCCTGCCGCGGCATCAGGACACCTCGGCAACCCTCGCTGGCGCGTACCCGTTCCTAGCCGAAGGCGGCCTCGGGCCTGACGGTGTTTTCGTTGGTCAGGATCTGTACTCCGGCGGGTCTTTCGTCTACGACCCATGGGTGCTCTATGCGCGCGGCCTCATCACTGCCCCGAACCTCGTGCTCGCGGGCATCGTCGGTTCTGGAAAATCCAGTCTGGCCAAAAGCCTCTACACGCGGTCGCTGCCGTTCGGCCGCCGCGTCTACGTTCCTGGCGACCCGAAGGGTGAGCACACCGCCGTAGCCGAAGCCGTCGGTGGCAAAGCAATCGTGCTCGGCCATGGACTCTCTACCCGCCTGAATCCTCTCGACGAGGGCTATCGGCCTGCAGGAATGAGTGAGGAGAGCTGGTCAGCCACCGTCGCAGCACGACGACGCGACCTCATCGGTGCACTCGCCGAGACGGTTCTGACACGACCGCTCACTCCGCTCGAACACACATCGATCGACACGGCGCTGACTGAGGTCGTGCGCAGCAACGACGTACCGATCCTTCCGATGGTCGTCGATCACATCCTTGCGCCGACGCCGGAAGCAGATCTCGATGGGCGTCTCGCCGAGGACGGACGTCTCGTCGGGCATGCGCTGCGGCGGTTGGTCTCGGGTGACCTCGCCGGGCTCTTCGATGGCCCGTCAACAGTCACGTTCGATCCGACACTGCCGATGATCTCGCTTGACCTGTCGCGAGTGACGGAGAACTCGACGTTGATGTCGGTGCTCATGACTTGTTCGTCGGCGTGGATGGAGTCCGCGCTCCTCGACCCGAACGGTGGTCAGCGCTGGTGTATCTACGACGAGGCGTGGCGTCTCATGTCGCATCCGGCGTTGCTGCGACGAATGGATGCTCACTGGCGACTAGCGCGACACTACGGGATCGCGAACATGCTCATTTTCCATAAGTTGACCGACCTGGAGAACGTCGGAGATCAAGGCTCCGCGATGCGCGCTCTGGCCAACAGCTTGCTTGCGAACGCCGAGACGCGGATCATCTACCGGCAGGAGTCTGATCAGCTCGGGGCAACTGCGAAAGCACTTGGACTTACCGGTACCGAGCAGAAGCTGCTGCCCGGGCTCGGTGTAGGCCAAGGGCTCTGGCGCATCAAGGACCGTTCCTTCGTTTGCCAACATCAGTTACATCCCAGAGAGCTGGAACTCTTCGATACCACCAGCCGCATGACCGGCTCATGACTCGACGCCAACCAAATGATGCCCTTCACCGCTCAGTGAAGCGCTGGCATGGCTGCTGGCGGACGCTGGGACGTTATGCTCGGCAGGGTCCACCGCTGGATTGACAGGGAGCTTTGTCGTCGATGATCCTCATTCACTTGGTCAGAACGCTCAAAGGAGCTCCGCTCGAACCGGTCGGGGTTTGGTGTATCGACGGCGACGACGGAGAGCCGCTCTATCCACCGGAGACAGCTAGGTACAAGGCCCGCGGCGAAAAGGCTCTTATGGATCGGCCGCTCCAGTCGTTGGAAGAGTGGGCGCGCTACAAGGAAGCCACCTCGTCGAACTGGAGCATTTATCGTCGACCGAGTTCGTTATTCGGGCCCGGCAACGAGCCAGATGCGCGGGAGGTCCTCCGCGACCTGCGCTCCTCCCACCAGGCGAAGCTCGCGCACTCGCGAGAAGCTGCATCGTCAATCAGGGCGAACAGCAGTCCGGAGGATTCTCACTTGAGCGCGGGGTGGGGAGCGAGCCGATACGCGCTCGCGCAATCCTGGTGGGTCGCGTCCGAACTCGCACGGCGCCATCCCGAGCTCGTCGTATACGAGATGCATCCTGGCGGAGGAATGTATGACGTCCTGTGCGTCGTTTCGACACAAGGCCTCTCCTCTGAGTCGGCACCCGACATCCCACGGGTCATGCTAAATCGGGTCGGAACACTGCAAGTTCACGAAGCTCAGAGCGCAGTGACCGTCGCGAGCTGGGCCGACGTCGTTGACGCGTGGTCACCGCACTCAGTGTTGAAGGAGCTTGAAATGGCCACAGGATGGGGATCTCCGTCGCCGACTCCTGCCACGACGTCACGAGTGCTGGTATACCGGTTCGTTGCGTCGGCCTTGACGATGCTGATGAACGACAGGCATCAGTGGGACGCCCGATCCGTCTTTCTCGACTCTTCGCACGGATGCCTTGTGAAGGACTACTTGACTCAGTTCCCCCACGCCCAGGAGGACCTGCGAGCGACTCCGCCTTTAGGTTTGCCTGGTGAACCGGAAAGCCACTTCTGGGCGCTCCAGCGCGACAGCGAGACGATGCTGGTGCTCTCCATTGAGGGACGAGTGTATGACAAATCTGGTGGAACGCATGACATCATGCCTATCTACCAGGCGCACGACCGAAAGCTCATTCCGTTCACCGCATCACTCCTTGCGAAGTGGCTGTAGCGCGACAAAACTAGCGCAGCTCTGGCAGCGGCAGAACCCAGATCATTCGGTCACCACTCACCACAGGTCGGACATTTCCCGTGCCGGTACCACCACCCCCCATCAAGCTGCTGTGTCCATGGCCAGTTGCAGTCATCGTGCATTGGGCTAAGCAGAACCTGGTGGATGCGTTCGGCGACGTGAGCACTGTACGGAGGCTCCGAATTCGCGAAATCGTCGAGGCGGGAGCGCTCCACGACCATGAAGTCGCCGGTTACCGCATCTTCGAGAACCAGATCCCCGTTCTCGAGAATAGTGACGTATTCTTCGGCGATGACGTCAATCTGCACACGATAGGTGCGGCCCGGCGACGCCGTCACCCTGGAACCATCCCAGCGAACTCGAGCCCGCCGACGAACTCGTCTGCGCTCCGATCTAGTCGAGTCACCTCATAACGACCACCCGGGACCGGCTCGCGCTGGTCATTCTTGACCCGCGCGGCGCTCCAAACGGGGATGGTGGGGAACGGACCAGTGCGCTCAAAGCCGCCACGCGTACCGGCGAGGAACCGCCACCGCGACCTTATTGCCATGCAGCACATGCTTCCCCGCAGAGCGTTATCGCTCAATTTTCTCGACACGCGACATCTCCCATGGCAGTAATGGCCAGCGCACACCGTCGGCTCCAGCGATTCTCGCACCTTCGTCAATCCGAAGAGTCAGCGATCGGTCGGGCGAATTGGTCTTGGCACCAGTGTCACCCGCGGAATGTCCTGATCGCCTGTCCTGCTGCGGGACACGCCAGGAAGAATCACGGGGTCGTGAGTAGGTATCTCGAGGACCGCGGCGCACCTGTGTTTTATGGGCAATCGCAGCACCAGAGACAACTCGTCCGAACCATCCGTCAACCTTCCTATCGCCAGCATCGGCATCGACGAACGCGGTGCGATGCGCGTCATCTACGACGGACGAGAGTTCCCGCCTCCGAGTCCGGATAGCGAATGGAGTCGGGCTCGGTTCGGCGAGTTGCTCGATGCGATCTCCGCTCACCGAACGCGCACCGTCCGAGTCGAAGTGCACGAGTTTGACGGGTCAGTCTTCACCGACATCATCCGAAAAGAACGCACCGCAGTCGAGGTAGAACAGCCCAGTGCGAAGCGGAGAGCGCGTCACTCTCCGACGCATCAGCTCGTCGAGATCACCGGATCCGGATTCATTCCTGGTGAAGACATCACTGTCGCGCTGTCAATCTCCAGCACTGAAGGGTCCGCTGACGGGAGCGCTCGTGGCCTCGTCGACCTGAGCGAGTCGGTGGATCACCGTTCAGAGGCCATACTCATCGGACGCGTATCGGGCGTAATCGTCTCGGCGCCGCTGCCGTCATGAGCGCTCCCCATCCGCAAGGCCGCGGCCTCGGAGATGAGCTAACCAATGCTTTGATGATCGCTCTCGTCGCTGTGTTCGGTATCGCCATCATCTTGCGAGCAGCCGGTTCGGTTACTGCGTTTCTCACTGGGACAGGTCAACCATCCGTCGACTTCGCCGGTGGGGTCAACGTGCTGTTTGACCCTTTAGACCCGGCCAATGCGCTCCAAGCACCTGAGCTGAACGCCGTCCTCTACTGGTCAATAGCGGTGACGATGCTGCTCATTATCGGCTGCACCATCGGGTGGGTATGGGCGCGGTGGCGTCGCCACGCGCGCGCGGTGGATGCCAACCCGCGCAAGCTCGCTGGCGCCGCGAACAGCCAAGAAGTCGCAGCCAACGTGTCCGCGAAGTCTCTCCTGCATCGAGCTGCCACCCTTCGTCCTTCACTGGAGCGGCCCACTCCCGAGGACGTGGGTTACTTGCTGGGCCGTTCACGTGGCAAGCAGATCTGGGCCAGCGTCGAAGACTCGATCCTTCTCATCGGGCCACCGCGCTCAGGCAAAGGTCTCCACATCGTCATCCCGGCAATCCTTGACGCACCGGGCGCAGTCGTAACGACGTCGACGAGGCCTGACAATCTCACCGCAACGCTCAGCGCTCGCGAGCGCCTCGGGCCGGTTGCCGTCTTCGATCCACAACGACTTGCCGAAGGTATCCCTGCCGGGCTGCGCTGGTCGCCTATACGCGGGTGCGAGGATCCGCTCACCGCGATGATCCGAGCAACCGGACTTGCCGCGGCCACCGAGTTGTCTTCGGGTGGCGTCGAAGGCGGAGGGTTTTGGGAGGGAAAGACGCGCATTGCGTTGCAGGCGCTCCTGCACGCTGCGGCACTCGACCATCGAAGCCCGACGGAGCTCTTTCGGTGGACGCTCGACCCATCGGCGGCGGCCGAGGCAGTCGCTATCTTGATCGGGTCACCATCCGCGGCAACGGGTTGGGCAGAGTCACTGGAGGCGATGCTCGATGCCGATCCACGCACGCGCGACAGCATCTGGCAAGGCGTGTCCCTTGCGCTATCAGCACTCGCCGACCCGAGGGTGCTCGATGCCGTCAGCCCGTCCGACGGTGAGCACTTCGACCCCGAGACGTTCATTCGCAGTCGCGGTACTCTCTATTTGCTTGCAACCGGTGCGGGTGCCGGGAACAGCTCTGCCCTAGTCGCTGCGTTCGTCGAAGACCTCGTCGAGACGGCCCGCCGCATGGCTGCACGATCACCGGGCGCGCGGCTTGACCCACCGTTACTGCTCGCACTCGATGAGATTGGAAACCTCGCACCGCTCCCCTCGCTCCCGACACTCATGGCAGAAGGTGGCGGTACGGGGATCACAACGATGCCCGTACTCCAGTCGCTCGCCCAGGCACGAGACAAGTGGTCAGAGAATCAAGCGGCCGCGATCTGGGATGCGAGCATCGCGAAGATCATCCTCGGCGGCGCCTCAAACTCACGCGACCTCCAGGACCTGTCCACGCTGATCGGCGAACGGGACGAGTTCACCGACTCGATCACACTCGGTGACTATGGTTCGCGCTCGAACCAGCGTTCCGTTCGTCGCGTCCCGATCTTGCCGCCCGACCGCATCCGCACCCTGCCTTTTGGTACCGGGGTCATCCTGCTTCGGTCGGCACCACCGATCATCACCGACCTGTATCCGTGGCCGAAGCGGGCCGACAGCCAGCAGCTCAAGACCGATCGCGCGGCGGTTGAGGCACTGCTGGAATGCCCCGCAAGGTAACGATGCACGCGCGGGAATCCACGCGCACCTTCCTGCTGCAGTGACCGAACAACGCCGGTCACCCGAGCAGACAGGAACAGAACATGTCGATCCACACACAAGAATCCGTCTCCGGTTTCGTTGCTTCAGACCCGAAGCTCACGTCCTCAGCAAACGGAAATCAGCGCCTCTATCTCCGATTCGGGCAAGAGCACTTCCGCCGTGAAGAAGACGGCGCCTTCACTCAGTTAGAGACGAGCTACCACCATCTCGTCATGTTTGGCCGTTCAGCCGAACTCGCGAGCGACCACTTCTCGAAAGGCGACAACTTTCTCGCCGAAGGATACCAACGCCCCGTGAGCTACGAGCGCGAAGGCCAGCCTGTGGAGAGCGAGGAGTTCGTGGCGAAGCGCATCGGTCATGACGCCGCACGCACCAGGTACGAGGTTGATCGTTCGCCACGCAAGAGCGCTGCACGCGATGGCGTTACTCACGAGCAGAATCGCGGGTTTGACCCTCGACCTCAGCGGACGACAAATGTCGCTCCTGCACTCGGCCTGTGAACAGGATCCAGGCCAGAATCATGAGCAAACACGACGCCCCCGATGAGAGGCCCGAGAGTCTGCACGACCAGTGGAACGAGGAAGATCTCGTTGCCGAACCGCCCCATCCGGTCAATTGGAATCTACTCACATCGCATGACCTTGAGCAGGAACTCTTCGAACTCAACCGGTGGGTGAACTGGCTTCGGCTGGAGTATGGGCTCCCGGCGTCGGTGATTCCGCCGTTCTGGCACCGACACCCGGAGCTGCTCTGGGGACTGTCAGCGCTCCATCTGCACTGGCTCTGCGCCTACGACGCGAATCAAGACGGCTCTGCCCCACTGGGCTGGCATCGAGACTTCGCCGACGCGCGACAGCGTCTCCGAGATTGGATCGCAGCAAGTGGCACACGACTCGATCGGGATCGTCCGACGCGACAGACCTTCTGGCCCGGTGAAGAGAGGACGGTCGAGATCGTCGAACAGGTCATCACTGACCGAGATGCCGACTTCGTGCAGTTCGTCATAGATCAGGTACAAGCGCGCGAGGCCGCTGAGGACGCGTTCTTCGCAAATATCGATGATCACACGGGCGAGGTTCGCGACTGAGCAGGTCTATCGGCTGAGCGCCACAGCGCGCTCCTCGGTCAATTCGCGCGACTCGACCGCCCTTCGGGCGGCCGCTTCGTGATGTCGCGCGCGGAGCAAAAGCACCACACTGACCGGGCCCATCACTACGAACTTCATCGCGTTCCACAGACAGATCAGGATGATGAGATTCAGCCATCCAGGTCCACCTTGGCCGACCAGAGTCGAGCACCAATTGGCGACCATCAGGTAGGGCACGGCGACGAACATCGCGGGCACACCCCACTTCAGCCCTTGCCGTCTGCGGATAAGGGCGAGAAGGATGTTGGTCGGCATGCAACGCTGCATCAACGCGCGAACGTAGATGCTCAGGATCCAAATTGAACGAATCATGGCAGAACCTCTCGATATACATGCTTCTCCATGGAGGAGGAGGCGACATATATCGATTTCCCATGAGGGCCACCCCGAAGGGCCTACTAGTTTGTGGACGTGCCTCATCTTCCAATGTACGCCTGCCAGTGAGGAACCGAAAGGGGCCGTCGCCGCGCACCTCCTGAGAGAAATCACTCTCCGAAGGAGGCAGCCATGCCCGCTCTCTCTGATCTGGCCAAGGACGACCGGGCCGCTCGCGTGATGCTGGCCATGGTCAGCAGCCCCAACGATGCCCTCACCAGGAACCTGCTGGAGAGGGTGAGCGCAGTCGAGCTGATCACACTGGCCGATGGCGACGGGCCGGTGCCCGGCATGGATCGAGTTGAGGCTGCGGTGTGGCGAGAACATCTGCATACAGCTGCCGCACCAGAGCACCTCGCCGCCCGGATGGCCGAGGCAAGCAGCTTTCGTGTGATTATCCCGAGCGATCCCGACTGGCCAACGGCGCTTAACGATCTCGGCCAGCGTGCCCCGTACGCCCTGTGGGCGAAGGGGCGCACGGAATTGCTTACTCAGCCGCTCCCGCAGCGAATCACCGTCACGGGTGCCCGCGCCGACACCGCATACGGTGCGCACGTCACCGACGAACTCTGCGGAGATCTAACTCGGAGCGGTAAAACGCTGGTCGCAGGGGCCGCATACGGAATTGAGGCGTCCGTGCACCGCGCCGCGCTCATGCGGGATGCGAGCACGGTTGCGGTACTCGCATCTGGCGTCAACCGCCCATACCCCGCGGGCCACACTGACCTCATCGATCGCATTGCGCGTGAGGGGCTGCTGTTGTCCGAGGTGCCACCGTCGGTGGCACCAACTCGCCAGCGGTTCATCGACCGATCACGCATCCTTGCCGCGCTGTCGAGCACGACGATCATCGTTGAAGCAGGATCCCGGTCGGGTTCGTTGCATACGGCCACAGAGGCTGCGCAGCTCGGCCGCCTCGTCGGCGCAGTCCCCGGGCCTGTGACGAGCACCGCAAGCACGGGAACTAACCTGCTTCTTCAACGCGGTCACGCCCGCGTCATCACCACTGGGGCCGACATCGTGCGAATGCTTGAGGACGAGACGAGCGCCCCCGAGCGGAGTGTTATCCGCGAGGGGGCGCTGCATGCTGTCTCACCCAAAAGCCGGGCGCTGTAACTCCTACCTTGTTGTGGGAATCTCTACCATCAGACTCCGCCGCAGCTCGTCGAGATCAACGCGGATGAGTCGGCCGACCCGATATCCGCGGACGGTACCGTCAGAGATTCGCCGTCTGATGGTCTTAACCGAGACGCCCAGGTTCTCGGCCGCGACCGCCAATGAAACCAACGCAGATTCGGGTGCCTCAGATCGAGTTCGAGCAGCCATGGTGGTACCTCCCTGTAAGCGAATGAGTGTCACTCCACAGGTGTCCCTGGCTGTCCTGTTAGGTCTCATCACCGACTTCGTCCTCCTTCTGCGATCGGACGATGCTCGCGCTGACACGGTCACTCATACGGTCGGCCAGCTCCCGGTCACGGCTCATCGTGGCGTGCTGATAACGCAACACGATGTGGATGTCAGCGTGACCGCCGCGTCTCATCAGCTCCGCGAGCGTTGCCCCCTCTTGCGCGAAGATCGTGAGCCCTGTGTGCCGCAGGTCGTGGAACCTGAAGCGGTGGGGCAGCCCGTCAACTCCGTCTCTCACGTCAGCCCAGATATATCCCCACCGGGTATTCGACAGCGGGATACTCCCCCGCCGGTCTGCAGGAAGCACCGGAGCCTTTGCTTCGGACGCAACGTAGTTCTCCAAGTGTTGCTGCAGTCGATCAATCATGAGCTTCGGGATGCTGAGGGATCGCCTGCCAGCCTCACTCTTCAGGTCGGTGTAGCCACCGGTGTTGGCGTTGAGCTGGCGCCGAACGTGCAGCGTGGCGCTTCCGTCGTCGTGCCACTCGATGTCACGACGTTGCAGGCCGAGGCACTCACCTCGGCGCAGTTGACACCATGCCGCGAGCAGCACCGCGATAGCCCACTGATCTGGAACCGCCTCGTACAGTGCTTCAACCTGCATGGGCGTCGCAACGTCTTCACCCGCGTCGTGGTCTGCGTCGTGCCGCACCGACTCTTGCCGCGGCACCGACACATTCGGTGCGGCCGGGATGATGCCGTCTCGCGCGGCCTGCCGCAGGATCATCATGAGCACGATGAGCACCGGCCGAGTGATGCCGTTGAACTTCGATTTTGGGTTCAGCGGCGCGGGGATCTGGTCCAGCCGATCCGTCATCACCTTGATGCGGGCGGCGTCGATCTCGCGCACCGGAGTGTTTCTGAACTCTGGAACGAGATAGCCGGTGACCTTCCCCTGGTACGAGCGCACCGTCCCAACCGCCCGCTTCTTCCCGCTGCGATTAGGTTCGGTACGGATCATTTCAAGCCAACGTGCGGAGTACTCCTCGAAGCCCAACGACTGCGCCTGTTCGATTGCCAGCTCGGCTTCAAGTCTGGCCGCGGTCTCCTCCGACGGCTCCCACAGCCCCCGCGCCATCTTCGACTGCACCCCGGCAAGCCAGGTGCGGGCATCCGTTTTGGTGAGGAAGGTGAGCGGCCTGTCTTGATCGGTTCTGGCCGTGTAAGTCGTTCCGTCAGGTCCTGGGTATCGGGCTTGCCAGCGGCCGGAAGGGAGCTTGCGCAGGCTCCCCCAATTCTCGCGTTTGGTGCTTCTCATGATGCCCTCCCATGGACTCGAACGGACGCTGGTGGACCGTCGTGCCACTTCGTGCCACTCGACCTCGCGACTCTCCAAAAACCGCATGCTTCCGCGGATCTCCGGGGGGTGACTCGATCGTCTGTGGCACGAAGTGGCACGGCTTGGGCGGTGCAGCAACTGCAAATTCCGGTCCCTGCCTCGCCTCCCTTCCATGTGGAAGGTGCGCGCGTGCCCCCTACGTGCCTTTCTGGATGGGTATTCCTGTTCATTTCTGTCCTCCTCCGTCTTTCAACTGGGAGCACGAAAAACGCCCCTGATCTGCGACAATTCGCGGATCAGGGGCGTGATCAGGTATTTACCTGGGGCCTCTAAGGAGAAGTCTTAGAAGTCCCAGTCGTCGTCTTCGGTCGCCTCTGCCTTGCCGATGACGTACGACGAACCCGATCCCGAGAAGAAGTCGTGGTTCTCGTCGGCGTTCGGCGAGAGCGCCGACAGGATCGCCGGGTTCACGTTCGTCACGGTCGAGGGGAACATGGCCTCGTAGCCGAGGTTCATCAGCGCCTTGTTGGCGTTGTAGTGCAGGAACTTCTTGACGTCCTCGGTCAGACCGACGCCGTCGTAGAGATCCTGCGTGTACTGCACCTCGTTGTCGTAGAGCTCGAACAGCAGGTTGAAGGTGTAATCCTTCAGCTCCTGACGGCGCTCCTCGGTCTCGTTCTCGAGGCCCTTCTGATACTTGTAGCCGATGTAGTAGCCGTGCACGGCCTCGTCACGAATGATGAGACGGATCAGGTCGGCGGTGTTGGTCAACTTCGCCTTGGACGACCAGTAGATCGGCAGGTAGAAGCCCGAGTAGAACAGGAACGACTCCAGCAGAGTCGATGCCACCTTGCGCTTGAGCGGGTCATCACCCTGGTAGTAATCCATGATGATCTGAGCCTTCTTCTGAAGGTTCACGTTCTCTGTCGACCACCGGAACGCCTCATCGATCTCCTTGGTCGACGCAAGGGTCGAGAAGATCGAGGAGTAGCTCTTGGCGTGCACCGACTCCATGAAGGCGATGTTGGTGTACACCGCCTCTTCGTGGGGGGTGATCGCGTCGGGAATCAGCGATACCGCGCCGACCGTGCCCTGAATCGTGTCGAGCAGGGTCAGCCCGGTGAACACGCGCATCGTGAGCAGCTGCTCTTCGGGAGTCAGCGTGTTCCACGACTGCACGTCGTTCGACAGCGGCACCTTCTCGGGCAGCCAGAAGTTGTTCACCAGACGGTTCCAGACCTCGAGGTCCTTGTCGTCCTGGATGCGGTTCCAGTTGATCGCCTGAACGTGGTCGACCAGCTTGAGCGATTCGGGTGTCATCATCGTTCCTGTTCTAAGAAATCCGGATCAGAGCATGCAGCTGACGCACTCGGACATGTCAGTGCCCTCGAGCGCCATCTGGCGAAGACGGATGTAGTAGATCGTCTTGATGCCCTTGCGCCATGCGTAGATCTGCGCCTTGTTGATGTCGCGGGTCGTGGCGGTGTCCTTGAAGAACAGCGTCAGCGACAGGCCCTGGTCAACGTGCTGCGTGGCAGCGGCGTAGGTGTCGATGACCTTCTCGTAGCCGATCTCGTACGCGTCCTGGTAATACTCGAGGTTGTCGTTCGTCATGAACGGCGCCGGGTAGTAGACGCGCCCGAGCTTGCCTTCCTTGCGGATCTCGACCTTCGACGCGATCGGGTGGATCGAACTCGTCGAGTTGTTGATGTACGAGATCGATCCGGTCGGCGGCACAGCCTGCAGGTTCTGGTTGTAGATGCCGTGCTTCTGGATGCTGTCCTTCAGCAGGGTCCAGTCAGCCTGAGTCGGGATGCTGTGGCCGACAAAAAGGTCCTTGACCTTCTCGGTCGCAGGCACCCAGGCCTGGTCGATGTACTTGTCGAAGAACTCACCGGAGGCGTACGTCGAGTCCTCGAACCCGTCGAAGGCCACGCCGCGCTCGATTGCGAGCTTGTTCGATGCCTGCAGCGCGTGGAACAGCACCGTGTAGAAGTAGATGTTCGTGAAGTCGATGCCCTCTTCGGATCCGTAGTGCACGTGCTCGCGCGCCAGGTAGCCGTGCAGGTTCATCTGGCCCAGGCCGATCGCGTGCGAACGGTCGTTGCCGTCCTCGATCGAGCGGACCGAGGAGATGTGGCTCTGGTTGCTCACCGCGGTGAGACCGCGGATCGCGGTCTCGACGGTCGCGCCGAGGTTTCCGCCGTCCATCGCCAGGGCAATGTTCATCGAGCCGAGGTTGCAGGAGATGTCCTTGCCGATCTCGTTGTACGAGAGGTCTTCGTTGTACGTCGTCGGCGTGTTCACCTGCAGGATCTCGCTGCAGAGGTTCGACATGTTGATGCGGCCCTTGATCGGGTTGGCCTTGTTCACCGTGTCTTCGAACATGATGTACGGGTAGCCCGACTCGAACTGGATCTCGGCGAGAGTCTGGAAGAACTCTCGTGCGTTGATCTTCGTCTTCTTGATGCGCGGGTCGTTGACCATCTCGCGGTACTTCTCGGTCACCGAGATGTCACCGAAGGGCACGCCGTAGACCTTCTCGACGTCATACGGCGAGAACAGGTACATGTCTTCGCCGTTCTTGGCGAGCTCGAACGTGATGTCGGGAACGACGACACCGAGCGAGAGGGTCTTGATGCGGATCTTCTCGTCAGCGTTCTCACGCTTGGTGTCGAGGAAGCGCATGATGTCGGGGTGGTGCGCACTGAGGTACACCGCACCGGCCCCCTGACGAGCACCCAGCTGATTCGCGTAGCTGAAGCTGTCTTCGAGAAGCTTCATCACAGGGATGATTCCGCTGGACTGGTTCTCGATCTGCTTGATCGGTGCGCCGGACTCGCGGATGTTCGACAGCAGCAGCGCCACGCCACCGCCGCGCTTGGACAGCTGCAGCGAAGAGTTGATGCCGCGCGAGATCGATTCCATGTTGTCTTCGATGCGCAGCAGGAAGCAGCTGACGAGCTCGCCGCGCTGTGCCTTGCCTGAGTTGAGGAAGGTCGGCGTCGCAGGCTGGAATCGGCCAGAGATGATCTCTTCGACGAGGTCGATGGCAACCTGCTCATCACCGTCGGCAAGTCCGAGAGCGGTCATCACCACGCGCTCTTCGAAGCGCTCCAGGTAGCGCTTTCCGTCGAACGTCTTCAGCGTGTAGCTGGTGTAGTACTTGAACGCGCCGAGGAAGGTCTCGAAGCGGAACTTCTTCGAGTACGCCAGTTCGGTGAGCTTCTTGATGAACTCGAACGAGTACTTCTCAAGAAGCTCGCCCTCGTAGTACTCCTTCTCGACCAGGTAGTCGAGACGCTCCTTGAGGGAGTGGAAGAACACCGTGTTCTGATTGACGTGCTGCAGGAAGAACTCCCGCGCCGCGCGCTTGTCGGCGTCGAACTGGATCTTTCCGTTCGCGTCGTAGAGGTTCAGCATCGCGTTGAGCGCGTGATAGTCAAGACCCTCGTATGCGGGATTGGCTTTGAACTCCACCATCTCGGTCACGGTCTGCTCGTCAATTGCAGTGTCCACCATCGTTCCAATCCGTCGCTCACGCGATCAACGTCTTCTTGCGTGCCGAAAACTTCAAGCCGGTACAAGTGCGGCACATGACACTTGCGGCTGATGATGTCGCCGGCAAGGCAGAATGCCTCGCCGAAGTTGGAGTTGCCTGCGGAGATGACCCCGCGGATGTTGCGCCGGTTGCGCTCATCGTTGAGGAACCGGATCACCTGCTTGGGGACGGCCCCTTTTTCCTCGCCTCGACCCTGCCCTCCCCCATAGGTGGGAGTGACAAGGACGAACGGCTGGTCGACGACGAGCGGATCTTCTGTTCTATACAGCGGGATGCGCTCGGCCGGAAGACCGACCTTCTCGATGAACCTGGCCGTGTTGCCCGAGGTGCTGGAGAAAAAGACCAGGAGCGGCGCAGCCGTTGCGATGGTACGCATGATTCACCCCGCTCCCTGAGCGCCGTCGAAGGGTTCAGACCAGACGGGCTGCGAGCTCGTCGATCTTGTCGGGACGGAACCCCGACCAGTGCCCCTCGTCGGTGACGACGACAGGTGCCTGCATGTACCCGAGAGCTTTGACCTGCTCGAGCGCCGAAGCGTCTTCAGAGAGGTCGTGGATCTCGTACTCGAGACCCTTCGCATCAAGCGCGCGATAGGTCGCATTGCACTGCACGCACGAAGGCTTGGTGTAGACCGTGATCGACATTGCTATCCCCCTCAGGACTAGGTTTCTCCCGGTAGACCTCACCGGGATCTCAATACTACATATAGGTACGGACATTGAGGTTGACCACAAGGGCTAGTAGTTACATCCGTGTAGTTTTCCACCGTTCTCCACCGGTTACAACACAGGTTGTCCACCATTTCATCCACAGCCGAGGGGTCAATATAGAGCCTGTCGAAGCGCATGATCTCGCGGTTCTCGCAGGCCCCTCAGAAATCCATCCACAGGTTGGACGCTACGCCGGGGTTCGGACATTCGATTCCCTGTGGAAAACACCCCTCGGCGTGTCGCGGGCGTGTCGCATGCGACCGGTTCGCCTCGTAGTCTGAAGGGGTGACCGTCGTGACGCTCCCCCGCCTCTCGTGGGGCGATCCTGCCTCCCAGAAGACCGCTCTGCTCGTGCACGGACTCGGCTCCTCAGGCGCTCTCATGTGGGCGCTCGGCGATGCCCTTGCGAATGCGGGGTGGCATGCGTCCGCGATCGACCTCCGTGGGCACGGCAACGCCCCACGTGCGCTCGATTACACCGTCGGCGCCTACGCCTCGGATCTCGCGCTGGCCTCCCCCGACCGCGGCGGCTCCTGGGATGCTGTCATCGGACACTCTCTGGGCGGAGCAGCGAGCACGGTGGCCGCGGCATCCGACCCGGGGTGGACGAAACGCCTCATCCTCCTCGACCCGGCGATCGTTGTGGACGGCCGCGATGCGCAGATCGTGCGCCGCAGCCAGGAGCGCGCGTTCACGGACAATCGGATCGAGGTCGTGCAGGACGAGCATCCGCACTGGCATCCGCAGGACCATGATCTCAAGGTCGACGCGGTCACCCGCGGCAGCCGCTGGGCCGTCGAGCAGACCAGCGCGCAGAACGACCCCTGGGACGTGCGCGCAGATGCCGCGCGGCTGAGCATCCCCACCCACGTCATCGGCGCCGATCCCGAGGTCTACAGCCTCTTCACGGGAGACGTCGCAGATGAAGTGCTCGCGGCGAACGACAACATCTCGATGTCGATCGTCCATGGTGCCGGCCACTCACCGCACCGCGACCTGCCAGAAGAGACCATCCGCCAGCTGTTGGAGGCAGTGTCATGAGTTTCGATCCCGCCGCGTATCTCCCCGACGACCTGCTCGAGCGCATTCGCGAGCGCGCGCCGATCCACGACCGGGAGAACACCTTCCCCGAACAGGACCTCGCCGAGCTGCGGGATGCCGGATATCTGAGCATCCTCGTCCCGTCCGAGCGCGGCGGCGCCGGCCTCGGACTCGAACAGGCCGCGATCCTTCAGCAGCGCCTGGCCGGGGCATCCCCCGCCACTGCCCTTGCGATCAACATGCATCTGGTCTGGACCGGAGTCGCGAAGGTGTTCAGCGACCGAGGCGTGCCGGGACTCGAATTCGTGCAGGCTGGTGCGGTCGCGGGAGAAGTCTTCGCGTTCGGGATCAGCGAGGGAGGCAACGACCTGGTGCTGTTCGACAGCACTACGGATGCTGTGCCCCAGGCCGATGGCTCTTACGCATTCACGGGAACGAAGATCTTCACCTCACTCGCACCGGTGTGGACCAAGCTCGGCCTGCACGGACTGGACACCACGAGCGAAGATGCGCCGAAGCTCGTATTCGCGTTCATCGAGCGCACGGATGCGGTCACCACCAGCGATGACTGGGACACCCTGGGAATGCGCGGCACGCAGAGTCGCACCACGAGGCTCGACGGCGCCACCGCTCCCGCCTCGCAGATCGTGCGTCGCATCGACCCCGGCCCATCGCCGGATCCGATCATCTTCGGCATCTTCAGCGTGTTCGAGCTGCTGCTCGCCTCGGTCTACACCGGCATCGCCCACCGCGCGATCGAGCTCGCGGTCCAGACGGTGCAGAAGCGCACGTCGAAGAAGACCGGGCTCGCCTATGGCCAGGATCCCGACATCCGGTGGCGCATCGCGGATATGAGCCTCACCTATGACGCCCTGCCACCGCAGATCACCGCCCTCGCGCGTGATGTCGACGAGCGTGCCGACCATGGAGCTCGCTGGTTCACGCTGCTCTCCGGCACGAAGCACCGCGCTGTCGTGATGGCCAAGCATGTCGTCGACCAGGCGATCCTCACGGCCGGCGGCGGGTCGTACTTCTCGTCGAACGAGCTCTCCAGGCTCTACCGCGACGTGCTGGCGGGAATGTTCCACCCCTCCGACCCGGAGTCCGCGCACTCCACGGCGGCGAGCGCGCTGCTGGGACCTGTGGGCTGACTACTTCCGCTCGAAGTCGAAGGCCTTCAGCAGTTCGTCGACAGCCTGCTCCCGCTCGTCTCCGCCCTGCTCGAACATGTGCGTGACGTGCGTGCGCAGGTGGTTCTCCAGAAGCAGGCGGTTCAGTGATTCCAGAGACTTTTGAATGGCGCGGGACTGCGTGATGATGTCCATGCAGTACTCCTCGCCCTCGATCATGCGGGCAACCCCGCGCAGCTGACCCTCGAGGATGCTCGTGCGATGCAGCGCGCGCTTCTTGATGTCTTCGATCACGTTCCGAGAGTACCCTTCGACGGGCTCGGGGACCGAGTGCGTGCGAGGATGACCGTATGCCGCGCACTCCGATGGCCCTGCTGTCCCCCGCTGACCAGGAGCGTCTGCGCGCGCTGCGCGTGATGAAGGCGATCGCGCTCGGCGCGCTCATCTTCATGGCGATCGCATTCGTCATCGCGTTCTGGATGCAGGGGCGCTACCCCTGGCTCGCGTACGTTCGCGCCGCTGCCGAAGGCGGCATGGTCGGTGCCCTCGCCGACTGGTTCGCGGTCACGGCGCTGTTCCGCCGCCCGCTGGGACTGCCGATCCCGCACACGGCGATCATTCCGAACCGTAAGGACGAGATCGGGCGCACGCTCGGCGAGTTCGTCGAGACGAACTTCCTCGCCGCCGACGTGGTTCGCACGAAACTAGCATCGACGGCGATCGCGCAGCGGGCCGGCGAATGGCTGCGCGAGAAGCCGCATGCCCAGCGGGTCGCAGCCGAGGGCTCTGCCATCGCGACCGGTGTGCTCAACGCCCTCAGCGACGACGATGTGCGCGACCTCATCGCAGACCTTGCCCGTGAGCATCTCGTGCAGCCCGAGTGGGGCACACCGGCCGGAGCATGGCTGGAGAAGATCGTGGAGTCCGGCGCACACCGCGGCGCGGTCGATCTGGCAGCGGACAGCATCTCGACGTGGCTGGTCGCCAACGCCGATGCCTTCTCCGGCCTCGTCTCGCGGCGGCTGCCCGGATGGGTTCCCAAGCTCGCCCACCGCTTCGTCGATGACACGGTCTACCACGAGGCGATCAAGTTCGTGGATGCCGTGCGCGCCGATCCGCAGCATCCGGCCCGCCTCGCGATCGACGGATACCTCGGCCGCCTCGCCGGCAACCTGCAGAACGACCCGGTCACCAGGCGCAAGCTCGAGAACGCGAAAGAGACGCTCTTCGACAGCCCCCGCGTCGGCGCCCTGGCTGCTGAAGCGTGGAACACCGCGAAGAACGGTCTGATCCGTGCGCTCGCCGACCCCGAGAGCAGCCTGCGGGTTCGCGCCGTGCAGGCCATCGAAGAAGTCGGCGAACGGCTCACGACGGATGCCGCTCTGCAGCGCCGGGTGGATTCATGGGTGTCCGACGCGGCTGTCTTCCTCGTGGACCGCTACCGGCACGACATCGCGTCCATCATCACCGACACCGTCGAGCGGTGGGACCCCGCAGAGACCACCGAGAAGATCGAGCTCATGGTCGGTCGCGACCTGCAGTACATCCGACTCAACGGCACCGTCGTCGGTGCTCTCGCAGGGCTGGCGATCTTCACGATCGCTCACGCGGTGATCCCCGGCATCTGAATCTCAGCGTGCGGCGAGCCCCGCCAGCAGCTCGAGAACGCACAGTGCCGCCAAGCGCACGGTACGCTCATCCTCGGTGTCTGCCGTCGCATCGACCTCTGCGATGTCCGCGCTGACGATGCGCGGGTCCCGGGCGAGCGAGCGCACCAGGGCGCGCAGCTCGAATGCGGCGAGGCCCCCGGGAACACTTGCCGGGCAGCCGGGCACGATGGCTCTGTCCGCCGCATCGACGTCGACATCCAGGTGGATGCGTGCCACGTCGCCCGCGCCTGCGAGCCCTATTGCTTCGGTCACGACGTCCGGGATGCCGCGATGACGGAGCTCGTCGAGAGTGATGACCCGGATGCCCCATTCCGCCGCCCGGCGGGCGTATGCAGCGGAATTCGCGAAGTCGGCGATCCCGATCTGCACGATGCGCGCCGGGTCAATGCGCTCGCTCACCGGGGCGTCTTCGACGAGCCGGCGGACCGGCGAGCCGTTCGAGACTCCGTCGCGCAGGTCGAAGTGCGCGTCGATCGTGATGAGTCCGCTCGCTGCGGCACCGCGTGCCACGGGGTAGGTGAGGGAGTTGTCCCCGCCAAGAGCGATGACGAACGCGTCTGCCGCCGAGAGCTCGGCCACCCGCGCCACTGTCGCAGCGATGCCGTCGTCCCCATCGGGCTCGGCGATATCACCGGCATCCGTAATGCGCAGCACCTCGTTGAGGTCCAGGACAGGTGGCCCCATCAGCGTCGCGCTGTACCGGCGCAACGCCGCGCGAATCGCGGCGGGCGTCGCGTGAGCGCCGGTCGGTGAGAGCGAGGTGCGCCACGTCGGCACGCCCAGCAGCACAACATCCGTCTGTTGTGTGCTGTCGAACTCCTCCCAGCCGCCGGCCCGCGGCCACAGCTCATCAACCGACAGCGTCATCCTCGGCCTCCGTTTCGCGCCGCTATTTCGCACCTCGCGCTGCTGTTCGCTGTTCGCGCTGCAGATACTTCCGCCGCGCGAACAGGTTTTGACAGCGCGAACCACCGGCTCATGCCAGAACCCCGTCCTTCCAGACGCTGTGCACGAGAGGAACCCCTGGCCGGTAGGACAGGTGCACGTGACTGGGGGCATCCAGCAGCACGAGATCGGCCCGAGCCCCCGGTGCGATGATGCCGATATCGTCGCGCCGCAGCGCTGCTGCTCCTCCTGCTGTCGCTGCCCGCAACGCCTCGACCGGTGTCATCCCCATGTCGCGCACGGCGACGGCGATGCAGAACGGCATGGAGGACGTGAAGCTTGACCCAGGGTTCGTGTCGCACGCCAGCGCGACGGTGACCCCGGCGTCGATGAGCCGGCGCGCGTCGGGATAGGGCTGGCGCGTGGAGAACTCCACTCCGGGCAGCAGCGTCAGCACCGTATCTGACGCGGCGAGCGCCTCAATGTCTTCATCGCTCAGATACGTGCCGTGATCGACGGATGCCGCGCCCAGCTCGATAGCCATGCGCACCCCACCGCTCTGGCCGAGCTGACCGGCATGAACGCGCGGCATCAGCCCGCGGGCGGTTCCCGCTTCGAGCACTCGCCGGGACTGCTCGACGGTAAACGCGCCGGTCTCGCAGAACACATCGATCCACCGGGCGTGTGGAGCACAGGCATCCAACATCGGCCCCGTGACGAGATCGACGTAGCCGTCGGGATCGTCTGCATATTCTGCAGGCACCACATGCGCGCCGAGGAATGTCACCTCATCGGTCTCCTCGGCGGCCAACCGCACCAGGCGCTGCTCGGTCTCGATATCGAGGCCGTATCCGCTCTTGACCTCGACGGTCGTCGTTCCCTGCGCGCGCATCTCCGCGATGAACGCGCGAAGCCTCGCCCGGAGCTCGTCCTCGCTCGCGGCCCTCGTCGCCGCAACGGTCGAGCGAATGCCACCGGCGGCATACTTCTCCCCCGCCATGCGCGCTTCGAACTCTGCAGCACGATCGCCGCCGAAGACGATGTGGCTGTGGCTGTCCACGAATCCGGGGATCACGGCTCGGCCGTCGGCATCGATCTCCGCGAAGCCTGCGGGGTCCGCGGGGACGGCGTCGGCCGATCCGACCCAGGCGATGCGCCCATCCGCCATGAGAACGGCGGCGTCGCGGAGCATCCCCGCATCCGTGTTCGTCGTCAGCTCGCCGATGTTCGTGATCAGAGTGCACATGTGCTCATCCTCACAGCATCGGAACCTTCAGTCCACGCTCGCGGGCAACCTCGCGGGCACGCTCATATCCGGCATCCACGTGTCGCATGACACCTGTGCCGGGGTCGTTCGTGAGCACGCGCTCGAGCTTCTCCGCTGCGAGAGCCGTGCCGTCCGCGACGGTGACCTGACCGGCGTGGATGCTGCGACCGATCCCGACTCCGCCACCGTGATGCAGTGACACCCATGACGCCCCTGACGCGGTGTTCAGCAATGCGTTCAGCAGCGGCCAATCGGCGATCGCATCCGAGCCGTCGGCCATCGCCTCGGTCTCGCGGTAGGGAGAGGCGACGGACCCGGCGTCCAGGTGGTCGCGGCCGATCACGATCGGCGCCTTCAACTCACCGGATGCGACCATCTCGTTGAACTTGAGCCCTGCAAGGTGGCGTTCTTTGTACCCGAGCCAGCAGATGCGGGCCGGCAGCCCTTCGAAGTGCACCTTCTCGGCAGCCTGGTCGAGCCAGCGGTGCAGCGCGGCATCCTCGGGGAAGAGCTCTTTGACCGCTCGATCGGTGGCCGCGATGTCGGCCGGGTCGCCAGAGAGCGCCACCCACCGGAACGGCCCCTTGCCCTCGGCGAACAGCGGGCGGATGTACGCCGGCACGAACCCGGGGAAGGCGAAGGCGCGCTCGAATCCGCCGAGCTCGGCCTCACGCCGGATGGAGTTTCCGTAGTCGAAGACGGCCGCTCCCACATCCTGGAACCCGACCATCGCGCCGACGTGTGCGGCCATCGACGCACGCGCCAGGCGCGTGAAGTCCTCCGGGTCGCGTTCCGCTTCCGCCTCCCAGTCCGCCACCGAAACGCCCTGGGGCAGGTACGCAAGCGGATCATGCGCGCTGGTCTGATCCGTGACGATATCGATCGGGATGCCACGGCGCAGGAGCTCAGGGAAGACATCGGCGGCATTGCCGACGACTCCGACGGAGAGCGCCTCGCCGGCGTCTCTGGCGGCGAGGACATCGGCCACGGCAGCATCGAGATCTACCGTGTAGCGGTCGAGGTAGCCGTGCTCCACGCGGCGTGAGAGCCGGGTCTCATCGACATCGACGATGAGGACTGCTCCCCCATTCATGGTGACGGCCAGCGGCTGCGCCCCGCCCATGCCGCCCGCACCCGCGGTGAGAGTGAGAGTACCGGCCAGCGACGTTCGAGAGAGCGAGCGGGCGACGGCAGCGAAGGTCTCGTACGTGCCCTGCAGGATGCCCTGCGTGCCGATGTAGATCCACGAGCCGGCAGTCATCTGTCCGTACATCGTCAGACCGAGAGACTCGAGTCTGCGGAACTCGGGCCACGTCGCCCAGTCGCCGACGAGGTTGGAGTTCGCGATCAGCACGCGGGGCGCCCACTCGTGCGTGCGGAACACGCCGACCGGCTTCCCCGACTGCACGAGCAGAGTCTCGTCGGGTTCGAGTTCGTCGAGCGTGCGGACGATCGCGTCGTACGCCTCCCAGCTGCGCGCCGCCTTGCCGGTGCCGCCGTAGACGACCAGGTCCTCCGGATGCTCGGCCACCTGCGGATCGAGGTTGTTCATCAGCATCCGCTTGGCGGCTTCAGCACCCCAGCTCTTGGCCGTGCGCTCGGCTCCGCGGGCGGCGTGGATCGTGCGGGTCATGAGTTCTCCTCGGCAGTGGCGGATGACGAAGCAGCGCGGGCGATGGCGCCCGATCGGACGAGTTCGGTGACAGCTTCGATCTCGGGCGAGAGGAAGCGGTCGGGCCCTGGGCCGCCGGCGACCGTGCGCACGAGGTCGCGGACCGCGCCGGTGGCTGGGCCCGCTTCAAGTGGTGCGCGCAGGTCGAGCGCGAGAGCGCCGGTGATCACTTCGATCGCGAGCACGCGGGTGAGCCCATCGATCGCGCGCCGGAGTTTTCGTGCGGCGGCCCACCCCATCGAGACGTGGTCCTCCTGCATGGCTGAGGAGGGAATCGAGTCGACGGATGCCGGAACAGCCAGTCGCTTCAGCTCAGAGACGATCCCGGCCGCGGCGTACTGCGCGATCATGAGCCCGGAGTCGACGCCGACCTCATGCGCGAGGAACGGCGCGAGCCCGCGGTTTCGAGCCGGGTCGAGCGCACGATCCGTGCGGCGCTCGGAAACGGATGCCACGTCGGCGACCGAGATCGCCAGGAAGTCGAGTACCGCAGCGATCGGTGCGCCGTGGAAGTTTCCGTTGGATTCGATGCGGCCGTCCACGGTCACGACGGGGTTGTCGATGACGCTCGCGAGTTCGCGCGATGCGATCGTCGCCGCGTGCGCCATGGTGTCGCGGGCCGCGCCATGCACCTGGGGCGAGCAGCGGAGCGAGTAGGCGTCCTGCACACGCCCGTCCTCTGGACCGCGGTGGCTGGCGACCAGCGGAGAGCCTGCGAGGAAGGCCCGGATGTGCGCCGCGGACACCGCCTGCCCATCCTGAGGACGCAGTGCCATGAGGTCTGCGGCGAAGACGGCGTCCGTGCCGAGCTGGCTCTCCACCGACATGGCCGCCGCGAGATCGGCCGTCGTGAGGAGGATCTCAAGATCGTGGAGGGCGAGCAGCAGCATCCCGAGCATTCCATCGGTGCCGTTGATGAGCGCGAGTCCCTCCTTCTCTTCGAGGACGAGAGGTTCGATTCCCGCTCCCGCCAGGGCCTCGGATGCCGCGATGCTCGCACCATCGACCCGCACGTCACTTTCGCCCATCGCAGCGAGCGCGATATGCGCGAGCGGTGCGAGGTCACCGGAGCACCCGAGCGAACCGTACTCCCGCACGATCGGGGTGATTGCGGCGTTGAGCATCGCCGCGTAGGTCTCGACGACGACGGGGCGCACTCCTGTGCGTCCGGAGGCGAGCGTCTGCAGGCGCAGAAGCTGCAGCGCCCGAACGACTTCGGTCTCTACTTCTGCGCCGGTTCCTGCGGCATGCGAGCGGATCAGGCTGGCCTGCAGCTGGCGGCGGCGCTCCGGGGCGATGAAGGTCGTCGCAAGCGCGCCGAAACCCGTAGAGACGCCGTAATGCGGGTTCGGGTCGGCGGCGAGGGCGTCGATGACGCCGCGGGTTTCGGCGATGCGATCGAGGACTTCGTCGGTGAGCAGGATCTGTGCACCGTCGCGCGCGACCGCGACGACCTCGGCAGGGCTGAGGGAGTCAGCGCCGATGCGAACGGGAATGGGCATGTCTTGATTCCACACCCGCCAGGTCGCGGTCAACAGTCGCGCATGAGATCCTTTGTCTGTGATCCCAGACAACACCGCAAGAGTCCCGCAGGTCCCCGCGGCCGATCAGACGCTGCGGATCCTTCGGCACATGGCAACGCGCCCGGCACCGGTGGCGGCCGCCGCGATCGCCCGAGAGCTGGAGCTTCCCCGCTCCACCGTGCATCACCTGCTGAACACGCTCGCCGATCACGGGTTCGTCCTGCACCTGCGCGAGGAGCGTCGCTGGGCGCTGGGGACAGCGGCATCCGAACTCGCCGGCGGGTTCGTGAGGCAGCAGCCGTTGGCGAGGCTGGGACGGCCGCTCGTCGCGGCCCTCGCCGACCGGCTCGGCGAAAGCACCCACCTCGGCGTCTTGAGCGGCGCGGATGTCGTCTACATCGTCGAGGAGCGTGCGCCCCGGCGCCCCGCGCTCGTGACGGATGTCGGTGTGCGCCTGCCCGCACATCTGACCGCTACCGGACGCGCGATGCTTGCCTCGCTTCCTCGCGAGCAGGTCCGCGCGCTGTACCCGAGCGCCTCGACGTTCTCGACCCGCACAGGCCTCGGGCCGGCACGGCCGGGCGAGCTGCGCGAGCTGCTGCGCAGCATCCGCGCCGCGGGATTCGCCTCAGAGGATGGCGAGGTGACCGGCGGAACGCGCTCTGTGGGAGCAGCGGTGTGCGACGTCTCGGGATGGCCCATCGCCGCGGTCGCGGTGACGTGGTCGCGCGGCACCGGGCCGAGCGAATCGGATGCCGCGGTCGCCGTCATCCAGACAGCAGAGGAGTTGCAGCGCCGTCTGCGCTGAGCGCCCGGCAGATCAGGAAGGGGAGCCGCAGGTCACCCGACCGCGACTCCCCCACCTTCAGGACCAGTCCTTCAACGGGTCAGCCGGACGCCCCCTTGCGTGGCTTGATGAAGGATTCTGGCTCCTGCTTGGCGCGCTTGGCCGCTCGTTTCTCCTTGAGCGACAGCTGCGCGGTCTTCTTTCCGGTCTTGGGTGTTGGCGTCTTTCCTGCCATCGGAACTCGCTTCCCCTCTCGATTCGGCTGGCGGGTGTGCCTTGACCATATCCGGTTCCACACGGAAGTCAAATTTCCCGGTGAGAGGTAAAAAATGCGCTTCAGCATGGTGTCGTGTCCGACGCTTCTGGCAGAGTGTCTGCATGAGCGCTCTTCGCATTCTGCATCTCAGCGATACGCACTTCTCCGGTGACGGCGGCCGCCACTACGGCGTCGTCGATACCGCCGAGCATCTGCACCGTGCTCTCTCACACGTGGGTCACCTGCTCTTTGACCTGGTGGTCGTCTCAGGGGATGTGAGCGAAGACGGCACCGAGGAGTCTTACCGCAGCATCCGCCAGCAGCTGACGCCGTGGGCACAGGCGCGCGGGGCGCGCGTCGTGTACGCGATGGGCAACCACGACCGGCGGGAATCGTTCCGCGCTGTGCTGGGCGACGGACAACCGGATGCTGACGCACCGCGGGAGCTGGCCGGCATCGACCTCGATCGCCCGGTGGCATCCGTCAGCGTCCAGAACGGCTGGAGAGTCGTCGTGCTCGACAGCTCAGTTCCTGGAGCCGGCTACGGCACTCTCGAGCCTGCGCAGAAGCGGTTCTTGCGCGAGACGCTTGCGGCCCCGGCCGAGCACGGCACTGTGGTCGTGATCCACCACCCGCCCGTGCCGGCTCAAACCGATCTGTTGCAGGCGCTCGCACTCGACGATGCAGACGGCGTAGATCTCATCGACATCGTGCGCAACTCCGATGTGCGTGTCATTCTCGCCGGCCACTACCACCTGCCCGTCACCGAGTTCATCTCCGGGGTCGCGGTGACGGTAGCACCGGGCGTCACGAACATCTCACGCGCGTTCGCTGACCCCGCTGAGGAGTCGGCGATTGATGGTTTCGGCGGATCCGTCGTCACGATCGAGAGCGATCGCGTGCGCGTCGTGCCCTTCGTAGAGCGACTCGCCCCCGACGGACTCGTCTTCCACTTCGATGCAGGCGTCGTCGCCGACATCATTCGAGACGCCGGTCGACCGGGCGCTCAGCCGCCCGTCTCACTCACATGAGCTTGGTTGACTGCAGCATCGCTTCCATCTTGTCGTTGATCCCGATCATCGGCTTGCGCGCGGCGAGCCCCAGCACGAGCATCGGCACCACGAACAGCACGAGCAGTCCGAGCGATACCCAGTAGTCGCCCTGGTAGATGCCGGCGAGCGCGTCTCGGAACGCATCCATCGCGTGGGTACCGGGCAGGAACGGGCTCACGCTCTGGAACCACTGCGGCAGGAGAGACAGCGGGTAGGCGCCGCCGGCGCCGGCCACCTGGATGACGAGCAGGAACACCGCCAGTGCCTTGCCGGCATCTCGGAACGATACGACCAGCGTGTAGATGATGAACGTGAACACGAGCGAGGTCACCCAGCCCACAAGCATGAACAGCAGCGGATGCTTCGGATCGAGTCCGACCAGGAGGATATTCCCGAGGAACACCAGGGTGCTCTGCGCCAGGCCCAGCAGGCCGAAGATCATGTACCGGCCGAGGAACTGCTCGTGGAGCTTGAGCGCAGGCCCCCCGGGGAAAGCGCTCGTGGGAGGGGCGACACGAAGCGTCACCGACATCAGCAGCGCGCCGACCCAGAGTGAGAGCACCGTGTACAGCGGGGCCATTCCCGCCCCGAAGCTCACCACGGGATATACCGGGATCCGCTCCAGGCCGATCGGCTGCGCGAGCGCGGTGGCGAGTACGGAGGGGTTGGCGCCGATGATCTGTCCGATCTGGCTGAAGTCGCCAGAGTCGATGGCCGTTGACAAAGCCTGCTGTACTCGATCCACCTCGTCGGCGGCCGCGCCCAGTGCTTCGGCAAGCGCGCGGTTGTCTGCCGTGGCGTTCTCGATGATGGTCACGACGCCGCCAGCCGCACCGCTGACGCCGGAAACCTGATCGGCGACGCCGGCAAGAGAGGTGCCGACAGCGCTGAGGGTCGTACCCAGCGCGTCGAGAGTCGGCTTGAGGTCGTTGGCGTAGATGCTGTCAGCGTTCTCGAGAGCCGACTGCGCCGCAGCGATCCGAGCATTGATCGAGGCGCGGAACTGCTGCACATCGGAGTTGCCGGTGGCGATGCCGTCAGCGGTCTCCTGCAGGCGGGACTCGAGACCCTTCTCCTGCTCGATCGCAGCGTCCAGGCTGGCGATGAGCGCAGCAAATGCCTCTTTCTCAGCCTCAGGAAGATTCGGCTGCACGTCGTTGATGAGTCGATCTCGCAGCGCTTCATGCTTGCTGACGAGGCCTCCGAGGTCGACGATCATCTGGTCGATCAGCACGACGCTTGCGCCGGCGTCGGCATCGATGCCCGAGAAGATACGGTCCACTTCGGATGAGAACTTGCCGATTTGATCTCGGCTGGCTTGGAAGGCTGCGGAGAGCGCTTCAGTGGCCCGCGCGATGGCATCCTTGGCGTCCTGAGCGGCACCCAGGCCTTCGCGGACCTTTCCTTCCGCCGAGGAGAACTCGGACTCGACCGTGCTCAGAAGACCGGATGCGCCGTTCACCAGTGGTCCGCTGGATTCGAGCAGCGCGGTGAACATCGTCGCGGTGCCGGATGCCGCGCGCAGCTGCGTCCCGACCTGTCCCAGGTGCGCCTCGATACGCGCGTACGCAGCCTGTGACTCCGAATCAGTCAGCGACGACACGAGCGACGACACCAGGGTCAGCGCGACGTTGCTCAGCTCCTCGGTGAACTCGGAGTTGATCTTCGCGGACAGATCGTCTGCGCCTTCGCTGGTGATCAGCGGTGCGAGCGGATTGGACTTGTCGTTGGTGTAGTAATCGATCTGCGTGCGCTGCGAACCGGCGGTGTAGAACGTCAGCATGCGCTGGCTGAAGTCCTTGGGCAGGACCATCGCCGCGTAGTACTCGCCGGACTCGGTCCCGGCGATCGCGTCCTTCTTGGTGGTGATGACCCAGTCGAGCTGGTCGTTCGCGCGGAGCGCGGATTCGACCAGGCTGCCGACGTTGACATGGAGCGGGAAGAGCGGGCTCGTGTAGCCCTCATCGACGCTGGCGACAGCGACCTTGAGGTTCTTCGTGTTGTCGAACGGCTCCCAGCTGCCGATGACGTTGAACCAGGTGAATGCCGAGGGGATCACGATCAGCCCGCACAGCACGATGATCGCCATGACGTTGCTCGTGGCCCGCTTGAGATCGCTGCGGAACAGCTGCCAGATGCCGCTCACCGCGCCTCCTCCAGTTCCTTGAGTTCCTGCCGCAACTCCGCTTCAGGCATCTCACTCACTTCTGTCGAAAGACGCAGGCTGTAACGGATGTACTCGAGGGTGACGAGCGCGGCGAAGACGATGATCAGCCACAGTATCCATAGGCCCACGTACTCGGTCTTGTTGTCGGGGAAGATCATGGCGAGCGCTGCCAGCAGCACGATCCCCGCCAGCCCCACCACGATGACCGCGCCACGCATCTTTCGGTACGAGCGCGCGAAAGGCAGCGCACGCTTTGCGAGGTGCTTCTGATAGGTCGCACGGCTCGCGAGGGCACGCAGGACATGGTTGAGACGGTATCCGCGGCCCGAAGGCGCTCCGGTCTCTGAGGTGAACAGCTCTGTCTCGGCGACCTCGCGCGTGAACAGACGCGTGAGGTTGGCGACGTGGGGACGCAGTACGAGTCCGAGGAAGAACGACAGGGCGACGAACACCAGCAGCATCCCGAGATAGCGCCAGTACGCGAACCCGGCAAAGCCGCTGATCACCTCGCGCATGGCATCGATTCCGTACGTGAACGGGAAGAACGGATACAGCGACTGGAAGAACTCCGGCATGAGCTGGATCGGGTAGATGCCCGAAGCGCCCGGAATCTGCATGATCACGAGGATCACGGCCAGTCCCTTACCGATGTAGCCGAAGGTGACCGACAGAGCGTAGATGATGCTCAGATAGCTCAGTCCGATCAGCACGGGCGTGATGAAGAAAACGAAGGCATTGACGTGCTGCACGCCTATGATCATGTTCCCGATGCTGAGTGTGATCGCCTGCAGCACGGCGATGACCGCGAACAGCAGCCACCGGCCGAGGTAGCCCTGACGCTCCGTCAGATTGGGGATCTCTTCACGGTCGACGTTGAGCTTGAGGATCACCACGAGCACGAATGCTCCGATCCACAGGGACAGGTTGATGAACAGCGCCGCCATCTGCGAGCCGTAGGTATTGGTCGGGAAGATGGTGTGCTGATCGACCACGACCGGTGTCGACATGAACTGTGCGATCTGCTCTGGATCGAGCGAGGTCAGATCTTGCAGGTCCTGCCACATGGCCGCGCCGGTGAGAGCGTTCAGATCCGAGATGGCAAGACCCATGTCTGCCTCGACCGCAGCCAGATCGCCGTCAAGGCTGGTGAGGGCTGACGAGGTCTGCGCAAGCTGCTGGTCAAGGCCTGACAACAGCGTTCCCGCCTGGCCCAGAATGGTGCGCTGCGCGTCGACGGCCGCTGACAGCGAGCTGGTTGCGACGCTGACCCGCCCCAGCGCCGCGAGCACTGCGGACGTGCCTTCCGCCACCTCTGCGGATCCGATCACATGTCCCGTGGCCGCTTCACCGGCGAGACGGAGCAGATCCGCCTGTGCCTTGTCCGTCAAGGTGCGCGCATCGGTCAGAGTACGTTGCGCGTCGCCGAGTGCACCGTCGATGTCGGAGAGCACGACGGTGTTGGACTGCAGGCCTTCCCGCGAGGCGCCGATATCGCTCTGCAGTGTCGCCAGATGAGCTCGCGTATCCGAGACGACCTGATTAGCTGCTTCGAGGTCAGTGATGATCTTGGCCTGAGCATCGAGCAGATCCTGCTCAGCGGTGCCTCCGCCGCTCTTGATCGCTGTTGCGACCGCACTGGCCACCTGCTCGGTGAACGCATCGATCATCTGCGTCTGGATCGTTGTGGCACCGGTGTCGGTGATCTCGGGCGCTACACCGTTGAGCTTCTCGTTGACGTAGTACTGCAGCTTCGGCTGGGTGAAGTCCCCCGTGGTGAGGCTGAGCAGATCTTCAGTGAAGGTCTTCGGTACGACGAAGGCGGCGTAGCTCTCGCCGCTCTTGATCGATTCCATCGCCTCGTCTTCCGAGAGGAAATGCCAGCCGAGATCATCGTTGTCCTTCAGCTGTGCGACCAGCTGGTCGCCGACATTGAGGTCGCCAGTGAGCGAGGTCGAACCGCCCGCGTCGAGGTTGACGACGGCGATGCTGAGGTTCTTCGTGTTGTCGAACGGGTCCCAGAACGCAGAGATGTTGAACCAGGCATACAGCGATGGCGTGATGAGAGCGCCGCCGATGATGACGAGCGCGAGAGGCACGCGGACGAGGCGTTTGAGGTCGCGGAGGAACACTCGCCAAATGTTGCCCATACCGTACGCCCCCTGTGTTCATGAACCGACTGGCATGCCGCATTTCACCGGAGCGAGAACGATAGGCACTGTGGCCACACTATCGGGTTACAGAGGCCCCGTCATGCCTGGCCCGTCACCGCATGCTGAGGTCCACCGGGCGCCCGGTGTGCGCGGATTCCTGAGCAGCCCTCACAACATCGCACGCTGCGGCGCGGCGCGTCGTGCGATGTCCGCGATCATCCGCACTGATGGACGCATTGCCCTCGGTGCCGACGAGTTCGAGCATCATCTCCCCCGCCGCGTCCTGCGTGGAGCACGAGAGCGTTGTGATCATCCCGCCCGAATAGTGGATGCTGACGATGGCAGCATCCACGATCTTGCTCTGCGTCGCGAATACGCGCACCGGATACTCCTGCGTTTGCAGCGCGATCTCGTCCACGAACTCTGCGACCGGGTCGAAGACGTTCTGAGAAGGCCCAGGACCGCACACACCGCTGATGGCGATGATTCTCCCGAGGCTTTCGTGCACCGGAACGGATGCTGTGAGCATGGCATCCGGAATTTCCACCCGCTCGGCTGCGATCGTCTCGATCGCGGCCCGTGCAACCCGTACCGCCTCGACGCCGTCTGCCCCGCTGACTCGGGACGTTCCCTCGCCGGTGATCGCGCGAGCGAGCTCACGCAGCTGGGTCGTATACGGGCTCTCCCCCTCTGCGCTGTCGCGGCTGTCGTGACGGAGCACACCGGCATCCCCCGCGATCGAAAACCTGGTCGAGAATTCCAACCCTGGAGCACCCCAGATCCCGGTAACGTAACTGATCGCCCCGCCCTCGTGCTGCAACTGCAGCTGGGCGGAGACAGCGGGAGATCCGGGCACGGGAGCGGACCGCATGCCGCACACGCTGACGACAGGGCCGCAGACCCAGCCCGCGAAGTCGATGTCGTGGATCATCTGGTCGAGCACGATGCCGCCGGATTGCTGCTCGTCGGCGAACCAGCTCCCCCACGTCGGGAACGCGCCGGACCGTCGGAAGCGGGCGATGGATGCTGCGCCGATCTCCCCGTCATCAACAGCGCGCTTCGCCGCGCTGTAGTCGTCCATAAATCGCACGACGTGCGCGGGGTACAGCGGGATGCCCGCCTCCCGCGCCTCGTCGACCAGATCCTGGGCCGCATCCGCTGTGAGAGCCAGCGGCTTCTCGCAGATGATGGGCACCCTGGCCTCGAGCGCCGCCCGAACGAGGTCTGGGTGGGTTGTGGTCGGCGTGCAGATGTCGACGACATCGCTGACTCGCAGCAGCTCGTCGAGCGAATCGACTTCAGCGAGGCCGTAGTCGTGGACGAGAGCTGCCGCGCCGCTGCGGGAATACGCCGTCACCTGTGCGCCGAGCTCCAGCCAGCCCCGGACGTGATCGTGGCTGATCTCTCCGGCCCCGATCACGCCGACGCGAAGATCGGTGAGATCCGCTGCGACGAGGTCCATGCGCCCCATCCTGGCAGGCATGGCGCCTCGTCGCATAGCGTGCCTCACATGCCTGCGCGTCCGGCGGTGGCTCCTCCGTCGATGATGAGGTCGTGGCCGGTGACGTACTCGGCTTCGTCCGAGGCGAGGAATACCGCACCGTGGGCCATCAGCACGGGATCAGCGGCATACCCCACCGGTTGCAGCTTGTGGAGTCGTGCGTGCAGCTCGGGGTCGTCAGGCACCATGCCGCTGAGCATCGTGCCCGGCGAGAGAGTGTTCACCCGAACCCCGGAAGGCGCCAGCTCGATCGCAGCGGCCTTGCTCATCCCGATGACCGCGAACTTCGTCGCGCAGTAGACCGCCTGCCCAGCCGTGGCCGAGGAGCCACCGTTGGATGCGGTACTGATGATGGAGCCGCTCCCCTGCTTGACCATCGCCCGCCCCGCCGCTCTCACTCCGTTGAACACCCCGCGGAAGTTCACGTCCACGAGGCGTTGGAAGTCGGAGTCCTCGGTTTCCAGGATCGGTTTCAGGAGGCTGATACCAGCATTGTTGAACATCACGTCGAGGCGACCGTACTTGTCGAACACTCCCTGCACCAGCGCGTCCATCGCCGCGGCATCGCTGACGTCCACGGGGATGAACTCCGCTCCGATCCCGACCGCCGCGTCCCTGGCTTTCGGTGAGTCGAGGTCCACGATGATCACAGCGCGGGCCCCCTCTGCTACGAAGAGCTTCGCCGAGGCGAGGCCGAGCCCTGATCCTCCTCCGGTAACGATCGCGACCTTGTTCTCCAGCCGATTTCCCGCCATGTCGTACTCCTTCTTCTTAATGATTGAACTCCGGCTGCGGGCCCGCACCGGCTGAGTCTGGCGATCTACTGGCTCGTGAATCCGCCATCGACGACGAGTTCGGTTCCAGTCATGTATTTCGACTCATCAGCGGCCAGGAACGCGACGGCCGCCGCGATGTCACCGGGTTCGCCGGGATGGGCCAGCGGCTGGTGCGCGGTCTGCTCGAATGAGCCCGTACCCACAGTCATCGGCGTCTCGATGATGCCCGGATGCACCGAATTCACCCGGATGTTGTCCTTGCCGAGCTCTTGAGCGGCTGCCTTCGACATCCCTCGGACCGCCCACTTCGACGCCACGTACCCGAGCACGTTCGGGAATGCGATGATGCCCGCGACCGACGAGATATTGATGATCGATCCGTGACCGGCACGGCGCATGCTCGGCGCCACTGCCCGCATCCCCAAGAAGACGCCGACCTGGTTGATGTCGATCACCTTGCGGTAGTCATCCGCACTCAGTTCTTCCAAGGGCTGGTTGTGCACGATGCCGGCGTTGTTTACCAGGACGTTAACCGGCCCCAGGCTCGCTTCGACGTCGGCGACCATATCGCCCCACTGCGCTTCATCGACAACGTCGAGATGGACGTAGCGTCCGTTACCCAGTCGAGCCGCGAGAGCCTCGCCGTCGGCGTCGAGCACATCGGCGATGACGACACGAAAGCCATCGCTCACGAGTCGCTCAGCGCACGCCGCCCCGATTCCTCGTGCTCCGCCAGTGACGATCGCGACGCCGTCGTGATTGCGAGCATCCATGTAGTTCCTCCTAATTTCCGTGCCCGTAGGGCGATCAGTGTCTGCAGATCTCATACCATCGTTCCTGCTGTGACGCCGCCATCGATGACGTGCTCCGCCCCGGTGACGAACGACGACTCATCGCTGGCGAGAAAAACGAGAAGACCTGTGATCTCCTCCGGTCGCGCGAGTCGCTCGAGCGTGCTCCCCTCGAGGTCGGACTCTTCGATGGTTCGGAGGGCTTGGAGGAGAGGCGTCGCGATGCCTCCCGGATGCACGCTGTTCACCCGGATGCTTCGATCCGCGAGTTCCAGTGCGGCTGAGCGAGTGAGTCCGCGCAATCCCCATTTGGAGGCGCTGTAGCCATGGAAGCCCGGATACCCCTCGATTCCCGCAGTCGAGGAGATGTTCACGACGGACGCCGGGGCGGCCTCTGCGAGCGCAGCGACCGCGCTCTTGAGCCCGAGGAAAGCGCCTGTCAGGTTGATCGCGAGAGTCTTGTCCCATGTCTCGAGGGTGTATTCCTCGAGCGATCCGGTTGTGAAGATGCCGGCGTTGTTGATCAGAACGTTGAGTTTTCCGAAGTGCCCGACCGTCTCGGCGACGGCTGACTCCCATTGCGCCGGGTCAGTGACGTTCAGGTGGACGAAGCGGGCTGCGTCACCGAGTTCGTCGGCCAGCGCAGTCCCCGCGTCATCGGCGAGGTCCGCGATGACGACCTGTGCTCCTTCGGCGACGAATGCACGGGCATGGGCTGCCCCCATGCCCATCGCTCCGCCAGTGATCAGTGCGGTCTTTCCCGCAAGGCGTCCCGTCATGCTGAGATCCTGCTCGCTTCGACTGTTTCCCTGGCGAAGCTCTGCGCGCTTTCGAGCTCGAATCCGCGGTAGCCGTCCGCTGCGATCTCGTCGCAGATATTGCGATAGGTGTTGAGGCCGCCGGTATAGACCAGGAACTGGTCGGGCTTGCCGTCGATGTTCGAGCCTCGGTACCAGGAT
Organism: Microbacterium zouquanmingi; assembly: GCF_052266675.1. Taxonomy (NCBI): domain Bacteria; kingdom Bacillati; phylum Actinomycetota; class Actinomycetes; order Micrococcales; family Microbacteriaceae; genus Microbacterium; species Microbacterium zouquanmingi. Next base: position 37,150 of record NZ_JBQPRA010000006.1, read on the forward strand.
TTGGCATGCAGGTAGAGCGTCTTCTCCACCGCCGCATTGACTTCGTTGTTCCACCACTCCTCGGATTCGGGGAACGGATCGATCGCAACGAGGTCGTTGCGACGCATGTGGTCCATGCATTCCACGGTCCAGTCGACATGCTGCTCGATCGACGCGAACATGTTCGCGGTCACCGACGGGCTCTGCGGCCCCGTGATCGTGAACAGATTCGGGAACCCGGTGGTCGCGATACCGAGGTACGTGTGGACGCCGTCAGCCCACGCCTCCTTCAGCGATTTCCCGCCGCGGCCACAGATGTCGATGCGGGTCAGCGGTCCGGTCATGCTGTCGTAACCGGTGGCGTAGATAATGACGTCGACCGGGTAGTCCCCCGCGCTGGTCCGGATGCCGTCCGCGAGGATCCGCTCAATCGGCTCCTCGAGGAGGCTGACGAGGTGCACATGCGACAGGTTGAACGTGGGGTAGAAATTCGTGTCGGTGATGATCCGCTTCGCGCCGATCGGATAGTCGGTCGGCGTGAGCTTGCGGGCGACCTCAGGGTCGTCGACGAGCCCCCTGATCTTGTCCCGCACGAACTGGGCCATGAGCTCGTTGGCTTCCAGGTTGGTATTGGCGTCCAAGAAGGCGGTGAGGAAGAGGTTTCCTCCGAGTTTCCAGTTCTTCTCCAGCGTGAGTGTGCGCTGCGGCTCCGGGGTCTCCAGGATGGAATCATTGGTGATCAGCGTGTCGACCCCGGAGGCGGAGTCGCGCGCGTTCTCGGCGATCTGCGCGTGGTGACGACGTGCCCAGTGGATCTCATCGTCGTAGAGCGGACGATTCCGAGCCGGGATGGCATATGCGGGCGTGCGCTGGAACACGGTGAGCTCGGCGGCCTGCTTGGCGACCTCCGGGATGAGCTGCACGCCAGAGGAGCCGACGCCGATCACCGCGACCCGCTTGCCGGTGAAGTCGACACCCTCTGCGGGCCAGGCGCCGGGGTGGTAGATCTCCCCGGAGAACTCGCGGATGCCTTCATAGGGAGGGAGCGCGACCGCAGAGAGCGAACCCGTGGCCGAGATGATGTGGCGAGCCGTCCGCTGGGCGCCGTCGCTGGTGTGTACGTCCCAGTAGGCGCCGTCCTCATTGAAAGTTGCTGCTTCCACACGAACGTTGAAGACGATGTCGCGACGCAGGTCGTAGCGGTCTGCGACGAACTCAGCGTAGGCAAGGATCTCGGGCTGCGTGGCGTACCGTTCGCTCCACCGCCACTCGTCCACCAGCTCCTGGCTGAAGGAGTACTGGTAGGCAAGACTCTCGACGTCGCAACGGGCTCCGGGGTAGCGGTTCCAGAACCATGTCCCGCCGACGCTCGAGCCTGCTTCGAACGCGATCGCAGTGAATCCCTTCTCGCGCAGTGAGTGCAGGGCGTAGAGCCCCCCGAAGCCGGCACCGATGACGACAGCGTCAAGATCGGTGTTCATGTTGGTACTCATAGTCAGTTCCTCTCATCGTTGACAGGTACAGAAGTAACGAAAGCGCGGCCGAGCGCCGCAATCAGGTCGGAGTTCTGACGGAGGGACACCGCTGCGGTCAGAGCGATCCCAGAGGAACCGTGAAAGGTGCCGGCATACATATGCAGCTCGGTCTGCACGTTGGCGTGAGCGAGGCGACGTGCGTATTCAATGCCCTCGTCGCGGAGCGGGTCGAACTGGTTGACCGTGATGAATGCCGGCGGCAGACCCGTGAGGTCTTCTGCACGCGCCGGTGCGGCGTACGGCGAGACTGGCTCGCCCGTCCCCCCGAGGTAGGCTTCCCAGCTCAGCTGTGCATTCCGGGTATTCCACAGGAGGCCGTCAGCGTAGTCGGTGACCGACGGAGTCGCGATGCGGTCGTCGGTGACGGGAATGTCGAGGAGCTGGAACGCGATCTTCGGCCCGCCTTCGTCGCGCGACCGGAGGGCGAGAGCGGCTGCGAAGGCACCGCCGGCGCTCTGCCCGCCCAGCGCGATTCGCTCGGGATCGATGCCCAGTTCGGTGGCGTGGGCGATGATCCAGTTCAGTGCGGCCAGGCCCTCATCGATGGGGGTAGGGAACGTTGCCTCAGGCGCCAAGCTGTACTGCACGGAGATCCCGACCACGCCCGTTTGCCTGACCGCGGCGTCCAGGAACGGCAGAGACTCCCGCGCGTTGCCGAAGACGAACCCGCCCCCGTGGAACCACAGCAGGACAGGGAGCGCGTTCGCTGCTGACTGCTCCGATGGCTTGACGAGGAACAGGTCGACCGGTGGCGCGTCCTGTTCGGAACCGCCGCTGTGGAGCTCGACCAGCGTGACGCCGCTCTCCGGAGCGAACGGAGGCATTCCTGCCGTTGCCTGCGCAAGCATCGCCCTCGCCGCGTGTATGTCTTCTAAGTCGATCTCCGGGGCGTATGGAACAGTCGCCTGGACTTCTGGATCGTAGGGGTATGACATCTTCGTCCTCTCGCTGGTCTACATTGACGAGCTTTTCGTTGCTCCGCTGAGGCGAAGCAACCAACTTATGGGCAATCTAGCCATTTGATAGACACTATGTCAATACTCGTTCGCCGGGCCATGCGGACCAACGGGTTCCTATCGAGAAAAGGGCACTACGTCGGGCCCCACTGACGCGACGGTAGGGTGGAGGCATGGAGGAGACGCCAGCGAGGACCACGCGACGCAGGCGCGTGCAAGCCTCGCACCGCGAGCTGACTCGCGCACTGTTGACAGACGCCGCCGTCCGTGTGTTCGCGGAGCAGGGATACGTTCAGACCACGGTGGATCAGATCACCGAAGAAGCCGGGACCAGCCGGGGGACGTTCTACCTGCACTTCCACACGAAAGCAGACATCCTGAAGGATCTCCTCCAGCGAGTCGAAGGTGAGTTCGGCGACCCGTACCCCGGACTCGCGCAGGCATTCAAGATCCAGGACCGCGACGCAGTCCGACACTGGATCCTCGATGCGATGCAACGATGGACTGACCTCGAAGGCCTCCTCCGGCCGGTCTACGAAGCTGCGGATTCCGACACCGCAATCCAGCACATGCTTTTCCCCGACAACCTCCCGGACGTCACCGCTCTGTCTCGCGCGCTGCTCGACGCCGACGTCATCAGCGATCCCCAGCGGGCCGATATCTACGCGATCATCTTCTTTCCCCCCCTGCTGCACCTGTTCCGCAAGCATCTCAATGCCGAGTCCTTCGATCACGAACTCGCCGCGCAACTCATGGCCGACGCGTGGATGGACATCGTTGACGGCATTGCCGGGGCCTAATCAACTCGAGCTACTGGTGTTATTGACACCCCGTCTATAGTGATGCTCAAATAGCGGCAGTGCGGCGCCGATTGCGATATCGCAATCGCTGTGGATCGCGCGAACACTGACGCACCAGGGAGAACACCATGACCAGCTTCGACCAACTGCACGGACGAGTCGCCTTCATCACGGGCGCCGGATCGGGCATCGGAGAAGGGCTCGCGCGGTACACCGCACTGCAGGTCGGAATGCATGCGGTGGTCGCGGACGTCGACGAACGCCGCGCTGCTGAGATCGCCTCCGATATCACTGCACAAGGAGGCAAAGCGACCGCGCTGCAAGTCGACGTCTCGAACTGGGATTCTGTCGCTGCCGCAGCCGAACGTGCCCTGGAGTCGCTGGGCGTACCCGCGTTCGTGGCATGCAACGCGGGTATCGAACAGACCGGCCTCGCCTGGGAGACCTCCCCTGCCGACTGGGCGCGAGTCGAGGCCGTGAACGTAAACGGCGCCTTCTACACAATGCGGGCATTCACCCCGGCGATGATCGAGAACGGCGCAAGCGGGCACATCCTGTTCACCTCGTCCATCGGCGGGATCTCGATCGGCGCGTCACAGGCCTCGTACACCGTCAGCAAGCACGCGGTACGCGTGCTTGCACAGTCGTTGCAGGCCGACCTCGATTCAATCTCCTCCCCGCTGCAGGTCTCGATCCTGCTGCCGGGCCCGGTGCGCACCCGGATCTTCGTGGATGCTCTCAGCACCGGCGACGTGGCGGCGGAAGCCTTCCGGGAGCGGCTGGCGACGCTGCTCGCTGAGGAAGGGCTCACCGCGGATGAGGTCGCAGAGCTCACCTTGAAGGCGATCGCTCAGGGCCGCAGATGGATATACCCTCACCCGACTCAGGCGCGCGACGTTCTCACCGCACACACCGCAGAGCTCCTGGCAGGCGTGAATTCGTAGCAGCTTCGAGGGGTGCAATCCAGTAGTCGCGCAGCGGCCAACTGGACTGCACCCCTCGGCCGTTCGGCGAGCGCACCCAATTCACTATTGACACTGCGTCCATATGATCACTACGTTGTCAACACCGGGGTGATCCTGCAGTTGCACAGACAGACGGAAGTCTGACCAGACCTCCATATCTGTGGACCGCGGAGGCCGAAGGGAGGCAACGATGCCGCCCCGGCGAACTCACTCCCCCGTTGAGGAACCGTCAACATCCAACCGAGCGGCATCGCCGCACTGTGACAAAGGAGTCACCTTGAACACTTCTCGCGGAATCACCGCAGTGGAGAAACCCGCTGGACGAGGTCGCTGGTACGCCGGGCTCGTCTTTCTGATCGTGCTCACGGAGCAGACAGGACTGGGCTTCCTGCTCGTCTCCCCCGCGCTGCCGCAGTTTGCGGTCAAGTACGAAACGACACAGATCGGCTGGTCCCTCACCATCTTCAGCCTCGTCGGCGCGATCGCTACGCCGATCGTCGGCAAGCTCGGTGATCGCTTCGGCAAGAAACGGGTGCTGCTGATCACGGCCGCGATCGCTCTTGTGGGAGCAGTCGTCTCTGCCATCGCACCCACCTGGACGATCCTGCTCATCGGACGGGCTCTGTCCGCGGTCAGCATCGCTTTCCTCCCCATCTCCATCGCGCTTATCCGTGACGTGTTTCCGAACCACATGCGGAGCATCGGGATCGCCCTCACCAGCAATGGAATCGGCGCCGTCGCGGTCATCGGTCCGTTCATCGCGGGACTGCTCATCGACAACTTCGGCGTCAGCTCGGTCTTCTGGTTCCTGGCTGCCATCGGGGTCGTCGGATCGGTGGGCGTGATCGCTCTCATCCCCGAGACTTCGGTGCGAAACCCCGCCCGGATCGACCTCCTCGGGGCCGTTTGGCTTGCCGCCGGTCTCCTCCTGCTCATGCTGGGCGTCACGGAGGTGCAAGGCTGGGGCTGGACCGACATCCGGAGCATCGGCACGATCGGTGGAGGACTCGCCCTCCTGATCGCCTGGTCGTTCTACGAAGGACGAGTGCGGGAGCCGTTCATCAATACCAAGCTCCTCGCGACTCGCCCACTCCTCACCGTGATCCTCGTCTACTCGTTCTCCCAGGCATCCGGCACGGTCACGGCTTCCTATCTGCCCACTTTCCTCCAGACCTCGCGCGAGCTCACCGGTGGCTCTTACGGTTTTGGCATCGATGTGACCACTCTCGCGTTCTACATGGCCCCGTACGCGATACTCATCGTCGCGGTCGGCTTCGCGGTGGGTTTCGCGATGAAGCGCACCGGCCCATGGATCTTCCTGACCGTAGGACCGTTGTTCAGCTTGGCTGGCGCTCTCGTTCTCGCTTTCGGGCGATCCGAGGCATGGATGTCCATGCTCGGTTACGGACTCTTCGGCATCCAGGCGATGGCCTGGGGCGCCGCTGGATACCAGCTCATGGCGTCGTCCCCGATGAAGGTTCGTGCGGCAACCGCCGGCATGATGGGGGCCATCTCCGGAGTGGTCGTCGCGCTCTCCACGCAGATCGCTGGAGCAGCCATGAATAGCTTCGGCGTCGAGATCATCGAGGGAGTCCCCGTCTACACCACCGCTGGAGTGGTGTCGGTGTTCCTGATCAGCGCAACCCTGAGCCTCGCCGCCTTCGTATGCGCCCTCTTCGCACCGCGACGACTACCGGTCGACGAGGTCGAAGCGGACGAACTCGCACTGGTCGATGCTCCGGTTGACGCCTTGGAGGCAGAGCTGGAACGCAGCTGACCGATCACAGCCTCACGCACCGTGGTGGGTGGCGATTAGATTCGCTGCCCACCACGGTGCGTGAGCGCTACGGTCAGAAGGAGTCCATCTCGCACCACGACTCCCAACGGGAGAACGAACTGTGTCGGTTCGAGGTAAATCTTTTGGTGGACCTAAGGGGATTCGAACCCCTGACCTCCTCGATGCGAACGAGGCGCGCTACCAACTGCGCCATAGGCCCATGAACCTCAGCTAGATTATCACGCTCGAAAGGCGTGCTGCGCCGAGGAACGGGTCATCCGGCAGCACGACGCTCAAGCAGATGCCGAACGTGATCTTCGATCTCCGCGTCATCGACGAAACCCATCCGGGAGTACGGCGAGTTGCTCTCTGCAACAGCCGGCGCGGGAGATGCCACGGGGATTGCCACCGGTTCCGGTGGAGCCATCTGCGCCGCACGGGCACGGAGCTCGGCGACGCGGGCCGCACGGCGCAGCTCCTGCTGCTCCTCGATCTCCGCGCGAGCGTTCTGCGCCAGCGAACCGCTCACCGTCGCCATGGGTGCGGGCAGCGGACGAGGCGTCCACGACGTCGCACGACCCTGATCGTGCAGCGGAGGAGACACTCGCGACGTCTTCTCTTCGACGCTGTGGACAACAGGTCGGCGTGCGGCACGGTTCGCAACAGAGGCCATCTTCTGCAGCGTTGCGGCGGCGATGAGCGCCAGCGCGCCTCCGATCCAGATCATGAGCTGCGCACCGCTGACGACCAGCTGCCATACGCCGAATGCCGCTACCGCGAGCCCTGCTACCAGCATGACTGTCGCCGTGACGCGAACGCGGCGCCTCACCCTGGCCTGACGGACCACAGGGTCAGCGCGAGTCGCTGCCAATTCGGCGCGAAGAGTCTCGAGTTCTGCGGATTCCCTCTCGGCCTGCAAACGCTTGGCGAGCCTCTGCTGGGCGTGTGCGGTGCGGGCGTTGAGTTCGAGTCGAACCTCATCAGGAGTCTCACTCGTCTCGGCGAGAACACGCAGCGCCTGGTTCAAGCGCACGGCGTTTCGCTCCGCGGCGTTGTACTGGTAGCGGCCACGCCAAGACGGCAGCAGGTACAGCATCCACAGCAGTACCGCGACGAGGACGATCACGCCCCCACTCAGCACCGGCCCATTCATAGCCTCAACGGTATGCGACAGCACGGCTCGCGCGCCTCAGTCGTGACGCGTGTCGCTCCCCGACTGTGCAGAAATTCAGATCGAAAGGCGGTCGGATGGGGGGATGGCGGCGGCATCCTGCGGTGCACGTCCGCTCACCCAGCGCGCCAGTACGCCCTCGGGCGCATCCTCACGCGTCAACGCGAACGCGTAGTGATCGCGCCAATCGCCGTCGATGTGAATGAACCGTCGCCGGTACCCCTCGTAACGGAATCCGAGCTTCTGCACCACGCGGAGACTTGCCGCGTTCTCAGGACGGATGCAGATCTCCATCCTGTGCAGCCCATACTCGGTGAAGCAGGCGTCTGTGGCCATCGCTACCGCTGCCGGAGTTATCCCCAGCCCCGCGAAGCGCTCGCTGACCCAGTATCCGATGGTCGCTGAGTTGAGCGAGCCTCTGGCGACGCCCCACACGTTGAGCTGCCCGGCGATCTGGCCGTCGTGCAGCATCACGAAGGGGTAGCCGCCCCCATCACGGTACTGCTGCAGCAGGCGACGAATACTCAGTCGCATATCGAAAGAAGCGATCCCGCCAGGGATCGTGGCTTCCCAGCGCTGCAACCACGACCGATTGGCGAGCAGCTCCTGCTGCAGCACCCGTGCGTCTCTGGTCCGGATGAGCCTCAGCTCAACCGGTCCATGACGGTGCCCTTGCAGCAGGTCCATCGATTCCTCACAGCCGGGCGGCCTACAGGCTCGCGGCGAAGTCCTTCAGCCACGGACGCAGATCGCTGCCGAGGTCGTCGCGATCGGTGGCGAGCTGAACGATCGCCTTGATGTAGTCGACCCGGTCCCCGGTGTCATAGCGCCGACCGCGGAAGATTACGCCGGTCACGCCCGGGCCATCGGACTCGGCTGCGAGCTCCTGCAGCGCGTCCGTCAGCTGGATCTCGCCGCCCTTGCCGGGCTCGGTGCGCTCGAGGATCGGGAAGACCGAAGCGGGCAGCACATAGCGTCCGATGATCGCGAGATTGGAGGGAGCGTCTTCCTGCGCAGGCTTCTCGACGAGGCCCGTGACTCGCACGATGTCGTCATCATCGGTCGCCTCGATCGCCGCGGCGCCGTAGAGGTGGATCTGCGAGGGGTCGACTTCCATGAGCGCGACCACTGTCGCGCCGGTGCGCTCGTGCTCGGCCATCATCGTCGTGATCAGCGGGTCGCGCTCATCGATCAGGTCATCACCGAGCATGACGACGAAGGGGCTGTCGCCGACGTGTGCCTTTGCACGCAGCACTGCGTGTCCGAGGCCCTTCGGCTCCCCCTGACGGAGGTAGTGGATGTCTGCGAGGTCGCTCGACTTCATCACTCGCTCAAGGCGCTTCATGTCGCCTTTCTCAGTGAGCTTCACTTCGAGCTCTGGCACCGAGTCGAAGTGGTTGGAGATCATGTTCTTGTTGCGGCCGATGATCACGAGAATGTCGTCGATGCCTGCCGCTGCCGCCTCTTCTACGACGTACTGAATCGCCGGCTTGTCGACAACGGGCAGCATCTCCTTGGGCATGGCCTTCGTCGCGGGAAGGAACCTCGTGCCGAGCCCCGCCGCTGGAATGACTGCTTTCATCGAGTGCTTTCCCATGCGGCCAGCATAGTGCGCCGTCTCGACGGTGCTGCCACGTAGAATCGCCGTATGTCGGATGAGGTCATACGGGCCAAGCGCGCATTGCGCAGCGAGCTCCGTGACCGCCGACTCGCACTCTCGGCGCACGAGCGTGGCGCCGCGGCATCCGGTCTTACTACACAGCTCGATGCGCTCGTTGCCGCCCGCGGCGCGCGGACCATCTCGTGTTTCGTGTCGACGCCGACCGAACCCGGCACGCGCTCCTTCATCGCGGGCGCGGTGCGCCGCGGCATCCGCGTTCTTCTTCCGATCACGCGCACAGACGGGCTTCTCGACTGGGCGGTCGCTGACGAAGCCGGTGACTTCAGAGAAGGCCGGTTCGGACTGTCAGAGCCGAGCGGTGAACCGCTCGACCCGACCGCTCTCGAGAACGTCGACCTCATGATCATCCCGGCGGCTGCAGTGGATACTCGCGGCACCCGCCTCGGTTGGGGCCGCGGCTACTTCGACAAGACCATCGCATCGATGAGTGCCGCTCCGCCCGTCTACGCCGTGACCTTCGATTCCGAAGTCCTCGAGTCCCTTCCCCGCGAGCTGCACGATCAGCCGATAACCGGCATCGTCACTCCTGTTCGCACCATCCACCTGTCGCCCGCGCGACACTGAACCACTGAGATCACGATGCCTACCTATGCCTATGCCTGCACCTCGTGCGACCACGCCTTCGACGCCGTCCAGTCCTTTTCCGATGACGCGCTGACCACCTGCCCCGAGTGCGGCGGCACGCTACGCAAGCAGTACGGATCGATCGGGGTGACCTTCAACGGCTCGGGATTCTATCGGACCGATTCGCGGAGTGGCGCTGGGAATGCGAACAGTTCCTCGGCATCATCGAAGACGGACAAGTCGACGGGCACTAACCCAGCGCCTGCGGCTGCTCCGGCCTCTACCTGAGGCCTGACACGACCTGGGGGTACCCAATGTTCAAGGGTTTCAAAGAATTCATCGCACAGGGCAACGTCATCGATCTGGCTGTCGCCGTGGTCATCGGCGGAGCCTTCACGGCAATCGTCAACGCAGTCGTCTCCAGCGTCATCAACCCGATTGTGGCGCTTTTCTTCGAAGCGGATGCTGCCGGCAATTTTGGTCCGACGCTGACGAACATCTATGGCAACCCGGTGACTTTCCCGCTGGGTGACCTGATCTCGGCGATCATCAGCTTCATCGCTGTCGCACTCGTGGTGTACTTCGTGTTCGTCCTGCCGATGAACAGGTACAAGGAGCGTCTGGCGGCGAAGAACCCAGCCGTCGAAGAGGAGACCCTGCCGAGCGAGCAGGATCTGCTCATCGAGATCCGCGACCTGCTGCGCAAGAACGCAGGCACAGGCGCCTGAGTTCGCCCAGCTGAAACGCCGAGAGGGCGGTTCGCGCGGAATTCCGCGCCGACCGCCCTCTTTCGCTGTGCGCCTCAGTAGTGCGGTGGAACGTCACGGAACAGCTCATCGTCGTTGGGGCCCTTCGCGCCGTGCGGCGTCCGGCGTTCGCTCTTCGGCGGCACCTCCGGCGAGGGATCGGTCCCCGCAACAGGCGTCAGCCGGGCACGGCGGCTTCCCGCAACCCGGACGATCTTCTGCCGTTCGGGTTGCGTGTCGCCTTGCTCAGACATCTGGCAGGTCGATCGGCTGCGTGTCGGTTTCGGCGCGCACCGCATCGGGGGCGATGCCGAGAACGGCCGCAATGCGGGATGCCGCGGTCACCGGATCGCTGTACAGGTCGAAAGCATGCACTCGCACATAGTGCCAGCCCAGGCGGCGCAGCGCGTGCGGACGCAGTCGCAGCGACTCACGCAGCGACTCCCCCAGCGTTTCGGAATCGGATTCGATGACGACGGCCTTGCCGTCGTACTGAGCTACCAGCGGGAGCAGCCCGCGATAATCGACATCGACGGATGCTCCGAGCCGGCGAAGCTCTCTGGCCAGAGCCAGCGTCAGCGGGTCGGCGAGGTCTTCCAGACGGGACTCACGCCCACGGGAGGCGAGGCCGCCGAGAATCGACATGAGAGTGGATGCGCCGTGCGCGAGCCGTCCGTCATCGAAGGACGAAGGGCGGATGGAGGACACGATCACCATCGATCGGCGCGCACGGGTCATGCCGACTGTGAGCAGCCGTTCACCATCAGGCGTGGAGAGGTCTCCGAAATCACTGAGCACCCTGCCGTGCTTGGTCAGGCCGTATCCGAGCGAGAAGATCACCCGATCGCGGCTCTCAGCGGCTGACTCTTCCAGGGTGAGCACGGCGAACGGCTCTGCAGTGTCGCGGCCGACGAAGTCGGCGACATCCGATCGTCCGGCGAAGGCTGTCGTCACCGCGGCGCGCACGCGCTCCGCGTGACGCGCGCTGGCCGTGATCACCATGAGCGACTCGGAGGGGCGGTGCACGGCGTGCTCGACCACGAGCGTCACTACACGGGCGACTTCGGCATCCGGGCTCTCCACCGCTCCCGAGATCGGGTTCGGTGCGCCCACTCCGCCCTCGACATAGTCGACGGTGAGGCTGCCGCGTCCGAGGTAGGAACCAGCCCACGGCAGAGAGACGATCTCGCCGCCATAGAACGCGTCGTTGATGAGCTCGGCGAGATCCTCGCCACCGGCGCGATAGCTGCGCGTGAGCGTCATGACCGGCAGCAGCTCCGCGAGGCGCTCGAAGACCGAGACATCGTCGAAGGGGACTTCGTTCTCCCAGTCCTCTCCGGCGTCGACTGCCAGATCGAACGGCGTTGGGCGCTGCGTGACGGGATCGCCGAAAGCGATGACCTGACGCGCGCGCCGGATGGCCGGGGCCGCTTCGGCGAGGTTGATCGCGGCGGCATCTGCCAGGAGCACGGTGTCGAACTCGACCGAGTCCGGGATCTCGGGGACCAGATACGGCGAGGCGATCCATGCCGGCGCGAGGACATTCATGAGAGTCGGTGCCGCCGACACGATCTCGGCGGTCGTCGGAGTGCCCTGCGTGAGCGCACGGCGGAGGTTCTGCGACTCGGTCGGTTCGTCGACGATCGCGATACGCCACTGGTTGGCGAGCTGCCACGAGAGCAGAGGTCCGGCCATCGACGCGTGCGCCTCATCGACGAGACGAAAATCACGCTCGAGACGATCGACCACTGCGGTGTTGGCACCGAGCAGCGCGCGGTCATCCTGCAGCACCCGCTCGAGCAGCGACTGCCACCAGGCGAACTCCAGCTCATCGGCGACTTCGTCATCTGAGACGTGCCGCACCGACAGTTCTGCCAGCAGCGGCTCAAGGCCGAGGGTGGCCAGCTTGTCGCGGATCGTGGCGCGCTCGACGAGGTTGTCGAAGACGTCGGACTGCGCAGCGAGCCCTGCAAGAGTGCGCACGAGCCGCTCTACCTGCAGAGTCGCCAGCGGCTCCCGACGGCCAAGCGCGGCGTCCAGCTCGGAAAGCTCCGCGGTCACGCGCTCCCACGACGCGTACACGTCACCGAGCCCGAGCGGAATCTCGGGTGCAACGCCGGCGTCGACGAAGCGCTGCCACTGCGTGCGCTGCTGCTGGATGCGCAGCAGCGCCTCGTGCATCTCTGTGATGTGGACGCCTGGACGCACGTACTCCTTGGCGAGCTTGCGCAGCCTGCGGCGGTTCGCGCCCGACATGGTGGGGGCGTCGCGGCGCGATCCGTGCGCCTGGATCAGCTCGCCCAGCGGACGCTCGAAGACGGTCGGGCTGAAGCGGTCCAGCGAGTCGCGAATTCCCTCGAGCAGACGCAGGTACTCGCCGAGCTCGTCGATCGTGGCGAACGGACGCATCCGCGTCTGCGAGATCAGCGCGTAGCCACGTTCGAGAACGTCAGGAACATCCGTGGCGTGCAGCCTGCCGGCGAGTTCGTGGGCCGCACGAGCATCCTGGGTGCTGCGGAAGTTCACGCCGTACCAGGGCGAATCATCCGGGCCGAAGCGGAACTCGCCCAGTCGCGCCGCCTGCACCAGCGCTGCGGCAGCATCTGCGCGGCCACCGGCGAGCCTGCGTAACGTGTCGGCGTTCAGTCGCGCGGTGGTCGACGGCGGGGTGGGAAGAGATGCGAGACGAGTCAGGTGCCGCGTCGCGTCGAGGATCGTGGCATCCAGCCCATCGATCGGAGTCGAGAGCGCCTTGCGGTAGTCGAGCAGCACGTTGCGCAGGCGCACGAGAGCGTCGTCGACGTCGCCGGCCTTCGGGGCGGTGGCCTTCTCGTTGCGGCCGATGGCGCGCACGAGATCACGACGGATGCTGCCTGGTGAGACCGCGAGGCTGTCGAGCCCGATGCTGCTCAGGCGATGGCGGACGCCATCGAGCGTGGAGCGCCTGGCCGAGACGACGAGCACCCGCTTGCCCGCGCGGACCAACTCGCCCAGAGCGTTGATCACGGTCTGGGTGCCGCCGGTGCCCGGGAGCGTCGCGACAACCAGCGAGTGCCCGGCAGAGATGCGGCTGAGCACGGACTCCTGCTCAGCATCGGCATCGAGCAGCAGCGTGTCCGATGCGGGAGCACGCTCATCAGGGCTGGTGACATGCGGCTGCGGTCGCGGCGCGGTGACCTGTTCGCGGTCATCGACGTGACCTGCGAGCGCATTGAGCAGCTGATGATCCAGCGTGCGGCTGTCGCGCGACATGTTTGCGCCCACGTCAGCGAACGTCGAAACCACCAGACGCGGCAGCACGGTGAAGGTATCGATCGACTGGGTCGCCGCTCGCAGTCGGTCGATCACGGGCTGAGGCTTGAAGATTCCCCCGTCATAGGCGAGGGATGCCAGTGCTTCTGCGTCGATCGTGATGCCGAAGTGCTCGCGTGCGATTCGGACGAGCGCGGGGTTGACCACGAAGGCGCCCTGCAGCTTCAGCTCGTAGTCGGTGTGGTGCCGACGGATCGCCAGCGGACGGAGGAGGACCGGAGCTGCGAAGTCAGCGCCGCCGATGCGCCATCCGGAGATGCCGACGGAGAGATGCACGGCGTCGATGCCGCGGACGGTGCGAAGCTCGGTGTTCTTCGCGGTGATGCGTTCGGCCGCCAGGCGCGCAGTGCGCAGTCCGACCTCGTCACGGAACAGGTTCGACAGCAGCGTCGACTTTCCGGTGATGAACTGCGGCAGGCTCCCCGGGTGAGCCTTGGAGATGTCGATGCCGCCTTCGACGGTGTCACGGTACGTGGTCAGGGGGGACTGTCCACCCAGGTCAGCTGCCTCTGCCCGCAGACGCGTGCGCTCGGCGTCGGCGATATGCGCGACCGCGACGGCGGTCGCGTCGTCTGATTGATCGCCGATCGTCATCGCGGCATCCGCTGCCGCGGCGCTCGCGGCCTTGTCTTCACGTCGCCACACATACGACAGACTAAGCTCCACACCGCCGCAGACCCTGTATCCTGGGCGGGTTTCACCGGAATGAGCCACTTTTCCTCCACCACTGGAGTGGATCGACCGCTTCTCCCCCACTCGCGCGATATCGAGGTTCTCGTGTCTTCCGCAGGGTTCAAGATGGGGTCATGACCTTCCGCTATGACTTCGCCCCCACCCCTTTCGGGGATGCACTGGTGGTCTTCTCCGACGAGGGGATCGTCAACTTCGACCTGTCGGAGGCATCCGACCCATCGGTTCCGTGGCTGCTCGAGAGCATCTCGACGCGGTTGCACGAGCCCCCCGTACCCGACCCGGGTGCCGCAGACGAGCTGGCTCACCTGCTCGACGGCTATTTTGCCGGCAAGCCCGTGCGCTTCGACGAGCACGTGCGGCTCGACTGGCGACTGACCAAGGGGTTCCATCGAGACGCTCTCGAGCAGATCACGAAGATCGGCTGGGGCGAGACCGCCAGCTACGGAGAGATCGCGGTTCTCGCCGGTCGTGCCGGAGCCGCGCGGGCCGTCGGCACCGCATGTCGACTCACTCCGTTCTCGATCATCGTGCCGGTGCACCGCGTGGTCCGGGCAGACGGCACGGTCGGTCAGTACGGCGCACATCCCGAATACAAGCGGTACCTCCTCGACCTCGAGAAGAACTAGACGGCGCGAACCCCCGACCGAGTGCGGCCGAGGATTCGCGCTAGCAGCGAGCTGCGTCGACGGCAGTCAGTGCTCGGTCGCCTTCTCCGCACCGAATCCGGTCAGCGAACGCACCTCCATCTCTGCTGCCAGCTGACGGGACTCTGCCGTGCGACTGGTGATCGTACCGAGCCATCCGAGCAGGAACCCGAGCGGGATCGACACGATTCCAGGGTTGTTCAACGGCCAGATCGCGATGTCGATCGACGGGATCATCGCCGTCTCCGATCCGGAGAACACCGGCGAGAGCACGATGAGGATGATCGCCGAGCCGAGACCGCCGTACATGCTCCACAGCGCGCCCCGGGTGTTGAACCGACGCCAGAACAGCGAGTACAGGATGGTCGGCAGGTTCGCGGATGCGGCGACGGCGAAGGCGAGCGCAACCAGGAATGCGATGTTCTGCCCCTGTGCGCCGATACCACCGACAATCGCCAGGATGCCGATGACGACGACCGTGCGTCTGGCCACCTTCACCTCGGCCTGCGGGTCGGGATCGACTGGTGAACCGTCTGGCTTCTTGCGGCCCTTCTGGATGACATTCGCATAGATGTCATGAGCAAAGGATGCTGCCGCCGTGATGGTGAGACCCGCGACCACCGCGAGGATCGTCGCGAAGGCGACCGCCGAGATGAGCCCGAGCAGCAGCGGCCCGCCGAGGTACTGCGCCAGCAGCGGTGCCGCGGAGTTCACACCGCCGGGCGCCTCCCTGATGACCTCCGGTCCGACCAGCGCGCCCGCGCCGTAACCGAGAACCAGCGTCAGCAGGTAGAAGCCGCCGATCAGCCAGATGGCCCAGACCACCGACCGTCGTGCCTCTTTGGCCGTGGGGACCGTGTAGAACCGCATCAGCACGTGCGGGAGGCCCGCGGTACCGAGGACGAGCGCGAGTCCCAGCGAGACGAAGTCCAACGGGTTGGCGCCGTACTGCAGGCCGGGAGCGAGAACAGCATCGCCCTCGGGAGACGCTGCGACGGCGGCTTCGAGCAGAGTGTTGAGATTGAAGCCGTTGATCGCCAGTACCCAGATCGTCATCACGACGGCACCGGCGATGAGCAGGAACGCCTTCACGATCTGCACCCAGGTGGTGCCCTTCATGCCGCCGACCAGCACGTAGATGATCATCAGGATGCCGACGACGGCGATCACGATCGATTGTCCGATCCGACCATCGATTCCCATGAGCAGTGAGACCAGTCCCCCGGCTCCCGCCATCTGTGCGAGCAGGTAGAAGAAGCACACAGCCAGCGTGGTGATGGCCGCAGCCAATCGCACCGGGCGCTGCTTGAGCCGGAAGGAGAGCACATCGGCCATGGTGAACTTGCCTGTGTTGCGCATGAGTTCGGCGACCAGCAGGAGCGCCACGAGCCACGCGACCAGGAAGCCGATTGAATACAGGAAGCCGTCGTATCCGTTGACGGCGATAGCACCGCAGATACCGAGGAACGACGCCGCAGAGAGGTAATCTCCCGCGATCGCGAATCCGTTCTGCGGACCGGTGAACGAGCGACCAGCCGCGTAATAATCAGCCGCTGTCTTATTGTTGCGGCTTGCGCGAATGACGATGAAGAGCGTGACAGCAACGAAAGCCGCGAATATCGCGATGTTGAGGATCGGGTTGTTCTCGGCTGCAGGCGCCGCAGCCGTCGAGAATGTGGTCACGAATTGAGCGAGACCGAGAAGGAGTCCGACAGTGATGTCACCCCAGACTCGCTGCCCCATGAATTCCGTCGCATAGGCGCCGAGGAGCACATACACGAAGTACCAGATCAGAAATAGCGCGGCCATGGGAAAGATGAACGATCGCTGGGTACGCTTGAGCTTCTGGAATCTCGGGGACTCTTCTACGGCGACGTAGTCGATTCCCCCGTAGCCGCGCGAGTGGTAGGGTCGACGCTACGAAAAGGGGCGACGTCACCGTCACCCCCGAAAGTCAGTACTCGAGGGAGTCCTTACGTTCGCGTTTGATCCGGACGCCGATCTCGTCGCACAAGCCGTGCTCGAGTTGGCTCGGCGCACCCGATTCCCGGTCGCCTTCGGTGGCCTCATCGAAGACGGCGCGGTATCGGTGACGAGCATCACGGGATCCAGAACCCGCAGTCTCGAAGGACTGCAGGTGCGTCCAGAGCGCGGACTCGGCGGGCGAGCCATGACAGAGCTGCGCCCCAGAATGACGACCAACTACGGAGCATCCCGACAGATCACGCACGATTACGACGGCTTCGTCCTCGGCGAAGGACTCCGCACCCTGCTTGCCATCCCGATCGTCGTGGCGGGGCGATCCCGCGGCGTACTGTACGCCGGCGCCTGGCACGAATCCCCTGTCGGCGGCGTGACAACAGCTCCGGCATTGACGGTCGCCGACGCTGTGGCATCCGAATTGCGCATCCACGACGAGGTCGAACGACGGATGCGATCGATGGCCCCTTTTCCGCGTCCGCTCACCCCATCAGCCCGTGAAGAGCTGCGCGAGAGCTTCGCCGAGCTGCGCAGCATCTCGGCTGCGGTTGCCGATGCATCACTGCGAACGCGGCTGGGGCGATTGGAGCAGAAGCTGATTGCAGTAGCTGGTGAGTCGAAGCTCAGCACCACCGGACCGACCACCCACCCTATTCCCGTCGTGCGCCTCTCCCCGCGTGAGATGGATGTTCTCTCTTGCGTGGGGTTGGGTCACACGAATGCCCAAATCGCTGTGCAACTGGGACTGCGAGAGGGAACAGTAAAGGCCTATCTCGGGACAGCAATGTCGAAACTGGATGCATCCACCAGACATGCCGCGGTCGCCCGCGCGCGTCGTGCAGGCATACTTCCCTGAACAACCGGGGTTTCCAGACATATTCAATCGTTAATGCGTATGATTACGGAATGGCCCGACGCATTGTGCACCAGTTGGTTGACGATATCGATGGAACCGTTCTTGGAATCGGCGAGGGAGAGACAGTTTATTTCTCGCTCAACAACACCGCTTACGAAATTGATCTGACGACAGAGAATGCAGACGCATTCCGCGGGGCACTTGAGCCGTACATCGCCGGCGCACGCCGTGCGAGTGCTGCTCCGTCTCGCGGCAGTTCCCCGCGTAAGCGGTCTGCTGGCTCCGCCGAGACAGCTGTGATCCGTGAATGGGCGCAGCATAACGGACATAAAGTCTCGGAGCGTGGCCGCATTCCCGCTGCGATCATCGACGCTTATCGCGCCGCGCACTGAAGTTCGTCACTCTTCTTTCAAGGTCGCCCACGGCTCATCGCCGAGGGCGATCTTGCTTTTCATGTCTGTCAGGAAGCGGATGACGACATCGCGCTCCGCCGTCGACAGGTTCGCCGCCGCGATGAACCGACGCGCGTGCTGTCGCCCGACCGTCTCGACAGCTGACTTCCGAGTCGACGGCGTAATCGCTATTGCGAGCGCTCTGCGGTCAAAAGGATGCGGCGCGCGCGTGATGTGGCCGCCGTGCTCAAGTCGGTCCAGCAGTTTCGTCGTGGAGGCCGTCGAGATCCCGAGATGAGATGCGATCGCTCCTGGGGTGGCGATCGAACCACTGTTCTCGCACGTGATCAGAAAGTGCAGCGCCCGCATATCGGTCTGGTTGAGCTTCATGTAGCGCAGGGAAGCCTCTGAGAGAGCCTGCTCGGCGTCCCGCAGACCGCCGAGCGCACGCATCAGCGAGTTGATCTGCTCCATCTCCGCTGGGGAGAGTGACCCACGATCGACCAGTTCGCCCGTTGGGTCGTTGATGTCCAACTCATAGATCGCAGATCCGGGAGCGAACGGTTGCGGCTGAAGATCACCGCGGGGGACGTCGGGCATGAAGCTCATGCTAGTCCCATGAATATTTCATGCTAGGTTTTCATCTAGCCAAGCTAGCGAAATGAGGATGACATGCCCGAGAGCACTGAGACCGCCCCGCGCGTGCGGAAGCGCCGTCGGTCCTGGATCCGTGTGCTCATACCCGCACTGCTGGTCCTCGTATGGGTCGCGGGCGCTGGTTTGGGCGGCCCTCTGTTCGGCAAGGTCAGCGAGGTGTCATCGAACGATCAGACCAGCTACCTCCCGTCGTCCGCCGACGCCACCGAGGTTCAGCAGTTACTCGGAGAGTTCAACGACTCGGAGGCGATCCCGGCGATCGTCGTGTTCGTCGGCGACGAGGACCTCACCGAATCCCAGCTCTCGGCCATCGATGACGCGGTCAGTGGCGCAACCGAGGTGGAAGGTGTCGCTGACGAAGTCTCACCGGCGATCCCCTCGGAGGACGGTCTCGCCGTCCAGGCTTTCATCCCGATCTCCAGTGACGCCGAACTCGGCGACGCGGTGTCAGCGCTCGAAGACGAGCTGCGCGCCGCCGCACCAGACGGAGTGACCGTGTACGTCACAGGTCCCGCCGGTTTCTCGGCCGACCTCGTCGCCGGATTCGCGGGCATCGACGGGCTCCTGCTGGGTGTCGCGCTGCTGGCCGTGCTCATCATCCTCATCCTCGTCTACCGCTCGCTGCTCCTGCCGATTGTCGTGCTCTCCACGAGCCTGTTCGCCCTGTGCGTCGCGCTTCTGGTGGTCTGGTGGCTGGCCAAGTGGGAGATTCTGCTGCTGAGCGGTCAGACCCAAGGCATCCTCTTCATCCTCGTCATCGGTGCCGCTACCGACTACTCCCTCCTCTACGTCGCGCGCTTCCGTGAGGAGCTGCGGAGCACGAAGGACAAGGGTGCTGCTGTCCTCGCAGCGTGGAAGGGCTCGGTCGAGCCGATCCTCGCCTCAGGTGGCACGGTCATCGCCGGCCTGATGTGTCTGCTGCTGAGTGATCTGAAGTCCAACAGCACGCTCGGCCCCGTGGCATCAATCGGCATCGTCTTCGCGATGCTCTCGGCGCTCACTCTGCTGCCTGCACTGCTGTTCGCCTTCGGCCGCGCGGCGTTCTGGCCCCGTCGCCCCAAGTTCGAGCCCGAGGTGGTCAGCGCCGAGGACGGCATGGCAACCACCGGCATCTGGGCGAAGGTGGCCCGACTGGTCAAGCGGCGCCCTCGCGTCGTCTGGATCGCCACCACCCTCGTTCTCGTTCTCGGCGCTGCAGGCGTCACCCAGCTCAACGCCAACGGCGTCCCGCAGTCGGACCTCGTGCTCGGCGCGTCGGAGGCCCGTGACGGTCAGGTCGCGCTCGGCGAGCACTTCCCCGGTGGCTCGGGGAGCCCGGTGTACGTCGTCGTGGACGAAGGCTCGTTGCAGGATGCGGCGGACGTGCTGCTCGCCAACGACGGCATCGACTCGGTGGCCGTCACCGCGGCGGACTCGCCCAGTGGCACGGCGGGTGTCACCGAAGACGGGATCGGCGCCTTCGGCCCTCCGGGAACGCCGGCGCCCGACCCGACGGTCGTGGAGGGGGAAGTCCTGCTGCAGGGAACGCTCACGGATGCCGCGGACTCCGATGCCGCCGCGTCCACGGTCCGCGACCTACGCGCCGAGCTCACCGACCTCGATGCACGTGTCGGCGGAGTCACCGCCACCGCGGTGGACACGAACGATGCGTCCGTGCACGACCGTAACCTGATCATCCCGATCGTCCTCGTGGTGATCCTGCTGATCTTGATGCTGCTGCTGCGCTCGATCCTCGCGCCCGTGCTGCTGGTTCTCACCACTGTGCTGTCCTTCGGAACGGCAATGGGAGTCTCGGCACTGGTGTTCAACGGGATCTTCGATTTCCCTGGTGCCGACCCTGCCGTGCCGCTGTACGGCTTCGTGTTCCTCGTCGCCCTGGGCATCGACTACAACATCTTCCTGATGACACGAGTCCGCGAGGAATCACTCAAGCACGGTACGCAAGAGGGCGTGCTCCGGGGTCTGTCGGTCACCGGTGGCGTCATCACCTCGGCCGGACTCGTGCTGGCGGCGACGTTCGCCGCGCTCTCGGTGATTCCGATCCTGTTCCTCGCACAATTGGCGTTCATCGTCGCCTTCGGTGTGCTTCTGGACACCTTCGTGGTACGCTCGCTGCTCGTCCCGGCCCTGTCCTATGACATCGGTCGCACGATCTGGTGGCCATCGAAGCTGGGGCGCGGCAAGCGCTGACGAGCAGCCTTCGCTGGGGTCAGATGAACGCGGGAATCATCGAGACGATGAACCCGACTACGCCGGCCCCAGCGAAGATCGCACCGATGGTCAGGAACAGGCGACGAAGCATCGGCGGGTGAAGGCGCACGTGCTGGGGGTCCCACACGCGCACATATCCCTGGTGCCATTCGTCGCTCGCCCGCTCACGTGAGGTGAGGGCGCGCTCATGGAAGTCTCCGCCAGCGAACCAGCGCACGACGGTTGCGCCATCGTGCTCGATCACCACCATGTCGACACGCTCCCAGCGCCCCTCCACGAGGGCGACCATCCCCGCGATGATCAAGAACGGAATCCCGACCCCGAGCCCTATCCAGGACAGCACCTCGCCGACGATGGCGAAGACGTCGATCGGTGTCACTCGTTCATCGTAGAGGTAGCATGACCGGACAACCGACGAGAGGAACCGATCATGAGCGGATCAGATCAGCCCACGAGTCCAGAATCGAACGAGCCCCCGCCGGCCGATGAGACGCCCGACACTGAAGACATGCAGGAGCCGAGCACCGAGAAAGAGCCGGCCGAAGAGCCCAAGGCCCCGCCGAGGGAAGAACCCGAGCCCAGTCACGAAGCCGTGGGCATCGGCATCATCGGTCGGCCGCAGGTCGAGCCGGAAGTGGTCGAGGATGCCGAGGAAGCTGCCGACGACGCCTCGTAAGCGCTCACGCGCTCAGTGGTGCCCCTGGAGGGACTCGAACCCCCAACCGTTTGCTTAGGACGCAACTGCTCTTCCATTGAGCTACAGAGGCTGGCTCGACAAGTCTATCCAGTCGCACGCACCGCACCGACCGCGTCATGCCGCGAGCGCGAGATACGGCTCCCATGCGGGATCGCTGCGTTCGGTGCCCCGCACGGACCAGCGTCCGCCGCGCGGCGGACGCGGAATGAAGCGCAGCTCCCAGCGCATCTCCTGCGGTGTGCGGTCGCTCTTGACGTTGTTGCAGCGAAGACAACAGGCAACAAGGTTCTCCCACGAGTCCGCTCCTCCGCGCGAGCGTGGCAGGACGTGATCGATCGTGGATGCGGTCTTACCGCAGTACCCGCATCGGTGGTCGTCGCGGCGCAGCACACCCCGCCGGGTGACCGGCACCCGCTTGCTCATCGGCAGGCGAACGTATCTCGACAGGATGATGACGGCCGGACGATCGAAGGCACCGGCGGCAGACCAGACGGGATCATCATCTACCCGCTCGATCACGGTCGCCTTGTGATTCATCACGAGCACCAGGGCTCGTCTGAACGAGACCACGGCGAGTGGCTCGTACCCGGCATTCAGAACAAGTGTGCGCATCATCGTCCTCTCGATACGCCGGGACGGCTTCCCGGCTCTCTCGACTCACATGACGCCACGCGAACGGCAGTTCAGGTGCAGAGACGTAGAAAGGCGCCGCCCTATGGGCGACGCCTACTGCGCACGATAAGTTCCGTGCGTCCCTGCGGGCGATGCCGAAGGACGTAGCGACCGAGTGCATCCATGGTGCGGATGCCCGGTATCTGTTCCATCAGCTTCTCCCGTTCGTGCGACGACGGGTTCAGGGTAGCTCATGGAACCGACGTATGACGAAACAGCAGCTGAACGCGCGGACGCGTGTCGCCTCCGGAAATGAGTGTGAGGATCAGCCGGCGTTCGCGGCGAGCCATGCGTACGGCTCGAGGATGGAGCCGTTCACGTGCACCTCGAAGTGGAGGTGATTCGCCGTCGAGCTTCCCGTGCTGCCGACTGCACCGATCAGCTGACCGGCCTGCACAGTCTGCCCTGCCTGCACCTGACGGGTTCCGTAGGTCATGTGGGCATAGGTCGTCGAGACGCTCTGGCCTCCGATGACATGGTCGATCACTACAGCGACGCCGTAGCCGTAATAGCTCTCAGAGGAGACCCGGACGACACCTGCCGCAGCCGAGTAGATCGGGGTGCCTGCCGGCGCCAGCATGTCTGCACCGTCGTGGCCACCACTGTCGGCGCCGACTGTCGTGCGTCCCTCGCGGTACGAGCCGCGGGGAAGCGGGTATCGGACCTCGCCAGAACCGGGCGAGACCAGCGCATAGTTGCCGATGTCGATGCCTCCGCCGGAGGAGGACGAGGTAGAGGCGGCCCGTGCAGCAATGGCTGCGGCAGCGGCAGCAGCAGCGGCTTCTTCAGCCTTCTTCTGATCGATCTCTGCCGGCGTGGTCGCCGAGTACGTTGAACGCTGAAGCGGAGCTGCGGTGGCTTCGGAAGCGACGACGAGCGACTGCGCATCGTCCTGTGCGACCTGCTGGAGTGTGGCTGTCGCGTCTACCGGCGTCGACGATGCCGCGTAAGCGGGAAGAGCGACTGCCGCGACCAATGCGCCGACAGCGCCGAAGATGGCGATGGACCGCATGGGCTTCACGACTCTACGGGCGGCACTGCGCGTCGCCGCGGGCCGCTCGGTTTTCAGGGTCTTCTCAGATGTCGTGGTCGGTTCGATGTCTGCGGCCAAAAGGTAATCCTCCTGTGCCTCGGCGCTCGGGTGCGCTGGCTCGTCTGCACTCTGCTTCTCGTGGCACAAGCTCGGGGTACTTCGTGCGATGTATCCGCAGAGACGACGAGCCGATGAGGCAGTCTTCGCGGGGTTGTCACCAGCGGTCTAGTTCTCCGGCGACCCGTCCGAGGCTACCCGAAGATAACGATCTTGTCACCCTGGGACGCTGGCAATCCCCCGGGAGCGGGTGCCGCGGCATCGGAACCTGCGTCTCAGGACGCGTCGCCGACGAGGAAGATGTGCGAAGCGAGCTCGACGGGCAGCTCAAGCCCCTCGTCGATTCCGTCCATCTCGATCAGCACGTATCCCTCGTTGTAGCGATAGCTTCCGCGAGCTCCCGGCATGACTCCCGCGTCACGCAGCTGCACCAGCAACTCGGGATCGACCTGCGCCGGCTCAGCGAGTCGGCGCACGGTTCCCTCGACAGGCCCGCCGGCATCATTGAGCTTCTGCACGAGACCGATGACGCCTTCATCGAAAGTACGGGCGGGCATCAGGCCGCCGAGCTGGTCCAGTCCAGGAATCGGATTGCCGTACGGCGACTCCGTCGGCTGCCCCAGGAGCTCGACAAGACGACGCTCGACCTGCTCGCTCATCACGTGCTCCCAGCGACATGCCTCTTCGTGCACGTACGCCCAGTCCAGACCGATGACGTCCGAGAGCAGACGTTCTGCCAGGCGGTGCTTGCGCATGACGTCGACGGCCTTGCGTCGGCCGGCATCCGTCAGCTGGAGCGTTCGATCTTCGGAGACGACGACGAGACCGTCGCGCTCCATGCGCCCAACGGTCTGCGAAACGGTCGGCCCCGAGTGGCCGAGTCGTTCGGAGATGCGCGCGCGCAGCGGAACGATGTTCTCCTCTTCGAGCTCGAGGATGGTGCGGAGATACATCTCCGTGGTGTCGATCAGGTCCGCCATCTTTGTCCTCCGGGTCTTCTTAGGCAAGCCTACATTCCCGCGGCGAGGCCGGTCGTGGTCACGGTGGAACTCGCTCGCGCTGCGCGCCCCTAGAATCGAGCCATGTCGATCGAGATTCCGCGTGACCTGCTGCCCGTCGACGGCCGTTTCGGCTGTGGCCCTTCAAAGGTGCGTCCCGCACAGCTGGAGGCACTCGTCACCGCGGGGGCGAGCATCCTCGGCACTTCGCACCGGCAGGCACCGGTGAAGAACCTCGTCGGCAGTGTTCGTGAGCAGCTCTCGAGCCTGTTCCGTCTTCCCGAGGGGTACGAGATCCTCGTCGGCAACGGCGGGTCGACCGCCTTCTGGGATGCCGCAGCATTCGGTCTGATCGAGCGACGCAGCCAGAACCTCACGTTCGGCGAGTTCGGCGGCAAGTTCGCCAAGGCCGCTGGCGCACCGTGGCTAGAGGCCCCCGATGTGCGCAAGGCAGAGCCGGGCTCGCTCGCCTCTGCAGAGTTCGTTGACGGTGTCGACGTGTACGCGTGGCCGCACAACGAGACCTCGACCGGTGTCGCCGCCCCCGTCACGCGCGTCGCCGCAGACGGAGCACTCACCGTGATCGATGCCACCAGCGCCGCTGGCGGCATCGACTTCGACGTCACACAGGCGGATGTCTACTATTTCGCCCCGCAGAAGAACCTCGGCTCCGATGGCGGACTGTGGTTCGCCGCCGTATCGCCCGCCGCGATCGAGCGGATCGAGCGGATCGCAGCATCGGGCCGCTACATCCCCGAGTTCCTCAGCCTGAAAAACGCACTCGACAACTCACGCCTGAACCAGACGCTCAACACGCCGGCGCTTGCAACCCTTCACCTGCTGGACAGCCAGCTGACGTGGATAGCCGACAACGGCGGACTCGCCTGGGCTGGCGCACGCACCGCGGAGTCCTCGAAGGCGCTGTACGACTGGGCCGAGGCATCCGCTGTCGCGACACCGTTCGTCACCAATCCTGCGCACCGCTCCCCTGTCGTCGCCACCATCGACTTCGATGAGAGCATCGATGCCGCAGCGATCGCGAAGACACTGCGCGCCAACGGCATCGTCGACACCGAGCCCTACCGCAAGCTCGGTCGCAACCAGTTGCGCATCGCGACGTTCGTCTCGATCGAGCCCGACGACGTGCGCCAGCTCATCCGCTCTATCGACTACGTGCTGGAGAACACCAGCTCCTGAGCCCGGCGGGGCCGGCTACTCTTCGTCGTCGTCCGAGTCGTCGTCGGTGTCCACGGAGTCGTCGAGTTCATCGATGTCGACGCCGTCCAGGTCGCCGGCGTGCAGCACCCGCGACTCGGAGAGGTCATCGTCGTCGAGGTCGTCATCATCCTCATCGGAGTCGACGTCCTCCTCATCGGATTCGTCGTCCTCAGCCGAGTCCGCTTCGCCTGCCTCAGCGGCGGCAGCAACGGCCTGCTCGGCCAGTTCTGCCTGGTGAGCGCGGTACTCCGCGAGACGCTCAGCCCACGGCACCCACTCCGGAGCCAGCAGTGCGCCCTCGTTCGGCAGCAGTTCCACCTCGAGAACCGTCGGCTCAGCATCCTCGATGCGCGCCAGCGTAACCGTCCAGTACCAACCGGGGTACCCGGGAAGTCGGTTCTCGAACCGCAGCGATACCGAGCCGTCGTCCTCGACGAGGTAACCGGCAGCAGGGCCGATCGTCGAGGCGGGAGTGATCTCCTTCAGCGCGGCGACCGCGAGGTCGTGCGCGCCGATCAGGCGATCATCAGGCTCAGGCGTCGAGGTCATCAGCGACCTTGCGAAGTACCGCAGCGACCTTGTGGCCGTAGCTGCCGGACGGGTAGCGACCGCGACGCAGATCGCCGCCGACATCATCGAGGAGCTTCACGAGATCTTCGATGATGATCGCCATGTCATCGGCCGGCTTGCGCTTCGCCTTGGCGAGGCTCACCGGAGCATCCAGAACACGCACTGAAAGGGCCTGCAGCCCGCGCTTGCCATCGGCGACGCCGAATTCGACTCGCGCCCCGGACTTGACCGAAGCGCCCGCAGGGAGGGCAGAGGCGTGCAGGAAGACGTCCTGGCCATCATCGCTGGCGATGAAGCCGAACCCCTTCTCGTCGTCGTAGAACCTGACCTTGCCGGTGGGCATCGGAGAACCTCGCTGAGTGATGTTGCCTGGATAACGGCGCGCGTATCTGCGGCCTCCCTCAGCCTACCGGTGTTCCAGGGTCTAGGCTGAGACGGATGAGCAAGCAGAATCCTGAACCAGAGGTTCCCGTCCGCCGGTTGGATCGCATCCTCGCGTTCACCGCGCTGACGCTGGCAGCACTCTCTGTCATCTGCTTCTTCGCGATCATCATCGGAAGCGCAACAGGCATGTCGCAGGAGTCCTTCACCGAAGGCCTTTGGCCGGTCGTCGTGGCCATCCCTCCGTACGGACTGCCGCTCGCGTTCGTCATGATTCTCGCGCTGCTGATCATGAGCTTCGTGCGAAAGGGCCGCGCCGCCAAGCGCTCATGACATGAGCACGCACGCCCGCCCGCTCGCCGTGTGGCTGGCCACTGCCACAGATGCGCAGCTGGCGGCGCTCTTCGAAGCGCGCGGGGTGCGCGAAGACGTCTCCTGGTCGGACTTCTTCGATGCAGCCGAAGCGCTGCTCGAGTCCGCGTCCATCGACCGGATGCTGCCGCGCCTGCCCCTGGCGCAGGCCATCGCGCTGCATCGCTCGGCACTGGGTGAAGATGCGGGAGAGCAGACCGGCGCGCTGGTCGCGCTGGCGATCCTGCGGCCAGATGGCACCCCCGCACCGACCGTCGCCGACGCGGTCGCCGCCCGAGAAGCCCCCGTCTGCACCGAGCCCGCCGACGCCGAGCCTGCCACAGAAAGCTCCGCAGCCCGCGCTGCCGAGCGAGCCTTCACGAGCGTTGCCGCGATCGCGGATCTGCTGCTGCTCACCGCAGAGACTCCCCTCGCCCTTCTCACGGACGGACGCCTCAACGCCGGGGAGAAGCGCCGCATCGCCGAGATGGGGATGCCCGCGGAGCATCTCGATGATCTCGTCACGATCGCCGTCGACGCTGGCCTCGCAACAGTGGACGACCGCCGGTTGCGGATGACGCCGGCAGGTGACGCATGGCTGCGACGATCAGCATCCGACCGGTGGACCGCGCTCACCGAATCCTTTCGCGACGTTCTTCCCGCTGGGCTGCGCACACCGGCCGGCGGCTGGCTGCCAGTTCCGCACTGGGAACCGCAATATCCATGGGACAACTCCTGGAACGACCGCTGCACGGCAATACGCACGCGAGCGCGACTTCTCGGCCTGATCACCGACGACGGTGCCGAACCGGAGTGGGCAGTGCCGCTGCGAAGCGGACATCCGGCAGATGCCAGCGGCGTGGCACGGATGTTGCCCACCGAGGTCGACCGGATCTTCCTGCAGAACGATCTCTCAGCCATCGCCCCTGGTCCGCTCCAGCCCCCGCTCGATGTGCGCTTGCGCGGCATCGCCGTCCGCGAATCCGCAGCCCAGGCATCCTCTTACCGCTTCAGCGCCGAATCAGTCGCGCACGCTCTCACAGGCGGTGAGACCGCGCAGTCCATCCTCGATTTCCTCGGTGAGATATCGCTGACCGGCATCCCCCAGCCGCTCGAGTACCTCGTCATGCAGTCCGCACAGCGTCATGGGCTGGTCAGAGTGTTCGCGGACCCCGGCACAGGACGGACGAAGGTCACCAGCGCGGATGCCACGCTGTTGGACGCGATGGCCGTCGACCAGTCGCTCCGCCCCCTCGCACTGTCCAGAGACGCCGACGGGCTGAGCTCGCGCGTCGGACGCGACAGCGTGTACTGGACGCTTACGGACGCGCGCTATCCGGCGATGATCGTGGGCCCGGAAGGCGAACCGCAGGTCATCGATCGCCACCCCGTCCCGCCGGCTCAGGCACCGCGGCCCGCCGACTACACACTGCTCATCCAGCGACTCCGAGACCGTCAGGGCCCGGATGACGATGCGGCCTGGCTCGATCGCGAGCTCGACGCAGCCGTGCGCGCGAAATCCGTGCTGCTCGTAGAGATCAGCATGCCGGACGGCACGGTCCGCGAACTGCAGCTCGAAGCCAGCGGCCTCGGCGGCGGCAGACTCCGCGGCCGCGATCGCGCAGCCGACGTCGAGCGGACCCTTCCTGTGAAAAGCATCCGCTCTGCCCGCGTCATCGACCCGTCCGCAACGTAGCGACGATAGACTGGATCGCTATGTCTGATGGCCCACTGATCGTCCAGAGCGACCGCACGGTGCTCCTCGAAGTCGCACACGCCGACGCCGAAACCGCTCGCCACGAGTTGGCGATCTTCGCCGAACTCGAACGTGCACCGGAGCACATCCACACCTACCGGATCACGCGGCTCGGCCTGTGGAACGCCCGGGCCGCCGGCCACACGGCTGAGGACATGCTCGAGGTGCTCGACAGATGGTCGCGCTTCCCCGTGCCGCCATCGGTCTCTGTCGACCTGAGCGAGACGGTGAACCGATACGGCCGACTGGTCATCGAGCGCGACGATGAGGGTCTGCTGATCCTGCGTTCGACGGATCCGGCTGTTCTCACACAGGTTGCGGGCAACAAGCGCATCCAGCCACTCCTGATCGGACATCCGAGCCCCCACACGTACGTGATCGATGCGTGGGCGCGCGGTCAGATGAAGCAGGAGCTGCTGAAGATCGGATGGCCGGCAGAGGATCTCGCCGGCTACACCCCTGGCACCCCGCACGAGATCGAACTCGCAGAAGACGGCTGGCACATCCGGCCCTACCAGCAGGATGCCGTCGATGCCTTCTCGAAGGACGGCTCGGGTGTGGTGGTGCTCCCCTGTGGGGCGGGAAAGACGATCGTCGGCGCCGCCGCGATGGCCGCGACGAAGACGACCACCCTCATTCTCGTGACGAACACCGTTTCGGCCCGCCAGTGGCGAGACGAGCTGCTCAAGCGCACCAGCCTCACTCCAGAAGAGATCGGTGAGTACTCGGGCCAGGTGAAAGAGGTCAAACCCGTCACGATCGCGACGTACCAGATCCTCACAGCGAAGCGGAAAGGCGAGTACGCCCACCTCGCGCTGCTGGATGCTCTCGACTGGGGTCTCATCGTTTACGACGAGGTGCATCTGCTGCCAGCTCCCGTGTTCAAACTCACCGCCGACCTGCAGGCCCGCCGCCGTATCGGACTGACTGCGACTCTCGTGCGCGAGGACGGCCGTGAGGGCGATGTGTTCAGCCTCATCGGACCTAAGCGCTTCGATGCACCGTGGAAGCAGATCGAGGCGCAGGGGTTCATCTCCCCCGCCGCCTGCTACGAAGTGCGCGTGGATCTGCCTCCGGATGACCGGCTCGAGTACGCCGCTGCCACTGACGATGACCGCTATCGACTCGCAGCATCCGCGCCGGCGAAGATCGATGCCGTGCGTGAGCTCATCGCCAAGCACCCCGGCGAGCGCGTGCTCGTGATCGGCCAGTACCTCGACCAGCTCGAGACGCTGTCCGTAGCGTTGAATGCCCCGCAGATCACCGGCGCGACGCCGATCGACGAGCGCGAGGAGCTCTACCGCCAGTTCCGTGAGGGCGAGATCGAGCTGCTGGTCGTCTCGAAGGTCGCGAACTTCTCGATCGATCTGCCCGAGGCATCGGTCGCGATCCAGGTCTCCGGCTCGTTCGGCTCGCGTCAGGAAGAGGCACAGCGCCTCGGCCGGCTGCTTCGCCCGAAGGAGTCCGGTCACACGGCGAGCTTCTACACGCTCATCGCCCGCGATACGGTCGACCAGGATTATGCGCAGAACCGCCAGCGCTTCCTCGCCGAGCAGGGGTACAGCTACACGATCTTGGACGCCGACGCACTGGCAACGGCGTAACAGCGCCCTACTCCTCACCGCCTGGAGCTGTGCCGCACCGCCAGCAGGGGCCTGCGCGATCGTCCAGCATCGCGCCGCACTCCGGGCACACCAACGACAGCCAGCAGGCGCTGTCGCCGCTTTCTTCCTCCTCGCTCATGCGCTCAGGTTACGCCGACAATTCGGGCGCTCCGGAAGATCATCAGCCGCAGCAAGGGGGAAGTCACCATAATGGGGTCATGACTGATGCGCGCATCCTGGTCGTCGATGACGAACCGAACATCCGTGACCTGCTGTCCACCGGCCTGAGCTTCGCCGGATATCAGGTCAAGACCGTGGCCAACGGTGCCGCGACCATCTCCGCCGTCCTCGAAGAGGAGCCGGACCTCATCATTCTCGATGTGATGCTCCCCGACATGAACGGGTTCAGCGTCACCAAGCGGCTTCGCGGCGCGGGATTCACCGCGCCCATCCTGTTCCTCACCGCAAAGGACGACACTCAGGACAAGATCGAGGGCCTCAATGCCGGCGGCGACGACTACGTCACCAAGCCGTTCGCGCTGGACGAGGTCGTCGCCCGCGTGCAGGCGGTGCTGCGTCGCACGATGCAGGCCGACGAAGAGTCGATCATCCGCGCCGGCGAGCTGTCGATGGATCAGGACACCCATGACGTGTTCGTCGGCAAAGAGCCGATCGAGCTCAGCCCCACCGAGTTCAAGCTGCTGCGCTACCTCATGCTGAACCCGAACCGGGTGCTGTCGAAGGCGCAGATCCTCGACCACGTGTGGGAATACGACTTCAACGGCGATGCCGGAATCGTGGAGAGCTACATCTCGTACCTGCGACGCAAGATCGATCCGCACACCGAAGAATCCATCATCCAGACCAAGCGCGGATTCGGGTACATGCTCAAGGTGGGCAAGTAGTCCGCGAAAGGGGCGCGCATGGCGCACAAGCCTGACGCGGTCACCCGATGGTGGCGGCGCATCAGCCTGCGCGCCAAAGTCACCGGCGTCACCGTCGCGGTCCTCGCGCTCGGCCTTGTCGTGGCCGGTATCGGCACGGTGCCGCTGCTGCGCAGCTCGTTGATCGGGAACATCGACGCGCAACTCCCCTCACTTGCCGCAAGCGACCTGGTCAGCCGCTGGTTCGATACCGAGGATGCTGGTGGCGTTCCCGTGCTCAAGCCCGTGGAGAACACACCTCGCTCGACCGATTACGTGTTCGCCGTATACGCCGCTGATGGGCTCTTCCTCGCGAGCGCGGGTGGCACATCCGACGATGCGGCTCCGATCTTCCCCGAATCTGTCGCGCTCGAGGAGGCCCACGCCCGCGAAGGCGCCATCGCAGATCTGCAGAGCCCCGACGGCCACGAGTTCCGCGGCGCTGTCGCTGTGGTGCCAGGCGACGACGGCATGCTGTACGTGCAGTACGTTGTTCTCCCACTGGAGGAAGTCGACAGCATCATCGCCCAGTTCTTCGGCGTGTACACGACGGTCTCGCTCGTCACGATCCTCCTCGCGGCTCTGCTGATCCGCGGCCTCGTGACGCTCACCTTCCGCCGCCTCACCCAGGTGGAATCCACGGCGATGCTCATCGCCTCCGGTGACTTCAGCCAACGCCTCACCGATCTCGAACCCAGCACTGAAGTCGGGCGCCTGAACTTCGCGATCAACACCATGATCGAGCGCATCGACCAGTCCATCGCCCAGCGCGATCGCACCGTGCAGCACATGCGCCGCTTCATCGGCGATGCAAGTCACGAACTGCGCACTCCCCTGGTGAGCGTTCGCGGATATGCGGAGCTGTACCGGATGGGCGCGATCCGTGGCGAGGAAGACACCGCGCGCGCGATGGAGCGCATCGAGAAGGAAGCGATCCGGATGGGTGTCCTTGTCGAGGATCTGCTCGCTCTCGCACGACTCGACGAAGAGCCAGAGCTCCAGATCCAAGCACTCGATCTGCGCCCGCTCGCGCGGGACGCCGCGCTCGATGTCCGTGCGGCAGCCCCAGGTCGCATGATCTCGGTCATAGACAGAACAGCGGATGCCGCCCCGACTGCGCCTGTGACGACGCTGCCCTCGCTGCCCCCGACCAGGAGCGCACCGACCAAGCCGCGCGGCGGAGCGCTCTCCCGCCTGCGCAGACGCCCCCGAACGGCCGATGAGATGATGCCGCAGATCGACTTCTCCGAAGCTGAGGACACGCCTGTGCGGACGCCTCCGATCGTGCTCGGAGAAGAGAACAAGGTGCGCCAGGTGATTGCGAACCTGCTCGGCAACGCACGCCGGTTCTCCTCGGAAGACACACCTATCGAGCTCGTCGTCGACTCAGATCGAGCAGCGGGAACCGGCAGCATCTCCATCGTCGATCACGGCGAAGGTATCCCTCCGCAGATCCGCGAGCAGATCTTCGAGCGCTTCTGGCGCGCAGACACGTCCCGCGCCCGCGAGACCGGCGGCTCAGGACTGGGCCTGGCCATCGTGGCCTCGATCGTGTCTGCGCTGGGCGGCAGGGTGCACGTGGATGAGACACCCGGAGGCGGTGCCACTTTCACCGTCACTCTGCCGCTCGCGCCAGCACAGGCGACGCCGGAGCACCTACTGGAAGACACTCAGCCGATCTCCCCTTTGGACCTCGACAAGCTCTGACTCGCACTGCACAGCGCAGCCTCACGATCACGTATCCACCGATCGCGGGTTTCGCCCGTTCGATGAGGTGACGGCCCGCATAGCGTATGAGCTCCGACGAGAGGAGTTCATGTATGTCCGTCTACACAGTCGATACCGAAGCGGTCTTCGCGGCCAATGGAGCCACGAGGGCAACGATGGAGCGGTTGCGCGGTGAATCGCAGGCGCTGAAGGCGCAGCTGACCCAGCTGCAGTCGTCCTGGACTGGCGCCGCATCCGCTGCGTTCCAGGGCTGCAGCGACCAGTGGGCCGCGGCTCAGCTGCACGTCGAGCAGGTACTCGATTCGATCGGCACCGCGCTGGGAGCTGCAGCTACGCAGTATTCCGATGCCGACCAGTACTCCGCGAATCTGTTCCGCTGACCCTTCGACAGGCTCAGGGAGCGCGACAGGCTCAGGGAGCGACAGCACGCAGAAACGCCCCGGCAAGATGCCGGGGCGTTTCTGTCAGTGCCTGAGACTCAGAAGTCCATGCCACCCGTGGGGTCACCAGCGGGAGCGCCAGCCTTCTCAGGCTTGTCGGCGACGACGACCTCGGTGGTGAGGAAGAGGCCGGCGATCGAGGCTGCGTTCTGCAGCGCCGAGCGCGTGACCTTGGCGGGGTCGATGATGCCTGCGGAGAACATCTCCACGTACTCACCGGTAGCGGCGTTGAGGCCGTGACCGCCGGGCAGCTCGGAGACCTTGTGCGCGACGACGCCGGGCTCGAGACCGGCGTTCAGCGCGATCTGCTTGAGCGGAGCCGAGATGGCCACGCGCACGATGTTCGCGCCCGTTGCCTCGTCACCAGTGAGCTCGAGAGTGTCGAGCGCCTTCGTGCCTGCCTGGATGAGCGCGACGCCACCGCCGGGGACGATGCCCTCTTCGACGGCTGCCTTCGCGTTGCGAACGGCGTCCTCGATGCGGTGCTTGCGTTCCTTGAGCTCGACCTCGGTTGCAGCTCCGGCCTTGATGACCGCGACGCCACCGGCGAGCTTGGCGAGACGCTCCTGGAGCTTCTCACGGTCGTAGTCGCTGTCGGTGTTCTCGATCTCGCGGCGGATCTGGGTCACGCGACCCTCGATCTGCTCGGTCTCGCCAGCACCTTCGACGATGGTCGTCTCGTCCTTGGTGATGATGACCTTGCGAGCACGGCCCAGCAGGTCGAGCGTGGTGTTCTCGAGCTTGAGACCGACCTCTTCGGTGATGACCTGACCACCGGTGAGGATCGCGATGTCCTGCAGCTGCGCCTTGCGACGGTCGCCGAAGCCCGGAGCCTTGACGGCAGCCGACTTGAAGATGCCGCGGATCTTGTTCAGCACGAGGGTTGCAAGGGCTTCGCCCTCGACGTCCTCGGCAATGATGACGAGTTCCTTGCCATCCTGGATGACCTTGTCGACGACAGGAAGAAGATCCTTGATGTTCGAGATCTTCGAGTTCGCGATGAGGATGTAGGGCTCCTCGAACACGGCCTCCTGGCGGTCTGCATCCGTCACGAAGTACGGGTTCAGGTAGCCCTTGTCGAAGCGCATGCCTTCGGTGAGCTCGAGCTCGGTGCCGAAGGTCTGTGACTCCTCGACGGTGACGACGCCTTCCTTGCCGACCTTGTCGATCGCCTCGGCGATGAGCTCGCCGATCTCGGTGTCGGCGGCGGAAATGGATGCCGTGGCGGCGATCTGCTCCTTGGAGTCGATCTCCTTCGCGCTGGCGAGCAGCTCCGCGGTGATCGCCGCGACAGCCTTCTCGATGCCGCGCTTGAGCGAGATCGGGTCTGCGCCGGCTGCGACGTTGCGCAGGCCTTCGCGGACGAGTGCCTGAGCGAGGACGGTCGCGGTGGTGGTTCCGTCACCTGCGACGTCGTCGGTCTTCTTGGCGACCTCCTTGACGAGCTCCGCGCCGATCTTCTCGTACGGGTCGTCCAGCTCGATCTCCTTGGCGATCGACACACCGTCGTTCGTGATCGTGGGAGCGCCCCACTTCTTCTCGAGCACGACGTTGCGACCGCGCGGGCCGAGGGTCACCTTGACAGCGTCGGCGAGGATGTTCAGGCCGCGCTCGAGACCGCGACGGGCCTCCTCATCGAAAGCGATGATCTTTGCCATGAGTTTTGTCGTCCCTCCTGGACGTAGACGTTCTGGTTAGCACTCACGGTACGAGAGTGCTAACGCCCATTCTGGCACTCGACCCCTCCGAGTGCAAGCCGCGGTGCGGCGTCTATTCAGCAGGCGTCTCTGCGGGCTCGGGCTGAATGCTCGAGCGGTCCAGACCGATCACGATGACGAGCTGCTTCTGCTCCGGGTCGCTCGGATCCGCATAGACGTCGCTCTGCTCGACATGCGCTCCGCCGATGAGATCGGCGAGCCCGATTGCGGCGAGCTCGGCATCAGCGGCGTTGTAGTAGACGGTTGTCTCCGCGAAATCCTGCTGACCGGCGGGAACGTAGCTGATGAGGTTGTCCGGCCACTGCGCGTTGATGAGGGTCTCGCGCATCTGGGCATCGAGGCCTTCTTCAGGCGTCGCGTTGAGGATCAGCACGGAATATGTCATATCGACGACGCCTGTCGCTTCAGGTGTCGGTGCGATGGCCTCTTCCGGAGCGGGGAACAGCGTGATGCGCCCCATCA
Source organism: Microbacterium zouquanmingi (assembly GCF_052266675.1). Taxonomy (NCBI): domain Bacteria; kingdom Bacillati; phylum Actinomycetota; class Actinomycetes; order Micrococcales; family Microbacteriaceae; genus Microbacterium; species Microbacterium zouquanmingi. Next base: position 72,677 of record NZ_JBQPRA010000006.1, read on the forward strand.
TGAGAAGTGCGACGAAGATGCCGATGACGATGAGCACGAGCGCTGAGACGAACGACCACAGCAGAACGAGCCATCCGTTCATCCCTGGTGCTTCAGCACGGTGGGCACCCACTCGCCCAGTGGCGCGCGGGACTTCATCAAAACGGTCTTTGACGGGATGGGGCACTCGTCGATGCTACCCGGCGAACCCGCGTATCCGCGCAACGCGCTGGTCGACGCGACGCTCACGCAGGCGCCTGAGCCGGCGGATGAGCATCGGATCGTGGTCGAGAGCCTGCTCTGTATCGATGAGCCGCTCGAGCAGCTGGTAGTAACGGGCCGGGCTCATCCCGAGATTTCTGCGGATGGCCTCTTCCTTCGCGCCGCCGTGACGCGGCCAGGCCGCTTCCAGGGCGAGGATCGCGCGGTCGCGATCGGTGAGGTCTCCGAGCATGGCACCAGGCTATTGGCCAACAGCGCGAGTGCCCTCACGCCACTCCCACCAACGCCCCAATGCGTCGGCGGCAGCGCGAACTTCTCCGTCGAGCGCCACGACGAAACAGTTCTTGTCACCTTGCTGCCACGTCGCGGCATCCACGGGCGCTACCCAGGCATCGTGCAGTTCCGGCGCGTCGATGGTGATCCACCTCGCGGGAAGCTCGCGCACGCGCGCGATGAGCGCATTGCGCGCGATCCGAGGGACGTGCGCAAGCACGCCTGGCGTCGTGATGACGAGCGTCGCGTCGCGTGGTGCGGATGCCGCGACCTCTGCGACCTGATCGAGAGCGTCTCCGCGCACCATCAGGGGCGGGTCTGCCGCGACGAGGTCGAGGGCTGCGGCGATGCGCTCCTCGCGTCCGGTCTCCCCTGGCCACACCAGCCCGCGCAGCCAGGCGCGGTCTCGTGGATCGCGTGCGTCGAGCGGTGCCAGATCGATCCCGGCTCGCCACACGATCTCCGGCATCCGCACCTGCGGCATCGGGCCGCGCACTTCGCTGGTGAGAACGACCGTCGAGACCCCGCCTGCGGGATCCAGCGAGGTCTGGAGCATCCCTTTTGCGTCCACGAAACGGTAGGAGTAGCGATCCGGGTAGAGGCACAGGCCTCCCGAGGCTCCGATCTCCAGCAGCGCGATGGGGCCATCGATCTCAGAGAGCACCGGCAGGAGCGGCGCGAGCCGGAGCGGCTCGTTGGTCTGGATGGAGCGCGCAGTGCACTCGATGACGACTTCGTCCGCGTGCGTGAGGACGAACTCCCGCCACGTCGCGAAGCCCGCCAGCGGCGCGCCCAGCATCCGGGTGACAGCGAAGACGAGTGGGGGCTGTCGATGCGTTTCGGGGATGCGAGCAAGCACCTCTTGGACACGCGCGTCTGAGCCCACCCCGTGTGCCCATTGCTCGTAGAGTGCGGAGCGTCCTGGCGCCTCGTGTGAGGCGAAACGGGCATAGCGCTCGCGCACGGCGTCTGTCATGCCTCTATTCTCGCCATGCCGCTCTGACTCACACCGTCATCACGGCCCTCGCGTGCCGGGTACGGGTGGACAATGGGGAGTGAACTCGCCCACGAACCCGGGAGACCCGATGGACTACAACGTCAAGAAGACCGACGACCAGTGGCGCGCTGAACTCGGCGAAGAACAGTTCGCAGTGCTTCGGACCGCCGCGACCGAACGCGCGTGGACCGGTGAGCTCCTCGATGAGAAGCGGTCAGGTCTTTACACCTGTGGCGCGTGCGGCACCGAACTGTTCAAGAGCGGCACGAAGTTCGACTCCGGATGCGGATGGCCGAGCTTCTACGAGTCGATCCGCCCTGACGCGGTGCAGCTGATCGAGGACAATACGCTCGGCATGCAGCGCACCGAGGTCCGCTGCGCGAACTGCGGCTCGCACCTGGGGCACGTGTTCCCTGATGGCTTCGGCACGCCCACAGGCGACCGCTACTGCATGAACTCACTGGCGCTGAACTTCTCCCCCGAGGCTCCCGAGGCGTGAGCGCACTCGATGCCGCGCTCGCGCGACAGTCGTGGTCGAAAGTCACCGAGGTTGCGCCGACCCGCGAAGAGCTGCTGCCGTTGATCGCGGCGGCAGGGCGCGTCGCCGACCACTCCTCGCTGCGCCCCTGGCGACTGATCGAGCTGCGCGGCGATGACCGCGCCCGACTCGGTGAAGCGATCGCGGCGGCACAGGGTGACACGCGTCCGTCATCCAAGCCGCTGCGGGCGCCTCTGCTGATCGCCGTGGTCGCGAGTTTTCGCAAGAGCGACAAAGTGCCGCGCTGGGAGCAGGAGGCCGTGGCATCCGGCGTCGCTCACACTCTGAGCCTGTTGCTCGACGAAGCGGGCTGGGGCGTGATCTGGCGCACGGGCGGCTACACCCGGTCCGAATCCGTCGCCCGCGCGCACGGATTGCAGAAGAACGAGGAGCTGCTGGGGTGGCTCTACGTCGGCGGCAAGCCCGAGAGCAAGAAGCCCGGCCGGCGTGAGCTCGTCGACGCGAACGCACTCTTGAGCCGCTTGCCCCAGACCGCAGAGTGACGGCTCACCGGCGCCGGCGCCGCCATGGCACCGCCACGGCGACGGATGCGGCCGCCACCGCGACCATCGCGATCAGCTGCCAGAATGCGGGGCCGGATGCCGCAGGCCACAGCAGGTCGATCACGACCGAAGTCACGAGCTGACCGAGCACGGATCCGAGACCGAGCAGCAGCACACCGGTATGGGCGACGATCGTCGCACCGAGCAGGATGTAGACGAAGCCGAGCAGGCCGCCCAAGTACAGCCAGGGTTCGGTCGGCAGCGCTCGCGGCATCCCCGCGACAGCAATGCTGATCCCTGCCGCCACGAGCAGTACCAGCGTGCCCGCGATGAAGCTCATCAGCGTCGCCGTCATCGGTGATTGCACGCGCTGAGCGAGCCGGCCATTCGCCGCGGACTGCCATGCGATGCCGAGGCCAGCGAGAAACGGCAGTACGAGAAGAATGAGCGGTGCCGTCGCCAGCACATCACCGCTCAGCGAGATCGCCACCGCGGCGAGCGCGAAAGCTCCGCCGAGCACCCGGCCGGGCGTGACGGCGACGACTCCCGCCGGGCCGATGCCGATCCGATCGAGCAGGAGGCCATGCACGGTCTGTCCCGCCACTACGCCGACAGTGAACAGTGAGACGCCGAGGAGTCCCGCAGTCACGCCCTGCGTCGAGACGGTGAGCGCTCCGCAGGCGCCGCCCAGCAGCATCCAGATCGGGATCCGACGCGTGCGCACGCCGTGCACGAGCCGCGCCGCTCCCGCGCGGGTCTGTGGCAGCGCAACGGTCACCACCAGCAGGAAGACGAGTCCGACGGTGAACGAGATGAGCCCCGCAACGATGCCATCATCGATGCGCATACCGAGCACCCCGTTGATGCGCGCTTGAATCGCCGTCATCGCACCGATCGACACGGCGCCGCCCAACGCCACGGGGGCAGGCAGGTGGCGGGTCGGAGTCACTCGAGCACCCTACCCGAGGCGACTGTCCGTGCTCAGCGCTAGTCTTTCGACATGTGCGCGAGCTACGGACTCGATCCTCGTTTCACCGATGCTGACCTGCTGGCCGAGGCAGATGCCGACATCCTCGAAGGGCTGCGCGCATGGGCTGCGCAGAACGACGGCGAGACGCTGCGTCCCACCGGCAAGAATCTGCGCAACCTCAACCCGCTTATCACTCCCGGAGAAGAACGAGCTGTCCTGGAGCGCGCGTGGTGGGGGTATCTGGTTGATGGCCAGCCGGCGAAGTTCCCCTCCATCAACACGCGCTCAGAGCGCTTGCAGGATCACGCAGGTGCACTTCGGACGCGCGCGATCGTCCCCGCGACCGGCTGGTTCGAGATGCGCAAACCCGAGCGCGTGTGGCATGAGTTCGCGCTCGAAGACGGCGCGCTGTTCGGCATGGCTGCGGTGACGCAGCGCGGCCGCACACCAGACGGGGAATGGGTGACCTGCTACTCGATCGTGATGGCCCCCGCCCCTCCCCACCTCGCAGACGTCCACGACCGGATGCCTGTGCTGATCCCCGCACGAATGAGCGACGAGTGGCTGACAGGGGCTCCCGATCGTGGCCTCATCGATCACGCCCTCGCCGAGTCGGCCGAGATGTCCGAGCGGATAGCTGTCAAACCGGCGTTGTCGCGGCCGTAGTCTTCTCTCATGTCTCCCCTCCTGCTGATCAGTCTTGCTGCGATCCTGCTGTGGTCACTGATCTCGCACCGTTTCGAGCGTTGGGGAGTCGCTGGACCAGCCGGCCTTCTCCTGCTGGGTGCTGCCACCGTCGCATGGGACGTACCCGCGTTCAGCAATGTGCTCGATTCGCACATTGCCGAGAAGTCGGTCGAAGTCATCCTCGCGATCTTGCTGTTCGTCGATGCGACAGAGGTGAAGGGCGGCGTCTTCGGCAAGGAGGGGCGCGTGATCGCGCGCTTGGTGCTCATCGCGCTTCCGCTGTCTCTTGTTCTGGCGTTCCTCGCAGGCGTGTGGATCCTCCCAGAGGCCAGCATCCCGGTGATGGTGGTCATCGCGTGCGTGATCATGCCCACCGATTTCTCCCCCGCGGCCCAGCTCTTGCGCCGCAAGGGCGTCCCGCAACGCGCGCGGCAGATCCTGAACGTCGAGAGCGGTTACAACGACGGGCTCGTCTCTCCCCTCTTCGGCATGTCTCTCGCGCTCGCAGTGCTCTGGACGACGATCTCGCGCACTCCGGAGTCCGAGCTCACCGACGAGGCGATCGAGAAGCCTGTGCTGGAGTTCCTGATCTCGTTCGCCAATGCGGCGCCCTCGACACTCCTCGCGATCGTGATCGGCATGGCTCTCGGATGCGCGGTCGGTTTTGCTGTGCGGTTCGCACGACAGCGAGAGATCGCCAGTGACGTCGGCGCACGCTACGTGATGGTGCTGCTGCCGCTGATCGTGTACGGCGTGGCGAGTCTGCCCCTCTTCAGCGCGAACGGGTTCGTCGCTGCCTTCGTCGCCGGCATCGGCTACCGCCTCACCCGGGTGCGTTCAACCGAGGAGTCCGGCATCGATCACAGCGAGCTTCTCCTGGTAGATGAGGTGGGTGTCCTGGCCGCGAACTTCGTCTGGTTCATGCTCGGGGGCGCCGCAGTCGTGGTCTTCGCCTCGGGATTCGACTGGCGCTTCGTCGTTCTCGCCGTACTCGCTCTCACCCTGATCCGGATGCTGCCGGTCTACCTGTCGCTGATGGGCAGCAAAGTGGTCCCCGCAGACCGCGTCTTCATCGGCGCGCTGGGACCGCGCGGCACCGCCACGATCGTGTTCGGCCTGCTCGCCTACAACGCCCTGCCAGAAGATGAGGGAATGCTGGTCCTGGCGGTCATGGTCGCCACAGTGGTGGGAAGCATCGTGCTGCACGGCGTCGCGGCACCATTGGCGCTGCGACGTCGAGAGTCCGCGTTGCAGCCCTGATCAGGGCAGCAGCTTCGCGTGAAGTGCTGCACGCACGTCAGCGTCCACGCCTGCCCCGTCCAGGTACTCGGTCAGTCCGCCAAACTCGGCGTCTACCCAATCGAGGGTCTCGCTCAGAACTTCACGCGGTGACGACGCCAAGATCGCGATCAGGTCGTCTGTCAGACGGATCCGGAATCGGCGAGCCTTGCGCACCATGCGCTCGGTCCAGGGGCCGGCAAGATTCGCTGCCGTGAGCGCGTAATCGTCGAGGATCGCATCACGATCGACGCCGATGGCTGCAAGAGTGAGCGCGACGACCAGCCCCGTGCGGTCTTTACCCGCCGTGCAGTGCACGAGAACCGGCCCATCGGATGCTGCGATAGCTCGAATCACGGTGCCGAGAAGCTGCTGGTGGCGAGAAAGGATGACGCGGTACGCCTCGGGGAGGGTGATCGTCGTCAGATCGACGCGGCGCGGTACGCCGTCGATGGGCAGACTGATGCGCACGGCGCCGGTACCGCGCAGGCGGTCGCGGCCGCCGATGCGCCGGTCAATGCGCGAGCGCAGATCGATCACTGCGGTGATGCCCAGTTCGGCGATGCGCTGCCGTCCAACGCTGTTGAGCCTGTCCAGCGCGTCAGAACGATACAGACGCCCAGATGCCACCGTTCCGGGCGCGACCGCCCGGAAGTTGGAGGTCCCTGGTACATCGAGACGCGTGACGGCATCGTCCATGGCGCCATGCTAGTGCTCGACTATCGTGGGGCTCACTCACAGATCAGGAGGGCCCATGCCGAGCGACGATGAGATCTCGCGCCCCCGAGCGCTGCGCGACGCCACAAAAGAGTCGCGGTTCGCTGCGCGCTACGCGACGATCGATGAGGTTGCCGAGCTGCTCGGCGTCACTCCGGTCTCGCTGCGTCAGACCATGCGACGCCGAGACGCCGGCGAAGCCTCCAGCGCCAGCGACACCTTCATCGATCCGATCGGCAACGTCTCGGGGTACCTCTGGGATCGCGACGATCTGACCCCGGATGCGATCGCCGCATGGCATGATCGGCCCAGGCGCGGGCGGAGGCCGAAGAGCGCACAATAACGCTGCGGTGAATTGGAGCCGACTACGGGATTCGAACCCGTGACATCCTGTTTACAAGACAGTCTCACTCGACTGTGCGGGGATGAGCGCCGGCCGATCCAGCCGCAGAATTCCGGGCATCTACCTATGTGCTCTGATGTTCCCGGCGTGCATTGAATCCGCCTCATAAGGTGCAGGATAAGGTGCAGCGCCGCGCGACCAAGCCGCCTCAAGCAGGCTGGCCGCCGCCTTCTTCCGCTCCTCCAAAGCGTGCGCGTAGACACGGATCAGAACGTTCACGTTCGCATGTCCCAGGATCTCCGCAATGACCGTTAGATCGATGCCCGCGGCGATCATCCGCGACGCCGCCGTGTGGCGCGCCGTGTAGCGCTTCGCATGTGGGAGCCCCGCACTGGTCAGCAGCCGCTTCCACTGCTGAGAGTCGCCCGACGGAGTGATCGGCCACCCAGGGCGCCGCGACGATGTGAACACGAACGAATGCACTACCCCGTCGCCCTCATCCTCATCACGCCATCCTCCCCATGTCGGAATCTTGCTCATCTGCTCGAGCTGCACCTTCCGGTGCTTCTTGAGTGCGTCGGCGAGGTGTCCTGGCATGGGGAGTTTTCGCATGCCCGCATCGGTCTTCGTGTACGGCACGAGGCGCAGCTTGCCCTCGACCGTCTGCAGCTGCTGTCGGACAGCGATGGATCCTTCGTCGAAGTCGACGTGTGGCCATTCGAACGCGATCGACTCCCCCGGCCGCGGCCCGAGCTCCAGGGCCAGCATCCAACGCGACTCGATGTCCGTCCCGGCGAGAGCGGTGTAGATCCGTTCCAGGTCGGCGTCGGAGAAAGGCGGACAGGCTGCGGGTCAGCCTTCGGCGAGGACACGACGAGCTTCGCGACGTTCGTCGGCACCTTCCCGCGCTTCGCCGCGAGCGTCAGGGATGCCCTGATGACGGTGTGCAGTTGGTAGACGGTCGACCCCGCGTACTTCTCCCCGAGGGTCGCGTAGGCGTCCTCGAGGTGTTCGGCGGTGAGCTTCGCGATCGTGACGTCGCCGAGCCATGTCGGCAGGTAGTTGTCGACGGCCTCCTGGTAGCCGGCGTGCGTCTTGATCGTGTGCTCTGGCTGTGTGGCCTTCAACCAGTGCGCGATCCAGTCGGCGAGGCGCGGTGAGCGGCCAACGGCGAGGACGCCCGTGTCGCGTTGATTCTTCATCTCGCGGAGCTTCTGCGCGACTTCGGTCTTCTTCGACCCTGAGGTGTATTTCCGGCGCCCGTTGACGGTGATGTATCCGCGGTATCCGGTGTCGGTCTTGAATATCGACCCGTCGCCCTTCGCTGCTCTGCCCATGATCTCCTGCTTTCAGATGATTACGGCCGCACGGTGCGTCCACTGGCCAATGCCCATGCGTGCGCGGCTGTATGTGATGCCTCGGAGTCGTGTGAGGCAGTGTTCCTCGTATGCGTAGATCGCGTCGACTGAGACGTTGAATTCGTCGGTCAACCAATGCTGGTCTGGATTGAGGCGCTCAAATCTGGTTCCTCGCAATCATGGGCATGGAAGGCGGCGAGTAGCTATAGCGGGTTGTGGTCAGCGACCGCGTGGCCTTCGTTGCAATAGACCTGCATCGGGAGCGCGCATCCGCAACCTGATACGCCCCTAATCACCTCACATAGCCCAGCGATGAGCCTGCACACCATCCCAGCGCAGCGCGTCTCCGTGCGCACGTCCTCGTCGGGAACGGTAGAGGGGGATATCAGCGATGATGCCAACGACTAAGAGTGCGACTCCGACCCCGAGGATTGCTATCGCTGCGGGCATGGCGCGTGGGATCGCGTGCTCCCCATCGGGGAGCCCCGCACGCGCAAAAGGCGTGCTCCCCATCGGGGAGCACGCCTTTTGCCTTCGGTCGCTAGCTGCGAGCGCGGCGACGGGCAGCGATCAGCGCGACGCCACCGGTGAGCAGCGCGAGCGCTGCAATCGACCCAAGCACCGGAGCAAACGCGTCAGCGCCCGTGTTGGCCAGAAGGGCCTTGGTGTTCGCGCTGGGCGTCACCCCGGGGGTGGTCGGCGTCGTGCCGCCGCCGGGGGTGGGGCCCGGTCCCGGGTCGGGCGCCGGAGCTGCCGCCACGGTGAATGCTACGACCGTGGCCGCAGAGGTGCGGCCGTCCAGCGTCTGCGTTGCCGAGAGCTGGTAGGAGCCGGGAGCGAGTCGCTTGCCGAAGTCGACCGTCCATGCGCCGTCGACGACCGTCGCAGTGTATGAACCGGTGACGGTGCCCGTGAGCTCGACTGCCATTGTTGCACCGTTGACGCCGGTGCCTGCTGCGCCCGTCGGGCCTGCATCGTGTGCAAATTCGCTGCCGCCCGTGATCGAGGTGACTGCGGGCGCCACGGGGGGTGCCTCAAGGACCGTGAGCGCGTAGCTCGTGGGGGCCGACTTGCTGAGGCCGTTGACTGCCTTCAGCGTGTGGGTGTAGGGGCCTGGAGTTCCCGGAGCCGTGAAGGTGAATGCACCGCTCGTGACGGGAACGGTGAACGTCGCGCCGACACCCGAGATCTCAACGCTTTCGGCGCCTGCAGCCGTGCCTGAAATGACGGCACCTGCTTCAACGCTCGAGCCTGCAGCGGGGGTGGTGACGATGGGAGCCGCAATGTCGAGGGCGACCTCGTAGCCGCCGGTCGTCGGCAGTGCGTGCACGAGCGAGGTCGACCAGGTGAACTGTTCAATATCTCTGTCGGGATCAGCCGGAGAACCACCGCTGATCACGCCGACTGCCGTGTTGCCCTGTATTACCGAGCCGCCAGAGTCGCCCCCGGCGGCGAGCACGTTGCTCTGGAAGCCGCGAACCCACTTCCCACCAATGATTGACCAGCCATCGACAACGTGAGATGCCTTGACTTCGCCGGAGGTGAAGCCGGTCGTGCGACCACTCTTCGAAACCGTGCCCACGACGGGAGCCCCTGAAGCGCTGACGCTGATCGTGCTGGCCGCGAGTGAATCGTTCGAGTCGCCCGCGGTCGTCCAGTCGGTCACCGCGGGAAGCGGCACGTAACCAGATGCTGGATCGATCGTGATCACAGAGATGTCGGTGGCCTCCGGGTCGCCAGCTGTTCCTGGCGTTCCGCCAGCGCCGCCGTACTGGTAGAAGCCGAAGTCACCGAGCTTGGGGGTACCCTCGATGACCTCGCCCCCTGGGCCGCCTGCTGCGGGGTCCTCAGACGGCGTGGACAGCACCAGGTCGGTCATCGGCGCGCAGTGGCCCGCGCTAAGTAAAGCCGGGTCGCCCGAGGGGCTCCAGGCTGCGAATCCGATCGAGCAGGAGAATCCGTCTCCGGCTGGGTCCCGGCCGAGGTAGCCCTGGCCACCCACGACATCGCTAGCCGCAAACGCGACCGGAGCCTCGGAGACCTTGACAATCTCGGCGCTCGGCATACCTGCGTCCGCGGCGAACTTTTCAACCGCCGCTTCGCCCTCCGGCGTAGCGACGCTTTCTTCGGTCGCCACGACTACGTCATCGCCCGAGGCGTTCACGCCGAAGGCGACAATCTCTGCGCCCCCCTTGTCGGCCTGCTTAAACGCAGCGAGAGCATCCGCGGGCGGTGCGCCAGTAGTGGCGTGCTCGAGAGCAGCTGACTCCTCCGCGAATGCCGGCTGCGTGAGAAATAGGCTTCCCATCGAGAGGGCAGCCACTGCGGTCAACGCGAGGTATCGTCGAGCTCCTGATGGGCTTTTCGGGGCCATTGCGTGTGGTCTCCTTTGATCATGCTGGGCACGCCAGGAGGCGCCCCATAGGAGAGTACAACACTCCCGGAAACTTAGTTCAGCAACGACAAGACCCCCGCACCTGGCTTCGGCTGGGTGCGGGGGTCTCTCGTCGTGCATGGGCGCTATCGGCAAGTGATCTCGACATCGACCCCGGTTTTCGCGAGCTCGCTGGATGCGGCAGAAAGCCGCTCGCTGTCACCAGCGCGCAGGGCAATCAGCATCTCATCCATTCCTTCGAGAATGAGGCGATGGGGTTCGACCATTTTTCCTTGGGGCTCAAGCTCCCGGAGGGGTTCGAGATAGCCTTCGATCTCGTCAGCTGCCGCTTCGAGCGTTGGTGCGCTCAGCGGCTGCGCAATAGTGTCGGAAGCCGGGATGACCGGCGCTAAGAGAGTGATGCGGCGCACGATTTCACCATACCGACCAGTCGCGCTCAGATCTTCCTGACGGATAGCATCTGCCACCCATCAGGCACCTTGCTCTGCAGGGTGTCCATGTCGTCGGCTTCGATCTCCCGCACATCGTCACGGCGGCCGATCATGGCATCCGCGGTGAACGTACCGTCTCGGTTCAGGACTGGCGGCACCTTTGCGATATCCCACCCGCCTGGGACGTCGCGCATCACGACGTCATCGTCCGGGCAGTGCGGCTGCGCACCGAAGTCGAGATCCTCCATCCCGACAGCGTATGGCTGGGCGGAACGGGACGCTACTAGTTCGCGATGAACACGAACGGTGATCCGCCGAGAGAACCGGTCTTCACTTCGCGGCCATCGATCTCCGACGTCTGGCCGAGGCCGTCGTCAAGCAGCAGTGCCACGGCGTACTGATCGGACTTGTCCGAGAAGACCTTCGGCACGACGCACAGTAGGCCGTCTGCGCCCGCTCCGACGTCGATCATGATGCCTGAGTCGTCCGCGTTCACACCCGCGGCGCTGCCACCGCATTCCTCGGCGACAGAATCGAGCGACGCCGCACAGCCGGTGAGCACGAGCGTGCCGGTAAGCGCGAACGCGGCGACGAATCGCGAGGTCGTCTTCATGATCGTGAGCACAGCGGGAGCGCAGCGTTTCGCGCATAGGGTGCAGAATACGGTGCAGCCACTCCCCCACGACTGCTGGAGGCGACCGTAAAACTGCGACTGATCAGGTCATAATTTGGAGCCGACTACGGGATTCGAACCCGTGACATCCTGTTTACAAGACAGGTGCTCTACCAGCTGAGCTAAGTCGGCGAACGTCCTACAGCTTAGCGAGCCGTAGGAGCGGTTCGGAAACCGAGACAGTGTCTACTGCGCAGGAGTCTCCGTGGCGGCAGGCGTCGGTGTGGGGCTGGGCGTCGCGTCCGTATCGCTGGCGACCGTGAGCACGAACTGCGAGAACTCAGCGGGGTCAGTCAGCGAACCGACATACGGCTGTCCGTTGACAACGATCATCGGGGCGCTGGTGAGAGTGAGGTCATCAGACCCCTCAAGCGGACCTTCGAGCGCGCGCGAAGTCGCCTCCTTCGCCCAGGTGATGAAGTCGCCTTCTTCGATGCACTCGCGGACGGCCTTCGGAGTGTTCGCGCCGACCGCCACCGCGAGGTCAGCGAGCTCAACGTCTGTGCGTCCGCTGCTGTCGACCTTCGGCTGGTCGACGAGGAGCTCGTGGTTATAGGCGTAGAACTGCTCCGGCGAGTACGTGGCGACGCATGCAGCCGCGGCAGCAGCTCGGAGCGAGTACTTGGTGCCGTTGGAGCTCGCCGTGAGCATCGAGACCGGGTGGTACGTGACCTCAACCGCGCCCTCGTTGATCCATCCGGCGAGCTGACGGGTGTTGGCTCGCTCGAACTCGCCCGCACCGGGCGAGAGGTAGTCCACGTAGACGTGGACATCGACAGCGGGAGCAGTCGCCTCTGGGTCGGGGGTTGCGGTCTCGCTGCCCGCACCGCTCTCCGTCGGAACCGGCGTAGAGGGGACGGTCTCAGCATCCGCCTTCGTGATGCTGCTCACCACGATTCCGTCGCCGTCCATCCCGCGCGGATTCAGAACGGGCTTGGACACCGTCGAGGTCACAGCGAGCGTCACGGCGGCACCGATCGCCCCCACAGCGACGATGGCGACAGCGCCGATGATGATCCTTCGCATGAGGCGCGCCCTGGACTGCTGGGCGTGCACCTGCTGGGCCTTCTCCCGAACCGCCTCACGGGAATCGCGAGAGTCCGGGACGTTCGGCGTTTCCTCGCTCGACATCGTTCCTCTTGAAAGTCAGTGGTCGGGGACGGGCTCCCCTTCGCCCGCAGAACACGCTCTTGCGGAATGTGCAGGGACGTTTCGATGGTAATCAGACATGCTGGGAAATACCCAGGTGCGCGCATCCATGCCATACTTATCACGGCCCGAAGGCGGGCCACGGCGGGTAGACCCCACCGCATCCATCACAACGGATCGTCCGGCACGTACCTGCCGGTGAAGGAGAAAACAATGGCATCTGTCACGTTCGATGACGCCACACGGCTCTACCCCGGCGGAACCCGCCCGGCAGTCGACAAGCTGAACCTCGAGGTCGCTGATGGCGAATTCCTCGTCCTGGTCGGTCCATCCGGCTGTGGAAAGTCCACCTCGCTGCGCATGCTCGCCGGCCTCGAAGAGGTCAACGAAGGCCGCATCATGATCGGTGACCGCGACGTCACCGACGTGCCGCCGAAGGACCGCGACATCGCAATGGTCTTCCAGAACTACGCGCTGTACCCGCACATGACCGTTGCCGAGAACATGGGCTTCGCCCTGAAGATCGCCGGCATCGGCAAGGAAGAGCGTGCCACTCGCGTGCTCGAGGCCGCCAAGCTCCTCGATCTCGAGGAGTACCTCACCCGCAAGCCGAAGGCGCTCTCCGGCGGTCAGCGTCAGCGTGTCGCGATGGGCCGCGCTATCGTCCGTCAGCCGCAGGTGTTCCTCATGGACGAGCCGCTGTCGAACCTTGACGCCAAGCTCCGCGTCCAGACCCGTACGCAGATCGCATCCCTGCAGCGCCGCTTGGGCGTCACCACGGTTTACGTGACGCACGACCAGACTGAGGCCCTCACCATGGGTGACCGCATCGCGGTCCTCAAGGATGGTCTGCTCCAGCAGGTCGGCTCGCCTCGTGACCTGTACGAGAAGCCCGAGAACGTCTTCGTCGCTGGGTTCATCGGCTCCCCCGCCATGAACCTCTTCTCGGCTGACCTCGCCGAGGGCGGCGTGCGCTTCGGCACAGAGGTCGTCGGTCTTGACCGCGACACTGTCGGCCGTGCGAACGGCAGCCAGGTCACGGTCGGCGTACGCCCCGAGGACATCGTCGTCGGACCCGCTGACGGCAAGGGCCTCTCGGTCACCGTCGACCTGGTCGAGGAGCTCGGCGCGGACGGCTACCTGTACGGTCACACCGAGATCAACGGCAAGCGCACGGACCTCGTCGCACGCGTCGACGGCCGCAACCACCCGAACGCGGGCGAGACCGTCACGCTGGCCGCCAGCGTTGGACACGTGCACGCCTTCGACATCGAGTCCGGCGTCCGCCTGAACGACAAGCCGGTCATCGCATCCTGACCTCGTCATGAATGCGGCGCGGGCTGACCTCTTGGTCGCCCGCGCCGCGTCGTTTCCGAGAGACGTCGCAACGGACGTCGTTTCAGAGGGGCAATAATGCAGGACGCACTTCGCATCACCGCGAGCAAGGTCAATCCCGAGCTGCTGGCGCTGCCGTGGTCGATCTCTCTCGCCAAGTGGCCGTCGGAGCGCATCGTCTCCCTCCCCAAAGGCCTGTCTCGCCATCTGGTCCGTTTCGCGGATCTCTCCGGTCGCGTCGTCGCGGTGAAAGAGACCACCGCAGAGATGGCGCAGCGCGAGTACGAGATGCTCGGCAACCTCCGCCGACTCGACGTGCCCTGCGTCGATCGCGTCGCGGTGATCGCCGGGCGAACGGATGCTGACGGCACAGCCCTTCCCGCAGCCCTTGTGACCGCGCACCTGCGCTTCTCAATGCCTTACCGCGCGCTGTTCACGCGCGTACTACGCCCCGACACCGCAACGCGTCTGGTCGACGCGCTGGCAGTGCTTCTGGTGCGTCTGCACAACGTCGGCTTCTACTGGGGTGACGTATCGCTGTCGAACACGCTGTTCCGGCGCGACGCCGGCGCATTCGCCGCTTACCTGGTGGATGCCGAGACCGGTGAGCTCCACGAAGAGGGCCTGACCGAGGGCCAGCGTCTGTATGACCTGGATCTCGCCCGCACCAATGTCGCCGGCGAGATCATGGACCTCGCCGCCGGTGGGCGCCTCGAGCACGGCGTGGATGCCGTCGCCATCGCCGACGGCATCGTCTCGTCGTATCACTCGCTGTGGGCAGCCCTCACCGCTCAGGAGTCGTTCTCAGCGAACGAGACGTGGCGGATCACCGAGCGCGTCGAACAGCTCAATGCCCTCGGCTTCGACATCGACGAGATGTCGATGTCGACCACGGCCGATGGCACCGTCGTGCAGATCCAGCCGAAGGTCGTGGATGCTGGACACCACCAGCGTCGGCTCATCCGACTCACCGGGCTCGATGTCGAAGAGAACCAGGCCCGCAGGCTGCTGAATGATCTCGACGAGTTCCGCGCTCGCTCCAAGAAGGAGTGGGCCGATGAAGAAATGTACGCGCACGAGTGGCTCACGCGCGTGTTCGAACCCGTGGTTCGCGCGATTCCGTACGACCTGCGAGCGAAGCTCGAGCCCGCCGAGGTCTTCCACCAGGTGCTCGAACACCGGTGGTACCTGTCGCAGGCGAGTGGCCGCTCGGTACCACTCGCCGAGGTGCTGACGTCTTACATCAACGACGTCCTGAGGCACCGCCGCGACGAGGCCACGATCATGGGCCCGCCGACCGAGACGATGTCACTCCCCGTGGTCACCGGCACGATGCCGGTGACCGACGAGGAGAACGAGGTCGACTGGCGCGATCTGGTCTGACTAGTACCCCACGGCGAAGTTCTCGCGCTGGTGCTTCGGGTTCTCGATCTCGTCGACGAATGCGACTCCGAAGTCGGGACCCGAGATGAACGAGTCACCCTTCTCATCCGTGACCAGAACCGGGCCGCCGTCACGATAGATGCCGGTGCGCTCACCGGGGTTCCATGCACCGAACCCACCGGCCGGGTGGACGAAGAACCAGTCGCGTCCGGTCGTGTCTGCCTGGAGATCCTCGAGGACACCGATCGCCTCGAACGCCTCGGGCTTGATCTCGTCGGGGAAGTCCGTGTCGATCAGTCGCGCACCGCCCGGTGCGACCTGGCTTCCTCCTGCGCCGCCGACGACTCCGACCCGCACGTTCTCGGGAAGGGCCGCGACGAGCTCTGCCGTCGCTGCACGAACCTTGCCGACCATGTCGCCACGCGGCGAAAGCGCCTGAATGACGACATCCGCCTCACCGATCTGACTGACGATCGTGGGAACATCGAGGATGTTGCCTTCGAGATAGATGGCACCCTCGACACGCTCAGCGGGAAGCGACCGCGCGATCGAGACCGCCGAGTGACCACGCGAGACGGCCTCGGCGACGATGTGCGATCCGGCGTAACCGGTTCCTCCGATGACGACGATACGTGTCATCCCTGATTCCTCACCGTGGCGATCTGATACAGCGCGACGGACGCTGCGATACCGGCGTTCAGCGACTCTGTGGCTGCAGATATCGGGATCGAGACGATCTGATCGCAGTTCTCGGTCACCAGACGCGAGAGCCCCTTGCCCTCGGAACCCACCACGACCACGACGGGCCGGTCAGCGAGTTCGAGGTCCGGAAGCGATACGTCTCCCCCGCCGTCGAGTCCGATGACGAAGACACCCTGCTTCTTGAATTCCTTGAGCTGGGTGGTGAGGTTGGTCGCCATCGCCACGGGAAGACGTGCGGCAGCACCGGCACTGGTCTTCCACGCAGCCGAGTTCACTCCAGCCGAGCGGCGCTGCGGAAGGATGATGCCGTGGCCGCCGAAAGCGGCCGTCGAGCGGATGATCGCTCCGAGGTTGCGCGGGTCAGTGATTCCATCGAGCGCGACGAACAGCGGAACCTCACCGCGATCGATCACCTTCTCAAGCAGGTCCTGGGGGTGCGCGTACTCATAGGGCGGAACCTTCAGCGCGACGCCCTGGTGGACGCCGTCGAAGCCGGCCATGCGGTCAAGCTCCTGACGAGTGACCTCGAGCACCGGGATGCCGCGGTGCGTGGCGATCGACAGCATCTCCTTGACGCGGTCGTCCATCTCCACACGCTGCGCGATGTAGAACGCCGTCGCGGGGATCTTCGTGCGAAGGGCCTCGAGCACCGAGTTGCGACCGGTCACGTTCTCGGTGTCGTCGCCGGCCTTCGCCTTGGGCGAGCGGTTCGGGTTGCCCCCTCCGCTGCGGCCGCCCGCACCGGGCGCGCGCCCCTTGCCGCCTGATGCCGCATACCTCTCGGCGGCAGCCTTGCGCTTGCCTGCCGGGTGCCAGGCGCGGTCCTCCGCCTTCGGGGTGGGCCCACGGCCTTCGAGCGACTTGCGCCCGAGTCCGCCGGTGCCCTTGAGCGGGCCCTTCTTCTTGCCGTTGCTTGCGCCGGGGCGCGGTGGCTTAGCCATCAATACTCCAATGAGTTCCGGCCGGAGTATCCTCCAGCGTGATTCCTGCGGCAGCGATCGCATCGCGAATGCGATCTGCGGCCGCCCAGTCCTTGTCGGCGCGCGCTGCGGTGCGCTGCGTGATCATCGTCTGCACGAGTGCATCGAGGGCGGATGCCTCGGCGCCTCCTGCCGTCTTCCACTGCACAGACAGTGGGTTGATGCCGAGCATGTTCGTCATATCGATCACATCGGAGACATCCAGTCGCGCTTCTTCGAGGCGTCCAGCATCCATATGCGCATTGCCGGAGCGAACGCTCTCATGGATCACCGCAATCGCGCGCGGGACGGCGAGGTCGTCGTCCATCGCTTCGAAGAATGCGGTCGGCACCCTTTCTTCGCGCGGCGCCCCCGAGGCCGGCGCAACACGCTCGGCTCGCTCGAGGAACGTGCGGATGCGGTCGACCGCTGCCTCTGCCTCTGCCCACGAGGACTCCGTCAGATCGAGGCTCGAGCGGTAGTGCGCCGCTGCCAGAGCGTAGCGAACGACCAGCGGATCGCGCTCAGCAAGCACGTCGGCTGCGAGGGTGAAGTTACCGAGCGACTTCGACATCTTCTGGCCGCCGACGGTCACCAGCCCGTTGTGCATCCAGTAGCGCGCGAACCCATCGCCCGCTGCTGTCGATTGCGCGAGCTCGTTCTCGTGGTGCGGGAAGCGCAGGTCTAGCCCGCCGCCATGAATGTCGAACTCCGCGCCGAGGTAGCGCTTCGACATCGCCGAGCACTCAATGTGCCAACCGGGACGGCCAGCACCCCAGGGCGAGTCCCACACGGCATCTTCCGGCTCTCCCGGTTTCACACCCTTCCAGAGGGCGAAGTCCTGCGGATTGCGCTTGCTGCGAGGATCCGCATCCTGTGCAGCCTCCATCGCATCGAGCGACTGGTGGGTGAGTACACCGTACTCGGGCCAGGAGCGCACATCGAAATAGACATCTCCCGAGCCATCGGGAGCCGGGTACGCATTCCCGTGCTCGATCAGGGTCTGGATGAGTTCCTGCATCTGCGGGATGGATGCCGTCGCCCGTGGCTCGTATGTGGGCGGCAGAATGCCGATGCCTTCGTAGGCAGCGGTGAATTCCTGCTCCATGCGATAGGCCAGTGCCCACCATGGTTCGGTTGCCGTCGCGTTCGCAAGCACCTTGTCGTCGATATCAGTGACATTGCGCACGAAGGTCACCCGCCCGTAGCGGCGCGTGAGCCAGCGACGCAGAAGGTCAAAGCTCAGAGCAGCACGGACATGCCCGATATGGGGTCCCGACTGCACAGTCGGCCCGCACACGTACATCGTGATGTTCTCGGGGTCGAGAGGCACGAAATCGCGCAGTTCATGCGCGCGGGTGTCGTAGAAGCGGAGTGTCACTGCTCTAGCGTACCGGGGACGACCAGCGCAACAGCTGTGACTGCGACGCCTTCGCCTCGCCCTGTGAAGCCCAGGCCGTCGGTCGTCGTCGCTGAGATCGAAACGGCCACTCCCCCGAGAGCGGCTGAGAGCGCGGTCTCTGCCTCGGCTCGGCGCCGAGTGAAGCGGGGCCGGTTGGCTTGCAGCTGCACCGATACGTTGCCGATCGAGAAGCCTGCGTCAGCGAGGATCTGCCGGGTGCGTGCGAGAAAGACGTCGCCGTGCGCGCCGGCGTATTCCGGATGCGACGTGCCGAAGTGCTCACCGATATCGCCGAGACCGGCCGCCCCCAGCAGCGCATCGACGATCGCGTGCGCCACGACATCTCCGTCGGAATGTCCCGACAGTGCCGGCTCCCCCGGCCACTGCAGGCCAGCGAGCCACAGGTCGCCGTCGCCGCCGAAGGCGTGCACGTCCGTGCCGACGCCGACGCGCGGGAGCGGTGCGGGTGCGCGGCCGCGCTTCAGAAGCTGGCGCGCGCGATCGAGATCTGCGGGAGTCGTGATCTTGAACGCGAGCTCGGAGCCCCGAATGTGCGCAACGGGGTGACCGGCTGCGGCGAACAGCGCGGCGTCATCGGTGTATTCGGCTCCGGATTCACGCGCTGCAGCGTAGGCCGCTTCGAGAAGCGATCGCGGGAATCCCTGCGGGGTCTGCGCGGCGACGAGTGCGGAGCGATCCACCGCCTCGATGATGTCTACGCCAGCAACGCGCTTGAGCGTGTTGACGACAGGGAGCGCGGGAATGACTCCCGACTCGGCGGTGACAGCATCCGCGACTGCGTCGATCTGCGCAGGAGTTGTGAGCGCACGCGCGGCGTCGTGCACGAGCACCGTGGCGATGTGGCCCCAGAGAGCGTGGAGCCCCGCTGCCACGGACTGCTGCCGGGTCTCGCCTCCGGTGACGACTATCCCGAGGTTCGCACGGTCGCCAGCGGCGGCTCGCATCTCAGTCTCGGCATCGCCCTCGTGCCCTGCGGGCGCGACGATGATCACTTGGGCTGGCGACGCCGCGAAGACGCCGTCGAGCGCATGACGAAGCACGGAGCGCCCATCAATGCCGATGAAAGCCTTCGGCGCAGCAGCGCCGAGGCGCGTGCCGGAACCGGCCGCGACGACGATGATCGCCGTCGTCGGCACAGGGATAAGAGTCACGCTCTCACTTTAGCGAGAGACGTCCGCGCCTCAGGAGGCGAGGACCTCATCGAGCAGAACGCCAGCCTTGTCCTCGTCGCACTTCTCTGCGAGTGCGAGTTCGGAGATAAGAATCTGACGCGCCTTGGCGAGCATGCGCTTCTCACCCGCTGAAAGCCCGCGATCCTGATCGCGACGCCACAGGTCGCGAACGACCTCGCTGACCTTGATCACATCGCCAGAGGCGAGCTTCTCAAGGTTTGCCTTGTAACGACGTGACCAGTTGGTGGGCTCTTCCGTGAACGGCGCACGCAGCACCTCGAACACGTTGTCAAGGCCCTCCTGGCCGATGACATCGCGGACGCCGACCAGGTCGACGTTCTCTGCAGGCACCTCGATGATCAGGTCGCCCTGGGTGACATTGAGCTTCAGATACTTCTTCGTCTCGCCCTTGATGACGCGATCCTTGACCTCGATAATCGTCGCGGCCCCATGGTGCGGATAGACGACAGTCTCGCCAACCTCAAAAAGCATAAAATCGTGTCCTTTCGGCAACCTCCAGAATACCACAGGCAACATGCGCTAAGGTTTGCTCCCGCATGTTCCAGCGGAGCTGAACCATACCCATAGAATGGACTCGACATCCCATAGCTCCAGGAGGACTCGTGAAATCGCGCCTTGTAGCGTCTGCCGCCCTCAGCGCCCTCGTCCTGCTCGGGACGACCGGGTGCACGTTCCTCACACCGCAGGCGACCTCGATCGATCCGTACAACGTCTCAGATGGCGTGAACGTGCCCGATTCTGAGGGTCCGCTCGACATCCGAAACGCGATGGTCATCGCGACAGAAGACGGATCGACCGGCAACCTCATCGCCGCGATCGTCAACACCACCGACAAGGCTGAGGTTCTCACGGTCGAGATCGAGGGCCTCGAGCCCCTCACCGTCCGCGTCGGCGCCGGCGACACTGTCAGCCTCGGCGCGACCACTGACCCGCTGCGCATCGATGACCTCGACACGATGCCCGGCGCAACGATCCCGATGTACTTCCAGTCCGGTGATGCCACCGGCAGCGTCACTGAGGTTCCCGTTCTCGACGGGACTCTTCCGGAGTACGCGGACCTGGTGCCCGAAGCGGACTGACCGCACGAACGCGAAAGAGGCCGGCACCCATCGGGTGGCCGGCCTCTTTCGCGTTCTCAACCGGCGAAGCGGTATCCGAGTCCGCGCACGGTTACCAGCATCACGGGCTC
Organism: Microbacterium zouquanmingi; assembly: GCF_052266675.1. Classification (NCBI taxonomy): domain Bacteria; kingdom Bacillati; phylum Actinomycetota; class Actinomycetes; order Micrococcales; family Microbacteriaceae; genus Microbacterium; species Microbacterium zouquanmingi. The sequence goes on from NZ_JBQPRA010000006.1 coordinate 93,374, forward strand.
ACTGGGGTTCTCCTCGATCCGAGACCGGATTCGTTTGATGTGCACATCGAGGGTCTTGGTGTCGCCGAAGTAGTCACTCCCCCACACGCGATCAATGAGCTGTCCGCGGGTGAGCACGCGCCCAGCATTTCGCATGAGCACCTCCAGCAGCTCGAACTCCTTGAGCGGCATGTTGATCTCGTCACCGGCGACGGCCACAGTGTGCCGGTCGATGTCGAGAGAGACGCGCCCTCCCTCGAGCACGCGCTCTTCGAGTTCTTCATCGGGTTGAGTCACCCGCCGTAGCACCGCGCGCATCCGGGCGAGCAGCTCGCGCGACGAATACGGCTTGGTGACATAGTCATCGGCGCCCAATTCGAGCCCTACGACGATGTCCACTTCGGAGTCCTTTGCGGTGACCATGATGATCGGCACGCTCGAGCTGGTGCGGATCTGCCGGCAGACCTCGGTCCCCGGCATCCCCGGCAGCATGAGATCGAGCAGGACGACATCTGCTCCACGCTCACGGAACGCCGTCAGCGCCCCCGGGCCGTCCTCGGCGATCTCCACTTCGAATCCTTCACGCCTAAGCAGGTACGCGAGGGGATCGGCGAGGTCTGGCTCGTCCTCGACGATAAGGATGCGGGTCATGCGTGCTCTCCTTTTCGAGCGGTCACGGACGATGCTCCTCTGGAACTCGTCCGAGTGCGCTTCTGCTTGGTCTTCTTGGCAGTATCCTCTGGCACCGGCGCATCGATGCGCGGCAGCACCATGGTGAACGTCGATCCGCGCCCTGGGCGCGACCACACCCGCACGTCTCCTCCGTGCCGGTGTGTGGCGTGCTTGACGATCGACAACCCCAGCCCTGTTCCGCCTGTGCGGCGAGATCGTGCTTCATCGGCGCGATAGAAGCGTTCGAAGATGCGCTCGCGATCGGTCTCACTGATGCCGATGCCCTGGTCGGAGACGGCGATCTGAACCGTGTCAAGGTCGACCTTCACGCCGACGCCCACGCGCGATGACTTCGGCGAGTAGACGATCGCGTTGGCGATGAGGTTGCCGACCGCCTCGATGAGGATCTGCACGTCGCCGCGGATGTAGGCACCGCGATCACCGCCCCGCACGAGTTCAACGCTCGCGGAGTCGGCCTGCACCGCGTGCGCCTCAATGGATGCGGCAATGACCTCGTCAACCGAGACAGGGTCGAACTCTGTCACGCCATCCGCGGCCTGCAGGCGCGAGAGACTCATGATGCGCCCGGTGAGCTGGCCGAGCCTGGTCGCCTCCGCAGAGATCCGCGACGCGAAGACCCGCACCTGCTGTGGGTCATCTGCCGCGGACTCGATCGCCTCCGCGAGCAGAGTGACCGCCCCCACCGGCGTCTTCAGCTCATGGCTCGTGTTCGCGACGAAGTCACGGCGCACCTGATCAAGCCGTTCCTGTTCTGTGACATCTCTGATGATCAGCAGAATCAGCCGGGCACCCAGCGCGCTCCCACGCGCTGAGACCAATCGCGGATCCAGGCCTCCCGGCGAACGCGAGAGACGGATGGCCTCTGTCGTGGACACTCCGCTCGATCGCACCGTTCGCACAAGCTGACGGAGCTCGGCGTTATCCAGCGTCGCACCGACATCGATCCCGAACCGCGTCGCGGAATGAGAGTTCGCGAGCACCAGCCCCGAAGCATCCAGGACGCACGCGGCGTCGTCCATGCTCGCGAGCACCTCTGCGATTCCCTGCGGCACGTCGGAGGATGTCGCATGCGCCGTTCGCGCTTTTGCACGATACGCCCACGCGAAGATCGCACAGAGCACGACGCCGATCACCAGACCGACAGCGAGGGCGATGAGCGCGATAGTCCCCTGGGTCATGTCTTCAGCGTAGAGCGCGTTCACCTCTGCTTCAGCGCGCTTTCACATCGGGCCCCAGGATCGAGAACTACTATTCACGTACTGGGCACCATTCGTTAACCTTCAGCGAGCACAATCGCAGAGAGCGCGCGAGCACCGTCGTGCCCTCAACGGCCGTCGCATTCTGCCGAGCCCCGAACGAAAGGTTGCGCCGCTCATGCGCGAAGTCTTCCACCAGTCCCTCGAGGACATCCAGTCTCGGCTCGTCGAGATCGCCGACCTCGTCACCGTCGCGATCGACAAGGCCACTCGAGCCTTCCGCAACAGCGATGTCGCTCTGGCGGAGGAGGTCATCGCCGATGACGCGAAGATCGATGAGCTGGCAGTCGTGCTCGACGAGCTGGCCATCGAGATTCTCGCTCGCCAGCAGCCGGTGGCCCGCGACCTGCGCATCGTCGTCTTCGCATTGCGCGTGAGCGCATCGCTGGAGCGCATGGGTGACATGGCTGAGCACATCGCTCAGCTCGCACGGCTGCGCTTCCCCGAGCGTGCGATTCCCAAGGGCCTCAAGGGCACGTTCTCGAAGATGGGCGAGCTCGACGTCGATATCGCGCGCACACTGTCCGAATTGCTGCACAGCCAGGACCTGCGCCTGGCAGACCAGATCCGCAACGCCGATGACGACGTGGATGAGTTGCACGCGCGCGTGTTCGAGAAGGTACTCAGTGACAACTGGAAGGGCGAGGCGACCGCGACCGTCGATGCGACGCTCGCCAGCCGCTACCACGAGCGTTTCGCAGACCACGCTGTCGCGATCGCGAAGAAGGTCGTCTACCTCGCCACCGGCGACTGGGCGGTCGAAGAGCACGACATTCCGCTGGCTGCCGAAGCCCACGCGCTCATGGAAGAGAAGTCGGCTGGTAAGGGCTGATCCCTCGTCTTACCGCTGAACCCCCGTCGCGCTGTCTCACCAGCACGGCGGGGGTTCGGTGTTGAAGCGTGAGGTTACTTCTTGCCCTGCGAAGCAACGGCTGCAGCACCCGCAGCGGCAGCGGCAGGATCGAGGTAGCGTCCGGGTCCGGTGGGGACGTTGTTGTCGTCCAGCTCATACACCAGCGGGATGCCCGTAGGGATGTTGAGCTCGGCGATGTCTGCATCGCTGATGCCATCGAGGTGCTTGACCAGCCCGCGCAGCGAGTTTCCGTGCGCGGTGACGAGGACGGTCTTGCCTGCTTCGAGGTCGGGAACGATCGCGTCGTTCCAGTAGGGCAGCAGCCGGTCGATGACGAGCTTCAGGGACTCAGTACGGGGAACTTCTCCGTCGATGCCGGCGTAGCGCGGGTCGTTCACCTGGCTGAACTCGCTGTCGTCGTCGAGCACGGGCGGCGGAACGTCGAAGGAGCGGCGCCACAGCTGGAACTGCTCAGGGCCGAACTCTTCGAGAGTCTGTGCCTTGTCCTTGCCCTGCAGTGCACCGTAGTGGCGCTCGTTCAGGCGCCAGGAACGCGTGACGGGGATCCAGAGGCGGTCAGCGGAATCCAGCGCGATGTCAGCGGTCTGGATGGCACGGCTGAGGAGCGAGGTGTGCAGAACGTCGGGCAGGATGCCGGCCTCTGCCAGCAGCTCGCCGCCGCGACGGGCCTCGTTCTTGCCCTTCTCTGTGAGGCGGACATCCACCCAGCCGGTGAAGAGGTTCAGTTCGTTCCACTCGCTCTGGCCGTGGCGGAGCAGGATGAGAGTGCGCGTCATGGGCCCAGTCTATCGAGAGCACACCAGGGCGATGGCAGGATGGACCCATGGCGTCATCTCCCCTCGGACACCCCACTCGGGGTACGACGGGCACCAACAGACTCCGCCGGAATGACCGCTGGATCGCAGCATCGGCAGCCTTTCGCGCCGCGGCCGATCCTCTCGTCATAGATCTGGGTTTCGGCGCGAGCGGTGTCACCGCCTTCGAACTCGCGACAAGGTTAACGAAGGTGCGCACTGACGCCGAGGTGATCGGCTTCGAGCTCGATCCCGCACGAGTGGCGACCGCGCAGACCCAGCTCGACGACGTTCGCGCGGGACTCACGAACTTCTCCCCCGATCTTCACGTTTCGTTCGCACGCGGCGGATTCGAAGTTCCACTCCCCGCCGGACGCCGCCCCGCAGCGATCCGCGCCATGAACGTGCTTCGCCAGTATGACGAGGCAGACGTGCCCGACGCCTGGGCGTCGATGGCTGCCCGCCTCTCTCCCGGCGGCATGCTGTTCGAGGGAACCTGTGACGAGATCGGACGCATCGCCACCTGGGTGGATGTCTCCTCCGCAGGCAGACCTGAGCGCTTCACACTCTCGTTGCGATTGGCAGAACTCGAGCGCCCTGGGATCGTCGCCGAGCGGCTGCCGAAAGCACTGATCCACCGGAACGTTCCCGGTGAGCGCATCCACGATCTGCTCACTGCGCTCGATCGAGAATGGGAGCGCGCGGCACCGCTGTCGACGTTCGGGGCGACGCAGCGCTTCCTTGCCACCATCACAGCTCTGAAGAGCCAGGGATGGCCCGTGATCGGCGGTCGCAGCAGATGGCGGCTCGGTGAACTCACCGTGTCCTGGGACTCGGTTGCGCCGAGATAGCCTTCAGGCCTTGCGCGGATCCTGTCCTTCTGCACGACGCGAGAGCCGCGTGAGTCGCGGAACATCTGCCGTCGCGCCAGCGTCAGCAGGAACGATCACCTGTTGCGCGGCCGCGATCTCGACCCCGTCGGCATGCACCACAAGGTCACCCATCGGCGCACGACGGGACAGAATGGCCAGCGCGATCGGACCGTCCTCGAAGTGACGAGCAGCAGAGGTGATGTGGCCGACTTCTGACTCTCCAGCGAACACGGCTGAGCCGATGGCAGGCAGCACATCGTCACTGCCATCGAGATGAAGGGCCGCCAGCCGACGCGGCGGATGACCCAGATTATGGACCTTGGAGACCGTCTCCTGACCTCGGTAGCATCCCTTGTTCAGATGCACGGCCGTGCGGATCCAGTCCGACTCATGCGGCAGCGAGCGCTCATCGACCTCGTTCGTCCAGCGTGGCCGCCATGCAGCCACACGCAGCGCGTCTGCCGCGATGAGCCCAGCGACCTCGAGATCGGAAACAGCGGATGCCGCGGCATCCGCCTCGATGATCGCGAGGCGCCACTGGTACTCAGCCGCGGGATGCGGCGATACCTGCGAGTACTGATGTCCACCGGCCTGCACTGCGGGCCACGGGTCAGCCCACACCAGCGGCACACCGTTCGGCGCGGCAGCCGCCGAAGTGACGACAGGTTCTGCCGCTGCACCGCTGAAGAAGCCGAGCAGGTCGAGATCCTCACGGATCGAGACAGTCGCTCGCGAACGGAAGACCATGCGCTGCAACCAGCTCACGAGCCCCTCGGCATCGGGAGCGTCGGCGATCAGCCACGTCGAGGAGCCGTCCTCCAGGACGCCAGCGGCGTGCTCGACCCGCCCCTGCGGGTCCAGGATCAGAAGTTCAGTGCTCTCTCCCGGGCGAAGCTGCGTGAGCGCCTGCGAGGTGATCGAGTCCAGCCAGGTGAGCCGGTCTTCGCCAGCAACCTCGATCACCCGACGATCGCTGAGGAGCGTGACCGCCGACCCCGCGACGAGATGCCGCTGCTCGCGCATCGGGTCACCGAAGTGCACGACCGCGGCGCCTTCCACGACCGCCCCTTGGTGCGCAGATAGGGCCTCGAAGAGTGCAGACATGCTCACACCTTCGCCAGACGGGCAGACGCATGCGAGGCCATTTCGGCGCCGAGCGCTGCGATATCCCACGCCCAGAGCAGGTGTCCGTCGACGAGCCCGTACATGCGGGTCGCCGCGCCATATGTCTTGCCGCCAGCGCTGCGCACGACTGCATCTGTCGCGATATCGATGCGAGGTCCATTGATCTCGCCGAGGTAGAGCTCAAGCGCGCCATCGGAGTGCGCGAGCGAGACCTCGAGCGGGAAACCACCGGATGGCGCGCGCAGTTGTTCGACATCGTCGACAGTGCGCACGGCGCGCTGTTCAGTCGGCGGGAGCAGCGCCGGTCCGGCATCCGCAGCCGTCGCAGTACGGGAGAGACGCCAGAAGCCGGTCTCGGAGACGAGAGGGACGGATTCTTCGCCCTCTTCTGCCGCGAGAAAAGCGGTCGCCGAGTAATTCAGGTGGCCGGTGCCGTCATGGCTGAAGCTCACCCGGTGGGTGAACTCGCCCTGGAACCGATGGTCCTGCGCGGTGTACTCGATCACACCGGTGCCCTCCCAGACTCCGATGAGCCAGCTCAGCGGCGCGAGATCGGCAGGGAGGTCGGTAGGCAACTCAAGCATGACTGTGAAGACAGCTCAGCTCAGCGCTGGCCGCGGAAGAGGTTGCGCAGCACGACACCCGCGACGAAGACGATCGCGAGACTCGCAAGGCCGAGCAGTCCGATGAAGAAGAGTTCGAGTGCGACGAGGTCCATGGCCTCACTCTACCCCTGCCCGGTGACCGAGGGGTGGCAGTGATCAGGCGGGCACGAGAGCTGCCAGGCCGAAACCTGCCGACACCACCCCGAGCAGCAGCAGCGCTCCGGTCGTGCTCGCCGCAATGCGGAAGATGAACCCCTTGGTCTGGCCGTACCAGAGCTGCAGTGCGAACGACAGCAGCACCGAACCGCCGAACGCCAGAAGCAGCCATGCCACACGCCATTCTTCCGGAACGAAGATGCCGATCAGGATGGCCGTGATGAGCGCGGCACCCCAGACGATCATGACGCCTACGAGTGCGTTTCTCGGCGCGAGGGCAGGTTCGGACATGACTCCATTGTTACGCATGCGATGTCATATCTTCGTGCGAACTCGTCGACGCGCACGACCAGATCGGTATCATTACCCCCACGGCGTCGTAAAGATCGCCACTGGGCGAGCTGAATCCGCCGCCCGAAAGGAACTGCGCGTGGCATCGATCCTGGTCCTGACTTCGACTCCTTCGGAGCAGGTCCTCGCCGCGCTGGACCTGCTCAGCCACCGGGTGCGCCAGATCCCCGCTGAGCCCGCTCAGCTCGTCAACGCACCGGAGAGCGACATCGTCATCGTTGATGGCAGAAAAGATCTCGCCGGGGCGAAGTCACTATGCCGGCTCCTGCGCACAACCGGTCAGACATCCCCTCTGATCCTGGTCGTCACCGAGGGCGGCATGACAGCGGTGTCCGGCGCTTGGGGAATCGACGATGTTCTCCTCGCGGACGCCGGACCGGCAGAGACGGATGCCCGCATCCGTCTTGCTCTCGCCCGCGCCGAGGCCACCGCTGAACCGACCAGAGTGCAGGCATCCGGTGTGACGATCGACGAGCAGTCGTACGCGGCCAAGCTGCACGGCCGACCCCTGGATCTCACCTTCAAGGAGTTCCAGCTGCTGCACTTCCTCGCGACCCATCCCGCCAGGGTGTTCACCCGCGAGCAGTTGCTCAGCGAAGTCTGGGGATACGACTACTTCGGGGGTACGCGCACCGTCGACGTTCATGTCCGGCGTCTTCGCGCGAAGCTCGGCGATCAGGAGCAGATCATCGGCACCGTTCGCAACGTCGGTTACCGCTTCAACGTCAACGACAATGACCAGCTGGCCGCTGCTGAACACTGATCCGCACGGAAACCGTTCACGCACTCTTCTCTCGGCGATGCGAAGATGTAGTCCATGATCGATGCCGCAATCACCGACGCCGGGCTCGGCGATGCAGAGGACGACGATTTCGACGCCGTCGAGACTCCTGATTCGCAGTTGCCCGACCATCGGTACCACGACCGTGAGATCAGCTGGCTCGCGTTCAACCAGCGAGTGCTGGAACTGGCAGAGGACCCTTCGCTCCCCGAGCTCGAGCGGGCCAACTTCCTCGCGATCTTCGCCAGCAACCTCGACGAGTTCTTCATGGTGCGCGTCGCTGGCCTCAAGCGGCGCATCGTCACGGGCCTCGCGGTGCCGACGAATGTCGGACGAGCACCGTCCGATGTACTTGCCGACATCTCCAGAGAGGCCCACGCACTGCAGCTGCGTCACGCCGAGGCCTGGACTGAACTGGTGCGTCCAGCCCTCGCCGATGCGGGAATCGAGACCACCGAGTGGGCACAGCTCACCGAGGATGAGCAGGCGGCACTCACCGAGTATTTCCAAGTGCACGTCTTCCCCGTTCTCATGCCTCTGGCAGTAGACCCGGCGCATCCCTTCCCCTATATCTCCGGCCTATCGCTGAACTTGGCGATCCGCATCCGCAATGCCCGCACCGGACGGCAGGATTTCGCGCGTCTCAAGGTGCCCCCGATGCTCCCCCGGCTTGTCGAGGTGCCGCGCAGCGGTGAGATCACTCGTTACCTGCCACTCGAAGACCTCATCTCCAACCACCTCGGCGACCTGTTCCCGGGAATGGAGGTGCTCGACCATCACGCATTCCGACTCACCCGCAATGAGGACGTGGAGATCGAGGAGGACGAGAGCGAGAACCTCATCCAGGCGCTCGAGGCCGAGCTGCTGCGTCGACGTTTCGGTCCGCCGATCAGACTCGAGATCGCCGATGACATGGATGATGTGACCCTCGATCTGCTGCTCAAGGAGCTCGACATCACCGACCAGGAGGTCTACCGGCTTCCGAGCCCGCTCGATCTTCGCGGCCTCTTCTCGCTGTCGCGAGTGGACCGTCCCGACCTGCGCTATCCGCCGCATGTGCCGACGACTCCGGTGGCGTTCCAGCCGACCGGATCGAGCAGCCGTGCCGACATCTTCGCAGCGATCCGCAAGAATGATGTGCTCGTGCACCACCCGTACGAATCGTTCAACACGAGCGTGCAGTCCTTCCTCGAGCAGGCGGCACGGGATCCGCACGTGCTCGCAATCAAGCAGACTCTCTACCGCACCTCGGGAGACAGCCCCGTCGTTCAGGCGCTGATCGATGCCGCGGAAGCGGGCAAACAGGTACTCGCACTGGTCGAGGTCAAAGCACGATTCGACGAGGCCAACAACATCGTGTGGGCGCGCAAGCTGGAAAAGGCAGGCGTCCACGTCGTCTACGGCCTGGTCGGGCTGAAGACGCACTGCAAGCTCGCCCTCGTCATCCGCGAAGAAGAGGGCCAGCTGCGTCACTACTCGCACGTCGGCACCGGCAACTACAACCCGAAGACCAGTCGCATCTACGAGGACTTCGGGCTGTTCACCGCCGACGCCCAGGTCGGCAAGGACCTCACCAGACTCTTCAACGAGCTCTCCGGCTACGCCATCGAGAAGAAGTTCAAGCGACTTCTGGTCGCTCCGCTGCATCTGCGCAAGGGACTGCTCCGACTGATCAACACCGAGCGCAAGAACGCAGCAGCGGGAAAGCCCGCCCGCATCCGAATCAAGGTGAACTCCATGGTCGATGAGGAGATCATCGATGCGCTCTACCGCGCCAGCCAGGCGGGCGTGAAGGTGGACATCTGGGTGCGCGGCATCTGCAGCATCAAGGTCGACCTGCCCGGCACAAGCGACAACATCACCGTGCGGAGCATCCTCGGCCGCTATCTCGAGCACTCGAGGATCTTCGCGTTCGAGAACGACGGCGACCCCCAGGTCTACATCGGCAGCGCCGACATGATGCACCGCAACCTCGACCGCCGCGTCGAGGCGCTCGTGCGTGTGAGCGATCCGAACCACGTCAAGGAATTGCTGTCGTTCTTCGACCTCGCGATGGACGACCGCACCAACTCCTGGCATCTCGCGGCCGACGGCGTGTGGGAGCGACACTCCGTCGACGAGAACGGCACCCCGCTGATCGATCTGCAGGATAAGACCATGAGCCAGATCCATCGCCGACGCAGGTCACGGTCGGTGCGATGACCACGAAACTGGATCAAGCGGTGGTCGAGGTCGTGCGTGATGACAAGGCCGTCTACGCGGCTGGCGCAGTCGTCTGGCGGCTGACAGCCGAGGGAAAGCTGCGCATCCTGCTGATCCACCGCACGAAGTATCGCGATGTGACCCTCCCCAAGGGCAAAGTCGACCCCGGCGAGATGCTCGCTCAGACAGCCGTCCGCGAGGTGCGCGAAGAGACCGGCATCCGCGTGCATCTGGGCGTGCCCGTCGGCGTCAGTCGCTATTTCATGCGACCTAAGCGTCAGAAGGTCGTCCACTACTGGGCTGCAGAGGCCACCGACGAGGCCATCCGGAAGTCGGCGTTCGTCCCCAATCATGAGATCGCAGCTCTGGAATGGGTGAGCCTGAAGCGGGCACGGAAGACGCTCAGCTATCCCGTCGACCTTGAGATCCTCGACGAGTTCGAGCGCCTCGTCGACGACGGCGTGCTGCACACTTATCCCGTCGTAGTGCTCCGGCACGCGAAGGCGCTCTCGCGATCGGAATGGGACGGGTCGGATGCCGCGCGCCCACTGACTGCACGCGGACATCGGCAGGCTGAGGCGATCGTCGCACCGCTTCGCGCGTTCGGGGTGCGCAGGATCGTCACCAGCGACGCGGTCCGCTGCGTGCAGACCGTGACCCCGCTGGCGAATGCGATCAACCGCACTCCGGTGATGACCGAACTCATCAGCCAGGATGCCTGGGAAGACGGGGTCTCCGATGTGCGCTCCGTCGTCGGCAAGCGCGTGCGCGCGGGCAAGCCCGCGGTCATCTGCAGCCATGGGCCCGTGCTCCCCGGCATCCTCTCCGAACTCGCACTCGCCACCGGCACGATGCACGGCTCCTATCTCGGCAGCGCATCCGCGCTCGAAGTGGGCGCGTTCTCCGTCGCACACCTCTCGGCGACCAATCCCGGCTCTGGAATCATCTCGATCGAGACGCACGTTCCGAAGATCTGACGGATCCAAGCGGACGGTTCCCGTTCACCTTCCGTTTACCCGGGCGGGAGATTCTCGTTAACCGCCGCACTTAGCGTCACTGTGTGCCCTGCACCGGGCCTCATCCATCCACGATCGAACGGATCCCCACAGTGAAGATCTCCCGTATCGCACGAATCAGCGCCATCGGCGCTGTCGCCGCTCTCGCTCTCGCAGGCTGTGCCGCGAACGAAAGCACCGCCACAGACACCTCGGGCGAAGCCAGCGGCATCGCCGGAATGGTCGAGGCGACCGGCGCATCGTCGCAGGAGGCCGCGCAGCAGGCATGGGTCGCTGCTTTCCAGACCGCCAACCCCGACGCCACGGTCAACTACACCTCCACGGGCTCCGGCACCGGCCGCGAGAACTTCCTCGCCGGCTCCTCGAACTTCATCGGCTCGGACCGCGCCTTCAACGCCGAAGAGATCGCCGCTGGCGGCTTCGGCTCCTGTGCGTCCGACGAGATCGTCGAAGTTCCCGTCTACATCTCCCCCGTCGCCGTTGCGTTCAACCTCGACGGCGTCGATGAGCTGAACCTCGATGGCGCGACCATCGCGGGCATCTTCGCCGGCGACATCGCCAACTGGAACGACCCGGCCATCGCCGACCAGAACGACGGCGTCGAGCTCCCCGACCAGCCGATCGTCCCGGTTCACCGCGCCGATGCATCCGGCACGCAGGAGACCTTCACCAGCTACCTCGAGGCCGTGGCTCCCGAGGTCTGGACCAACGAGGCCAGCGACGAGTGGCCGCTGTCGACCGGTGAGGCTGCCGACGGCACCTCCGGTGTCGTGAACGCGATCACCAACGGCGTGGGCTACATCGGCTTCGCTGACGCTTCGCAGGCATCCGGCCTCGGCCAGGTCGCCATCGAGGTCGAGGGCGAGTACGTCCCGTACTCGGCAGAGGCTGCGTCGGCTCTCGTTGCCGCTTCGCCGCTCGAGGACGGGCGCTCCGCTCACGACCTCGCGTTCGCCGTCGACCCGGCAGCAGCACCCGCCGGTTCCTACCCGATCGCTCTGGTCTCGTACCTCATCGGCTGCGTCGAGTACGAAGACGCTGAGACCGCTTCCCTCGTCAAGGCGTACTTCGAGTTCGTCGCTTCGGCCGAGGGCCAGGAAGTCGCAGCCAGTGCTGCGGGCAGCGCCCCGATCTCGGACGAGCTGCGCGAGAAGGTCACCGGAGCGATCGACGCGATCGTCACGAACTAACCTGGTCCTCAGCTCAGGCTGAGGATGAAACATCGCCCCCGTGGTGCTGACCGAGAAGATCGAACCAGCACCGCGGGGGCACCCGCATGAAACCCGAACATCCCTAGAGCACCCGTGGAGCCGCTCAGATGACCACCACCACGACGGGCCCCGATACCCGTTCGCCCGCCTCACGCAAGGCGGTGCTTCGTCCCGGAGATCGCATCTTCTCCGGGACCGCACTCGGCGCCGGAATCATCATCCTCGTGACGCTCGCCGCTGTCGCGGTGTTCCTGATCATCCAGTCGATCCCGGCCTTCGCGCCGGACACCAGCGACAATCACATCCTCGAGGGTCAGTCGTTCATCTCCTGGGTCTGGCCGTTCGTGTTCGGGACGCTGTACGCCAGCGCCATCGCGCTGATCGTCGCCGCACCTCTTGCGATCGGCATCGCACTGTTCATCTCGCACTACGCACCCCGCAAGCTCGCCGGACTCCTCGGCTACGTCATCGACCTGCTTGCCGCCGTGCCCTCGGTCGTCTTCGGCCTCTGGGGCGCTCTGACTTTCGCGCCCATGCTGGTGCCGTTCTACAAGTGGCTGAACACCAACCTCGGCTGGATCCCCATCTTCGGCGGCACGCCCTCTGGAACCGGTAAGACGATCCTCACGGCATCCCTCGTTCTGGCCGTGATGATTCTGCCGATCATGACCGCCATCTGCCGTGAGGTCTTCCTGCAGACACCCAAGCTCCATGAAGAAGCAGCTCTTGCACTCGGCGCAACGCGCTGGGAGATGATTCGGATGGCTGTTCTACCGTTCGCCCGCAGCGGCATCGTCTCCGGCGCCATGCTCGGTCTCGGCCGCGCACTCGGCGAGACGATGGCGGTGACGCTGGTGCTCTCGCCTCTCGGCATCGTCACATTCAACCTGCTCAACCCGGAGAACCCGACGACGATCCCCGCGATCATCGCGCTGCGGTTCCCCGAAGCTCACGACTCGGGCGTCAACACCCTGATCGCAGCGGGTCTCATCCTGTTCATCGTGACCTTTGCGGTCAACTTCATCGCTCGCTGGATCGTCTCGCGCCGTGCCGAGTTCTCGGGAGCCAACTGACATGACCGCTACTGCCGTCGCCCCCGCCACCACCCGGACGAACACCACGGGCCACCTGCCCAAGGGCACCGCCTGGATCCTGCTGCTCGTGTCACTCTGCATCTCTGCCGCGATCTTCGCTGTCGCAAACAGCGGTGGCGACCCGGCCGATTTCAACATCGCGCTCACCGTGGTCGTGGGCATGCTCCTCTACATGGTGCTCATCTTCACGATCTCAACAGTGGCCGAGAGCCGCCGTCATGCGACAGATCGGCTGATGACCGCGCTGGTCTCGACCGCATTCGTGATTGCGCTGCTCCCCCTGATCTCGCTGCTGTACACCGTCGTCATCAACGGACTCGTCCGGTTCGACGCGGAGTTCTTCGGCTCATCGATGCGCAATGTCGTCGGCGAAGGCGGCGGCGCGGTGCACGCGCTCTGGGGCACGCTACTCATCACCCTCGGCGCCACCATCATCTCCGTCCCGATCGGACTGATGACCTCGATCTACCTCGTCGAGTACGGCCAAGGCAAGAAACTCGCACGGGGCATCACGTTCCTCGTGGACGTCATGACCGGCATCCCCTCGATCGTCGCGGGTCTGTTCATCTACTCCGTCTTCGCGCTCCTCATGGGGCCGGGCACGCGCCTGGGCATCATGGGCTCGCTGTCGCTGGCCGTGCTCATGATCCCGGTCGTCGTGCGCGGCTCGGAGGAGCTGCTGCGCATCGTCCCCAATGAGCTTCGCGAGGCGGCGTACGCACTCGGCGTTCCCAAGTGGTTGACGATCCTCAAGGTCGTCATGCCCACCGCGATCGCCGGAATCACCACCAGCATCATGCTCGCCATCGCCCGAGTCATCGGTGAGACCGCCCCCCTGCTGCTCACGGTGGGAATGGTGCAGAGCATGAACCTCAACATGTTCAGCGGCCAGATGGCGACTCTGCCGGTGTTCACCTACATGCAGGCAAAGTATCCCGGCATCCCGGCGGAGGCATTCATCGATCGTGCGTGGGCGTCAGCTCTGGCCCTCATCCTGATCGTCATGGTCCTCAACCTCGTCGCCCGAATCATCGCGAAGGTTTTCGCGCCGAAGACCGGCCGCTGAGCGGCCCCATCACCCGATTGAACAAGAAGGATTCCAGTGTCCAAGAGCATTGAAGTCAACGACCTCAACGTCTACTACAGCGATTTCCTGGCCGTCGAGGGCGTCAGCATCGACATCAAGCCGAACACGGTCACCGCATTCATCGGCCCGTCGGGCTGCGGCAAGTCGACATTCCTGCGCACGCTCAACCGCATGCACGAGGTCATTCCCGGCGCGCGCGTCGAAGGCGAAGTACTGATCGACGGCCAGAACCTGTACGCACCCGGAGTTGACCCTGTGCTCGTGCGCCGCCAGGTCGGCATGGTGTTCCAGCGGCCGAACCCGTTCCCCACGATGTCCATCAAGGAGAACGTGCTCGCCGGCGTCAAGCTGAATAACTCGCGCATGGCGAAGTCCGACCAGGAAGCACTGGTCGAGAAGTCGCTGCGCGGCGCGAACCTCTGGAACGAGGTCAAGGATCGCCTTGACAAGCCGGGCTCCGGCCTCTCGGGTGGACAGCAGCAGCGCCTATGCATCGCTCGCGCCATCGCGGTCTCCCCCGATGTCATCCTCATGGATGAGCCCTGCTCGGCCCTTGACCCGATCTCGACCTTCGCGATCGAAGAGCTGATCGCCGAGATCAAGACCCAGTACACGGTCGTGATCGTCACGCACAACATGCAGCAGGCTTCGCGCGTCTCGGACCGCACAGCATTCTTCAACATCGCAGGCACCGGCAAGCCCGGCAAGCTGATCGAGTACGACGACACCGCCACGATCTTCACGACCCCGTCGGTGCAGGCGACCGAGGACTACGTCTCCGGCCGCTTCGGCTAGATCCGCCCTCCGAAAGAACTCGGCTACGCCGAGAGCATCCCCTCGCGCACATCGCGTCGCATCACCTTGCCGATCAGCGACCGCGGCAGATCGTCGACGACGGTGATGCGCTTGGGCACCTTGTAGGCAGTGAGCTGCGTTCGACAGAAGTCCCGCAGCGCACTCGCGTCGAACACGGCGCCTTCGCGAAGCACGACAGCTGCCGCGACTTCCTCACCACCGCTCGAACGCGGCAAGCCGACGACCGCCGCCGCAGTGATGTCAGGGTGGGCTTCGAGGGCCTCCTCGACCTCGCTGGGCGACACGTTGAAGCCGCCAGTGATGATGAGCTCCTTCAGTCGATCGACGATCGTCACGAATCCATCGGCTGAGACCTCAGCGATGTCTCCAGTCCGCAGCCAGCCACCCTCGAGCAGCGACGCCGCGGTCTCACCAGGACGGCCCCAGTACCCCTGGAAGACCTGCGGTCCGCGAATGAGGAGTTCACCCCGTTGCCCCAGCGGCAGATCGACAGAAGGATCCGTCGGATCCACGACGCGGATCTCCGTGCTCGGGAATGGGATTCCGACGGTCCCTGGTCGGCGGGTCCTTCCCATCGGGTTGCCCAGCGCCACCGGCGACGTCTCCGTCATCCCGTATCCCTCGACCAGGATGCCTCCCGTCGCGTCCTCCCACCGCCGCACCGTCGCCAGGGGCAGGCTCATCGCCCCCGAGATCGCGAACCGGATGCTCGACAGATCGATCGTCCCCCGCGATGCCGCGCGTGCGAGCTGGTCGTAGATCGGAGGCACTGCAGGCAGGAACGTGGGCGGGCTGGTGCGAGCGGCATCCTGCACCAGGTCGAGATCGAAAGCAGGAAACAGGACGAGCTTCGCGCCGATGCTCATGGCGAACGTCAGGCAGAGCGTCATGCCGTAGGCATGGAACAGCGGCAGCACCGCGTAGAACGTCTCTTTGCCGTCGACGAGGCCCGGTACCCAGGCACGGCCCTGCATGGCGTTCGCGCGCAGATTCGCATGGGTGAGGATCGCGCCCTTCGGACTGCCCGTCGTCCCACTCGTGTACTGCAGCAGCGCGGTGTCATCGAGCGCCGGGCCGGCGACGCGGCGCGAGAGACGACGGTGGTCGATCAGCTTCCGCCAGGTCAGCGGATTCTTCGTCTTGGGCGCCGCCGTGAGCTTCGCACGCGATGCACGCGCCTTCTTCAGGGGCAGACGCAGCGCCAGGCGTTTGGCGAAGGGCAGGGCCTCGGTGATGTCGACGCTGATGACGTGCTCGATTTCAAGGTCGGCGGGAAAGCCCGCGACCGTGTCGAAGCTCTTGTCCCAGACGATGGCGAATCGAGCTCCGTGATCTTCGAACTGATGCCGCAGCTCGCGAGCCGTGTAGAGCGGGTTGTGCTCGACGACGATCGCGCCGAGGCGCAGCGCCGCATAGAACGCGATCACGTGCTGGGGGCAGTTGGGCAGCACCACGGCGACGCGGTCGCCCTTCTTCACACCGAGGCGCCGCAACCCTTCTGCTGCGCGCTCGATCTGCTCGCCCAGCTGGCGATAGGACGTGATCGCGCCGAAGAACTCGAGTGCAGGACGGCGCCCGAAGCTCTTGATGCTCGCAGCGACCATCTCGGGCAGCGTCTGTGTCGGCGCGTCTATCTCGGGCGGAACTCCTTCGGCGTACGAGGTGAGCCATGGCCGTGATTCGTATGCGGTACCGGACATCTTCCCATCTTGCCGCGATCGGCGGCATCTGTCAGTCGCGCGGCGACAGGAGATATTCGTTCAGCTCGGCGGTGAGACCCTGATCGACGTGCAGGGCCATCCCATCGACGGCGGTGACCGCGACCGCGAGCCGCACGCTCGAGACGAGCCATGCGCCGTCCGCGCTGGGTAGATCTGATGCCAGGATCTGCTCATATCCGGTATCGAATCCGCGCGCCGCCAAGAACTCGTACACGCTCAACTGCGTCGTTCCGTGCAGGATGCCGCCGGTCGGAGCTGGCGTGACGAACCGATCGTCGAACCGGAGGATGAGGGATGCGGTCGGCGCTTCGAGCACGTACCCGTCGCTGGAGAGGAAGATCGCGTCATCCGCGCCGCGACGATGGGCCTCGCGCAGCGATGCCATGTTCACTGCGTACGACAGTGTCTTGGCTCCCAGCAACAGCCAGGGCGCGCGTTCGGCGACATCGAGGGGATAGCCGCGATCGAGGGTGATGACCTTGACGCCGTTGGCGCGAACGGTCGAGAAGTCGGATGCTGGCGCCGCTGTCACCCACGCGGTCGGGGTGGGCCCGTGCTCCAGTCCCCTGCTGAGAATGAGCTTGATCACCCACTCGCCTGCCGGGCACGCTGCGGCAGCCACCACGATGGCCTGCCGCCACTGCTCGAGGTTCGGCTCGGGAAGATCACAGATCCGGGCCGAATTGGCCAGACGCTCGAGATGCGCAATGACCTCCTGCGCGTGCGAGTCGATCACCCCGATCGATTCGAAGACGCCGTCCCCGCGCTGCGTGCTCAGTTCACCGACGCTCAGCGCGGGCGCTGCGGCGTCCACGACCGTGAAGGTACCGGAGAAGTCGTCGCTCTCCTCATCGAGTCCGGCCGGGTCGATGATCAGGGCGAAGCGCTGGGACATGAGACGACTCTACGGTGCCGCACAGGAATACGCGGGGCATCGAGACGTTACACTTGAGTGGCCGGGCCGCATAACCCCGGGCTCCAAATTTTGCCGCTGCGAGCGGCCTTCCGCCGAGAGGCGTTCTTGCGGCCCGGTCTTTCTCTGTCTGAGGGTCAGTTCAGGCCATCGACCCGCCACAGCCCCGCTGCGGCGCTCAGATCGTTCGCGTACGTGTGCAGCCGCCGCGCGCGGGTGGTGAGCTCGGTCGCTCTGCGGGGCTCTGTCGTCTCATAGTCGTCCGCGAGGTACGTCGCACCCGACACCTGCACGCGGCAGAAGGCGGCAGCGCGGTCCAATGCGACCGCGAAGTCGCCTCGGAACACACCGCGCAGGATCGTGTCGATCAACGCGACGATCTCGTCCGGGCTGGCGGGTACGGGAGCGCCGGCGACGACGGCATCCGCTGAGGCCAGTTGGACTCGCCCGCGCTCGTACAGCAGCGCAGATGTCTGCGGGTCGCTGTGGATGGCGAGCTGCAGCAGGTACAGGCGCCACAGCGCCCCTGGCAGCGAGACCGCAGATGCGGTCGCCCACAGCTCAGCGATGTCATCGATGCCGTGCACCGAGGTGAAGGCGATGAGTCGCTCCGCGCTCTCTCCGGTGGAATCGTCACGCGCACGAGTCAGCAGTGCGGATGCTGTGGCGTGCGCGACCCGCGCCGCCTCGACCGAATCGGCGGATCCGACGAGATTGTCGAACGCTGAGGATGGCCTGCGTACGGGACGGTGGAACTGCTCAGGCATTCGTCCAGAGTACTCGCGGTCAGGCCGTGGGGATGGCAATGATCGGATCGGTCGTGGGAAGTCCGGTCGGTGATCCACCCGCCTGCTCGACCGTCACCGCGATCACATCGCCCTCATGCATGTCGCCGTCCAGCAGAGCCGTAGCCGCTCCGGCGTCCGTCTCGAAGATTCCCGCGGGCAGGGGCAGTTCTCCTCGAACGAACCACAGCTGATAGGTCTGGTCTGCTCCTAGGGCATCCAGTCCGTCCGTGACGAGAACCGCGCTGCCTACAGATGCCGACCAGTGCGCCGTCGCCTGTGCTCCCGAATCCAGTTCGATCGTCTGCTGCTGGGCGTCGGGTGCCGCCTCGATCTTCTCGAGAGCGACGACGGATGCCGGCTGCGTGAGCTGCGGGATCAGGACGGCGGCCCCGATGCCGAGGCCCGCGATCAACACCACGGATGCGGCGAGCGCGAAGAGTCTACGGCTCCACCGACGCTGCGACGCGGCGGGTACAGGAGCGGCAGTGGGCCCAGGTGCGGCAGTGGGCTCGACATCACCCTCAGACGAAGCATCCGCCTGCGGCGTGACAGCGATCTGCGCGAGGAGCGCATCGCGAACGCCAGGTGACGGCAAGGCCGGCACCGCTCCGTCGGCGAGAAGAGCGGCCGTCTCGGTGTCGTACGCGGCGAACGCCTCCCACTCCGGATGCGCGACGAGGGCGTCCGCATAGCGTCGCTCATCAGCATCCGACAGTGCGTGCAGGGCGTGCCCTGCCGCGAGCTCCGCGAATTCCTTCTCGTTCATGCGTTCACCCCCATTTCATTCCTCAGACGTGACAGTCCGTCTCTCATCCGTGTCTTGATCGTTCCCAGCGGCGTTCCCAGAAGAACGGCGATCTCGCTCTGACTGTAACCGCCGTAGTAGGACAGGACGATCGCCTCACGCTGCGATTCCGGCAGCATGCCCAGCGCGGAGACGACTCGTTCGCCTTCGATGCTCAGTTCCACCTGTTCCGCGACGCTGTCGTGGGCGACGCCGATATCGCGGATGCCCGCACGGATGTCCCGATCCGAGCTGGACTGCGACGCCCTCACACGATCGACTGCGCGGCGGTGAGCCATCGTGAGAATCCAGGTGCGTCCCTGCCCCTTGTTCAGAGCGAACCGTGCAGAGGATTGCCAGATCTCCAGGAAGACCTCCTGGAGCACCTCTTCGCTCTGCGCGCGGTTCACGACCACCCGCAGGATGAGGCCGAACACTCGGGAGGAGAGCAGATCGTAGAGCTCAGCGAACGCGCGCTGGTCACCGGACGCGACGCGCACCAGAAGGGCGGCGGCGAGGTCTCCCGCCGAGCCGTCCTCCGGCACTTCCACGCCGTCGATGACCATCTCCATAAGCATGCCGCACCCGCTCCCCTCATTCTGACAACGCACCGTATTCAGAACTCATCCGAACGTGAAGGAATAGGCCTGGATGCCCTCGGGGACCTCCACGCTCAGAACGCCGGATCCGGCGTCGCCATCGAGCAGCCGGTACGAGCGCGGAGTGCCCTCGACGGCGATCTTCCGACTCGTGCCATCCGCTGTGCGGACGGTCACGTCGCCTTCTCCGGCGAGCACCATCCGCACCTCCGATGCCCGGTAGCTCAAGCGCACCGCGGCGTCAGGGCCGACAGGTGCAGCGAATTGCGAGGCCACCTCCCAGGTTCCGTCAAGGGCGAAGGTGTCGTCGGTCTGGTCCTCGGGGAACACGAACTCCGCGGTTCCCGCGCTGTATTCGCCATCTCCGCCGTAGTTGACGTCCTTGGATGATCCGAGGAACGTCTCGCGTGTTGTCGAGCCGAGCTCAGGGGTTTCATCCGCCACACCGGACTCCACGGGGAGCGCGACATCGGGATCAGCGTCGATGAGAAGCTCGCGGATCAGCTTCTCGGTGGCCTCGTAGTTGCCCTCTCCGAACGAGATGTGCCGCACTGTGCCTTCGGCATCGATCAGGTAGTGCGCCGGCCAGTAGCGATTGCGATAGTTGGTCCAGGTGGAGAGGCTGTTGTCGAGTGCGACGGGGTACTCGATCCCGAAATCACGGATGCCGGCGGCGACGTTTCCGGCATCCTTCTCAAAGGCATACTCAGGCGAGTGGATACCGATGACCTGCAGCCCGGCGTCACGATAGGTCTCATCCCAGCCCACTACGTGCGGAATCGACCGTTGGCAGTTTATGCACGAATATGCCCAGAAATCGATGAGCACGACCTGACCTCGCAGGTCTACGAGGTCGACTGCCTGACCGTCGGGTGTGTTCAGCCACTGCTGGATCCCGCGGATCGACGGTGCTGTGCCGCACGATTCGAGCTCCTCCGCACCGTGGGTGCAGTTGTCAAGTTCGCGATTCTCCTCGGTCACGAGGCCGCCGAGACCGAGGGCCTCTTCTGCCGCGTCGTTCTCGGTGAGCTCCTGCTGCAGCGGCGCGGTGTAGTCCGGCAGCAACCGCTGCAGTGCCTGGGGCACATTGAAGACCAGCCCGACCGCGAGCGCGATCATCGCGATGCCTGCGGCAATGCGCAGACCGCGCTCACGAGTGCGGAACGCTCGGATCCGGTTCACCACACTGCGCCCCGCAAGGGCGAACGCCAACAGTGGGATAGCGACGCCGATGGAGAACGACACCGTCAGCAGCACTGTTCCCGGGCCGATCTGCCCAGTGGAGCCTGCGACGATGATCGCGGCGAGCACCGGGCCTGCGCACGGCACGAACACCGCGCCGAGTGCGAGTCCGACGCCGAAACCGCTCCCCCGGTTCTTGACCTCGTTCTGCGGCAGCCACTGGAACGGCTTCTCGAGAAGCCGCTCGAGGCGCGGGATGAGCAGTCCCACTCCGATGACGATGAGCACGACGATTCCCGCCCACCGAAGGACATCCTGCGGGAGGCCGAGCAGTCCGAGGATGAGCGAGCCGACGAGTGTGACCAGGGTGAAGCTGAGCACAAGGCCTGCGATCACGAGATACGGACGGCCGCGGCGCGCGGGAATCACATCCCCGCCGCCCTCGAAGCGCGCGGACTGCACGCCTCCCGTCAGGAAGATGACTGGCAGGACGGGGAGGATGCACGGCGAGATGCCGGTGATGAGCCCTCCGAGCAGGCCGATGAGTATCAGGTCCATGAGGTCCTCGCTTCTGTTGCGAGTTCTTCGGCACGCGAGTGGTTTCGGATTGTTCTGAAAAATTCTGAGGTTCTTCCCATCCGATGCAGGAAGGGCTCCGAACAGCATTCAACGCCGCGGAGATATCGCGGCTCCGAACCCCGGAGGTAGAGAGATGTTCAGCACTAAGAAGAAGATGACCGCAGCACTGTCGCTCGGATTCGCCAGCGTGCTCGTGCTGGCCGGGTGCTCCATGGGCAGCAGTGACACGGCAGAGGACACTATGGAGCCGTCGGCGCCGGAGACCTCGGAGGCGACGCCCGACACCATGGACCCGGCCGCGAACCTCGTCGGCCCCGGCTGCGAGGCGTACGCCGAGGCTGTGCCGGACGGAGCAGGTTCCATTCAGGGCATGTCGCAGGACCCTGTGGCGGTCGCCGCATCCAACAACCCGATGCTCACGACACTCGTCGCAGCCGTCAGCGGTCAGCTCAACCCCGATGTGAATCTGGTCGACACTCTCAACAGTGACGAGTTCACCGTGTTCGCGCCGGTGGACGACGCCTTCGCGAAGATCGACGCTGCCACGATCGAGTCGTTGAAGACCGACTCCGCAACGCTGTCGTCGATCCTCACTTACCACGTGGTCCCCGGCCAGATCGAGCCGTCCGACATCGCCGGAATGCACACCACGGTTCAGGGTGCCGACCTGGAGGTCACCGGCGAGGGTGACATGTGGATGGTCAACGACGCGAACATCGTCTGCGGCGGAGTGCAGACGGCAAACGCCACGGTGTACCTGATCGATTCGGTGCTGATGCCCCCGGCTCAGTGACCCGCTGATGCGGCGCGCCCCTCGTTCACACGATGGGGCGCGCCGCATATCCTTGCCTCATGCAGTTCTCGGCGGAATGTGGCGGATGCTCATGAACTGGGCGCTGACACTCGATCTGTTCGGGACGTTCTTCTTCGCGATCTCCGGGTCGCTGCTGGCCGCGCAGCGCGGCTACGACATCGTCGGTTCGCTCCTGCTGGGCAGCCTCACCGGCCTCGGCGGTGGTGTCATCCGAGATCTCATCATCGGAGTGCCGCCCACCGCATTCGCCGAACCCGTCCATCTCGTAGCGCCCGTCGCCGCGGCCGTGCTCGTGTTCTTCCTCTCCCACGGTCTGGAACGGTACTCCCGGCCGCTGCTGATCTTCGACGCCGCCGGTCTCGCGCTGTTCTGCACGACCGGGACGGTGAAGGCACTGGAGGCCGGAATGAACCCGGTGGCGGCGATGCTGCTGGGCGTGACCACCGGCGTCGGCGGCGGCCTGCTGCGCGACGTCGTCGCAAATCGCGACCCGCAGCTGTTCAACTCGTCCGATCTGTATGCGGTCCCCGCCTTCCTGGGCGCCGCACTCGTCGCCGGTCTGTGGTTCACGGTCATCCCGAACGTGATCACGGTCTTCCTTGCGGCAGTCGTCGTCTTCGTGTTCCGTCTGCTGTCGTTGCACTTCCATTGGCGCATTCCGCACGCCAAGGGTCAGCCGAAGAGAGGTCGGGTATCCGAATGAGCACCATCGCCGGCATCCTGCGAGGCGGCGACGGACCGGCAGAGGAGACCGGAGATGGGGCACGAGGGATGCTGGCGGACGGACTCGCCAACCTCATCCCGAAGCCCGACGTCGCCCTCGCGCAGCATGTCCTCCCCGGACCATCCGGCACGGTGCTGACGCGCCCTGGCCCCGTGCTCTCGAGCGCCGACGGAGCCACGGAGAACGACCTGGATGCCACGGCACGCATCGCTCGTGCATTCGCTGAGCATTTCGGCGCCGGTGCGCTGCCGATGGAACTGCAGACCGCGAGCAAGGACTTCAGCGATGTGCCCCGCGCGCTGGGTGTGCCGTACACGTACTGGTGGGTCGGAGTTGGTTCAGGAAGCGGCTAGACTCTGATGCGCGGGCCTCTAGCTCAGTTGGCAGAGCATCGGACTTCAACAAAAAATAGGAGCGCCTCGGGGGAAACTCCGAGGATGACACCACTCAAAGTCGGGGAACCCTTCCTGGGAAACCAGATGGCAATCCCGAGCCAAGCCGGTCGAAAGTCCGGAAGGTGTAGAGACTGGACGGGTGGCACCTACAGCGAAAGCCAAGGTGAAGGGACAGTCCAGACCACGAACGCCCTTTGGGCGGCGGCGAAAGTCGAAGTGGCATGTTAATCCGCGGGTCATGGGTTCGAGCCCCATGGGGCCCACCGCAAATCATTGTCTGACGTCGACGGTACTTTCGTGCCATGGATCTCCTGCGCCCTGAAGAGGCGCGGCGGACATCGTCCCAGCGCGCTCGCTCAGGATGCGCTGCGCGGCACGTCGACGATCTTCTCCACGCCCGTCGGGGTCGCCGTGACCGCGCCGGCTGATGCGGCGGCGATCTCCGCGCTCAGAGAAGGCACCGCAGTCGTCGGGGTCCACAGGACGAACGTTGCCTGGGCTCCGTACGTGGGTTCGCCGAGAATCGCATCGTGTACGGGCGCCCAATTGCGAAGGAGATTATCGAAGCGACCAGCATCCGCATGGCCCACCGCCATGGTCACTTCAGCGAGCACCCGTCTGTCGACGAGCTCCGCCAGATCCAATGCTTCGGACACGGCAGACGAATAGGCGCGCACCAGGCCACCGGCGCCGAGCTTGATGCCACCGAAGTACCGGGTGACGACCGCGACGACGTCAGTGAGCTCGCGCCGCCGCAGCACCTCGAGCATCGGAATCCCTGCCGTGCCTGACGGTTCCCCATCATCCGAAGAGCGCGCCCGCTCCCCCCGCACACCCGTCACCTGAGCCGAGCAGTTGTGTCTGGCATCCCAGGCGCGCTTCTTGACTGCGGCGCTCACCGTATCTGCGTCCTCGGGCGAGGCGACCGGGGCGATATGCGTGATGAAGCGCGACTTCTTGATCACCAGCTCATGGTCCACTGCTCGCGCAATCGTGGCCGGATACGCGGTCATGCCGTGAGCTCGACGAGCTTGCGCACGGTGCGGAGGTTTCGTGCGGTCCCGGAGACCCCCAGCGCGCGGTCGAAGACGGCTTTGGTCAGCTTGGACGCGTGCACGCCGTCGGCGCTGAAAGTGATCCACAGTTCACGTCCGATCAGCGCGAGCTTCTCCCCCGGCACGAGTCGCGTTTCGAGCGCCTCGACAGCTCCCGCATTCGGCTCGCCCTCGAGGAACATCGCATGCACGAGCCTCTCGATCCCACCCTCGAACGGACACGTCTTGAGCGCGGCGGCGAGCTCATCATGCGTGCGCGAGACGACAGGCGTCTCGACGCCGAACTCCGTGTGGATCAGCTCGCGTACGCGCGCACGCGCGGATGCAGCATCGGCGGGCGCATCGCAGATGATGTTCCCGCTCGCAATGTACGTAGAGACGTTCTGCAGGTCACTCTCGGAGGCGAGCACCTCGCGAAGGTCAGCCATCGGAACCCTGTTGTGGCCAGAAACATTCACAGCCCGCAACAGCAGGACACTGCGCATCATGCTTCGAGAGTACCTCGCGTGAAGAATTGGAGCCCCGAGTCAGGATTGAACTGACGGCCTTCCCATTACGAGTGGGATGCTCTACCACTGAGCTATCGGGGCGTGACCTGACGGGTCAGGCACGAGAATCGATATTACCCTGTCCGTGCCCTCACCGCGAAATCACTCGCACTTCAGATCAGCATCCGGAACCTCATCGTCGAGGAAGTAGGCGTCAACGGCGTTATCCACGCACACGTTGCCCTTGTTGTACCCCGTGTGCCCCTCGCCCACGCGGGTGATCAGCACACCCTCTTCGAGCTGCTCGGCGAGGGCTACCGACCACTCGTACGGCGTTGCCGGGTCGTTGGTCGTGCCGACGACCAGGATGGGGCCGGCCCCCGCGGCATGGATCTCCCCCCGGGTCCCGGTGGGCGGGTACGGCCATACTGCGCAGGAGTCAGGACCTGACCAGTACGGCGCGATCGTGGGGGCGCCCGCCGCCACCTTCGCGTCTGCCGCGTCTTGCGCTGACTGGTCGTCCTCTACCGGGTAGTCCATACAGTTGTAGGCGCGGAACGCCTCGCTGGAGTTGTCCAGGTAACTGCCGTCCTCGCGAGCGTTGTAGAAGTCGGCCAGAACGAAGGCGATGTACGGATCGCCTTGCAGCGCGCCGTCGAGCGCCTGAGTAAGGTAGCCCCAGCTGTCCTGCGAATAAAGGGCGGCGATGATGCCGGTCATCAGCGAGTCCGCACCGAGCATCCTGCCGTCATCGTTCTTCAACGGCGTCCGGTCGACCGCGGCCAGCAGCGCGCTGAGGTCTGCCATCGCTTCGTCGACTGTGCCGTTGAACGGACACGAACCGGAATCGAGACAGTTCTGCATGTAGGCGCGCAGCGCCGACTCGAAGCCGAGCGCCTGCGTCGTGCCGACATCGATGCCGGAAACTGCCGGGTCGATCGCACCGTCGAGCACCAGACGCCCCGTCTTCTGCGGATACAGCTCGGCATAGGTCGCGCCGAGGAAGGTGCCGTATGAATAGCCGAGGTAGTTCAGCTGCGTGTCGCCGAGCACCGCACGGATGAGGTCCATGTCGCGCGCGGAGTTCACCGTCGTGATGTAGGGAAGGATGCCGTCGCTGTTCGCCTCGCACGCTTCCGCGAAGGCGGTGTTGCGTTCGGTGAGTTCTGCTTCCCACTCGTCAGTACCGCGTGGAGAAGCCGGGATGTCGTACAGGTACGCATCCATCGCCGTGGCATCGAAGCAGGCGACAGCGGTCGAATCTCCGACACCCCGCGGATCGAAACCGATGACGTCGTAGTTCTCGGCGAGGTCTGCGCTGACCGCATAGCCGACGCTGTCGAGGATGAAATCGCGTCCGCTCGCGCCGGGTCCACCGGGGTTCGTCAACAACGATCCCATCGGCTGCCCAGCAGCCTGGTGGCGCACCACGGACAGTTCGATCGTGCCCTCGCTCGGGTTCTCCCAATCCAACGGGGCCGTGACATACGTGCAATCGAATGCCGCGCCACCGCGATCGCAGGCTGCCCAGTCGAGCGTCTGCTCATAGAACGGCAGAAGGTCGGCCGATACGCCATCGCTGTCGGGGGCGTTCGTGGCAGAAGGGCGAGGCGCTGCACCCTCGGGGATCATCGCGTACAAGCATCCGCTGAGCATCATGGATGCCGCAGCCAGACCCGCAGTGATCGTCACGAGCCGTCGCAGGCGAGAAGTCTGTCTGGTGTTCACGGTTTCCTCCCGCTCGCGACGGTCACGAGCAAACTCTCCAGAGCAAGCGTCGGTGCAACGTTGCGCTCCAGTGATTCACGGGTCTCGGCAAGATGGTCGAGCACGACCAGAGTACGTTGCACAGGCCATACGGTCGCGAGCGCGGTGAGATCTTCACTGAGTTCACGGTTGATGAGGTCATCGCCTCGTCCGTACTGCAGCATCACGACATCACGGAACATCGACTGCAAGTCGGTGAGCACACGGTCGATGCCATCGCGCAGACTGCGGGTGGCCCGCTTCTTCTGGTCGTCTTCGAGCGCTGAGATCTGCGTGCGCAGTGCCGGCGGCACTGCCTGCCCCTCTGCGATGCCGACAATGCGCAGCAGTGAGGCCCGTTCGGCGGCATCACGCTCTGCGGTGAGAGACTTCGCATCGTCTGTCGCGGCCTGGATGATCCCACCGGCGACCTCGACCGCACTGCCCACGCCGCGCACAGACAACACCGACCGCAGCGTCGTGTCACGACGGCGCCTGGCCGCGTCATCGGTCGCGAGGCGCTGCGCCATGCCGATGTGCCGCTGCGAGAGCCGCGCCGCCTGTTCAGCGATCGCGAGGTCGACACCCGTGCGCTCCACGATCAGTCGCGCCACATCGTCGACGTCGAGTTCCCGCAGTCGCAACGGGCGGACCCGCGAGCGAATGGTCGGCAGCAAGTCGGCTTCGCTCGGGGCACAGAGCACCCAGACGGTGTTCTCCGGCGGCTCTTCGAGTGCCTTCAGCAGCACGTTGGAGGTGCGCTCGACCATGCGGTCGGCATCTTCGACGACGATGACGCGATAGCGCCCTGCAGAGGGAGCGAAGTACGAGCGCTCGACGAGTGCGCGCGCCTCTTTGATCGTGATGATGACTTTGTCTGTGCGCAACGCCGTGACGTCGGGGTGAGTGCCGGCGAGCACCTGGCGCATGGTCTGTTCATCGTCGGGGCTATCGGCGATCAGCGCGGCCGCGAATGCATAGGCCAGCGTGGAACGACCAGAACCCGGTGGACCGGTGATCAACCAGGCATGTGAGAGCGACGCCGGATCGGACGCTGCCTGCCGAAGGGCAGTGACTGCATCATCCTGCCCCCAGACATCCGTCCAGGGGAACGGAGCGAGGGTCGCGGTCATGCACTCAGCCTAGCTGCCACCGCTGACACCGCCGCTCAGAGAATTATCGATACACGGTCGCGGATCTGCTCGGCGATGCGCTCGGGAGACGCCGAGGCATCCAAGACGAGAAAACGTTCGGGCTCTGCCTTTGCGAGGGTCCGGAATGCCTCGCGGACGCGCGTGTGGAAGTCGAGCTTCTCGGCTTCCAGCCGGTCGAAGGGCTTGTCGGCCGAGTCGAGGCGCACGCGTGCCGCGGCAGGGTCGAGATCGAGCAGCAGAGTCAGGTCGGGCAGTGCGCCCTCGGTCGCCCAGAGAGAGAGATCGCGCACCTGAGAGCCGTCGAGCACGCGCCCTGCCCCCTGATAGGCGACCGAAGAATCGAGGTATCGGTCCTGCAGCACGATCTCGCCGCGATCCAGCGCAGGCTGCACCACAGTCGCGACATGATGCGCACGATCAGCGGCGTAGAGCAGCGCCTCGGCACGAGGAGCGATTTCGCCTCTGTGATGGAGGACGATGTCGCGGATCAGCTGGCCGACCTCACTCCCACCGGGTTCACGGGTGCGAAGCACCGTGTGACCGGTGCCTGCGAGCCAGGACTCGAGCAACCCGGCCTGAGTCGTCTTGCCCGAGCCATCGCCTCCCTCGAGAGTGATCCACAGCCCGGGCCGTGAGCTCACGCGTCCGCCTTCTTCTTCGCAGCGTTCGCAGCGCGCGTCGCCGCGGCCTTCTTCGCCGCAGCCGATCGGGCCGCAGCCTTCTCAGCATCCGTCTTCGGCGCGGCAGTCTTCTTGGCCGGAGCCTTTTTGGTAGCGGCCTTCTTCGCTGGAGCCTTCTTCGCACCGCGCTTGGTGGCAGGGCCCTTCGCACGCTTGTCGGCGAGCATCTGCACGGCGATCTCGAAGGTGATGTCCTCGGGCTTCTGCCCGCGCGGAATCGTCACGTTCGTCTCACCGTCGGTGACATACGGGCCGAACCTGCCGTCACGCACCCGGATCGGCTTGCCGCTGACCGGGTCGGCCTCGAACTCGGCGAGCGCGCTGGACGCACGACGCGAGCCTGCGCCGTACTTGGGCTGAGCGTAGATCGCGAGTGCCTGCTCGAGCGTGACGTCGAAGATCTGCTGCTCGCTTTCGAGCGAGCGAGAGTCGGTGCCCTTCTTCAGGTACGGACCGTATCGGCCGTTCTGCGCGGTGATCTCATCGCCGGACTCCGGATCGGCGCCGACCACGCGCGGCAGGCTCAGCAGTTGAAGTGCCGTGTCGAGATCGATCGTGTCGACCGACATCGAGCGGAACAGCGAGCCGGTGCGGGGCTTGGGAGCGTCCTTCTTGGCCGCCTTCTTCTTCTTCGGCGCCTCGACGACCTCACCGGTCTTCTCGTCGACGACGGGAGCGTCCTCCGGCAGGTTCTCCTGCACGTAGGGGCCGTACCGACCGTCCTTGACGACGATGACACGGCCGTTCTCGGGGTTCTCACCGAGCACCCGGTCTCCGGCGACGGGAGCGTCGATGAGCTCCTGAGCCTTCTGTGCGGTCAGCTCGTCGGGCGCCAGGTCCTCAGGAACGTTGACGATGCGTCCGCGCTCTTCAGGGTTGGCCGGGTCGACGACCTCGAGGTACGGACCGTACTTGCCGAAGCGAAGGGTCGCGGTGTCGGTGATCTTCGTCGAGTTCAACGCGCGGGCGTCGATCTCGCCGAGGTTGTCGACGACCTGCCGCAGGCCCACGTGCGCGTCAGAGCCGTAGTAGAACGACTTCAGCCACTCCACGCGCTTCTGCTCGCCGCGGGCGATGGCATCGAGGTCATCTTCCAGCGCTGCGGTGAAGTCGTAGTCGATGAGCTCAGCGAAATGCTCTTCGAGCAGACGCACGACGCTGAACGCCATCCAGGTCGGGACGAGCGCCTGGCCGCGCTTGGTGGCGTAGCCGCGATCGATGACGGTGCCGATGATGCTGGCGAACGTCGACGGACGCCCGATGCCGTGCTCTTCCAGAGCCTTGACCAGCGATGCTTCGGTGTAGCGGGGCTTCGGTGTGGTCTTGTGGCCCTTGGCCTCAGCATCCGACATCGCCAGCTCGTCGCCGACGGCGACGGCGGGCAGGGACTGATTGGTGGCAGCGTCGGCGTCGCTGCGCTTCTCGTCCTTGCCCTCTTCATAGGCGTCGAGGAAGCCCTTGAACGTGTAGACCGTTCCGGATGCCGTGAATTCGACGCTCTTGCTGTCCGCCTGGACCGCGATGGTCACGGTGGTCGTCTCATACTTCGCGTCTGCCATCTGGCTGGCGACGGTGCGCTTCCAGATCAGGTCGTACATCCGCAGCTCTTCGCGGTCGAGCTCGCCCGAGACCGACGAGGGCTTGCGGAAGTTGTCACCGGATGGGCGGATCGCCTCGTGAGCCTCCTGCGCGTTCTTGCTCTTGGACTTGTAGACACGGGGCTTCAGCGGCACAGCACTGTCGCCGTAGAGCGCAACGGCCTGGCTGCGCGCCGCCTGCACGGCCTGGGTGCTCAGGGCGACCGAGTCGGTTCGCATATAGGTGATGAAACCCTTTTCGTACAGGCGCTGAGCAACGCTCATGGCCTGCTTCGCACTCATCGAGAGCTTGCGACCTGCCTCCTGCTGCAGCGTCGAAGTCGTGAACGGCGCATAGGGGCTGCGCGTGCCAGGCTTTGCCTCGACCTTGGTGACGGTTCCGGCGCCTGCCGCATCGACCGCGTTGGCGAGGGCAGTGGCGTCCCTCTCGGAGAGGATGACGACGGCCTTCTTGAGCTTTCCGGTGTCGTCGAAGTCGGTGCCGCGGGCGAGCTGTCCGCCATCGACGCGCACCATGCGCACGCGGAAGGCGCTCCCGGATGAAGCGGATGCTTCGACATCCCAGTACTCGGCGTTCACGAACGCCATGCGCTCGCGCTCCCGCTCGACGATCATGCGGGTGGCAGCGGACTGCACACGTCCTGCGGACAGACCGGTCTTTACCTTGTACCAGAGCACAGGCGAGACATCCCAGCCGTAGAGCCGGTCGAGGATGCGCCTTGTCTCCTGCGCGTCGACGAGTGCGAGATCAAGCTCGCGGGTGTTGCCGACGGCGGCCTGAATGGCGTCCTTGGTGATCTCGTGGAACACCATGCGCTTGACGGGCACCTTGGGCTTGAGGGTCTCGAGCAGATGCCAGGCGATCGCCTCGCCCTCGCGGTCCTCATCAGTTGCGAGCAGGAGCTCGTCAGCGCTCTTCAGCGCGCGCTTGAGTTCGGCGACGGTCTTGGTCTTGCGATCAGAGACGACGTAGTAGGGGTCGAAGCCGTTATCGACGTCGATCGAGTACTTCCCGTAGGCCTGCTTGTCCGCAGCCGGGATGTCCTTCTTATCTGCGAGGTCGCGAATATGGCCGACAGAGCTGAGTACCTCGTAGCCATCGCCGAGGTACCCCTGAATCGACCGCATCTTCGTCGGAGACTCGACGATGACGAGCTTCTTGCCTTCAGCCAAGGGTGCGTCCTTTCTTCGAAGCACACCATACACACCACGGTCGTGGTGTGCTCACAGCATTGCCGCGAGCGGAGCCTCGGGGTGTCGCCGTCAGAATCCCTCGGGTGGCCCGGCACGGGCTCGGGAGACGGCAGCAAGTCCAGCGTACGCCGCCTCGACCCGAACAGTCGCCACAAAACCATCGATTGCGCATTCCACGAGCACGGTCCCGGATGCCGCGGCCGCTCTGGCGGCGAGCGCGCAGGGTGCCTCTTCGGTGATGATCGCACCGGAGGCGGCATCTGCCGCGGCCAGCGCCGCAGCATCCGCCGCCCCGGCTGCCCGCTGCGCCGTGACGGCTGCGCCGCCCGCAGTGGCGAGCCCCGCTGCGAGAGTCGCGGCGACGGCGAGGAGGCTGGCAGACAGCGCGGTCCCTGCCATCAGAGTCCCCCGGCGAGCGCGCAGCTGGATGCCGCGAGTGGGATGCTGATGAGTCGGCCGATCTGCGCATCGATCTGCGCGTGCACGCAGACGAACTCGCCCCGCGCTTCGCTGGACACGATCGCCTCGCCCACCGATGCCGCCACGGCGGCACGCGCTGCCCCTTCGCTCTCGCCGCGGCCGAGCAAGCGCGCAGCATCTGCGGCACCGTCCTGCAGCGACACGAGCTGTGCCGCAGCGCCCAGTGCGCCCGCACCCAGCAGCAGAGTGAGGATGACCGCGGGAAGCGCGAGGGCGAGTTCTGCGGCCACCGAGCCGCGCTCGGCATCGCCTCGCAAGCCAGCTTTCGGCATGGTCATGTCCTCATGAAACGGTCAGCGCCCGGCGAACGAGGTCGGTGAGAATACCGCGGACCTCGTCGGATCGCATGATGACGACCAGCAGGCCGGCAAAGGCAACCGCCGCCATCGTCGTAATAGCGTATTCCGCCGTCGCGGCACCGGATTCGTCGGTGAACAGCGAGGCGGCACGCCGCGTCGTGAGGGTGGGGAGAGTGTTCATGTGTTCCTTCTTTCTTGTCGTTTTCTTCTTCGGGAGACCGTCGTCAGATCGGCAACGGCGTGGATGAGAGGACCGCGAGGATGAGCGGCGCGACGCCGAGCAGGAGAAAGGCGGGCAACGTGCAGACGCCGAGCGGGATCAGCAGATTCGAAGAGAGCTTCGCCGCGCGCATTCGGCCTTGCACCCGCGCATCATGGCGGTCCTGTGCCGCAGCGGCCCGCAGCAGTTCGCCCGCAGGCACACCAGCCGCACGAGAGAGTTCCAGCACCTCTCCCGTGCGCGCGCGACCGATCAGCCCCTGCGCCGGGCTGTCGTCGACCAGACGCAGAGAACGATCGATGGACGTGCCGCCGGAGAGCGCGACCGCCACCAGCTCTGCGTGCATTCCGGGACTGCCTGACGCAGGCCGCGCGCGGCGCAGCAGACGAGACGTCCACAGCCGCGCACAGAGCACGAGGAGCAGGCCTGTCACCAGGCAGCCCGTCCCGATCGGGTTGGTGACGAACACTCCCACTGTGTCGAACCCGAGCGCGAACCCGAGCAGCAGACCGGCGAACGGCATCCACAGCAGCAGACGCGCCGTCCCGGCGGGTTCGGCGAGTGCGATCTGAACGTCATCGGCTGCAGCGGCGGTATCCCGCATGGTTTCGGCGAGCGACCTGAGAACCTCGGCCAGGGGCGCGCCGACCGTCGACGCGACTTCCCATGCTGCGGCGACATCGCACCACGCCGCGCCTTCTGCTTCGATCGCCATCACCAGAGGCACGCCCTCGTCGCATCGGGCGACAACGCTTCGGGCGTGCTCGTCCCCGGAGTCCGCCAGATGCCGCCAGGCGTTCAGCGGCGCGGATCCTGCCTGCAGCAGCACGGCCAGCGTGCGGATCGAGACGGCTGCGGCCTCTGCTCCGCCGTCTCCCGTCGACCGCCTACGGAGCCTCACCACGGCCGCACCTCTTCGATATCGAGCCGATCGTTGTTCAGTCGGAAGCATCCCGCCTGAGCGAGCCGACGCACTCCGTCTGCGCCGCGGGCAAGATGCAGCACCACGGTGAACGCGCTCACCGCTTGGCGTGCGAGAGCGGTGGCATCCATCCCGGCGAGTGCACCCAGCGCTTCGAGCCGGGCCGGGACATCTGCAAGACCGCTGGCGTGCAGTGTTCCCGCACCCCCGTCATGCCCGGTGTTCAGCGCCGACAGAAGCTCGCGCACTTCTTCGCCGCGGCACTCCCCGACGACCAACCGGTCAGGGCGCATCCGCAGGGACTCCCGCACGAGCCGCGCGAGAGTGATGGAGCCAGCGCCCTCCAGATTCGACTGGCGCGTTTCCAGCGCGACATGGTGCGGATGTCTCGGACGAAGCTCTGCGACATCTTCGATCGTCACGATCCGTTCGCGCCCTGGCACCGCATGCAGCAGCGCCGACAGCAGGGTCGTCTTGCCCGTGCCCGTCCCGCCGGTGATGAGTATGTTCGCGCGCTCGACCACCAACCGCTCCAACCAGGCGCGTTGCGGAGCATCGAACGCTCCGAAGACTGCAAGGGCCTCCAGATCGATGGCACGTATCCGCGGAATGCGGATGGACAGCGCCGTCCCTCCCGTGGAAACCGGCGCGAGTACCGCATGAATGCGGATGCCGGATGCCAAGCGCACGTCCACACACGGCGACTGATCGTCGAGGTGACGGCCTCCCGCACCGATGAGCGCGACGGCAAGGTCGCGCACTTCCTTCTGCGAGGCGGCCCACGACGTGATGCGCTCCGCCCCTTCTCCTCTATCGATGAAGAGGCCACCGGCACCGTTGACGAAGACGTCTGTCACCTGCGGGTCGACGCAGTACTCGGCGAGGGGTCCCAACGCGCTGTCCACGTCCCTGGGCCCAGCCTCGCGGGAGTCCGACGCGAGCGAGCCCGCACGCGGCTGAATGATGAACGGCTGTGGCATCCCCCGACGCTATTGGCCGTGGCGTCCGCCCGATGGGTGTAAACGCACGTCCTGTGAGCAACTCACACGATCGCCGAAAGGTGGAGGACGACTGCCCGCAGGCACAGAAATGGGCGGCACCTCACGGGGGGAATGAGATGCCGCCCAATGACGCACCGCAGTCAGATGATCGGGTGCGCCCAGGCCGGAATGATTTTCGGCTGTCGTCGAGTGTACGAGGTGACGCCCGCTTCACAAAACCCACCGCACTACCTACTTTCGGCAGTATTGACGAGAGTGAGCGGAGGCTAGATTCACTCTGTCCGGGTCGTGCCGTGTGCATGACCCATTCCGCCGCAAAGGAGCGCACGCTATGAGCAGCCAGATCGACCATCTCCTCGATGAGACGCGGCAGTTCGCGCCGTCCGCAGAGTTCGCCGCCCACGCCGTCGCGAAGGCCGAGCTCTACGATCGCGCCAAGGCCGACCGTGAGGGGTTCTGGGGCGAGCAGGCCCGCGATCTGCTGCACTGGCACAAGCCGTTCACCGAAGTTCTGGACTGGTCGGCACCGCCGTTTGCCAAGTGGTTCGACGATGGAGAACTCAACGTCGCCTACAACTGTCTCGACCGCCATGTCGAAGCAGGCAATGGCGACCGCACAGCTCTCCTCTGGGAGGGCGAACCCGGTGACTCACGCCGCGTCACATACGCAGAGCTGACCGATGAGGTCAAGCGCACAGCCAATGTGCTCGAGGGCCTCGGCATCGGTGCCGGCGACCGCGTGGCGATCTACCTGCCCATGATTCCCGAGGCTGTCGTCTCGATGCTTGCGGTGGCGCGTCTCGGCGCGATCCACTCCGTCGTCTTCGGCGGGTTCAGCGCCGACAGCCTGCGCTCCCGCATCGACGATGCCGGAGCCAAGGTCGTCATCACTGCCGACGGCGGATACCGCAAAGGCCGGGTCTCCGCGCTCAAGCCGGCCGTGGACCAGGCGCTCAGCGACCGCGGCGACGGCGCACAGCAGACCGTCGAGCATGTTCTCGTCGTCAAGCGCGGCGAGAACGAGGTCGACTGGACGCCCGGCCGCGACCTCTGGTGGCACGATGTCGTGCCCGCGGCATCCGCCGACCATGAAGCGCAGGCGTTCCCCTCCGAGAACCCCCTGTTCATCCTCTATACCTCCGGCACGACCGGAAAGCCCAAGGGCATCCTGCACACCTCAGGCGGCTACCTCACACAGGTCGCGTACACGCACAAGAACGTCTTCGATCTGAAGCCCGAGACCGACGTGTTCTGGTGCACGGCTGACATCGGCTGGGTCACCGGCCACAGCTACGTCACGTACGGCCCGCTTGCGAACGGTGCAA
This sequence comes from Microbacterium zouquanmingi, assembly GCF_052266675.1. NCBI lineage: Bacteria > Bacillati > Actinomycetota > Actinomycetes > Micrococcales > Microbacteriaceae > Microbacterium > Microbacterium zouquanmingi. The sequence continues at coordinate 128,947 of NZ_JBQPRA010000006.1, forward strand.
CCCAGGTTCTGTACGAGGGAACCCCGGACGCCCCGCATCCCGGTCGCTGGTGGGAGCTCATCGAGAAGTACAAGGTCTCGATCTTCTACACCGCACCGACCGCCATCCGCTCGTTCATGAAGTCGGGCCGGGCGATCCCGCAGAAGTTCGATCTCTCCTCGATCCGCCTGCTCGGGTCAGTCGGAGAGCCCATCAACCCCGAGGCGTGGATGTGGTACCGCGAAGTGATCGGTGACAACAAGGCTCCGATCGTCGACACGTGGTGGCAGACCGAGACCGGCGCGATCATGGTCTCCCCGCTTCCAGGGGTGACGGCCACCAAGCCAGGATCCGCGCAGGTTCCGGTTCCCGGCATCTCGCTCGACGTCGTCGACGAGTCCGGTCAAGAAGTCGGCAATGGCAACGGCGGCCTGCTGGTGATCACGGACCCCTGGCCCGCCATGCTGCGTGGCATCTGGGGCGACCCGGAGCGCTACAAGGAGACGTACTGGGACAAGTTCGAAGACCAGGGCTACTATTTCGCCGGCGACGGCGCGCGCCTGGACTCAGACGGCGACCTGTGGCTGCTCGGACGTGTCGACGACGTGATGAACGTCTCCGGACACCGCCTGTCGACGGCCGAGATCGAATCCTCTCTCGTGGCGCACGAGTCGACCGCCGAGGCTGCTGTGGTCGGAGCATCCGATGAGACCACCGGCCAGGCCGTCGTCGCCTTCGTGATCATCAAGGAGAGCTACCTCGCCGCGCACGACGCCGCAGGCCTCGCCGCGCTGCTGCGCGGCTGGGTCGGCGAGCAGATCGGTGCGATCGCACGCCCGCGGGATGTCTACATCGTCGGCGAGCTGCCCAAGACCCGCTCGGGCAAGATCATGCGCCGCCTGCTGCGCGACGTCGCAGAGGGTCGTGAGGTCGGCGACACGACGACGCTGGCCGACACCGCGGTGATGAGCATCATCTCAGCTCAGGTGAAGTGAGCCCGCTCTCGCGCCTCCCGTGCGGAGGCGCGAGAGTCACTCTGCCAGGCGACTGACCTCGGCGAGCTGCATGCGGATCTTCTTGAACAGTTTCGGGTCGATCGGGAACTCCTCGCCCCCGTGTCGCTGCACCTCATCACCGAGTGCGATCGCGAGCCCGACCGTCAGCCGCGCTTCAGCGATGTGATCGGAGGCCGTCAGCCGCGCGTCGGACGGGTGCGCGTCGAGCCACGCGGTGATCACGTCGACCAGCCGACCTCGGCTGACGCCGCTCGTCCAGGACACGGAACTGGTGACTCCCGGTTCACGCGCGAACAACGCGAACCTGCGCCGGGTGAGGTCGTCTTCGGCCTGGCCGCGAACGGACTCCATCACGATGAGGGATGCTGCCACGACGAGATCCTCCGAATGCTTCGCGAGGATCCGTTCGGTCGCCTCCGGGTCGTATTCGAGGGCTCCACCGAAGATGGCCTGTCCGAGACTTGAGAAGTAGTTGAAGAAGGTGCTGCGCGACACCATCGCGGCATCGCACACGCGTTCCACCGTGACGGCCTGCACACCTTCTTCATAGGCGAGATCGACAGCGGCGCGCTCCATGGCGAGGCGCGCCGCGCGTCGCTTGCGCTCGCGCAGTCCGCCCGTCACGATTCCTCCTTCGCCGCTCTCCCGATCACCATACTCAGCCGAACTGCGGTCATGGTCCGCCGCTCAGGCGAGCGTGAAAGTGACTTCGACCTCGACGGGGCTGTCCAGCGGCAGCACTGCGACACCCACAGCCGCACGAGCGTGTCGTCCAGCATCCGCGAAGATCTCGCCGAGCACTTCGCTGGCACCGTTGATGACGCCGGGCTGTCCCGTGAACGACGGGTCGGATGCGACGAAACCGCCCACCCGCAGCACTCCGCCGATCTTCTCGAGTCCGCCGGCGGCATCGGCAGCAGCGGCCAATGCATTCAACGCGCAGGTGCGCGCATAGCCCTTGGCGTCTTCAGCGCTGACCTCTGCACCGACTTTTCCGGTCGCAGGCAGCGCGCCCGCCGCGAAGGGCAGCTGGCCAGAGGTGTAGACGAGTCCGCCGTGCACTGCGGCGGGGATGTATGCGGCCACGGGGGCTGCAACCTCGGGGAGCTCGATTCCAAGCTCTTCCAAACGCGTGGCGATGCTCATGCGGCACCTCCTTCGAACTGACGCGAAGCCTCGGCGGCAGCGGCGAGACCTGCACTGTTCGATCCGTCACCCGACGCGGGCCGCTTGAAGTAGGCCACAAGGCCACCTTCGGGACCCTGCACCACCTGTACGAGCTCCCAGCCCTGCTTTCCCCAGTTATTGAGGATTGCAGCGGTGTTGTGGATCAGCAACGGGGTGGTCAGATACTCCCACGTGGTCATGGCTCTCCAGACGGTCTTGTCACGGATACCGAAGACGCTGACAACGTCGACGTCAAAGGCGGTATTCAGGGAACTCCCCTACGATCTAGCGTATGCCTCAGAAGAATCGCACGGCGACAGGTGTGCTCGGCGGTCTCCTCGGACTCGTCGGGCTCAGCGCCATCGCCGGCATCCTGGTGACTGCCACGGTGACCCCCGCGCTGGCCGTCGCAGGTGCCGCAGGATCCCAAGCCCTCGACCTGTTCGAGAAGCTGCCGTCGTACCTCGAGATCGACGCCCCCATGGAGCCGAGCACGATTTACGCGATCGGCGGCGACGGAAACCCCGTGCCACAGGCGACGTTCTTCGACCAGAACCGCACCCAGGTCACCTTCGACCAGGTCAATCCCGTGGTCTATGACGCGATCCTCTCCAGTGAGGACAAGGGCTTCTACGAGCACGGCGGCATCAACCTCGGCGCCACTGTCAAGGCCCTCGTAGACAACGTCCGCGGCACCTCCACGCGTGGTGCGTCAACGATCAGCCAGCAGTACGTCAAGAACGTTCTCGTGCAGCAGTGCGAGCAGGGCGTGCTTCCAGGAGCCGAGGACTACTCCGACAAGATCGCGCAGTGCTGGCTGGACGCCACCAATGCCACCGGCGCCGACGGCGTCGAGCGCAAGCTGCAGGAGATGCGCTACGCGATCCAGATCGAGAAGGACTACTCGAAGAACGAGATCCTGCTCGGATACCTAAACATCGCCAGCTTCGGCGGAACGGTATACGGCATCGAAGCCGCGGCGAACTACTACTTCAGCACCACCGCTGCGAACCTCACGGTCGCACAGGCCGCGACCCTCGCCGGCATCGTGCAGAACCCGAACACGTACCGCATCGACCGACCGGGCGGAACGCTGACCAACAGCGAGGGGGCCGCCGTCAACGGTGCTGACGACGGCTACAGCCTCACGCTTCAACGTCGTGACTACGTGCTCGGCCGCATGCTGACCGACGGAAAGATCACCCAGGCGCAGTTCGATGAAGCGGATGCTTCGCCGATCACACCCGCCATCACGCCGCCGTCGCAGGGCTGTACCGCAGCGAACAACAACGCGTACTTCTGCCAGTACGTCAAGACGGTCGTGCTCAGTGATCCGGCATTCGGCGACACCCCTCAGGAGCGCACTAAGGCCCTCTACCGCGACGGCCTGCAGATCTACACCACTCTCGACCTTCGCGTTCAGGACCCGGCAGTCGCCGCTCTGCGAGACCGCGTTCCGCCGAACTACGACAACCAGTACTTCGGTGCGGCTGGCGTCACCATCGAGCCGGCCACCGGCCGAATCCTCGCGATGACGCAGAACACGATCTTCCAGGAGACCGCGACCGACGACCAGGCCTACACGAGCCTCGTGTTCGCCTCAGACGCCGCGCACGGCGGTTCCGCTGGATTCCCGGTCGGGTCGTCCTACAAGATCTTCACCCTGATTGACTGGCTCGAGACGGGCCACTCCGTCAACGAGTCGATCAACGGCCGCAACCAGACGATGAAGATGAAAGCGTCCTGCACCGGCTCCAAGTGGGACTTCGACACTGAAGAGGTCGGAAACTTCAACGGCGTCTCCGGGTACACCGGCACCCCCATGCGCTTCACCCGCGACTCGTTGAACTCCGGATACTTCGCGATGGCATCCAAGCTCGACATCTGCGACATCAACAAGGTCGCCGACCGCATGGGAGTCACCCTCGGCAACGGCGGCAAGACGACGGATCAGAACGTTCCCTTCGACGTGCTGGGTTCGAAGTACATCTCGCCGCTCGACATGGCCGGCGCCTACGCCACGGTCGCGAACAAGGGCGTCTACTGCTCCCCGGTCGCGATCGACCGCGTGCTCAACCAGAAGGGCGAGGAACTCCCGGTTCCGACGACGTCCTGCTCGCAGGTGATCTCTCCCGAGGTCGCTGCCACCGCCGCCTACGCTCTCCAGGGCGTGATGGAGCGTGGCGGAACGGGTGCGGATGCCAACCCTTGGGACGGCACTCCCCTGCTCGGCAAGACCGGATCGCACAATGAGTACTCGACGATGATGATCGAGTCCAGCACCAAAGCCGCAACCGCCGTGTTCGTCGGCCGCTGGCAGGGTGACGCCAACATCTGGGGCGAATGGTTCAACGGCAACGAGCTGCAGAACATCCGTTACGACGTAGCCCGCGATATGCAGGCCGCAGCTGATGCCCTGCTCGGCGGCGGAGACGAATTCCCTGCCCCCGACCAGAACCTCATCCGCCGCGTGCTCGTGGATCTCCCTAGCGTGGTCGGACTGCCAGTGGAGGACGCGACCAGCACGCTGGAGCGCGCAGGTTTCTCGGTGAACGTCGGCGCTCCTGTCGACAGTGATCTCGCCCCTGGCATCGTCGCTGCACAGGACCCAGGTGCGGGTCAGGTCAGCGCGGGCACGAGCGTGACGATCTCGCCGAGCAACGGTCAGGCCGCAGCGCTGCCCGACGTGGTCGGCCAGAAGGCGAAAGCTGCCGTGGATGCTCTCCACGCGGCCGGATTCAACAATGTGAGCCAGCATCCTTCTTGCAATGCGGACGACGCGAAGATCGTCTCGATGTCGCCAGCCGCTGGTACCGCCGTGAACAAGACGGCGACCGTGGCCCTCACGTGCACGTGACGCCCAACCGCACACCCCACCCTGCCCTCATCGCGCTCGGCGCAGTGGGGGCAGTGGGGGCCGCGTGCGCCGTGTGGGGATTCGGAATCGAACGCTACCTGTTCACGGTCCGAGAGGTCACCGCTGCAGCGCTCCCGCCTGGTTCTGCACCGCTGCGCGTTCTGCACCTCTCAGACGCGCACATGGCCCCGTGGCAGCGTCGCAAGCAGGACTGGTTGGCATCGCTCGCCCCCCTCGAACCGGATCTCATCGTCAACACGGGTGACAATCTCGGCCATCGCGACGGGCTTGACGGCATCCGCCGGGCGTTCGAGCCCTTCGCCGGCATTCCCGGCGTGTTCGTCCACGGATCCAACGATGTGCACGGCCCCACGCCGCGCAATCCGTTTCGGTACTTCTCCGGGCCCTCTGCTCGACATGCAGAACCAGAACGACTCGACACCGATGCGCTCGACGCATTCCTCCGCGACGAGCTCGGCTGGGCAGATCTGAACAATGCCGCCGCACGGGTGCGTGTCGGCGATCGCGACGTCGACGTCTTCGGCGTCAACGATGCCCATCGCGATTGGGACGATCTGGACGTTCTCCCGACCGCCATCGCGGCCCTCGGCAGCAGGGATGCCGCAACTCCCCTGCTCGGTGTCACCCATGCCCCGTACCAGCGCGTGCTGAACCGGTTCACCGACCTCGGCGCACAGGCGATCTTCGGCGGGCACACGCACGGAGGGCAAGTCTGTCTGCCGTTCTACGGCGCACTGGTGGCGAACTGCGATATTCCGTTGAAGCAGGCCAAGGGTCTGAGCACGTGGAGTCACAGCGGACACAGCATCCCGCTCAATGTCAGCGCCGGTTGCGGCCACTCGATCTACGCGCCCGTCCGTTTCGCCTGCCGCCCAGAGGCCACTCTTCTGACTCTGACTGCACGGGACACGCCCACCTGATCTGAGCACTCCCCTCGATTCGGTGCAGCGAGTTTTTCCCTGTAGACTCAAACGGTTGCAACGGGGTGTGGCGCAGCTTGGTAGCGCGCTTCGTTCGGGACGAAGAGGCCGCAGGTTCAAATCCTGTCACCCCGACCAGTTGCAAGAAGGCCGCCCTCCGGGGCGGCCTTCTTCCATATCCTGGAGGAATCATGAGCATCCCCCGACTTGTCGCATTCGACCTGGACGATACGCTCGCGCCCTCCAAGAGTGCGATCTCTCCTCGCATCGCTGCCCACCTGCGCGCACTCCTGCGTGTCGTCGACGTCGCGATCATCTCCGGAGGCAACGAGACGCAGTTCCGCGCACAGGTGATCGCGCAGCTCGGTGACGCGAGTCCGACAGAACTCGCACGTCTGCACCTGCTGCCCACCTGCGGAACCCGCTACCTGCGCCACGACGGCTCTGACTTCACCGCGATCTACGCTCACGATCTCTCCGAAGAGGAGAAGTCCTCCGCCGTCGGCGCACTGCGCGAGGAGGCAGAGCGCCTCGGCCTGTGGGAGTCGAACCCATGGGGCGACATCCTCGAGGACCGCGGCTCGCAGATCACCTTCTCGGCGCTAGGCCAGCAGGCCCCTGGCGATGCGAAGCACGCATGGGATCCCTCCGGTGAGAAGCGCCTGCGCCTTCGCGATGCTGTCGCCGCCCGCGTCCCCGCTCTCGAGGTGCGCGCAGGAGGCTCAACCTCGATCGACATCACCCGCGCTGGCATCGACAAGGCTTACGGCATGACGGCTCTCGCCGAGCACACCGGTATCCCGCTCTCCGACATGCTGTTCTACGGCGACCGGCTCGACGTCGGCGGCAACGACTACCCGGTGCGCGCGCTCGGCGTCCGCTCGATCGCCGTCACCGGCTGGGAAGACACGGCCTCAGAGCTCGACGGTCTGCTGCCGACGCTGCAGCTCGTCTAGCGAGAGGCGGCGTCCGCGGCGACCCTGGCGATCGGCGTCAGCCGCTGCAGCTGGGTGACGTGCGAGGGCTCGAGCTCGGCGAGTGAGGCAACGCCGAGCAGACGCATGGTCCTCTCGATCTCAGAGCGCAGGATCTCGATCGCGCGATCGACACCCTCTCGCCCGCCCGCCATCAGCCCGTACAGGTATGCGCGGCCGATCAGAGTGAAGTCTGCGCCGAGTGCGACAGATGCGACGATGTCAGCGCCGTTCATGATTCCGGTGTCGATCATCACGGTGAATTCGTCGCCCACTGCCCGCCGCACCGATGGCAGAAGATGGAACGGGATCGGGGCGCGGTCGAGTTGACGGCCGCCGTGGTTCGAGAGGACGATGCCGTCGACGCCCTCATCGCGCAGGCGCACGGCATCCTCGACGTTCTGCACGCCCTTGATGACGATCTTCCCTGGCCACAGATCCCGGATGATGGCGAGGTCTTCGTAACTGATCGTGGGGTCCATTGCGGCATCGAGCAGCTCACCGACTGTTCCGCCAGTGGTGCTGAGAGATGCGAACTCAAGCGTGGGCGTTGTGAGGAAGTCGAACCACCACCACGGACGCGGAATCGCATTGATGATCGTGTTGAGAGTGAGCTGCGGCGGAATGCTGAAGCCGTTGCGCTTGTCGCGCAGCCGGGCGCCGGCGACCGGGGTGTCGACGGTGAAGTGCAGGGTGTCGAACCCAGCGGCGGCTGCACGGCGAGTCAGTTCGTAGGAGATCTCGCGATCGCGCATGACATACAGCTGGAACCAGTTTCTCGGCGGAACCGATCCCTGAGGCTCTCGAAGGGTCGCCGCTTTCACACCTTCGATCGAGGTGGTGCCCAGCGTCGACAGGGTGAACGGGATGCCAGCGGCCGCTGCTGCTCCCGCACCCGCGATCTCCCCCTCGGTCTGCATCAGTCGCGTGAATCCGGTGGGCGCGATGCCGAAGGGAAGCGCGCTGGGCCCGCCGAGGATCTCGACGCTCGTGTCGACGTCGGGTGCGGGCCTGAGGATACCGGGGTGAAACTCCACATCCTCGAACGCCTGCCGAGCGCGAGTGAGCGAGATCTCTCCCTCCGCAGAGCCGTCGGTGTAGTCGAAGGCTGCCTTCGGCGTGCGGCGCTTGGCGATCGTGCGCAGGTCGTTGATGGTGAGCGCACCCTGCAGGCGTCGTCTTCGCCCATTGAGCTCGGGCTTTTTGAACTTCATCAGTTCGAGGAGCTCTGCAGGATTCGGGAGCTGTCGCTGGACCATGAGTGCCTTTCAGTCGTTCTTGCCCGTGCTCGCGGTCATACCGCTCGCCCGGTAGTAAGTCGTGATGTGGTCGCGGACGCGACGGCGCGCAGCATCCGCATCTGCTGCCTCGAAAGCCGCGACGATGTCGCGATGTTCGGCGCGCAGGCGCGCCGTCATGGCATCCCAGCCATCGATCCGGGTAGAGGCGTCGAGCACATACGACTCGATCGCCGTACGCAACCCCGCCATCATCGCCGTGATCACGACGTTCCCGCTCGACTCCGCGAGAGACAGATGGAACTGCGCGTCAAGAGCAAGGAAGTCCTCGGCGCTCAGGTCATCGGCATCCATTGCGTCGAGGAGGCGACGCGGCTCAGACAGGTCCCTGATGTCGTTCGATGCGAGAGACGCCGCAACGGCATCCTCGAGCACGAGACGTGTCTGCACGACATCTGCCAGCGGGAAGGCCCGTGCGGCCACCTGCAGTCGCATGAGCACGGAGAGGCCGTCTGAGGGCGTAGCGATCACGATCGCCCCAGATGAGGGCCCGGAGCCGCTCGACGTGCGAATCAGCCCGATGATCTCCAGAACCCGGAACGCCTCGCGGACGCTCGAGCGCCCCACCCCCAGCTGGGCCGCGAGCTCGCGTTCTGAGGGGAGCCGGTCGCCGGGCCCGAGCCTGGCGTCGAGGAAGCACTGTTCGATGTGCTCAAGAACGAGCTGCCATGCTCGTTGCTCTGCGTTTGCGGACATGCGATGCTCCTGTGGTCAGACCACAGCGTACAACGTGTGGTCTGACCACGCAAGAAGGGTGCGCTTCGGCGTTCGAGTCGCGAAAGACGCCGCTTACGGACGCCCATACCGGCATAAATTGCGACCTGAAGGTGCGCTGGCTCAGCCCAGGCGGCCGCCGGACTCCTCGAGGTAGCAGTGCCCGCAGAGAGACTCGTAGGTGACCACGTCGGCCGGGGCTCCCCCAGCCGCTGCCTCATCGATCGCGACCTGGTCGCCGTCGAAGACGAAGCGCCCGTCGACGACACGGCCGTTGAACACCGCCTTGCGTCCGCAGCGGCAGATGGTCTTCATCTCTTCCAGCGAGTGCGAGATCGCCAGGAGCCGCGCCGAGCCGGGAAAAGCGTGGGTGCGGAAATCATTGCGGATGCCGAACGCTATCACTGGGATACCGTCGTCCACCGCGATGCGGAACAGATCATCGACCTGACCGGCAGTGAGGAACTGCGCTTCGTCGATGAGCAGGCACGCGACATCGACGGGGTCCGCGGCGCTCGCGTCTTCGGCAGCGCTCTGCTGCACCCGCTGTCGTTCGCCATCGAAGAGCGCGCGGGCATCACCGCCCGAGGGGATCAGAAAGTCGACTTCCCGGGTCATGCCCAAGCGGCTCTCGATCTGCGAGGCACCCTTGGTGTCGATCTCAGGCTTGGCGAGCAGAACGCGCTGGCCCCGCTCCTCGTAGTTGTAGGCGACCTGCAGCAGTGCTGTGGACTTGCCGGAGTTCATCGCCCCGTAGCGGAAGTAGAGCTTCGCCACTGCCCTCGATCACCTCGAGATATCGAGGGCGGCAGCCGTCTGCGACATCGACTCATCAGCCACCGCTGGGTTGTCGTTGAGCGTCTGACCGTACGTGGGGATGAGGTCGCGCAGCGTGGGCTCCCAGCCCGAATACTGCTCGGGGAAGCACTTCTTGAGCAGTCCGAGCATGATCGGCACTGCCGTCGATGCGCCGGGGGATGCGCCGAGGAGGCCTGCGATCGAGCCATCAGCAGCAGAGACGACTTCAGTGCCGAACTGCAGCACGCCGCCCTTCTTGGCATCCTTCTTCATGACCTGTGCACGCTGGCCTGCCTGGATGATCGTCCAGTCCTCGTCCTTCGCCGTCGGCATGAAGATGCGCAGGCTGTCGACCTTCTTGCGGTGAGTCTTCGTCAGCTCGCCGAGGAGGTACGTGATCAGGTCGGGGTTCGCAAAGGCGACGCGCAGCATGGGCCACAGGTTGTGCGTGCGCACCTGGGAGACGATGTCGAGCATCGAGCCGTTCTTGAGGAACTTCGGACTGAACGTCGCGAAGGGTCCGAACAGCAGAGAGGACTCACCGTCGACGACGCGGGTATCGAGGTGCGGCACAGACATCGGCGGGGCGCCGACGGATGCCTGCGAGTAGACCTTCGCCTTGTGCTGAGCAACTACGGCGGGGTTCGAGGTCTTCAGGAACTGACCGCCGATCGGGAAGACGCCGTAGCCCTCGATTTCGGGGATTCCAGAGTTCTGCAGCAGTTTCAGAGCCCAACCGCCCGCACCGACGAAGACGAACTTCGCGTTGATGCTGCCTGGAGTGCGTCCGAGGCTGTTGCGATACTTGATCTGCCAGCTGCCGTCCTTCTGCTTCTTCAGCGAGCGGACCTCGTGGTTGGTGCGCAGCTCGACCCCAGCATCCGACAGATGATCGAAGAGCTGGTGCGTGAGCGCGCCGAAATCGACATCGGTGCCCGCGGGCACCCGCGTGGCGGCGAAGGGCTCGCCCTTGCGTCGCTTCTGCATGAGCAGCGGCGCCCACTGGTTGATGACACGCGAATCGTCGCTGTACTCGATGCCCTCGAAAAGAGGTTCCTTCTTCAGAACCTCGTAACGGTCCTTGAGATAGGCGACGTCCTTCTCACCGCGCACGAAGGTCATGTGCGGGGTGGCGTTGATGAACGTGGAGGGCGCATCGAGCACGCCCTTCTCGACCAGGGACGTCCAGAACTGACGACTCTGCTGGAACTGCTCGTTGATCGAGATCGCCTTGGCGGGGTCGAGCGGCCCATTCTCGTTCTTCGGCATGTAGTTCAGCTCGCAGAGCGCCGCATGACCGGTGCCCGCGTTGTTCCACGGGTTCGAGCTCTCCTGGCCGACATCGGAAAGCCGCTCGAAGGCGACGATCTTCCAATCCGGCTGCAATTCGTGCAGCAGAGTGCCGAGCGTGGCACTCATGATGCCACCACCGATGAGGACGACGTCGACGGATTCAGTCACCCGACCATCCTAGTTCGCCTATCGCGATCCCCCGAACCGGCGCTGGACGCCGCGTCCGCGCCGGTTTTCGAGGTATCAGGGTGCGAGGCGCTCTGCGACGATCTCGGCGATCTGCACAGCGTTGAGCGCTGCACCCTTGCGAAGGTTGTCGTTGCTGACGAACAGCACGAGGCCCTTGTTCTCGGGCGCGGACTGATCGGCGCGGATGCGGCCGACGAAGCTCGGGTCCTTGCCTGCCGCATACAGCGGGGTCGGCACTTCTTCGAGGACGACGCCGGGCGCGGATGCCAGGATCTCACGAGCCTTCTCGGGTGTGATGTCGTCGCGGAACTCCGCGTGGATCGACAGCGAGTGGCCGGTGAAGACCGGCACGCGCACGCAGGTGCCTGCGACACGGAGGTCGGGCAGCTCGAGGATCTTGCGGCTCTCGTTTCGGAGCTTCTTCTCTTCGTCGGTCTCGTTGAGACCGTCATCGACGACAGCTCCCGCCAACGGGATGACGTCGAAGGCGATCGGGGCGACGTACTTGTCGGGCTCGGGGAAATCGACCGACGAGCCATCGTGAACCAGGCGCAGAGTGTCGCCCTGGGCGAGAACTCCCTCGACCTGACCGAGAAGTTCCTGGGCGCCTGCCAGTCCGGACCCTGAGACCGCCTGGTAGGTCGAGACGATGAGTCGCTCAAGCCCCGCGGCGACAGCGAGGGGTCCGAGGACCGGCATGATTGCCATGGTGGTGCAGTTCGGGTTCGCGATGATGCCGCGAGGGCGCTCATCGATCGCGTGTGGATTGACCTCGCTGACCACGAGCGGAATCTCGGGGTCGCCGCGCCATGCGCTGGAGTTGTCGATCACGACGGCTCCGGCCGCCGCGAAACGGTCTGCATACGCGCGGCTCGCGGTCGCACCCGCCGAGAACAGCGCGATCTCGATACCCGCTGGGTCAGCTGTCTCGACATCTTCGACGATGACCGAGGTGCCGCCGAAATCGATCGAGGTGCCCGCAGAGCGCGCCGACGAGAACAGCCGCAGCTCGCGGATCGGGAACGAGCGCTCAACAAGAATCTCGCGCATGACGGTGCCTACCTGGCCGGTGGCGCCGACAATGGCGACGGAGTGTCCGCTATCGGAGATGCGAGTCATAAGAGTGTCCTTGGCGTCGTGCAGTGATGCAAGCAAGACACAAGGCGCGACGTCGGGGTGCGGATGCCGCGCCTGGCGTCGATGTCAGGGTTCCGGCGAGTCTACCGCTACCCGTGCTCCAGGGTCGAAACCTCAGCGACCGGTGCCCGCGTGGACGACGGCCTCGTCCTCGGAGTCCAGTTCGTACGCGGTGTGCACGATGCGCGCAGCGTCGGCAAGGTCGGTGTCGCGCAGCACGACCGAGATGCGGATCTCAGACGTCGAGATCATCTCGATGTTGATGCCGGCGGTCGACAGCGCTTCGAACAGCGTCGCTGAGACTCCGGAGTGCACGCGCATGCCCGCCCCGACCACCGAGAGCTTTCCGATCTGGTCGTCGTGGATGAGGCTGCCGAAGCCCACCTCGGCCTGTTCCGCGGCGAGCGCCTTGAGCGCTGCGGAAGCATCCGCCTTGGGAAGCGTGAACGAGATGTCGGCGCGGCCGGTCGCTGCAGCCGAGACATTCTGCACGATCATGTCGACGTTCGCACCGGACTTCGCCACGATCTTGAAGATCTCGGCGGCCTTGCCCGGCACATCGGGGACGCCGACAACGGTGATCTTGGCCTGGCCCTTGTCGGTGGCCACTCCTGCGACGATCGGTTCTTCCATGATTTCTCCCTCAGCTTCGCGCGGGTTCTTCATGCCCTCGCCCAGAACGTAGGTGCCTTCACTCGACGAGAACGTCGAGCGTGCGTGGATGAGCACGCCGTGGCGGCGTGCGAACTCGACAGCACGGATGTACAGAACCTTGGCACCGTTGGCCGCGAGCTCGAGCATCTCTTCACTCGAGACGTGATCGAGCTTCTGCGCGCGCGGGATCACGCGCGGGTCGGCCGTGTAGATGCCGTCGACGTCGCTGTAGATCTCGCAGACATCGGCGTTCAGCGCCGCTGCGAGAGCGACAGCCGTCGTGTCGGAGCCGCCGCGTCCGAGCGTCGTGATGTCGCGGGTGTCGCGGTTGAAGCCCTGGAAACCGGCGACGATGACGATCGCGCCCTCGTCGAGCGCTTCGCGCAGCCGGACCGGCGTGACATCGACGATCCGTGCCGACCCGTGGTGGTCGTCGGTGATCATTCCGGCCTGGCTGCCGGTGAACGAACGCGCATCGAACCCCATCGAGTGGATCGCCATGGCCAGCAGCGCCATCGAAATGCGCTCCCCGCTCGATAGCAGCATGTCCATCTCACGCGGAGCGGGGATGGGAGCGACCTCGTTCGCGAGCTCGAGCAGCTCGTCGGTCGTATCCCCCATCGCGCTCACTGCGACGACGACGTCGTGCCCTGCACGTCTGGTGTCGACAATGCGCTTGGCGACGCGTTTGATACTCTCAGCGTCGGCGACGGATGAGCCGCCGTATTTCTGCACAATGAGGGCCAAAGTCACTCCCGGGGATTTCGGGCATTTCCGCCCAAGCGCCATTGTACTTTCGACACGCATGCCCGCGCCCGCATGTGACCGCCGCGGCTCCTCAGAGCAGGCCGAGCCTGCGCGCTTCACTCGCCGTACCAGCGCCGACGCAGGGTTCGTCCTGCTGCTGCTCGCGCTGTCCTCCCGCATCCGCAAAGACAGCTGACCGGAGCTCAGGGCATCTGATCGGGCTCAGGGGGTCTGAACCGGAGGCATCGATTCTCTGCGCGTGCGCAGCCGGCCGCCGGTTGCGGCGAACCAGCATCCGAGGATGATCAGGGGGAAGCCGATCAGCAATCCGGGCGTGATCGGCTCGGAGAGGAAGATCGTGCCGAGCACGATCGCGACCACAGGATTCACGTAGGTGAACAGCGGCGCTCGCACCGGACCTACTTCACGGATCAGCGCGAAGAAGGCGACGAACGCGACCGCCGTGCAGATCACGCCGAGCAGGAGAAGCGATACACCAGAGCGAAGCGTGGGCAGTTCATGCTGGGTGAGCATCGCAGCGGGGAGGTAGCCGATTCCGATCGCGAGCAGGGCCAGCGTGATCGTTCCGATCGAGGGAACGTCTGCGAGTTTGTGGGCGATGATGAACGGCGCGATCGCGTAGAGCAGCGCGGTGAGCATGATCTCGCCGATCGCGAAGGCGCTGGCGGGCCCACTGGGAAAGAGGCCTGGGCCCACGACGACTATGGCGACACCCACGAATCCGAGTAGCAGCCCGCCGAGGCGCACCGGTGCGAGCGCCGTGCGGTCTCCGCGCGTGAGGGCGATGATCACGGCGAACAGCGGCACAGTCGCCACCAGGAGTCCGGTCAGGCCCGAGGGCAGCTGCGTCTCGGCGTGGCTGAGCAGCAGAAAGGGTCCCGCCATCTCGACCAGCCCGAACGTGAGTACCCACGGCCAGTGCTTCCACGCGGCCTTCAGCGCGCCGCTGCGGATCGCGAACGGCAGCAGCACGAGTGCGCCGAGCAGAGTACGGCCGGCAACGACAGCCGGCGGTGTGATCGATTGGACGGCTTCTTTGATGAACAGGTAGGTGATTCCCCAGACGATCGCCATGACGGCGAAGAGAATCCAGCCTTTCTTGCTGAAGCCTCCCTGGGCGCTCATACCGTCACGACACTGCGACGAACACGAGGGAACGTCACAGTGTGCGCCGCCCCTCGAATGCGCGACCGAGGGTGACTTCGTCGGCGTACTCCAGGTCGCCGCCGACGGGAAGACCTGATGCCAGGCGCGACACCGTGATCTGCATCGTGAGCAGCAGTCGGCTGAGGTAGCTTGCGGTTGCTTCGCCCTCGAGGTTGGGGTTGGTCGCGATGATGACCTCTTGCACTGTGCCATCGGCGAGCCGTGACATCAGCTGCGCGATGCGCAGATCATCGGGGCCGACACCGGCGATCGGGCTGATCGCTCCGCCGAGCACGTGGTAAAGGCCGCGGAACTCCCTGGTGCGCTCGATCGCCGAAACGTCTTTCGCGTCTTCTACGACACAGATCAGCGCAGGGTTGCGACGGGGGTCGCGACAGATGCCGCAGCGATCCTGCTCGGAGACGTTGCCGCAGATCTCACAGAACCGCACCCGTGCGCGGACGTCGGTGAGCAGCTCCGCAAGGCGTGCGACGTCGAAGGACGGCGTCTGCAGGATGTGGAACGTGATTCGCTGCGCTGATTTCGGGCCGATGCCGGGCAGGCGCCCGAATTCGTCGATGAGCTCTTGGACGATGCCGTCATACATCAGGCGAACCTCGTCGGGGGCTCGTAGGGCTCTTCACGGACGAATGTCGCGCCGAGCACCTGGCGGACGACAGCTTCTCCGTAGCGCTGGACACCGCCGGGCGAGCGCCCTGTCACGGCAGGCGCCGAGTACGACCGCGCAGATGCCTGCGGAGCCGCAGCGGGTCGCGCTGCGGGAGCAGCGGAAGGGGCGGGAGCAGCGGAAGGCGGCGCCTGGTAGGGAGGCTCATCCTCTGGCGGTGCGTCATCATCGCTGGGAAGCGGCGCATCCTCGGTGTCGACGAGCCCATCCCGAGGAGCGACAGGGGCGGATGCTTCGACCTCTGCGGGCTCTTCATCGACGGGGAACTGCGGCTGCGGCGGGGCCGGAGTGGCAGCCTCCGGCGTGGTCGGAATCGACGCGACCGCCCAGTCTGTGACGGGGCCAGCCGGCGCAGACTGCGCGGTCTTCTGCGGCTGCGGGGGCGCCGTGCGGACCGGGGCGGGAGCCGCTGCCTCGGATAAGGCCGCCGGCGGCAGCTGCGCCGGCCGGTACTTGACCTTCACGCCGAGCTCGCGCTCGATGGCCGCCCGCAGGTGATCAGAAGGGCCGTTGCCTGGAACGGCGCCCTTGAACTTCTTGAGGTCCTGCTCGCTGGTGAAGCCGACGGTGAGCACATCGGTGCTCGCGTCGAAGTCGAGCGGCTGTACGGCCGTCACCAACAGCCACGATGTGCGGCTGACACCCTCGAGGTGGGTGAGAACGGCAGACCACGCCGCGCGGATGCGGTCGATGTCGACGGGGCCGGTGGAGGCCGGAGTCTGGGCGACAGGAGCCGGAGCGGGAACCTCCACTGCCGCAGGCTCTGGCACCGGGGCTGATTCCGCAGCCGGAACTGGCTCTGTCGGGGGTGTTGGCTCTGCAACCGGTGCCGTGTCAGCGACGGCAGCCGGGGCCTGGACGGCAGCCGGGGCCGGGGCGGATGCCGGGGCCGGGGCGGATGCCGCCGTGGATGCGGGCGCGGCGTGCACGGGGGCTGCGCCCTCCCCTGCGGCGCTCAGCACGCGGGCGATCATGAGTTCGAGGTGCAGACGCGGAGACGTGGCCCCGGTCATGTCATCCAGCGCGGCGCTGACGACATCAGCCGTGCGGGAGAGTCGTGCGGTGCCGAACGCCACTGCCTGAGCGCGCATGCGGGCGAGTTCGTCTTCGGCAAGACCCCGCAGCACGGCCGAAGCCCCATCGCCCACCGCGGCGATGACGATGAGGTCGCGAAGACGCTCGAGCAGGTCGTCGACGAATCGACGAGGGTCTTGACCGGTCTGCACGACGCGGTCGATCGCCGGGAACGCGGCTGCGGCATCTCCTGCGGCGAGCGCGTCGACGATCTCGTCGAGCAGCGCACCGTGCGTGTAGCCGAGCAGCGATACTGCTCGCTCATACGCGACGTGATCCCCATCAGAGCCTGCGATGAGCTGGTCGAGCAGCGACAGGGTGTCACGCGGTGACCCCCCACCTGCGCGAACGACCAGCGGCAGGACGCCCTGGGCGACTTTGACGCCCTCTTCGTCACAGAGTTTCTCGACGTATTCGAGCATCGCAGCCGGCGGAACCAGCCGGAACGGGTAGTGATGAGTGCGCGAGCGGATCGTGCCGAGAACCTTGTCGGGTTCAGTGGTCGCGAAGATGAACTTGACGTGCGCCGGAGGTTCTTCGACGAGCTTCAGCAGGGCGTTGAACCCCTGTGGCGTCACCATGTGCGCCTCGTCGAGAATGAAGATCTTGAAGCGATCACGGCTCGGGGCGAAGGTCGCGCGCTCGCGAAGATCGCGGGCATCGTCGACGCCGTTGTGGCTGGCGGCGTCGATCTCGACGACATCGAGGGAGCCTCCGCCAGAACGCGAGAGCTCCACGCAGCTCGGGCAGGTGCCGCACGGCGTATCGGTCGGGCCTTCTGCACAGTTCAGGCAGCGGGCGAGAATGCGAGCTGACGTGGTCTTTCCACACCCACGCGGGCCTGAGAAAAGGTACGCGTGCCCGACCCGGTCACCGCGCAGCGCAGTCATCAGAGGTTCGGTCACCTGCGACTGCCCGATCATCTCTCCGAAGGTTTCGGGGCGGTAGCGGCGATACAGGGCTGTGGTCACCTGAACAGCCTACGGCGTACCGCCGACAATGGCCTTCCCGGCGCAGGTCGCTGTGGACGCAGAGCAGCCGTGGGGATCAGTCCTCGACGAATCCGATGATCGGCATCGTGGTGGTCACCACGGGAAGCGATGCCGAGATCCGGGTTCCGTCATCACGCCGCGACTCCTCGATCTGCCCCAGCGTCGGGCGTCCAGGAGCCACGGGACCCTGATCTGCCAGCGGCACAGTGACCTCGGCATCCCTCGTCGCCACATATCCGACGCCGCGCACCGAGAACGGCACCGGCGCCCCCGTGCGCACCTGGACCCGCAACTCGCCCGGAGTGATCGTCACCTGCAGTGCAGAACCCTGCCACTGCAAGGGGAACGACAGCGATGGCCAGCTCACCGGAAGACGCGGGTCGAAGCTGAGTTCTCCTGCGTGATCACGCATGCCGCCGAATCCGGACACGAGCGCGCTCCAGACCCCGCCTGCCGAAGCCACGTGCACTCCGTCGGCGGCGTTGTGGTGCAGATCGCCGAGGTCGACGAACAGCGACTGCTCGAAGTACTCCCTGGCGAGGTCCTGATAGCCGACCTCTGCGGCCAGGATCGACTGCACAACAGCGGAGAGCGTGGAGTCTCCCGTCGTCAGCGGGTCGTAATAGTCGAAGTCGGCCTTCTTCTCAGCCGCGGTGAAATGGTTTCCCTGCAGGAAGAGCGCCAGCACCACGTCTGCTTGCTTGAGCACCTGGAACCGGTAGATCACCAGCGGGTGGAAGTGCAGCAGCAACGGCCGCTGATCATCCGGGGTGTTCTCGAGATCCCACAGCTCCCGCTCGAGGAACATCGCATCCTGCGGGTGGATGCCCAGGCTCTCGCTGAACGGGATGTGAATCGCCTCGGCCGCCCGGTCCCACGCATCCGGCTCTCCTGCATCCAGCCCTGTGCGCTCGACGATCCTGTCGTACGCCTGCGGATCATCCTTCTGGATCTCGCGCACGACGCGCGATGCATAGCGCAGGTTGTAGCGGGCCATCACGTTGGTGAACAGGTTGTCATTGACGACCGTGGTGTACTCGTCGGGCCCCGTCACGCCGTGGATATGGAAGCTCGCATCCCCGTTCGACCCGCGCCAAAAGCCGAGCGTCGCCCAGAGCCGAGCCGTCTCCACGAGGATGTCGGCGCCCTCGCTGCGCATGAAGTGCTCGTCACCGGTCGCTCGCACGTACTTGCCAAGCGCAAAGCTGACGTCGGCGTTGATGTGGTACTGCGCGGTGCCTGCGGCGTAATAGGCCGATGCCTCTTCGCCGTTGATGGTGCGCCACGGGAAAAGCGCTCCGGCTTCGTTGAGCTGGGCGGCACGACGCCGGGCAGCGGGAAGCATGAGCACCCGGGCGCGCAGGGCGTTTCGCGCCCACTGCGGGCTCGTGTACGTCAGGAACGGCAGCACATAGATCTCGGTGTCCCAGAAATAGTGCCCGCTGTACCCGGAGCCGGTGACGCCCTTGGCAGGCACCCCTGTGCCGTCTGCGCGGGCCGCGGCCTGAGCGAGCTGGAACAGACACCAGCGGATCGCCTGCTGCAGATCGTCGCGCTCTCCGATCACGACGTCAGAGCGCTCCCAGAACGCGTCAAGCCACTCTCGCTGACGCTCGAACTGGGCGGGAACGCCCTCGACAGCGGCACGGTCAAGAGACCGGCGGCACCGATCGACCAACTCGTGTGCCGGAACGCCGCGTGAGGTGTGATAGCTGACGAGCTTCGTGATCGCGATCGGGATGCCGGCCTTCGCCTGCACTCGGAAGACGTTCTTGGCGATGTCCGATTCGACGAGCGCACGAGCGCTGAACTCGTTGTCTGTCGTGATCATGTGATCTGCGACGACCGCGAGCGTCATCCCGGAATCGGCGACCTGGTACGAGAGCGCCGAGCGCAGACCGTCCTGCCAGAATTCTGCGGGCAGCAGCACGCGCTCGGTGATCTTCTCGGTCCTGCGCGGATCGAAGCCGGCCTTCTGCGTCGCCGTCGGCGCCCCGCCGTAGACATCTCCGCCGTCCTGACGGTTCAGGAGCTGGCAGCTCACCGTGACCGGAGCATCCGCGTTCTCGACCGTGATCTCCAGCCGAACGATGGCCAGGTGACGCTCTTCGAAGCTCACCATGCGCTCATCGCAGACGCGGATCCGCTTGCCCGAGGGCGTCTCCCAGGTGAAGCTGCGAGTGAGGACGCCGGTGCGCATGTCTAGCGTGCGCTCGTAATCACGCACCTCCGCCTCATCGAACGAGATCGGCTCATCATCGACGTAAATGCGCATGATCTTGGCATCGGGAGCGTTGACAATCGTCTGCCCCACCTCGGCGAAGCCATAGGCCTGCTCGGCGTGCCTGATCGGCCAGGTCTCATGCAGCCCGTTGATGAACGTGCCGTGCTCGTGCGCTCCGCGACCCTCGATGTGGTTTCCACGCAGACCGAGGTAGCCGTTTCCGACGGCGAAAAGCGTCTCCGAGACGCCATCTTGCGAGTAGCGCGTATCGGTGAGGCGCCAGGGGTCCACGGGAAAGCGTTCGCGATCGATCATGCGGTCTCCAGAGTGTCGTCGGGCGACGAGTCGAACAGCAGCTGGGCGAGGTCATCGACGATAACGGTGGCGCCGGCCTCGCGGAGAGCTGCAGGCCCCACCCCGCGATCGACGCCCACGACGGTGGTGAAGCCTGCGGCGACCGCAGAGGCGACACCGGCGAGCGCGTCTTCGATCGCGACACTCTCGGCAGGGTTCACGCCGAGAGCGAGAGCCCCGGCACGGAACATGTCGGCGGAAGGCTTCGATGCGAGGCCATCGCGTTCAGCGACGCGGCCATCGACAACGACGGTGAAGAAGTCGCGGATGCGAGCGATCCCGAGAACTTCCTCAGCGTTCTTCGAGCTCGAGACGACCCCCTGCGGGATACTGTGCTCCTGCAGCTGTTGAATCAGCGCGAGCGACCCGGGGTAAGGGGCGATGCCCTCTGCCTGCAGGGATGCTGCGAACGCTGCGTTCTTGCGGTTGCCGATACCGCAGATCGTCTCGACCTCGGGCGGATCGCTGATCTCTCCCCACGGGATCTCGACGTTTCGACTGTGCAGGAGGCTGGCAACGCCGTCATATCGCTTCTTGCCGTCGACGTACGCGTAGTAGTCGTCGTCGGTATACGGCGGGGTGATGCCCCACCGTGCGAACACAGCATCGAAGACCGCCTGCCACGCACGCATGTGTACCTCGGCCGTGGGGGTCAGGACACCGTCCAGATCGAACAGCACACCTTCGGCGCGGCGCAGGTCGGGCAAGCTCTCAGGCACTCAGCACTCCAGAGGTCGAGAAGGAGAATCGGTCCGGCATCTCTCCGTGCCGGTCTCCCAGCGTAGTCGCGGAATCTGGCCGCGGACACCCACCGATTCAGGCGAGGCTGTACGCCTGCCTGGCGATCTCGAGTTCTTCATCTGTCGGGACGACGAGGACCTCGACGGTGGAATCATCAGTCGAGATCCGGCGGATGCCGCCGCCGCGGGCTTCATTGCGCGCCGGATCGATCTCGATCCCGAAGAAGCCGAGGGTCGCCATGGCCTCCGCCCGCACTCGTGCGGCGTTCTCGCCGACTCCCGCGGTGAAGGAGATGACATCAACGCCGCCGAGCTGAGCGATGTACGCGCCCGCGTACGCGCGCAGTCGGTGAATGTAGACCTCGAACGCGAGCGTCGCCGCCTTTTCGCCCGCATCGACACCGGCGAGGATGTCGCGCATGTCGAGGCGTCCGGCCATTCCGAGGAGTCCGCTCTTCTTGTTCAGCAACTCATCGATCTCGCCTGTGCTCATCTGCGCGACGCGGCTCAGGTGCATGACGACGGCCGGGTCGATGTCGCCGGAGCGCGTGCCCATCACGAGCCCCTCCAGCGGGGTCAAGCCCATCGACGTCTCCACAGAGCGGCCGCCGTCAACGGCGGTGACCGATGCACCGTTGCCGAGGTGGAACACGATCTGCTTGAGAGCGGCGAGGGGCCGATCGAGGAAGATCGCTGCCTGCTCTGAGACGTGCTTGTGGCTCGTGCCGTGGAAGCCGTAGCGGCGGATGCGGTGCCGCTCGGCGATCTTGCGATCGATCGCGTACGTGTAGGCCGCGGGCGGGAGCGTCTGATGGAAGGCGGTGTCGAAGATCGCCACGTGCGGCACATCGGCGAAGGCGCGTCGTCCGGCGCGGATACCCGCGACCGCACCGGGGTTGTGCAGCGGTGCGAGGACCGAGAGATCCTCGATGTTGATCTCGATGAGGTCGTCGATCAGGGTCGGGGCGAAGAAGCGCGCACCGCCGTGGACGACGCGGTGACCGACAGCGACCGGCGGATGCTCCGCAAGCTGTGGGCCGTGCTCGGCGAACTGCTCGAGCATCACGGCCATCGCCGCATCATGATCGGGGATCGGCTGTTCACGGTGATAGGTGCTGTCGAGCACTGTCGGCGACGGCTCCCCCGGCTCAGCCACCCGGCGCACGGTGTGCGAGATCGCACTCGTGTCCTGACCGATCCGCTCGATCAGTCCTTCCCCGATGGGAACCTCGCGCTCCATGTCCATGAGGCTGTACTTCAGCGACGATGAACCGCTGTTGATGACGAGCACAACGCTCATGCGACACTTCCCTGGGCCTGGATCGCCGTGATGACGACGGTGTTGACGATGTCATCGACGAGCGCGCCGCGCGAGAGGTCGTTGATGGGCTTGTTGAGGCCCTGCAGCACGGGACCGATCGCCACGGCGCCCGCCGAGCGCTGCACGGCCTTGTAGGTGTTATTGCCCGTATTGAGGTCGGGGAAGATGAACACCGTGGCGCGGCCTGCCACTGCAGAGTCCGGCAGCTTGGCCGCCGCAACGGCAGCGTCCGCTGCGGCATCGTACTGAATCGGTCCTTCCACGAGCAGCTCTGGCACCCTCTCACGCACGAGAGTCGTCGCCTCGCGGACCTTGTCGACGTCAGCTCCGGAACCGGACTCCCCCGTCGAATACGACAGCATGGCCACTCGCGGATCGATTCCGAACTGTCGCGCTGTCTCTGCGGACGAGATCGCGATATCGGCGAGCTGGACGCTCGTGGGGTCGGGCACGACTGCGCAGTCGCCGTAGACGAGCACCCGATCGGCGAGGGCCATCAGGAACACGCTGGAGACGACATCCACACCGGGCTTGGTCTTGATGATCTCGAAGGACGGCCGGATCGTGTGTGCGGTGGTGTGCGCCGCCCCGGACACCATGCCATCGGCGAGGCCGAGGTGCACCATCATCGTGCCGAAGTACGACACGTCGGTGACGGTGTCGGCCGCCTGCTGCACGGTGACGCCCTTGTGTGCGCGAAGCCGCGCGTACTCTTCGGCGAAGCGTTCCACGTACTCGGGGTCGGTCGGGCTGATGATGCACGCTGCAGTGATATCGACACCGAGCTCCGTCGCGCGGGCGTGGATCTCGGCCTCGTCTCCGAGGATCGTGAGATCCGCGGCATCCCTCGCGATCAGCGTGCCAGCGGCACGCAGAATGCGGTCATCCGTTCCCTCGGGCAGAACGATGTGCTTGCGATCTGCGCGAGCGCGCTCGATCAGCCCGTACGCGAACATCAGCGGTGTGACCACCGTGGACTCAGCGAGGCCCACCTGCGTGGTCAGCTCAGTGAGATCGACGTGGGTCTGAAACAGGCCGAGCGCGCGCTCGTAGCGGTTGCGGGAGTCGGCCGCGAGGCGGCCTCGTGCTCCCATCACCCGCACGGCGGTGTCGTACGTGCCGTGATCTGTGGCGATGATCGGCACTCGCGATGCGAGTCCGTCCAGCAGCCGCTCGATGGGCTCAGGGAGCGGGAACGGTCCATTGAGGATGATTCCGGCGATCGACGGGAAAGTTCCGGATGCATCGGCGAGAAGCAGCGCGAGCAGCACCTCGGTACGGTCGGCAGGCACCACGATCACGGCGTCTTCGGTGAGCCGGGGAAGGACGTTGACCATCGACATTCCGGCCACGACCACGCTCAGCACTTCTCGCGTGAGCAGATCGGGATCGCCCTTGATCAGCGTGCCGTCGACCGCCGCGATGACTCCGCGGATGGACGGTGCGACGAGCATCCGGTCTTCGGGAATCGCCCACACCGGCCTCGCCTGCTCGCGGTTCACACTGTCCTTGACGGCGCGGACCGCATCGATCGTCGCCGGCAGCGCATCGGGATCCGCCCTGTTGACGATGACGGCGAACAGCTCGGCGCGCTCAGTCTGCAGTTCCGCCAGGGCAAGGGCTGCGATCTGACCGACCGTCGCAGGAGTGCGCGCGGTGGAGGTGCCCAGCTGCTCGGCGCGAGCCTGCTGGTCTCGCCCGCCGAGCACGAGCAGCACGGGTGCGCCCAGGTTCGCGGCGATGCGCGCGTTGAATCCGAGCTCGGCGGGGCTTGCGACATCGGTGTAGTCGCTGCCGACGATCACGACGGAGTCGCACTGGGTCTCGACCGCTTTGAAGCGCGAGACGATCTTCGCCAGGGCCCGCTCCGGGTCATCGCGCAGCTCATCGTAGGTGACGCCGACGCAGTCGTCGTAGTCGAGGTGCACGCCGTCGTGAGCCAGGAGCAGCTCGAGCACGTAGTCGCGTTCCGCGGAGGATCGCGCAACCGGGCGGAAGACTCCCACCCGCGGTGTCGCGCGCATCAGCGCGTCGAGAACACCCAGCGCAATGGTGGACTTGCCGGAATGACCTTCGGCCGAGGTGATGTAGATGCTCCGTGCCACGATGTCAGTTTAGACGCGCGCCGCAATGATGCATCACTTCGGAGAGCGGAAGTAATCAGAGCGGGCAGACGCCGGAGAGTGCATCGACGATCTCGGCAGCATCCGTCTCGAACCGCGAGTAGTGGTCAGGGTCCGAATTGATCTGCACCCGGTGGATGGCCTGCGTCGGCTCCATTTCCTGCCAGCCGTCCACCCTGACCAGCCGCGCGTAGAAGAGTCCGGCAGCTGTCGCGGGATCCATCCGCTCCTGCGGGCTCCCCCACCAGTCCTGCTGCTGGAAAAGGCCGATGCTGCTGGTGCGCTCACCGTCGGGGTTCGTGACGCCCGACGTCTCCCAGTCCCCGTAGTCGATGTTGCGCAGGCTGCTCTCCCCCATCGCCGTCATGACTCCGAGGATCTGCCCGTCGCGCCCGATCCCCTGCGCCGTCGCCGTGCTCACGATCACGGCGGCATTGCGCAGCTGTTCGCCCTGCCATCCCGCGACGCCCGATTCCGGGAACGATGCGGGTTCCGATACACAGAGGGCGAGGGGCATCCGGGATGCCGCAATCGGCACGAGGACGGCGAGGAGAGCGGCGAGCGTGAGCCCGCCGATCAGGATGCCGGGGAGCCAGCTCTTCCGGCGACGCCCGCGGGAGCGGTCTCTCACGCGTCCAGCGCCTTGCGGCGCCGCGTGCCCAGCAGCGCCGCGACCACACCGCCGACCGCGCCGAACAGGTGCGCCTGCCAGGAAACCCCTGGGCCCGCCCCGATGATGCCGGTGAGGATCGACCCGCCGTAGAGCACGATGACGAACAGAGCGATCAACGCATAGGCGATGCGGTGCGCGACCGGACGCGGCGAGAAGATTCTGACGACCACGTAGGCGAAGTATCCGAAAACGAGAACGGATGCGCCGACGGTGAGCGTCCCCGGCGCATTGATGAGCCAGGTCCCCGCGCCGCCGATGGCGGCAGTGACCACGGTGACCAGCCAGAACCGGCCGGCGCCCTCGACCGCCACCAGACACCCGAGCACCAGCAGCGGTAGCGTGTTGCCGATCAGGTGCGACCAGCTCGCATGCAGAAGCGGCCCGACGATCAATGCCGGAAGACTACCGAGATCCCACGAGCGAAGCCCGAAGCCGGTGAATGAGCCGGGGAGGATCGCATCCACGATCTGGATCGCCCACATCAGCGCGACGAGCGCAACAGGAGATGCGAAGCGCGAGAGCTGTCGGGGACGTTCGGAAGCGACGGGGCTGGTCACTCCACGATCTTCGCAGGTGAACCTGGGCGGCATCCGGTTTCCGACCTCCTGGCGCCGCCATCTGGGCAAAGAAAAGACTCTCCGCGCACCCAGCAGAGCCCGGTTACCCTTGCTACGTTTCCGTCCTGGGGGAATTGGCCTGGATGCCGTCACGCGGAGAGCCGTCGACAAGTCTACCTGCCCGCGAGAGCGATCGAGAACGGGACGCCGTTCCGAGCCCCCGCCGCGTCGCCAGCGGGACTACGATCTAGAGACACCCGATGGTGGGCGAGAGGGAGCGCATGGACGACACCCGATATACGTCTGAGCAGTTTGCGGCGCGGACGTCAGCGATCATGTCTTCCATCACCGAGGTGATCGATGGCAAGGCAGATGCCGTACGCAGCGCGTTGGTGTGCCTTCTGGCCCAGGGACACCTGCTCATCGAAGACGTCCCCGGCGTCGGCAAGACCATGCTGGCCCGCGCGCTGGCCGCGAGCGTGGACGCCACGGTCCGCCGCATTCAGTTCACCCCCGACCTGCTGCCTGGCGACGTCACCGGTGTGAGCGTCTACAACCCGGTCGATCGCGAGTTCGAATTCAAGCCCGGTGCGGTGTTCGCGCAGATCGTCCTCGCCGACGAGATCAACCGCTCATCCCCTAAAACGCAGTCCGCGCTCCTCGAGGCCATGGAAGAGGGACAGGTCACCGTCGACGGACGCACCCACACGCTGCCGGATCCTTTCCTCGTGGTCGCCACCCAGAACCCGTTCGAGATGGAGGGCACGTACGCGCTTCCCGAAGCGCAGCGCGACCGATTCATGATGCGCATTTCGATGGGGTATCCGGATGCCGCGGCCGAGGCGCTCATGCTCCGTCAGCGAGACGTCAAGAATCCGCTCGCCTCGATCGCCCCGGTCGCCGACGCGAACGACATCTCGCAGATGATCGCTTTCGCACGGTCAGTGCATGTCTCACCGGCCGTGGAGGAGTATGCGGTCGCTCTCGCGCACGCGACCCGCAGCGATCCGAGCCTGCACCTGGGTGCCAGCCCGCGTGCAACCCTGCAGCTGGTGCGCGCCGCGAAGGTGTGGGCGGCTTTGGAAGAACGCGATTTCGTCATCCCCGACGACCTGACTGCTCTCCTGGTTCCGGTGTTCGCGCATCGCCTGCTTCCGGCTCGGGGTGTGCACCGCGCGGGCGCCCAGCCGGTCGAGGCTGCACTCGAGCAGATCATGGAGCGCGTGCGGGTTCCGCTCACCGCCCGTTCGTGAGACCATGCGTTCCCGTCGCCCCCTGACGTCCCGCGGCCTGGCCGCGTTGCTCTCCGGTCTCGGGTGCGCGATCGCGGCGAATCTGCTCGCCGCACCGATCCTGCTCTACGTTGCGGTCCTGCTGTTCGCTCTCGTCATCACCACGGTGATCATCGTGCACGCGCCACGGCGAAGCGGGACGGTGACCCGGCGCATCTCCACCGATCTCCTCACCGTCGGCGAGCAGTCAGAGGTCGCCGTGCGGTTCGACCTGCGCGCACTGCGGGTTCCGTTCGGGACCTGGGAGGATCTGCTGCCGGATGCGGTGGCAGGACAGGCTGCGGGGGAGTTTCCCACCGACAACGGTACGCACATCCGGTACTCGATCACGGGTTCACAGCGCGGAGTGTGGCCGGTCGGGCCGTTATCGCTTCGCACGATCGATCCCTTCGGGCTGGCCCAGCGCGTACAGGAGTTCGGCGACAGCCGCACTGTGATCGTCGTGCCGGAGGTCACCACTCTGGCTCCCATGACGAGTGTCGCGGGAATCGCCGGCGGCACAGCGCACACTGCGTCATCGCGCCTCGGCCAGGGCAGCGACAACCTGTCACCGCGACTGTACGTCTCCGGCGACTCGATGCGCCGCATCCATTGGCGTGCGACCGCGCACCGCGGCGACCTCATGGTGCGGCAGGAGGAGGCAGAGTCGAGCCCGGATGCCGTGGTGATCCTCGACCGGACGGCGCGCCGCTGGGAGCGGCGCAGCTCCCACCCGGATGCGGATTTCGAGAACGCTGTCTCTGCGTGCGCGTCGATCGCGCTGCACCTCGCACACGAGGGATACAGCGTGGATGTGCGCGATTCTGCGGGGACGGTGCTGGGCGCCCTCCGCGGGCAGGAGGATGAGCGCGACACTCTTCTGGTCGCGCTCGCGATGGTCAGCCCGCAGGGTGAGAGAGGTGCGCTCACCGCACTTTTCGACGGAGCACCTCCTGGTCCTCTGGTGATGATCACGGGAAAGCTCGACGAAGAGGATGCCGCGTCGCTGCGCCACGGCGGCGCTTCGGCGCCCGTGCTGCTGATGACCGGGCCTGGGCTGGGCGCGATCGAGACCGCGGGTGCGCTCGGGTGGTCCGCCGGGCCGCTGAGCGACGACATCGCTGCGGCGTGGGAAGACGCGCTGTCCGAGAACGTCGCGCCGGGAGGCGGACATGTTCCGCGTTGAGCCGCGATCAGCATCGCGGCCACCACTCACGCCGGCCGCGAGAGCTGCCGAGAGAGACCTGCGCCTGGCCGAGCGCGAAGGTACATTCGCCGCAGCGCTTCTGACCGTCGGCAGCGCGATCGTGGCGCTATGGCCGTACACCTCGGTCGTTGTGCCCGGCGCGTGGTCGATCATCTCCGTGACGGTGGTCGCCTTCATCGCGCTGACCGGGTTCGCCGTTCGCCAGCTGTACACCCGCCGCTTCGCACGCAGGATCATTCCTGCACTCGCGCAGATCGTCGTCTCGATCCTGACGCTCACCCTGATGCTCTTCCCGCAGGGCGCCCTGCTGGGGGTCATCCCGACCGGCACCACTTTCTCCACCGTCGGCAGGCTCGCCGCACAGGCTGTCGAGCAGGTGCAGTTCGGCGTCGCACCGCTGGAGGACACGCCTGCCCTCACCGCGATGCTCGTGATCGGGTTCGCCGCCGTCTCGATCCTGATCGATCAGGTCATCGCCACACGCGTTCCCCTCTCCGTGGTGATCATCATCGCGGTCATCGGCGCTCTGCCGATGGTCGTTACGATGGGCGGCGCGAACCTGCCGTGGTTCGTCCTGTTCGCCATCCTGACGCTGCTCCTGCTTCGACACGGCACCCGTCACGGCGACGCCTCCCCGAACCGCACATCGGCGGGGCTCGTTCTCGGTACCGGCGCGGCAGCGATCGCCGCCACCCTGGTGATCACCCCGGTCCTCCCTCTGTCGACGACTTGGGCGGGCGCGGGAACCAGCGCGCATCTGGACCCTTCGCTGAGCCTGGGCGATGATCTGCGCCGCCCCACCCCCTTCACCGTCATGACGATTGCGACGAACGCTCCGACAGCCCCCTATCTGCGAATCGCGAGCCTCTCCGAGTTCGATGGCTCGACGTGGGAACCCGACAGCGGAGATCTGCAGACGGCAGCTGAGGGATTTGGCGCCCCCGACTGGTCCGATGACATTGCGACGTCGGAGCGCCGCACGTCGATCCGGATCACGGGAATCTCTGGTTCGTGGCTGCCCGTGCCGTACGCTGCGACGAAGATCGTCGGCGCCTCATCCGGATGGCAGGCGATGCGCTTCAACCGCACCGTCACCTCCGAGAACCGGGATGCGGCGGAGGAGGACTACACCGTGACCTCCGTCGTCGCCCAACCCACGCGAGAGCAGATCCAAGCAGCGAGCGCGACCAGGGCCCCTGGTATGGACGTACCGGAGTTCGTCGCGCAGACCGCACGGGATGTCACTGCGGGTTCGGCCAGCGACTACGATCGCCTGATCGCCATGCAGAACTGGTTCCGCTCACAGTTCACGTATTCACTCGATGCTCCAGTCGACGGCGATTTCGACGGAACCGGCGCGGATGCCGTCTCCGAATTCCTTCGAGAGCGCTCTGGGTACTGCATCCATTTCTCGGGGGCCTTCGCGCTGATGGCACAGTCGCTCGAACTGCAGGTGCGGATCGTCGTCGGATATCTCCCCGGTTCGCTCACCGATGAGAAGCGCGGCGACGAGTCGATCTACACCGTCGACAGCGACCAGCTGCATGCCTGGCCGGAAGTGCACTTCGAGGGCATCGGCTGGGTTCCGTTCGAACCGACTGCTTCGCTGGGAACGCCGACCAACTTCCAACCCACCCAGGCCGGCGGCGGCTCGTCGACCGGCGAGATCACCCCCGGTGAATCCACCGCGCCATCGGCCGCGCCGACGAGAGGCCCCGAGCTCGACGAAGACCAGGGCGGATCATCATCGGACGGGTCAGAGACGCTCCAGCGGCTGAATCCCGCCCCCGTCGCACTGATCACCGGCGGCATCCTCGTCCTGCTGATGCTGCCAGCCCTGGTGCGATTCGGCGTGCGAACCTGGCGGGGCGTACGCGCGCGACGCGGCGACGCAGCCGCCGCCTGGCAAGAGGTGCGCGCGGTACTCCTCGATCTGCGTCTTCCGGTTTCGGATGCCGTGACGCCTCGCATGCGCGGCGCAGACCTCGTCGAGCGGGGGGTGGATCCGGATGCGGCTGGCCTCCTCGTCCAGGCCATCGAGCGCGCAAGCTTCGCCCAGGTCGCAACCGCCGAAGCCGACCTGTCTCCGGCGCTGCGAGAAGTGATCGCTGGGCTTCATCGCAGTGTCGACGCGAGAGATCGAATCATCGCTGTCGTGCTGCCGCTCTCGTTGTTCACCACACGCGAGTCACGGGCGCCGCAGAAGTCCCGTTGAGCGGTCAGCCCGCAGACGCGACCGAATGCTCTTCGCACTCCACCGCGTCGCAGTCTTCGCAGACGACGAATTGTCGGCGACAGGAGGCCTCAGGGCAGTTCGCTGTGCGTCCTGTCGCGACGCCGCATCCGACGCACTCGCCGATGATGGCGGCGTGATCGCTGAAGTCGATGGATTCACGCTTGTCGAAGACATAGAGCGATCCCTCCCACAGTCCATCGTCGCCGTACTTCTCGCCGTAGCGGACGATGCCGCCCTCGAGTTGATACACCTCGCCGAAGC
This sequence comes from Microbacterium zouquanmingi, assembly GCF_052266675.1. Classification (NCBI taxonomy): domain Bacteria; kingdom Bacillati; phylum Actinomycetota; class Actinomycetes; order Micrococcales; family Microbacteriaceae; genus Microbacterium; species Microbacterium zouquanmingi. The sequence goes on from NZ_JBQPRA010000006.1 coordinate 159,599, forward strand.
CGCGAGAGACCATGAGGCTCGAGAGCACCTCGCAGCGGATCCCTCCGGTGCAATAGGTGACCACCGGCTTGCCCTTGAGGTCGTCATAGACTCCGGAGTCGAGCAGCTCCACGAAGTCGCGGGTCGTCTCGGTGTCGGGAACGATCGCGTTCTTGAACCGGCCGATCTCCGCCTCCAGCGCGTTGCGGCCGTCGAAGAAGACGACGTCGTCGCGGGAGGAGACCAGCTCGTGCAGGTCTTCCGGAGCCAGACGGATGCCGCCGCCGACCACTCCGTTGTCGTCGACTTCGAGCTCGCCAGGTGCACCGAACGACACGATCTCCGCCCGCACCTTCACGCTCAGTCGGGGAAAGTCGAGGCTCAGTCCCTCAGCATCCAGCCCGGTGCCCTCGCTCCACTTGATGTCGGTGTCAGCGAAGGCGGCATACGACCGGAAAGACCGCGCCCACTTCTTCAGCGCCGGTAAGTCTCCGCCGAGAGTGCCGTTCACGCCGTGCTCCGAGATGATCACTCGGCCGCGCAGCCCCAGCGCATCGCCGAGGTCGCGCTGCCACACCCGGATCGCCTCGGGGTCGGCGAGAGGGGTGAAAGCGTAGAACAGAACGATCTTGGGAGTGCTCACTCTGCGATTTTAGATGCGAGCGGCTGGTTCTCCGGTGTGCGACGACGCACCCACGCTCCTGCCGACTCGCTCGAAAGGCACAACAGACTGATGCACTGCACGGATGCTGCCAGCAGCGTCCAGTCGAGCCCCAGCACTGTGCTGCCATTGAGATAGTCGATCGCCATGACGACGATCTCCAACGTGATCAGCGCGATCAGCACGGCGCGCGATCGCCTCCCGCGCCGGAGCACGAACAGGCTCATCACCAGCTGCCCGACCGTGAAGAGCGTGAATATGCCGACCACCATGAGCAGCACAGCCGTGACCGCGGCGTCATCAGCGTCAACGAGGACCGACCAGAACTCCTTGTCTGCGAAGACATCGATCAGCTGCAGGAGCGCGACCAGAGCGATGAGCGCGACTGCGGCGGATACCGTGAGCGGCACGCGCAGGATCGCGGGTGGCGTCGCAGGCTCTGCGGTGCTCGCCTCGGGCGGGAGCGCGGGGGGCAGGACCGCGGTGACCTCCAGAATCGGCAGGTTGCCATCAGTCACGAACCGGTCTCCACCGCCGTTTCGCGCATGGTAGCCCGTGGTGAAGTCACGCAGCATCCGCACCTGGACAGCAGGATCACCCGCGCTGACCGTCTCGACGACATGGTCGCGTTCGATGTCGGTGTTCTCGTCGATCCGGTGGGTCACTTGCAGCGTGAACAGCGAGAGTCGGACATCGGTGTCGTAAGTGGCCGCCCCGAGCCAATCCACACGCGCGCCTCCTGGCAGCAGCCAACCCGGCGGGCAGTGCCAGAACCGCACATGATGACGCTGCTTCGGGTTGCCCTCGACCTCCTGCTGAAAGGCGACATCGTGGCGTCGCCCGAACAGCATGAGGGACGAGACCGGCGCTGTCGGGTAGCTGCGCTTCGTGAGCGTTGACGTGATGATGCGCCACGTGGATGCTGCGGTGATGGGATCAGCATGATGCCAACCGGCAGACGCCATCACCGCATCGAGCTGCTCGGCCGAGCCGTCCACGCCGAGATTGACTGGGTCGCCGAGGAGTCCGTCGGAGGTGCGGGTGCGGCCGAAGAAGTAGTCCGGAACGTAGAGATCCGACAGCAGCCGGTGCAGACGAGGCAGCACCAGATATGCCGTGATCGCCCAGATCGGAATGAACCAGATGAGAGCCCAGGGTGTGCGCAGCCCCTGGATCGCGATGATCGAGGCCAGCCAGACCGCGGATGCCGCGCCGATCAGGAACGCAACCCGGTCGAAGACCGTTGCCGGTGGCACAGGTTGCTGCATCTGCAGCATCCATCTGCGTCGGTGCGATGGCTCAGTCACGCGCTCTCCTGTATGAGTCGACCTGGATGCCTCCACTGTAGGGCTCGGCGAGCTGGCACGGGGAGCCTGATCGATCGGATAGACTGTTCAGGTTGTTCCTTGGTGATGTGTCCGAGCGGCCGAAGGAGCACGCTTGGAAAGCGTGTGTTGTGCAAGCAACCGCGGGTTCGAATCCCGCCATCACCGCCAACAGGCTGAAGGGCTCCGCGATGCGGGGCCCTTCAGTGCTTCAGGTCGCGATTTCGGCCGCTTCGCCAGCCTCAAAGCGGCCTTCTTTGCGACCCGGACGAGTCCACTCGAGCAGGAAGCCACCGAGCACGAGCGTGACGCCGATACCGACCAGCACTCCGCCGACGGTATCGCTCAGCCAGTGCGCCGACACCAGGGTGCGCGAGAAGGCCATCGCGAGCGTCCACGCGGCCGCGACGATCAGCACCCACAATCGGGGAAACAGCAGCACGGCGAGGGCCGCGATGGTCGCCGCGTTCGCGGTATGCCCGCTGGGGAATGAACCGAAATCCGAAGTGACAAGCATGTCCTGAGGCCGCGTCCTGCCGAACAGCGACTTCAGCAGCTGCACCGCCCCGACACTTGCAAGGAGCGTGACCGCCACGAGCACGGCCGCTTTCCAGCGCCGGGCCAGTAGCAGCGCAGCCAGAATCGCGAGAGGAATCAGTAGCGTCGCGATCCACCCGCCGCCGACCCGATCCATGACACTGCCGAACCCGATCAGGAATGGGTTGCGGATATCGCCCATGACGGCGTTCCACCCGAGGTCGATTGCGGGGGCGTCCGATCCGTCTCCGGTTACGAGGACGCCGATCGCCATTGCGGCGAGAATGGCGCCGACGCCCCACCAGAGCAGCACGCGATGAGTCATCCGTCCATTCTGTCCGAAGGACGCAGACTGCGCGAGGAATCACTCAACGAGCGATGCGCTCCAGCCCCTGCTCGAGGTCGGCGAGCAGGTCATCTGCCTCTTCGATTCCGACCGACAGCCGCACGATGTTCTCGGGGACGGCAAGCTCCGTGCCACGAACCGACGCATGCGTCATGTCCGGCGGGTACCCGATCAGCGATTCCACGCCACCGAGTGACTCGGCCAGCTGGAACAGTTCCGTCGACTCCGCAAAGGCGCGCGCAGCATCCGGCCCTGCCGCGAGCGCAAGCGACAGCATCCCACCGAATCCACTCATCTGACGTGCGGCGATCTCGTGCCCGGTGTGCGATTCGAGGCCGGGGTAGAACACGGTCTCGAACTCCGGCCGCGTCGCAGCCCACTCCGCGATCGCCTGCGCGTTGGCGGCGTGCTGACGCATCCGCACCGCGAGCGTCTTGATGCCGCGGGTGGTCAGCCAACCATCCAGCGGCGCCGACACCGCGCCGACGGCGAACTGCTGGAACTTCACCTGATCGAAGTACCGATCATCGGCGAAGATCACCGCTCCCCCGAGTACGTCGGAGTGGCCGCCGAGGTACTTGGTGGTCGAGTGCACGACGAAGTCGGCGCCGAGCGCGATCGGGTTCTGCAGTGCAGGAGAGGCGAAGGTGTTGTCGACGACGACGAGGATGCCGGCCGCATGTGCGAGCTCGACGGTCTTCGCGATGTCGACGATCTTCAGCAGCGGATTGCTGGGGGTTTCGAGCCAGATGATCTTGGTCTCGGGGCGGATCGCCGCACGCACCACGTCTGGATCGCCGAGCTCGACAGTGGTCGTCTCAATGCCCCAGGCCGCGTGCACTCGGGTGAGCAGGCGGTACGTGCCGCCATAGGCGTCGTTGCCGAGCAGCACGTGATCGCCGGGCTTCAGGATGCCGCGGAGCAGCCCATCTTCGGCCGCCAGACCCGAGGCGAACGAGAGAGCACCGGCACCGCCCTCGAGAGCTGCGAGCTGAGTCTCGAGCGAGCTGCGTGTCGGGTTTCCCGCTCGGTTGTACTCGTAACCGGAACGGAAGCCTCCGATGCCGTCCTGCACGTGCGTCGAGGCCTGATAGATCGGCGGGATGATCGCACCGGTGAGTGGATCGGGCTCCTGGCCGGCATGGATGGCGCGAGTGGCGAAGGCGTGATCGGACATGTCATCCAGCCTACGTCCGGTGGGCGAGCAGGTGTCCAGTGTGACGCTCCGCGTCAGCTGCCGCGGGTCAGCGCGCGAGGTACGCGAGCAGGTCCTGACGAGTGAGCACAGCGTGCGGCTTGCCGCCCTCGGTGACCAGCAGCGCGTCGGCCGCTACCAGCGCCGCTCGCGCGTCGTCGACAGAGGCGTGGATGCCGATGAGGGGCAGCATTCCGTCGATGTGCGCGCTGACGGGGTCAGTGGGCTTCGCCTCGCCATGGAAGAGCCGATCGAGCAGTCCCTTCTCGTCGACCGATCCCAGGACTTCACCCATCATGACCGGCGGCTCCGCGGTGAGTACGACCAGCTGCGAGACCGCGAACTCGGTCATCATGCCGATCGCATCGAGCACGGTGTCGCCGGGGTGCGCGTGAACGAGGTCAGGAATCGGCGCCGAAGTGCTGTGCGCACGGGCGCGAACCGCGAGAACATCGGCGACGGTCTCCCCCGCTTCGATATCGCTGAACCCGTACGAGCGCATCCACGAGTCGTTGAAGATCTTCGACAGGTACCCGCGGCCGCCATCAGGGAGCAGCACGACCATCACAGCATCCGCCGGCAGGTTCTTCGCGACGCGCAGCGCGCCGGCCACGGCCATTCCGCTCGAGCCGCCCACGAGGATTCCCTCTTCGCGAGCAAGGCGCCTCGTGATCGCGAAGGATTGGGCGTCATCGACCGCGACGATCTCATGCGGGACGGACTGGTCATAGGCGCCAGGCCAGATGTCCTCACCGACTCCCTCGACGAGATACGGTCGCCCAGTCCCTCCCGAATAGACGCTGCCTTCGGGGTCGACCCCGACGATGCGAACCCGGTCGTCGGAGACCTCGCGCAGGTAGCGTCCGGTTCCGCTGATGGTGCCGCCAGTGCCGATGCCCGCAACGAAATGCGTGATCCGGCCATCTGTGTCGCGCCAGATCTCGGGACCGGTGGTCTCGTAGTGGCTGCGGGGACCGTTCTGGTTCTCGTACTGGTTCGGCTTGAATGCGCCGGGGATCTCTCGGGCGAGGCGGTCGCTGACCGCGTAGTACGACTCAGTGCTGTCTGGGGCGACCGAGGTGGGCGTCATCACGATCTCCGCGCCGTACGCCCGCAGTACATCGATCTTGTCTTCGCCGACCTTGTCGGGGAGCACGAACACGCACTTGTAGCCGCGCTGCTGGGCGACCAGCGCCAGACCGACCCCGGTGTTGCCGCTGGTCGGCTCGACGATCGTGCCGCCGGGCTTCAGGTCGCCCGCGGCCTCGGCCGCATCGATGATGCGCCGCGCAATGCGATCCTTCGCTGAGCCACCGGGGTTCAGGTACTCGAGCTTGACGAGAACCGTGCACTCCACACCTGCCGTCACGTGTTGCAGCTTGACGAGAGGGGTGTTGCCCACCAGGTCGACGATGTGCTCGGCGTAGTCCATGTCTCAAGGGTACGGGTGACGGATGCCGCATTACGGCGGCACCCGTCACACCGGTTATCCCTTTGTGGACCCGGCCAGGAGCCCCCGCACGAAGTACCGCTGCAGCGCGAAGAACACGATGAGCGGCACGATGATCGACACGAATGCGCCTGCGGTGAGCAAGTGCCAGTCGTTGCCTCGAGTGCCCGTGATCTCGGCCAGCAGCTTCGTGATCGGAGCGGCAGCGCCATCGGCGAACACCAGCGCGACAAGCAGATCGTTCCAAACCCAGAGGAACTGGAAGATCGCCACCGAGGCGATCGCCGGCATCGTCAGCGGCAGCACGATCCGGAAGAAGATCTGCCCGCGCGATGCGCCATCGACGCGTGCCGCCTCGATGATCTCGCCGGGGATCTCCGACATGAAGTTGTGCAGCAGGTAGATCGCCAGAGGCAACGCGAACATCGAGTGCGCGAACCACACCTGCGCGTAGCCACCGGATGCGCCGAGGGGCAGCGTCACCTGGAGCCCGAAGATGCTCAGCCCGCGCGAGAACGTGCTCAGCAGCGGCACCAGGGCCATCTGGATCGGCACGATCTGCAGCGCGAAGATGAAGATGAACAGGAAGTTGCGACCCTTGAAGTCGATCCACGCGAACGCGTACGCCGCCATCGACGCGATCATCAGCGGGATGACCGTCGCGGGGATGGTGATGGCGATGGAGTTCACGAAGGACTCGATCATCGTCAGCTGAGTCGTGCCGGACTGCAGCACGTCGACGTAGTTCTCCCCCGTCACCTGCGGGTTCAGGAAGAACTCCCACCATCCGCTCGTGAGGATCTGGTCACGAGGCCGGAACGACGAGATGAACAGGCCGAGAGTGGGGACGGTCCAGAGCACCGCGATGACGATGGATGCTGCGGATGCCCACGGCCGCGAGAGCTTCTTGCGGGTGCGCGCGGCCGACCTGTTCAGCTTGCCACCGGTGGTGATGGCGACGGTCTCGAGGTCGGGGCTGCTCAGTGTGTCGCTCATCGGATCTCCCGCTGCTTCTGGATCTGGCGTGCGTTGTAGATGACGATCGGCAGCACGAGGATGAACAGGATGACGGCGAGCGCAGCACTGCGCCCGGCTTCGAACTTGGAGAACTGCGTGTACATCTCGTTGGCGAGCACGCTGGTCTCGTAGTTACCTGCGGTCATGGTGCGGACGATGTCGAAGACCTTCAGCGAGGCGATCGAGATCGTCGTGAGCACCACGATGAGGGCGGGCCTGATGGCGGGAATCGTGACGGACGTGAACCGTTGCCACGCGTTCGCGCCGTCGAGTTCCGCAGCCTCGAGTAGCTCCATCGGCACGCCCTTGATGGATGCGGACAGGATCACCATTGCGAAACCGGTCTGGACCCAGATGAGCACCACGATGAGGAAGAGGGTGTTCCATGGCGGGTTCAGCAGGAACTGCTGCGGCTCACCCCCGAACCAGACGAGGATCTGGTTGAGTAGGCCGATCTGCGGGTACTCGGGTCCGCGGTACTCGTACATGAAGCGCCAGATGATTCCGGCGCCGACGAAAGAGATCGCCATCGGCATGAAAACGAGGACCTTGTAGATCTTCTCGCCCCTGGTGCGGTCGATGAAGACGGCGTAGGCGAGGCCGACGATCGTCGAGACGGTGGGCACGATGAGCACCCAGACGATCGTGTTCACCACGACGCGCACACCATCGGGTTGTCCGAAGATCCACGTGTAGTTCGCGATTCCGACGAAGTCCTTGCCGGACGAGTTCATGAAGGATGCGACGAACGTCTGCAGCGACGGCAGGATGAGTCCGATGAGCAGAAGCAGGAAAGCCGGCGCGAGGAACGCGACCAGCTGGATGAGATATCCCTTGCCCGCACGCGAGCGGTAGTCGAGCAGGAAGAAGACCGCGCCCACGACGACCGCGACGCCGATCGCCCAGTAGTAGGAGCGGAAGAACCACATCACCGCGAGCGGGATGAGCAGACACATCGCCAGGCGAGCGACCGTGTACCAGGTGCCGCTGCGCGGGGCGATGTCGACGAGAAAAAGGATCGCAGCGACCACCGCGGCGAAGGCGATGACGACAGCCACCGCTTGCACCACCGGTGGCAGAGTCCCGATCCATAGGAAGAAATCAGTCGCGGTCACAGAGTCCCCTTTGCAAGATCTTTGACAGTCCGCACATCATCGCGCGCACCGGAGCAGGTGGGCCGCCCTCTCGGACGGCCCACCTGAAGAGGGGTCAGCTTGCGGGCCAGCCCGTTTCGATCTGCTGGAGCACCTCGTCGGTGGAGGTGCCGTTGACCCAGGCGACCATGCCCTTCCAGAACGTGCCTGCACCGACAGCACCCGGCATCAGGTCACTGGCGTCGAAGCGGAACGTGGTCTCCGGGTCCTGCAGGATCTTGATGGTCTCCTGAAGGATCGGGTCCTGCGCGTTGGCCGGGTCGAGGCCGTTGTTGGCGGAGGTGACGCCGCCGAGGCTCACGCGGCTGTTGGCCCACTCGGGGCTGGACAGGTAGGCGAGAACCTTCTGCGTTGCCTCGGAGTCGCTGAACGCGCCGACGATCTCACCAGCACCGGTGACGGCGCTGTCATCTGCGCTCTCACCAGGAAGCATGAAGGCCCAGACGTCGCCGTCCTCAGCGATGTTCGTGCCATCGGGGAAGAAGCCCGAGAGGAACGATGCCTGGTGCGTGAGTGCGCACGAGCCGTCGGCGACCTTCGGTGCCACGTCGCCGAACGCCGTGGAGTTGATCGAGCGGACGTCACCGAAGCCGGCGTTGACGTTGGCCGGGTTCAGCAGGATCTCGCCGACAGAGTCGAACGCTTCCTTGATCGGCGCATCGGTGAACTTGACCTCGTTGGTCACCCACTGGTCGTAGACCTCGGGGCCTGCTTGACGCAGCACGTAGTCTTCGATCCAGTCCGTGCCCGGCCAGCCGGTCGCGGTGCCGGACTCGAAGCCTGCACACCACGCGGGGGTTCCGGTGGCTGCCTGAATCGTGTCGGTGAGGGTCTTCATGTCATCGAGCGTCTTCGGAACCTCAACACCCCACTCGGCGAACTTCGCCGGCGAGTACCAGATCCAGCCCTTGACGTTGGCCATCAGCGGTGCGCCGTAGAACGTGCCGTCGACGGTGCCGTAGTTCACCCAGTCTTCGGTCCAGTACTCGTTGGCGTTCTTCTCGACGTCAGCCGGAGCAGGCTTGAGGAAGTCACGCGTTGCGAAGTCAGCGAACAGACCCGGCTGCGGGAAGATCGCGATGTCCGGCGGGTTGCCGCCCTGAGCGCGCGTGCCGAGCTGCGTCTCGAAATCCTGGCTGCCCTCGTACTTGATCTCGATGTTGTTCTCGTCAGCCCAGTCAGCCCAGGACTCCTGCATGAGTTCGGCCTCGCTGTCGACGATCGTGCCGTAGATGGTGACGGTTCCTCCGTCGCCACCGGTCTCCTCACCACCGCCGCTCGGTGCACCGGGTGCTCCGCACCCTGCGAGCGCAATGCCCGCCACGCCGAGAATGGCCAGCGGTGCGAGCCGCCGATAACGCTGTGACAGTGCCATGTGATTTCTCCTCTTCGAGTTCACGTTCCCTATGCGATCCGATGCGGAGAGCGAGCAGATCGGGAACCGCTTCCAGCCCCAACATACTTGTCTGCGTCAGCCCTGCACAATGGTGACAGATCACAAGCTGACAACCTTTGAGCGCTACCCGACGAATCCAATGGGAGCGGTACCACTCGAAATGTATGGAACCGGTTCCTTTTTGTTGATCTCGCGGCTACGCTGTGGACGCAGGAGCGATGCGGCCCCTGGGAGCCATCAGGGAGGATGCATGAGCACGATCGCGGATGTCGCCGCACGTGCCGGCGTCTCGAAAGCAACCGCCAGTCGCGCGCTCAGCGGTCGGGGCTATGTCTCCGCCTCCACACGCGACCGCGTCGAGGCCGCAGCGCGTGCGCTGTCGTATGTCGCGCATTCCTCCGCCACGAGCCTTGCGACCGGACGCACGCAGACCATCGCTGTGATCGTGCCCTCTGTCGGCAGGTGGTTCTTCTCCGAGCTCCTCGCCGGAGCGCAGGAAGAGCTGCTGGAGGTCGGGTACGACCTGACGCTGTTCTCTGTAGCGGAGAACTCTGCTGCACGCAGGCGCGTGATCGAGGAGCTCCTCCCCCGTCGCCGGTTCGACGGGATCATCAGCGTCGGCATGCAGCCCGACTCACCTGAAATGGAGCAACTGCTGCGGCTCAGCCGGCCGGTCGTCAGCGTCGGTCCACACAGCTCGCAGATGAGTGCCCTGGCGATCGATGATGCCGCCGCGGCACGCATCGCAACCGAGCACCTCATCGACCTCGGCCACAAGGAGATCGTCTTCCTCGGCGGTGCAGCGCGCGCGGATTCGTTCACCTTCGGCGATGCACGCCGGTTGGAGGGGTACCGCTCCGCGATGGAGGCGGCGGGCCTGCGCGAGCATTCGCTGGCCGTTCCCTCATCCGACACCATGCCGAGCGGATACGCGTCAGCCGTGGATCTGCTCGGCAATCGGCGTACCAGGCCGACCGCCGTCATCGGCGTCTGCGACGAGGTCGCCATCGGCGCGATCATCGCCGCCCGAAGGCTCGGCATCGCGGTGCCGACGGAGCTGAGCATCGTCGGCATCGACGACCACCAGCATGCGGAGATGTTCGCCCTGACCACGATCCGGCAGCAGCCCCGCACGCAGGGACGAGAAGCGGTGCGAATGCTGCTCCATCACCTCGACGACCCTCGGACACCCCCCGAGCACGTGATCGCAGCACCCGCACTCGTCGTGCGCAACTCCTCAGCGCCTCTGCGCTGAAACGCACGAATGCCCCGGGCCGGAGCCCAGGGCATTCGTGACAGAACGACGTGATTACTTGAGGGTAACCGAAGCGCCAGCGGCCTCGAGGACCTCCTTGGCCTTCTCTGCGGTCTCCTTGTTAGCGCCCTCAAGGACAGCCTTGGGAGCACCGTCGACGACGGCCTTGGCCTCGCCGAGGCCGAGCGAGGTGAGCTCGCGGACAGCCTTGATGACCTGGATCTTCTTGTCGCCAGCAGCCTCGAGGATGACGTCGAAGGAGTCCTTCTCCTCAACCTCTTCAGCAGCGCCTGCGCCGGCAGCGCCAGCAGCAGCGGCGGGGGCAGCAGCGGTGACCTCGAACTTCTCCTCGAACGCCTTGACGAAGTCGTTGAGCTCGACGAGGGTCAGGTCAGCGAACTGCTCGAGCAGCTGCTCAGTGGTGAGCTTAGCCATGATGTTTCTCCTATTAGATGGGGTTTGTGGGAAGAAAACGCGGGTCGCTTACGCGGCCTCTGCGGTCTCCAGCTTTGCGCGAAGAGCGTCGACGGTTGCGGCAGCCTTGGCCATCGTCGCCTTCATCATGCCCGCGGCCTTCGCAAGCAGAACCTCACGGCTCTCGAGCGAGGCGTACATGTTGACCTCGTCCGCGTTGAGGACATTGCCCTCGTACACGCCGCTCTTGATCACGAGAAGCGGGTTGGCCTTGGCGAAGTCACGAAGAGCCTTTGCGGTGGCGACGAAGTCACCGTGCACGAAAGCGACAGCCGACGGCCCCTTGAGGTCGTCGTCCAGCTCGGAGATCCCCACCTTGTTGGCAGCGATCTTGGTCAGCGTGTTCTTCACCACGGCGTACTCAGCGTTCTGACGAATGCTGTTGCGCAGCTCCTTGAGCTGAGCAACGGTCAGACCGCGGTACTCGGTCAGCAGGACGGCGTTCGAGTTCTCGAATGACTTCGTGAGCTCGGCGACCGATGCATCCTTCTGCGCCATGGTCACTCCTTGATGGGTACGAGATGCCCCACGTGCGTGAGACACCACCTGAACCGCCACCTGCAAACAAAAACGCTCCGGCGCAAGCGACGGAGCGTAGAATCCGGATTTCCGGAAAACGATCATGTCCCTGCGCGGGCCCCTGCAGTGCAGTGCTTCATTCATCTTGCGCTTACGCGCACGACGATGACCAGCGGTCTTCGGTTATGAGAAACTCTACGCGATCAGGGCCCGACTTCCAAATCAGGTCGCCTCAGGTGCGGCCAGCCGCACGACCCGAATGCCCGCCGAGCGCGTCGGCAGCGCGCACGAGAGTGAGGTGCGAGAAAGCCTGAGGCATGTTGCCGGCCTGGCGCGCGCCTTGGACGTCATACTCCTCCGACAGGAGCCCGATATCGTTCACGAGCCCGACGAGTCGGTCCATCAGGACGCGTGCATCATCTATCCGCCCGCTCGCCGCGTACTGCTCCACGAGCCAGAAGCTGCAAGCCAGGAAAGGATGCTCCCCACCGTCGAGGCCATCGACACCGGATGCCGTGCGATATCGCATGATCAGTCCATCACGCATGAGCGTCTTCTCGATCTGCTCGACGGTGCGCAGCATCCTCGGGTCATCCTCGGCGCAGAATCCGACCTGCGGAAGGGTGAGCAGCGAAGCATCCACCTCATCGGTGTCATAGTGCTGTCGGAAATATCCGTCCGGGTGCACTCCGCGCTCGTCGATCTCCGCTCGCAAGCGATCGCGCATCTTCTCCCAGCGATCCGCGTCGCCGGCGAACCCGTGCTCGCGCACCGCGCGCACGCCGCGATCCAAAGCCGCCCACATCATGACGCGCGAGTGGGTGAACCACTGCAACGGCCCGCGGATCTCCCAGATCCCGTTGTCCTGACGCCCCATCCCCGCCGCCACTCGCTCGATCAGCGCACGCTGCAGTGGCCACGAGAACTCCGTCTCATCGAGCCCTGCGATCCGGGCAGCCTCCAGCGCGACCATCACCTCGCCGAGCACATCGCCCTGATACTGCTCGACAGCGCCGTTGCCGACGCGCACAGGTGATGCGCCGTTGTACCCGGGAAGACTCGTCAGTTCGCGCTCCGCTAGATCGCGCTCACCGCCGATGCCGTACATGATCTGCACTTCGGCTGGCTCCCCCGCCACAGCGCGCAGCAGCCAACGCCTCCAGTGGTGCACCTCTTCGAGGAAGCCGTGCGCGATGAGCGACTCCAGAGTGAGTGCGGCATCCCGCAGCCAGACGTACCGGTAGTCCCAGTTGCGCGAACCGCCGAACTGCTCGGGGAGAGAGGTCGTGGGGGCTGCGACGATGCCACCTGTGTCACGATGCGTGAGTGCGCGCAGCACGAGCAGCGAGCGCACCACCGCGTCGCGGTACGGGCCGTCATGCGCGATCGGACTCGCCCAGCCCTGCCACCACGAGCGCGTGCGCGCGATCGCATCCTCAACATCCAACGGGGCCGGATCTTCCTCGTGAGATGCATGCCAGGTGAGGACGAGGTCACGCAGCTCTCCGGTACCCACGGAGAACTCACCCCTGTGCCGGTGGTCGGATGCTGCAAGCTTCACTCCGCGGACGACAACAGCATCCGGGCCTGCGATCGCGCTCAGCGCTGGCTCTTCGGCGGTGCCGATCTGCCGCACCCACGGCAGAGCGCGCGCGTAGTCGAAGTGCATGCGCAGCTCAGTCGTGAAGGCGACGTTGCCGGTGATGCCGACCACTCGACGCACGACATCCGTGCGGTCCTCCGACATCGGCAGGAACTCGTGGACCTCGGCGACGCCATCGGCGCTCTCCCACCGCGTGACGAGGATGAAGGTATCCGACAGGTAGTGCCGCTGAGCGGTCGCGGATGCATCGCGAGGCCGCAGGATCCAACAGCCATGCGTCGGGTCTCCGAGAAGTGCGCCGAAGATCGAGGCGGAGTCGAATCGGGGCAGACACAGCCAGTCGATACTGCCGTCACGTGAGACGAGCGCTGACGTGCGGCAATCACTGAGAAGTGCGTAATCCTCGATCGGTGCAGGCATCGCCCGATTCTTGCATGCCATTGGTCCAAGCGCACGGGTGGGGCTACGGTGGGCCCATGGATGCCGCGCCCACACTCATCATCTTCGGCGCTACGGGAGATCTGACTTCGCGTCTGCTGCTTCCGGCGCTCGGACAGCTCCTCGCCACTGAGCCGGACCGCAAGGTGCGCCTGATCGGTGCGGGCATGGAGGGCTGGTCGGATGCTGATCTGAAGAAGGTCGCACAGCACTCGTTCGCGGCCTCAGATTCCGAAGCCTCGCTCGAGCGGGTCGAGATCTCGTACTGTCAGGCTGACATCACCAAGACTGCTGACCTGAAGGCACTGCTGAAAGGGCTGACCGGTCAGGTTGCGCTGTACTTCGCGGTGCCTCCCGCGGTGGCTGCGGCGGCATGCGAGGCGCTCACGCCCGAGATGCTCCCCGATGGCGTGATGCTCGCACTCGAGAAGCCGTTCGGCACGAATGAAGAAAGTGCTCACGTGCTCAATGCGCGTCTGGCCGAACTCGTGCCGGAGAAGCAGGTCTTCCGAGTGGATCACTTCTTGGGCAAGTCGACGACCTTGAACGTGCTCGGTGCGCGCTTCGCCAATCGCCTGCTCGAACCACTCTGGTCTGCGGAGAGCATCGACGCGGTCGACATCATCTACAACGAGAAGCTGGGCTTGGAGGGCCGCGCGGGGTACTACGATCACGCCGGCGCCTTCGTCGATATGGTCCAGAGCCATTTGCTGCAGGTGCTCGCAGTCGTGGCCATGGAGCAGCCCGCAACCCTCGATGAGACGGACTTCCGCGAGGCGACCTCCGCGGTGCTGCGTGCGACAACGGTGTGGGGCGATGACCCGATGTCATCCTCGCGTCGCGCACGCTATACCGCTGGCGCCGTCGACGGGGTGGAGAAGCCGTCCTATGTGGATGAACCGGGCGTCGACTCGAAGCGCGGAACAGAGACTCTCGCCGAGGCGACTTTCGAGATCCACAATGCCCGCTGGGCCGGGGTCCCGTTCACTCTGCGATCGGGCAAGGCACTGAGCGATCCCGTCCGCGAAGTCGTCGTCCGATTCAAGCCAGTGCGCCATGTACCGGTCGGGCTCACGGGCTCGGCAACCGGAGCCATCCTGCGGTTCTACCTCGCGCCGGACCAGATGTCCCTCGAGCTCAACCTCAACGGTGCAGAGGACCCGTTCGTGCTGGAGCGCGCGACGCTGTCTGCTGATCTCGGCGCAGGTCAGCTGCTCGCCTACGCAGAAGTCCTCTCCGGCATCCTCGATGGCGACCCGCTGCTGTCGGTGCGCGCAGACGCAGCCGAGCAGTGCTGGCGAATCATCCAGCCCGTGCTGGACGCGTGGTCGCGTGGCGAAGTGCCCCTCGAGGAGTACGCCGCGGGTTCCCACGGCCCCGACAGCTGGCCCGTTCGCCGCTGACTCGGCGCGGCCGGCAATCGGTGCGCGTCGATCGGGGTAGCCTCGAACAGTGACCCCGGAACTACAGGCTCGAATCGTTGCGGACTCCCGCGACCGCGTCGCCTGGCTTCGGGCACGGGCACGAGGAATCACTGCCACCGACGTCGCGGGCCTCTCCGGAGACAAGTCCATCGCCAGGGCCGCCGATGCCAAGCTCGGCGGCGGCGCACGATTCGCCGGTAACGCGTATACCGATCACGGACGCAGAAGAGAGCCCGAGATCGCAGCGTGGGTCGCCGCAACGCACGGCATCCGTCCTTCCTCAGCGCTCTTCCGTGCCGAGGCAGAGCACCGGCATCTGGCGACGCCCGATGGGGTCGTGCAGGATGCTGACGGTCGGATCCTGCTGTCGGAGATTAAGACCACGAACAAGAACTGGCGCACGATCCCGCGCACCTATCTTCGCCAGGTGTGGTGGCAGCAGCACGTACTCGGCGCCGAGCGCACCCTGTTCGTATGGGAAGAACACCTCGACTTCACCCCTGTCGACGACGAGCCGCGCTGTGTATGGATCGATCGTGACGACCGCGAGATCGCTCAGCTGGTGCGTCTCGCGACCGGGCTGATCGATGAGCTCTACCACCGCACCACCGGGCAGCGCCCGCCGAGCGCGGCATCCGTGACGTCGGCCAGCAGGCGCGACGCTCTCCGAGAGCGCGACGCGTACCGCGCACTCGCCCTGGCCGACTGACGCGTTACTCAAGTACTCTGCGCGCTTCGTCAGCGACCTCGCCGGCGATGGCGTCGAGCAGCTGAGAGCGCAGGTTCCACTGCTGCCAGTAGAGCGGCACTCGCACGGGGTCTCCGCCGAGTCTGACGATCGTTCCGGATGCCGCGGCCGCTGCCGCCTGGGAGACGGGCAACATGCCCCACCCCAACCCGAGAATCACCGCCTGGGCGAAGTCATGGGATGCCGGCACGAAGTGGCGAGGGACACCATGTTCGGAGACGCCCTGCGATGCCAACCATGCATGCTGGAGAGTATCGCGCCGATCGAAGTCGACGAACGGCGCCTCGCTCAACGCCCCGGCGGTCACACCATCGGGGAACCAGCGCTCGATGAACTCCGGTGTCGCGGCGGCCTCATATCGAAAGACTCCCAGCCGTGTTGCCGTGCATCCTGAGACGGGTGTCGCCTCGGATGTGACGGCCGCCATCACTTCACCGGACTCCAGCAGACGCGCGGTGAAGTTCTGGTCATCACGGTGCAGATCGAAGTCGATGTCCAGTCGTGCAGCGAGTCTGGCCAACGGCGCCAAGAACCAGACAGCCATGGAGTCGGCGTTGACGGCAAGTGGCACACGCACGCGCCCTCTCCCGGCCTCCAAGCCCAGCGCGGACAGCGTCTCATGCTCGAGCAGTGCGACCTGCCTGGCCATTCGCACGACGGCTTCTCCTGCACCTGTGGCGACAGCAGGCTTCCCGCGCACGATGAGCACCTGGCCGAGCTGATTCTCGAGGGTCTTGAGCCGTTGGCTGACCGCGGAGGGAGTGATACTAAGAGAGCGTGCTGCCATATCGAGACTCCCCCCGTCGACGATCGCAGCCACAGTGAGAGCGAGCTCAGCAGAGATTCCAGCCATGTAAGCAAGACTAACGGCGATGAAGATCTGGTCGCTGGCACTTACGGTCGTGGAACAATAGCGTCAGGATGTGATCTCATTCTTCGCGGGGCTCGGACTCGGGCTCTCCCTCATCGTCGCCATCGGCGCACAGAACGTCTACGTCCTCCGACAGGGGATCCGTCGTCAGCATGTTCTCGCTGTCGTTGCGATCTGTGCACTGTCGGATGCTGTGCTGATCGCGGCCGGAGTCGCTGGCCTCGGCTTCCTACTGCAGGCGGCGCCCTGGCTCGTGAACGCAGCGCGAGTGTTGGGTGCGTTCTTCCTCTTCGGATACGCGGCCCTCGCTGCACGCAGAGCTCTGAAAGGGACAGAGGAGGGGCTGCACATCGAAACCGCGTCAGAGAAGACCACGGGCTCGGGACTCGTGCCGGTGATCCTCGCCGTGCTGGCGTTGACCTGGCTGAATCCGCACGTATACCTCGACACCGTGCTCATGCTGGGTTCGATCGCCGCAACGCACGGTGATAGCAGATGGGTGTTCGCCGGCGGTGCCATCGTCGCCAGCCTCGCCTGGTTCACCGCTCTCGGCTACGGGGCGCGTTACCTGGGCAGGTGGCTCAAGACTGCACGGGCATGGCGGATTCTGGATGCTGGCATCGCCGTGGTCATGCTGAGCATAGCGATCAACCTGCTGCTGCCCGTGTTCACCGGCTGACCTTGACTGGACAGAACAGAGAAGGCCACCCCGTAGGGTGGCCTTCTCTTCTCTATTCTCTACATCTCGTCAATGCAGAATAGCCACCTCAAAGAGGTGGCTATTCTGTCTAAAAGGAGTTCGGCGGTGTCCTACTCTC
>NZ_JBQPRA010000007.1:0-162386 GCF_052266675.1 Microbacterium zouquanmingi
ACAACCAGGCCCGCAGGGCAACTTCTCAATCTTACCCGCCTCGTTCAGCTTGTCAAATCGACGCGCTGACCGGATCAGTGATCCGCTACGCAGTCCAGATGAACCGCAGAAGAGGTGGGATCTCCCATCCTAGTCGTAAACGACCAGGCCTTCAAGTGAAGGACTCGGGAGGTGTTTCTCCGCTTGAGGGGGGTGAGGCCTTCCGGCCTTTCCGCTTCCCTGTGGGGCGAACAAGTAATAACTTACGCGGGATCCAGACCTTCGGCAAATCGGGGCGGAATCCCTGGCGTGTCGCGCTGCTTCACAGGCCGGCTCGACCTCCACCAGATACGCGAAGAGGGCCCCTGCCGGATAGACAGGGACCCTCTTCACACACTCAGAGTGCGGGTTACGCGACTCAGATGCTGTTGACGTCCAGCGGGATGCCGGGGCCGAAGGTCGTCGAGACGACACCCTTCTGGATGTAGCGTCCCTTTGCGCTCGACGGCTTGAGGCGAACGATCTCCTCGAGAGCAGTACCGATGTTCTCATCGAGCTGCTCTGCGGTGAAGGACGCCTTGCCAACGACGAAATGCACGTTGGCGTGCTTGTCGACGCGGAACTCGATCTTTCCGCCCTTGATCTCCTCAACGGCCTTGGCCGGGTTCGGAGTCACGGTGCCGGTCTTCGGGTTCGGCATGAGGCCACGGGGTCCGAGGACCTTTCCGAGGCGACCGACCTGGCCCATGAGCTCAGGGGTCGACACTGCCGAGTCGAAGTCGGTCCAGCCTGCGCCGACCTTTTCGATGAGTTCGGCACCGCCGACCTCATCAGCACCAGCTGCGATTGCAGCCTCCGCTGCCGGGCCCGTCGCGAACACGATGACGCGAGCGGTCTTACCGGTACCGTGCGGCAGGATGACGGTGCCGCGCACCATCTGGTCCGCCTTGCGCGGGTCGACAGCGAGCTTCAGCGCGACCTCGACGGTCGAGTTGAACTTCGCCGAACCGGTCTCCTTCGCGAGAGCGACTGCCTCGGTCGGAGTGTAGAAACGGTCTGCCTCGATCTTCTCGGCGGCAGCCTTGTAAGCCTTGGACTTTGCCATGATTATTCCCCTCAGCCCTCGACCGTGATGCCCATGGAACGGGCGGTGCCGGCGATGATCTTCGAGGCAGCCTCGATGTCGTTTGCGTTCAGGTCAGCCTGCTTGGTCTCAGCGATCTGGCGGACCTGATCCTTCGTGATCTTTCCGACCTTGACGGTGTGCGGCGTGGCGGAAGCCTTCTGCACGCCAGCAGCCTTCTTGATGAGCTCCGCAGCCGGCGGAGTCTTCAGGATGAACGTGAAGCTGCGGTCTTCGTAGACGGTGATCTCGACCGGAACGACGTTGCCGCGCTGCGACTCGGTCGCGGCGTTGTACGCCTTGCAGAACTCCATGATGTTCACGCCGTGCTGACCGAGCGCGGGACCGATCGGCGGCGCGGGGTTGGCTGCGCCGGCGTTGATCTGGAGCTTGATCAGGCCGGTCACCTTCTTCTTAGGTGCCATTTCCTTTTCCTTTCATCGAGCGGACGCATGACGCTCCCGCTCTCCCACACACCGGCATCTCCGGAATGTGGTGTGTTCTGCGCGCGTCCTTCGACAAGCTCAGGAACCAGGCGCACAAACCATCCAAGTGTACCCGATGCGAAACGCCCCGCCGGCACAGGCCGACGGGGCGTTCTCCGCGAGTGCGGATCAGAGCATCTTGGTGACCTGCTCGAACGACAGCTCGACCGGGGTCTCACGCTCGAACAGCGAGACGAGCACGGTGAGCTTGCCGCTCTCGGGCTTGATCTCACTGATCGAACCGGGCAGGCCCGCGAACGAGCCTTCCTTGATCGTGATGGTCTCGCCGACCTCGAAGTCGATCTCCGCAGGGATCGAGCGGGCGACAGCCACGCCTCCCTTGGACTGAACGTTCTTCGCGGTCGGAATGTCCTTGACCTCGACGAGCGCCTTCAGCATGTTGAAGGCCTCTTCGAAGCGCAATGGCGTCGGGTTGTGAGCGTTGCCCACGAAGCCGGTGACGCCAGGGGTGTGACGAACGACCGACCAGGTGTCCTCGTTGAGTTCCATGCGGACGAGCACGTAGCCCGGGATGCGCACGCGAGTGACCATCTTTCGCTGGCCGTTCTTGATCTCGACGACGTCCTCCATCGGGACCTCGACCTGGTAGATGTCGTCCTCGACCTCGAGCGTCGACTTGCGCTGCTCGATGTTGGCCTTCACCTTGCGCTCGAAACCGGCGTAGGAGTGGATCACGTACCACTTGCCCGGGAGCATCCGCAGGTCCATGCGGAAGGACTCGTAAGGGTCTTCTTCTGCAGGAGCTGCCGACTCATCCTCGTCGCCGTTCACATCAGGACCCTCGTAGGGGGTGACTTCTTCTGCGGCGGCCGCGTCGGCCTCCGCAACGTCTTCGGCGGCAGACTCGGTGAGCACCTCAGCGGCGGCTTCGGTCTCTGCGGTCTCGTCCAGGTTCAGAGCGTCGTTCACGATCGCGTCAGCCTCCGGGTCGTTGATCTCGATGTCTTCTGCGCCTTCATCATCGGCATCATCGTCGTCTCCTTCGATGTGCACCGCCTCATGCTCAGCAGCGGAAGACGACTTCTCTTCCGAGGCGAGGATGTTGCCCTCTTGCGCCTCGTCGTCCTCGCTGGACTGCTCCGCGGCGGTCGCCCAGTCGGCGTCGTCGGAATATCGTTCAGACACGTTATTTCTTTCCAATCAGTGCGGTCGGAACCGCGGGAGCGACGCTTACTGCGGCACCCCGAAGACCTGGGCCGTCAGCCACGAGAAGGCGGTGTCCAGGCCGTAGACCATCGCCATCATGATGGCCACGAACACCAGCACGACCGCGGTGAACTTGAACAGTTCCTTGCGAGTCGGGGTGACGACCTTGCGGAGTTCGCCGATGACCTGGCGGAAGAACAGTGCGATCCGGCCGAAGAAGCCGAGTCGCTTCACGCTGGCGGCGCCGCCACCGGCGACGATGTCGCCGCGCGGTTCGTCCTGATCCATCATGAATGTACCTTTCGTGTGTCAGCGTGGCGCTGACGCGCAGGGCGGACAGGAATCGAACCTGCAACCTGCGGTTTTGGAGACCGCTGCTCTGCCAATTGAGCTACCGCCCTAAAGCCCCTGCGGACTCGGGATCTGCCTCTGCCCCGCACCCGAAGGCACGAGAAAAGAATGCAGACAACTGCCTGACCAGTGTACGGCATGCCGCGGGGCGCGGCGAACCGGAACTGTGATGACGGTCTCTGCTCGACCTCAGAACAGCTGGCGCCAGTTGGCCTTCGCCAGGTCGAGCAGTTCGTCGCCACGACCAGACATCACGGTGCGGATCGCGTAGAGCGCGAAACCCTTCACCTGCTCCGCGGTGACGGCGGGCGGCATCGAGAGTTCCTGACGCTCGGTGACGACGTCCAGCAGCGCGGGGCCGTCGTGGGCGAGCACTTCGGCGACGGCATCCGAAAGGTCTTCGCTGCGCTCCACTCGACGCGCGAAGATCCCCAACGCTTCCGCAACGGCGGCGAAGTTCGGATTGTCAAGATCTGTGGCGTAGGTGACAAAGCCCGCCGCCTTCATCTCGAGCTCGACGAAATTGAGCGAGGAATTGTTCACCACGATCGTCTTGACCGGCAGCCGGTTCTGAGTGAGAGTGATGAGCTCGCCGAGCATCATCGCCAGCCCCCCATCCCCCGCGAGCGCGACCACCTGCCGCTCTGGCTGAGCCGTCTGCGCTCCGATGCCGTGCATGAGAGCGTTCGCCATCGAACCATGCGTGAACGAACCGATGAGCCTGCGCCTGCCGTTCATACTCAGATAGCGCGCAGCCCAGACTGTGGGCGAACCGACGTCCGCGGTGAAGACCGCGTCCTCGGCCGCGTGCTCGTCGAGGAGCCTGGCGAGATACTGCGGGTGGATGGGGTTGTTCCCCTTCGACGGCACGGCGAGCTCATCGAGTTTTGCCCGCGTCCTGCGATAGTGGGCGACCGCGTCGTCGAGATGCGAACGATCGCTCTTGTGCGCCACGCGCGGCAGCAGTGCTTCTGCCGTCGCTTTGACATCGCCGACGAGACCGAGATCAAGCGGATGCCGTTTACCCAGCTGCGCGCCGCGAATGTCGACCTGGATCGTCGTAGCACCATCGGGGTAGAACTGCGTGTACGGGAAGTCCGAGCCGAGCACGAGGAGGGTGTCAGCGTCTTCCATCGCACGGTAGCCCGAGGCGAATCCGAGAAGGCCGGTCATCCCGACGTCGAAAGGATTGTCGTACTCGATGAACTCCTTGCCGCGCAAAGCATGCACGACCGGGGCGCCCAGGCGGTCGGCGAGTGCCACCACCTCATCGTGAGCGCCCTCGGTGCCGGCACCGGCGAGAATGGTCACCTTCTTCGCCGCGTTCAGCAGTTCGGCTGCTTTCTCCAGCTCCGCACCGCTGGGCACGATGAAGGGCCTGGCCCGTTCGATCACTGTGGCGCGGTTCACCGGCACCTCGGCGAGAGCCACCTCGCCAGGGATCACGAGTACCGCGACGCCGCGCTCTTCGATTGCCGCGCGCATCGCGATCTCCAACAGCCTCGGCATCTGCACGGGGTCCGCGACGTACTCGACGTAGACACTGCACTCGCGGAAGAGCTCCTGCGGATGCGTCTCCTGGAAGTAGCCGGAGCCGATTTCGCTCGTCGGGATGTGCGCGGCGATCGCGAGCACGGGCACCCGCGAGCGCTGCGCGTCAAACAGTCCATTGATCAGATGCAGGTTGCCCGGTCCGCACGAACCCGCGACCACCGCCAACTCGCCCGTGATCGCCGCATCCGCCGCTGCGGCGAACGCCGCAGACTCCTCGTGGCGCACGTGCAGCCACCGGATCGTGCCGTCTTTGCGGAGCGCATCGGTGAAGCCGTTGAGCGAATCTCCTGGAATGCCGTAGACCCGATCGATGTGATTCGCACGAAGAGTCTGGACGAGGTTCTCTGCGACAGTGACCATGGCTCCGACCATAGTGGCGGGAGGCGCGCGTTGTCAGTAGAGCTGCACGCCGTCCCGTGCCTCTATCTGTTGCCGGAACGCCGCGGGACCAACAGAGAGCCCCCGCATCCGCTCACGCGGGCGCCGAGGGCTCTCTGGGAGAGGTGTTCGTCAGCCCATCGGGATGACTGCGTACGTCAGCCAGGTGAGGAGGAACCCGGCGACACCCAGCACGGTGGTCAGCGGTGTCCACGTGCGCAACCCGTCCTTGACCGAGAGCCCGAGGTAGCGCGTGACGACCCAGAAGCCGGAGTCGTTCACGTGGCTGAGCCCAAGCGCACCGTAGCCGATCGCAACCGCGACCAGCGCGATGTGGATCGTGTCGAGTCCGAGCACCGACACGGTCGGCAGCAGCAGGCCGGCTGTCGTGGTGATCGCGACGGTGGCCGAGCCCTGAGCTGCACGCATGATGAGCGAGATGAGGAACGCTGCCAGCAGAATCGGCATGCCGCTTCCCGCCATCAGCTCGGCGACAGCACCGCCGATGCCGGTCTCGGTGAGGATCTTCCCGAAGGCACCACCTGCACCCGTGACGAGGATGATGACCGCGGCCGAGGGCAGTGCCGACTCCATGACCTCGCCGAGCTTGGCCGGCGACCATCCGCGACGGACGCCGAGGAAGAACATCGCCGCAGCGATCGCGACCATGAGCGCGAAGATCGGCTGACCGATCATCGACAGGAAGCCGTTCCAGAACGTTCCGGCTTCGAAAGTCGGAGCGACGGTGGTGCCGATCATGATGAGCACGAGCGGCAGCAGGATGAGCCCGAGCACCGTGAACGCGCTCGGTGCCTTCTCGCCCTCGCCCAGTCCGGCGTTGAGCGACGTCTTCTCGGTACCGAAGCTCTCGAACATCTCCTTCGTCGCCTCGATCATCGCGTACTCGCGACGGTTGATGAGCTTGCCGACCCAGTAAGAGAGAGCGGCGAGCGGGATCGAGATGATCAGCGAGAAGATCAGCACCCAGCCCATGTCCGCGCCGAGGATCGTGGCGCCGCCGACGATTCCGGGGTGCGGCGGGACGGCCACGTGCACCGCGAGCATGATGCCAGCGACAGGGAGACCGAACTTGATCGGGCTCAGGCCCGCGAGCTTCGAGAACGCGAAGATGATCGGCACGAGGATGATGAATCCGGCATCGAAGAAGACCGGAATGGCCAGGATGCCGGCGGCGATCACCAGGGCGATGCCGACCCGCTTCGGGCCGAGCCACTTCGTGAACTTTCCGGCGAGCGCATCCGCCCCTCCGGAGAGTTCGATGATCTTGCCGAGCATCGAGCCGAGAGCCACGAGGACGGCGACGGAACCGAGCGTGCCGCCGACACCGGCGATGATCGCCTGGATGATGCCGAGTTGTTCCGGCGTATCGCCGCTCGCCGGGATGGTGGTCATCGGCAGGCCGGCAGCAATGCCGACGAGGATCGACACGAGGATGAGGGCGTAGAAGGCCTGCATCTTGAATCGGATGATCAGCAGGAGCAGCAGCGCGAGCCCTGCGACTCCGATCGCGATCAACGCGGGAAGAGGGAGCATCTCTGGATCTGTTCTTTCGGTTTCAGGGGCGCGGGTGCGCCCTCATGGTAATGGGAATCAGGACAGACGCTCAGGGGCGATGACGCGGATCACCGCAGAGTCATCCAGGGCCCCGAGTCCCTGCGCTTCGCCGAGCAGGAAGAGCTGCTCGGCCGCACCTGCGACGGGCGTGGACAGGTGCGCGGCACGGGCAGCGTTCCCGACGATGCCGAGGTCCTTGACGAAGATGTCCAGACGGCTGAGCACCTCGGCGCCTTCCTCGTCGTAGGCCTGCAGTGAGCGCGGCCCACGGTTGCCGAGCATGAAGGAGTTCGCCGCTCCCGCGGTGAGAGCCTCGAGCGTCTTCTCCCGGTCAAGACCCAGAGCGTCAGCGAGCGCGAGTGCTTCTGCGGCCGCAGCGATGTGCACACCGCACAGCAGCTGGTTGACCGTCTTCAGCGCCTGCCCGTCGCCGGGTTTGTCCCCCACGATCGACAGCGTCGATGCGAGCTGCTCGAGAACCGGACGGGCGACTTCGAGAGCCGAAGGCGCAGCACCCACGACGATGAGCAGATCTCCCTCTCCTGCGCGGACGGGACCGCCGGAGAGCGGAGCATCTACCAGCTGGGCGCCGTGCCCTGCCAGGCGATCGGCGATCTCGCCGATGCCGTCCGTGCCGACAGTGCTGGTGAGGATCACAACCGCGCCGTCGGCGAGGTGTGGGGCCAGCCCCGTCTCGCCGAACAGCAGATCGTTCAGCTGCGCGCCGGTGCGGACCGCGACGAGCACGGCCTGCGCGTCAGCAACCGCTTCGGCAGCGGATGCCGCGGGCGTGACGCCCTGCTCTGATGCGAGCGCGACGCGAGCTTCGGCGATGTCGAAGCCGCGCACCTCGAAGCGCTCCGCAAGACGTGTGGCCATCGGGAGGCCCATTGCTCCCAGGCCGATGACGGCAACAGCAGAAGTCATGACAGTTCCTTTCGAATCTCAGTGAGCGTCGGCGAGCGTCGCGACGACGCGGGCCAGCGAATCGGTGTCGCCGACGTTTCCGGCGAAGACGATGTACGGGATGCCGACGGCGGGGCCGGTCTGCGGCTGCCAGAGCGACACGATGCCGGGGAGCATCGGTCCGAGCACGGTCGCACGGCGGATCTCAAGCGCTTCGCTGGCCACATCGCTCGAGGTGATTCCGCCCTTGGCGATGACGAAGCGTGGCGGGGCGATCGCGAGCACCCGGCGAACGAGGTCGACCACGCCGCTGGAGACCCGTCGAGCGATCTCGAGGCTTTCCTCGCCGTCGGCTCCGGTGACGAGCTCACGCGTGGTGTGCACGATGACCGACCCTGACGAGAGCGCATCGGCGACCGCATGCGCCTGCTCGGTCAGGTGCGCCTCGCGACGATCGTCGATCAGCTGGCGAACATCCAGCTCGACGGTGACGGTGTCTGGACGTTGACGGCGCAGCTCTTCGAGCTGAGCCGTAGTGAGCGGCACATGGCTGCCGACGACGACGAGTCCTCCGCGGTCGTACGCGAACGGGATGTCTGCTGACGAGACTGGTTCGGCGATGTCCTGACCGATGTGGGCACGGACGTAGGGCGGCCCCACCCGCAGCAGGACTTCGCGTTCCAGGCCGTGCAGCGCGAGAGCGACAACACGCATATCGCTCTCATCGACGACGTCGACGGCGATGACGGATCCCGACGGCACCTCGCTCAGGAACGCCGTGACCGCCTCCACACCGGCACGGATGATGTCGATCGTGAGGGCAGCGACCGCCGCGGCGGGGATCCGCCCCTCGGTCTTCTCGGCGACCCAATCACGGAGATCGGAGGAGGCGAACCCGAACGTGGCATCCTGCGCGAACGGCGTCTCACCAACCGGAGTCGCCTCGCCGTCGGTGACCCAGTAGTGCACCGAGTCGACGGTGATGCGGCCAGCATCCGGGAACGCGGGCACCAGCAGCGTCAGCTGCGGGGCGGCGCCGCCGTGCGCGACGATCTCTGCGGAGAGCACATCGGTCTCGAGCGGGAAGTGTCCGCGCAGCGTCGAGTCTCCGCGCGAAACGAACGTGACACGGCGATCGGCGTCGGATGCCGCGGCAAGCGCGACAGCGACGACCTCGCGGTTGCGCTCTGCCGCGGTCTGCTCATCGAGGGAGCGCGTGTTCGTGAGCACGTAGATAGCCGGCGCACCAGTGGCGAAGGCCTCTGCGAGGTCGGCTTTCTCCCACCGAGTGAGCACAGGGAGATTCGCGACGGACTGCGTGCCGGTGGGGTCGTCGTCCAGAACGACGAGGACTCCCTGCGGATCGAGTGAGGCGCGAACCGCCGCAGCGTCGATATCGACCGGAGCCGGGATGCCGGCGAGAAGCGCGTCGATGTGCACAGGAACTCCTTCGTTCAGAGGGATCAGGTGAAACCGGGACGGGTTATCCGATATCAGATAACGAGCGTACGCCTAAATCCATCCCGACGCAAGCATCAGCATGCGACGATCGCGCCGCTCACTCGCCCAGAACGTAGCGCAGAAGGTCGTCCCTCGTCTGCTTCATGTGGCTGGCCATCGCCTCGCGCGCGGCATCCGCTGACCGGGTGCGCATCGCCTCGAGCACCAAAGCGTGCTCAGCGAGCGCATGTTCGCGGATCTCGAGCACCGCACTGGTCTCGCTGCGCGAGTCCTGCAGCATCGTGGTGAGCGGGCGAACGGATGCGACCAGGATCCGGTTGTCTGCGGCACTGAAGATCACATCGTGGAACGCGAGGTCGGCGTCGACGAACCCCGGCACGTCGCCGTGCGTGTGAGCGGCATGCATCTTCTCGAGCAGTTCTTCCAGCAGCGCGATGTGCTCGTCTGTGGCGCGGGGCGCTGCGAGCTCAGCCGCTCCGGTCTCGAACATCACGCGCATATCCAGCAGCTCGAGCGATGAACGGCGGCGCGCTCCCCCGCTGCGTGAGTACCGCACCACGGCTTCGAGGCCGGTCCACTCATCGACCGGGGCGACCCGGTGCCTGCTGCCGGGAACCGGGACGATGACACCCTGCGCCTGCAGCAGGCGCACCCCTTCGCGGAGGGTGAGCCTGGACACGCCGAGAAGCTCCGCGAGATCGGCCTCAGCAGGAAGCGTCTCCCCCGCGACGAGACGACCGGCGATGATCTCATCGAGCAGCCCGTCGACGACGGACTGCGTGCGGGTGATGCGCTCGATCTTCATAGCTCCACGGTACTGGTCGGAGCATGCAGCACCCGCCGCAGACGCCTATGCCGTGCGGATGAGCTTCTTGTTGACGAACTCGTCAGCTGCCAGCAGCCCCAGCTCGCGCGAAGTACCGCTGCGCTTGACGCCGCCGAAGGGCAGCTCCGGGCTGTCGGCGAGGACGAGGTTGACGTAGACCATGCCCGCCTCGATCCGGTCGGCGACCCGCTCGGCCTGCTCGGCGTCGGTCGTGAACAGGTACGAGCCGAGACCGAAGGGCGTGTCGTTGGCGAGATCCACCGCGGCGTCCTCGTCGGCCACCCGGTAGATGACGGCAGCCGGGCCGAACAGCTCTTCGCGATAGGCATCCATGTCGGGTGTGACATCTGTCAGCACCGTCGGCTTGAAGAACGCGCCGTCATGACTGCCACCGGTGAGCAGCGTCGCACCCTGCGATACGGCCCGATCGATCTGCTCCTGCAGGTGCTCCGCGGCAACCTGTGACGCCAGCGGGCCGAGCACAGTGTCATCCAGCATCGGGTCAGTTGCCGTCACAGCAGACATGGCCGCGGTGAACTTCGAAACGAACGCGTCGTACAGATCGTCGACGATGATGAACCGCTTGGCGCCGTTGCAGGCCTGACCGTTGTTGTCCAGGCGTGCGTCGACGCCGGCCTGTACCGTGGCGTCCAGGTCGTCGGTGGACAGCACGATGAACGGGTCCGAGCCGCCGAGCTCGAGCGCGACCTTCTTCAGATTGCGCCCTGCGACCTCGGCGACTGCCGCCCCTGCTCGCTCGGAGCCGGTCAGTGAGACACCCTGCACGCGCGGGTCGGCGATGAGACCTGCGATCTGCTCGTTCGTCGCGAGGATGTTCACGTACGCGCCCTCAGGGAAGCCGGCATCCAGATAGATCTGCGCGAGAGCCGTCGACGACTCAGGGCACTGCGGCGCGGGCTTCAGCAGAATCGTGTTGCCGACGATGAGGTTGGGGGCGGCGAAGCGGACGATCTGGTAAGCCGGGAAGTTCCACGGCATGATCCCGATGAGCGGACCCAGCGAGTCTCGACGAATGACCGCCGTGCCGTCGCCGAGGATCGCAATCGACTGATCGGCCATGATGGCCTCCGCCTGGTCGGCGTAGTACTCGGCGATGTCGGCGGCGAAGTCGACCTCGCCCAGCGCTGCCTCGCGAGGCTTGCCCATCTCGCGCACGAAGATGTCCGCGAGTTCCTCCCGGCGCTCTCGATGCAGCTCTGCCGCACGGCGCAGGAGCGCCGCCCGCTCGGCGACCGTAGATGCGCGCGACCAGCCTCGGTGCGCAGCATCTGCTGCGGCGATGGCTTCCTCGATCTGCGCGTCGGCGAACGTGTCGTAGGCGGCGAGGGTCTGGCCCGTGGCCGGGTTGACGACGGCGTAGTCGGTCATGATCGTCCTCTCAGTCGTGCGGTCTTTCGATCAGTCATTCGGGATCAGCGTGTACTTCGTGGAGAGGTATTCATGGATGCCCTCGAACCCGCCCTCGCGGCCGACGCCAGACTGCTTGACGCCGCCGAAGGGGGCGGCCGCATTGGACACGACCCCTACGTTCAGACCCATCATGCCGGTTTCCAGCGCGTCGATCATCCGATGGCCGCGGGCGAGGTCCTGTGTGAACACGTAGGAGACGAGACCGTACTCGGTGTCGTTCGCGAGGCGCACGGCCTCTTCCTCGGTCTCGAAGGTCGCGATCGCGAGCACCGGGCCGAAGATCTCCTCGCGGAGAATGTCGCTTCCCTTCGCCACGTCGGTGATGACGGTCGGCTCGAAGAACGTTCCCTCGCCGTCGATCGCGCTGCCACCGGTGCGAACACTCGCGCCTCGGTCGACAGCATCCTTGACGAGCTCGACAGCTTTGTCGACAGCATCCGCATCGATGAGCGGGCCGATCGCAACCCCGTCTTCGGTTCCGCGACCGATCTTCATGGCCTTCACGCGCTCGGTGACCCGGTCGGCGAAGTCGGTCGCCACCGCGGAGTGCACGATGAACCGGTTCGCTGCCGTGCACGCCTGACCGATGTTACGGAACTTCGCAGCCATCGCGCCCTCCACAGCCTTATCGAGGTCGGCGTCATCGAACACGACGAACGGCGCGTTTCCGCCGAGCTCCATCGATACGCGCAGCACTCCCTCTGCAGCCTGCGAGATGAGCTTGCGTCCGACCTCGGTCGAACCGGTGAAGGACAGCTTGCGCAGCCGGGGGTCGGCGATGATCGGCGCAGACAGCTTCGACGACGAAGAAGTCTGCACGACGTTGACGACACCGGCTGGCAGCCCTGCCTCCTCGAGCAGCTTGGTGAAGAACATCGTCGTCAGCGGGGTCAGTGCCGGGGGCTTGATGACGACAGTGCAGCCTGCGGCGAGCGCCGGAGCGATCTTGCGCGTGGCCATCGCGAACGGGAAGTTCCACGGCGTGATGAAGAACGAAGGCCCCACTGGACGCTGCGAGACGACCATGCGACCGGTGCCCTCAGGGTTGGTGCCGTACCGCCCCGAGATGCGCACCGCTTCTTCGCTGAACCAGCGCAGGAACTCTCCGCCGTAGACGACCTCGCCGCGGGCTTCAGCCAGGGGCTTGCCCATCTCGAGCGTCATGAGCAGAGCGAGGTCCTCCTTGTGCTCCTGCACGAGGTCGAAGGCACGGCGGAGGATCTCGCTGCGGGTGCGCGCCGGTGTCGCCGCCCACCCGTCTTGCGCCGCAGCGGCGGCATCGAGAGCGCGGATGCCGTCATCGGCCGAGGCATCGGCGATCGAGGCGATCACCGCGTTCGTCGCGGGATCACGCACGTCGAAGGTGCGTCCGCCTTCGGCGTCGGTCCATTCACCCCCGATGAACAGTCCCTTCGGAACGCTGTCGAGCAGTGCGGTCTCGTTCGCTGCGAGTGCGATGGTCATCGGTCTCTCTTTCGGTGGGTGGTGAAGCTGTTTATCGGCGGCGCAGGCTGGCCGGAGCGTCTATCGCAAGCGTCTCGCCGCGGAAGAACGCCGGGCGTCGTACCGCCTGCCAGATCATGATGATGACGCCGAGGACGATCACTGTGACGCCCAGGATGAACACCAGACCGACACCACCGATGTTCGATCCGCTGCCGTAGTCGGGGTTCATGCTGTCGACGAGAGTCATCACGAACAGTGCGGCCAGGATAACGCCGCCGACGAGCGGGAACAGCAGGGTGAACACGAACGTGCGCGCCGAATCGAACCACTGCTTGCGGAAGTACCAGACGCAGGCGAACGCGGTGATGCCGTAGTAGAAGCAGATCATCATGCCGAGCGCGGTGATGGTGTCCCAGAGCACGTCCTCGCTGATGAAGCGCATCACCGCATAGAAGGCGGATGCCACGATCGATGCCACGACCGTCGCGTAGCCAGGGGTGAAGAAGCGCGGGCTCACCTTGGCGAAGCTGCCAGGCAGCGCCCCGTAGTGCCCCATCGCCAGCAGCGTTCGGGCGGGCGAGACGAACGTCGATTGCAGAGAGGATGCCGAGCTGGTGAGCACGGCGAGGGACACGAGAAACGCGAGCGGCCCGAGGATGGGCCCTGACAGATAGAAGAAGACGTTGCCCTGGATGTCTCCGTTGCCCAGACCCAGCTCCCCCGTGCCGATCCCTGCGAACGACAGCAGCGAGATCGACAGCAGCAGATAGAGGACGACGATCGTGATCACCGTGAGGGTCGCGGCTCGCCCCGGGGTCCTCTCGGGGTCCTTGGTCTCCTCGTTCATCGTGAGCGTGACATCCCACCCCCAGAAGATGAAGATCGACAGCGAGAGACCGGCCACGACCGCACCGACCGATCCGACGGCGAACGGGTTGAACCAGCTCAACTCGATCGGGCTCGCGTCGAAGGCATTGCCCTGGGCGACCTGCACGAACGCCGTGATCGAGAAGACCAGCAGCACCAGCACCTGGAATCCGACCAGGAAGTACTGCAGCTTCTGCGTCGTCTGCATATCGCGATACGAGACGAGGGTGGCGCCGAGCATGAACAGCAGACACACCGCGACGTTGATGAACGGGTTGAAGGCCAGTTCGGCGATCGTGCCGGGGCTTCCGGCGATCTGGTCGATCAGCAGAAAGAGGAACTCCACCGCGATGCCCGCGAGATTGGAGAGCACGAGGATCGTGGCCGCGATGAGGCCCCACCCGGCCATCCATCCCACCCACGGGCCGAAGGCGCGGGCGGCCCACGTGAACGAAGTGCCCGAGTCGGGCATGCTGCGGTTGAGTTCGCGATAGCCGAAGGCGACCAAGAGCATCGGGATGAAGCCGACGAGGATGATCGCCGGCACTTGGAAGCCGACCTCTGAGACGGTCGGGCCCAGGGCCGCGGTGAGCGTGTATGCCGGAGCGATACACGAGATGCCGATGACGACGGCGCCGATGAGGCCGACGGTTCCGGCGCTCAGCCCTTTCTGCGATAGCCCGCCGGTGACAGGTGCCGGTTCTTCAGTGTGGGGCGTGGCGCTCATGCGAGGTCTCCTTCGACCTGGGCACCGGTGCGGGTGCGTGGCACGACGATCATGGGTACGGGGAGCACGTGCAGCATCTTCGCCGCCGTCGATCCGAGGAAGAGTCGGCGCGGCTGGGCGAGCCGACTCGAGCCGACGAGGATGACCTCGCCGGGAAGCCAGGACAGGTGCGAGACCGCGTCCTCGACGGTGTCTCCTGGTGCCTGCTCCACCGTGGCGGTGATGCCAGCGGGGAGCGTCTTCTCCGCAGTGGCGAGCACCTCATCGGCATGTCCGCCTGCCACGACGCGGATCGCGCCGGTATCGAGCCCTGGCGGCACATCGAAAGGCACGAGCGACACAAGACGAAGTGCGCTCGCGCTGTCGGCGGCGAGCGCCACCGCCTCGTCGAGCAGCACATCGGCGCCGGTTCTGGTGCCGAGTGCCGCGGTGATGCGAGGCACGGACAGTTCCGCCTGCTTCGCCGTTCCAGAAGGTGCCAGCGCGACGGGGATCGGCGAGGAGTGCAGGAGAGCGGATGCCACCCCGCCCAGCCGGTGACGGCCGAAGATAGCGCCAGCAGCGGCACCGACGACGATGAGCCGGGCACCGAACTCTTCACCGGCAGCGATGAGCCCTTCGGCGAATGACTCCGCGAAGCGCACGTGTCCGCTGCGAGTGAGGTCCTGCGGAATCTCGGCCATCGCGTCGGAGAGCCACTTCTTGCCCTGTTCGCGGATCACGTCCTCATAGGCGCGCTCCGGTGGAACAGCCGCACTGCGGGTGCCCTCTGAGGGGAGCACGATCACCAGGTGCAGGCGCGCGCCGAGACTGCGCGCGAGGCGGGCGCCGAGGGCAGCGGCATCCGCCCCTGACTCTGTCGCGGTGTACCCGACGACGATCGTGCCGCTCATCGCACACCGCCTGTGGATGCGCCGGCCGACCGGCTCGCATCGACGATGTTCGAGGCGACGAGGTGTCCCATGCGGATGGCGCCGTCGACGTGCTGATAGCCCGCTCCGGCGAGGTCGCTGCAGGCGAAGTGGATCGGACCGACGGGAGTTCGAAGGTCGGCACCATAGCGGTGCAGGCCGCCCATGTCGAAGCTGGCGGCATAAGCGCCGCGCGTCCACTCCTCACTGCCCCAGTCACTCTCGTAGTACACGACCGGGTTCAGCGCCTCTGACCCGTAGTAGTGCGAGAGGGACTCGAGGATGCGCTGCTTGCGCTCCTCGGCCGACAGCGTGAACAGGTCGTCAGCGTGCTGGTCGCTGACGAAACCGACCAGGGTCCCGCGCTCATCGCCGTGGTTGGTGTTGTCGTAGGCCTCATGCGAGAGCTCGTACGGGCTGAACGCCGTGCCGCTCAGGCCCTGCTCGCGCCAGAACGGCCGATCATAGACGGCGTGCACCTTGATGACGAAGCCCATCGATAGATGCTGATGCAGCTGGTGCTGGCGACGCGGCATCGGCGGGACGAACGAGATGCGGCTGTAGAGGATCGGCGCGTGCGCGAGGATCGCGAATCGCGCCCTGACGGTGAGCCCGTCCGTCGTCACGGTGACGCCGCCGGTCCCTGAAGGGTCCCACTCCAGGGTTCGAACCGGCTGGTCGAGCACGACGTCTTCGCCGAGACGTTCGGCGAGCCGCAGCGGCACCTGCTGGAGTCCGCCGATCACCCGCTTGTCGAGGATGAAGTCGGCGTCGACGAGATTCGAATACGAACCAGCGGATGCTGCCATCAGCAGCGACTGCAGCAGTGAGAACGCGTGGGTCGGCTTGGTGAGCATCGCAGACCCGGTGGCGAAGGCGAGGTTGCGCACTGCCTCGTCATCGTCGGTCTGTTCACGCAGCCACGCGTCCCAGGAGATCTCGTCCCATTCCTGCGCCTTGGCATGAGCCCAGGGACGATCCGGGTCGATCTCGGCGACCATCGCGTCGAGCTGCGCGGTGATGTCATCGATGACCTTCTCGGTCTCCGCTGTGACGGGGAACATCTCGCCCGTGAAGCGCTTGGTGACGCCATCGGGCCCGACGTAGACGCTGTCGCCATCGCGATAGCGATCGAAGGTCTCAAGGCCGAGCTCCTCGATCATGTCTTTCAGCGCGTCCTGGTCGGGCGAGACCCACTGCCCGCCGATCTCGAGCATGGCGCCGTCGATGACGTCGGTCCACAGCCGGCCGCCGACGCGGTCACGCGCTTCCAGCACTGCAACGGAGAGCCCCGCCCTGCGCAGGTCGTTCGCAGCGGTCAGGCCCGCCGCTCCTGCTCCGACGATGACGACGTCCCGTGTGATCTCAGCCATCTGCAACTCCCTTGTTGTAGGTGCCGGTCGCGGAATCGGAATCCCCCGACCCGCCCGCGACCGGACGTTCTCAGACCCCGGCGAGAGCCGCGGCCACGATGTCGATTCCCTCGTTGAGCAGATCGTCGCCGATGGACAGCGGCGGCAGGAATCGGATGACATTGCCGTAGGTGCCGCAGGTCAGCACGATCACGCCCTGGGCGATGGCCGTCTTCGCGACAGCCGCGGTGAGCGCGGCATCCGGGGCGTTGGTCTCCGGATCGACGAACTCTGCGGCGATCATCGCGCCGTGTCCGCGCACATCCCCGATGCGGGCATCCGATGCCTGCAGCTCGCGAAGGCGACCACCGAGGATCTCGCCGATCCGCTGTGCGCGCTCGATGACACCATCGTTCTCGAACACATCGATTGCGGCGAGCGCTGCGGCACACGCGATCGGGTTGCCGCCGTAGGTGCCGCCGAGTCCGCCTGCGTGAGAAGCGTCCATGATCTCTGCGCGGCCGGTGACGGCCGCGAGCGGGAGGCCTCCGGCAATCCCCTTCGCCGTGGTGATCAGGTCGGGCTCGATGCCGAAGATCTCGCTGGCGAACATGTGCCCTGTGCGCGCGAACCCGGTCTGGACCTCATCGGCGATGAACACGACACCGTTCTCGCGGCACCAGTCCACGAGTGCGGGGAGGAAGCCCTCTGCGGGAACGATGAACCCGCCTTCGCCCTGGATCGGCTCGACGATGATGGCCGCGAGGTTGTCTGCGCCGATCTGCTTCTCGATCTGCGAGATCGCGCGTGCTGCCGCCTCGGGACCGGCGAGCCCGTCACGGAACGGGTATGACATCGGCGCGCGGTAGACCTCGGGGGCGAACGGTCCGAAGCCGCTCTTGTACGGCATCGACTTCGCCGTCAGCGCCATGGTGAGGTTGGTGCGGCCGTGGTAACCGTGATCGAAGGCGACGACGGCCTGGCGTCCGGTGTGCTTGCGGGCGATCTTGATCGCGTTCTCTACGGCCTCAGCACCCGAGTTGAACAGTGCGCTCTTCTTCGCGAAGCCGCCAGGGGTGAGCCGGTTCAGCGCCTCGGCCACTTCGATGTACGACTCATACGGAGAGATCATGAAGCAGGTGTGCGTGAACTGCGCGGCCTGCGCGGCGACAGCGGCTGCGATCTTCGGGTGCGCGTTGCCGACAGTGGTGACGGCGATTCCGCTTCCGAGGTCGATGAGTGAGTTGCCATCAGCATCCACGACGACACCGCCACCGGCAGCCACAGCTGCGACGGGAACGGTGTGGCCCACACCAGCAGGAACAGCATCTGCTTTGCGCGCGAGGATGGCCGCGGATCGCGGTCCAGGCAGATCGGTGACCAGGCGACGCTCCTGCGGGAGGTCGGGACCACCGAGAGTCGTGACGGAAGGTGCGGAATCAAGGAGTGCCATAGTCGTGAGCGTAGACCCGGCAGACCAACCCTGCACTCGCCGGACTGTATGATTCTGGTAGAAAATTCGCCAGAGCGTATAGCAGAGGATGCCGTGGACCAACCGACACTGCGCGCGTTGCTGAATCGCGGGGATCTCGGACTTCGGCTCATCACGGAGCAGGACGACGGAGTGGACCGCGTTCTGCGCTGGGTGCACTCCTCCGACCTCGCAGACCCCACCCCGTTCCTGGCCGACGATCTCGCCCTCCTCACCACCGGGAGCCAGTTCCGTGACGGGAATGAAGAAGACATCGCCGAGTACGTCACCCGGCTCGCTGCCCACGGAATCGTGGGGCTCGGCTTCGGCACCGGAGTGCAGCAGCGCGACGTGCCGGAGCGTCTCATCGAGGCCTGTGCCGACGCGGGGATTCCCCTGTTCGAGGTGCCCTATGACACTCCGTTCATCGCGATCGCGCGCGCCCACGCCGAAGCGATCGCCGCGCAGACCTACGCACGACAGACCTGGGCGCTGGACACCCATCGGGCGCTCGCGATCGCAGCCCTCCGCCCACGCGGACTCGAATCCGCACTCACAGAACTCGCACGCCGGCTCGACCGCTGGGTCGGCATGTTCGACGCATCGGGAGTGCTCGTTCACGAGCATCCGCAACAAGGGGTGCGCGCCGACGAGATCAACGCGCTCACTGCGCGCGCGACCGAACTCCTCAGCCGCGGCACCGAAGCCGGACAGTCGTTGACGCTCGGCACAGAATCATTCACCCTGTTCACGCTCGGGCGCACCGGGCATCTGCGCGGTCTGATCGGCATCGGCACGGCATCGCTGGATGCGCAGTCGCGCACGGTCGTCACCTCGGTGATCGCGATGGCCGGGCTCGCTGTCGAGCAGAACGAACAGCTCACCATAGCCCGTCGTCGACTGCGGACCAGCGTGCTCGAGTCGCTGCTTCTCGACGACCCGACCCTGGCCCGACATGTGCTGGGCTCCATCCCCTCCGCACCGATCGTGGTGGCGATTGCGGACTCCGATGCGTCGGCGGACGCGCTCGACCAGTGGTGGAAGCGGCAGCGTGCCGGCCACGGCACCATGGTCCTCGACGCGGATTCGGATCTGGGCCTCACCATGGTCGTGACAGCTGACGATGCCGGCCTGTTCGACGAGCTGGCGGCGAGCGTCGGCATCCGCATCGGGGTGTCCGATCCAGAGGACTACGAGGCGTTCTCGCGCGCGCACACGCAGGCGGGTGTCGCGCTGACACAGGCTCGTTCACAGGAGGAGAGCGCAGCGGTGCACTACGCGGACACCATTGCGACCAGCATCCTCGGCGTACTCGCCACAGATGAGGCGAGACTCGTCGCTCAGTCACGCCTCGCGCCACTGCATGCCGACGGACGCGATCTTGAACACTCGCTGCGCACGTGGCTGGCCCATGACGCCAGGATCGAATCTGCCGCAGAGGCGCTGGGCATCCATCGCCACACGCTGCGAGCGCGCATCGCGGACGCTTCCCGACTGCTGGGGATGGACCTCTCGTCGTTCCCCGCGCGCGCCGAGCTGTGGGCCGCGCTGCAGACGGCCTGAGCCGCCGCGTCAGCTTGGCGGCAGCGCGACAGGAGACTTCTTGCGTGACCGTCGCCCGCTTCCTGCGTCATCGTCACCGAGCTGTCGCAGTGCCCAATCGATCCTCACGAGCGCCATGATCGCGGCGGACGCCGCGGGGCTCGCGCCGGTGGGGAGTCGGTCAAGAGCCAGGACTGCGTCCGATCGCGTCGTCTGGTCTCCCGCATCCGCCCCGCCCAGCGAGTGTCGCGCTTCGGCGATCGATCCTCTGACCTCATCGATCGACTCGTCCACGACCTGACGTGTCGCCGCGCGCACGTCTGTGGCGCTGGCGGACTCGACTGTCACGGTGCTCTGCACGAGGCGGGCCGCGGAGCGAGTGGTGATGTACATGAGATGGACGGCGGTCGTCTCTCGCTGCGATCTGCTCAGACGGAAAGCGGCCGTCATCGAGGAGACCGCACGATCAGCGTCGGCCTGGGCTGCTTCGAGCGCATCCAGTCTCGATAGCACATCGGCCGAATGCTGCGGGGAACCGAGCGCCGACGACACCGACTGCAGCAGCGCGTCGAGCGCGTCCAGATACACCTTCGCCGTGGCCGCCAGCACAGGTCGGGAGTTCGTCGACGCGATCAGGTACGCGCAGATCACCCCGATAGCCGCTCCCGAGACCGTCTCGACGACACGCAGTTCGAGGATGCTGGTGTCCAGCACTCCCAGCAGACCGTAGAGCGCGACCAGCATAACCGTCATCGAGAAGGCCGAGTAGACGTAGTTCAAAGGCCCCAAGTACAGCATGCAGAACACACTGAGCACGCAGATGCTGACCAGGATCACGTCATTGTGCCCCGCGAGTATCACCGGAACGATGCCGACGACGATGCCGAGCGCGGTGCCGGCGACCCGTCGATACGCTCGGGTGAGGATGCCGCCGCGCGTGGTCGCACCGACGAAGATCACGAATGCGGTCATCACGGCCCAGTACCAGCGTGAGGCCGAGATTGCCTCACCGACGACCGACGCCACGGATGCGGCGATCATCGCCTGCACCGCCATGCGGCTGCTCGCCTGCCACTGCCCCCAAGGGAGCCAGCGAATCGAGCGATGGTGCTCTTCCGCAACCTTCGGCGAGCGCGAGGCGGAGTCGTTCACCCTGCGGCCGTCATGCACCAGCCCATGCGAGAGGTTGATGGCACGCAGTCGCGCGTGCGCGAGCGTGCTCTGCGCCACCAGATAGTTCTCGAAGTCACCGCCCTGGTCGCTACGGGTGACCGCTTGTTCGGCCCAGGCCGTGGCTTCCGCGGTGCGACTGGTGGAGGCGTGGTCGTCGAGAAGCACTTCGAGGTGGGCGAGCGTCACAGGCGGCGCGTGAGCGGATGCTGCGCTCGAAGGCGCGGCGTGCCTGGCAAGTTCGTAACAGGCCTCTTCGGTGTCGACGCGAGCATCCAGCACCCGCTCGGCAAGCGTGTCTTCGTCGCAAGCGATAAAGCGGTCGGTCGGGAAGTGCTGCTGCCAGGCGGCGATCGCCCGACCGACTTCATCGAGGCGCGCAAGGCTCATGCGCAGCGCACTTCCGTGGCCATCACGCGATGCCGTTCGCAGAGCAGCGGCAGAGGCAGCACGCAGCTCTCGCAGCAGCACCTCGATCTCTGCCCGCGGTCTCTTCAGCAGCAGGACCAGTCGAACCACAAGCTGCGCGGCGACAGCGGTGAGGCCGATCAGGAGGAACGCAGGAAGCGCGTCGATCGTCGGTTTCATGAAGAGGGTGAAGAAGTACCCCATGAAGCCGAGCGAGCCGAGTGACGCAGCCCGCGGACCGAACCGGCGGACCCAGATCGCTGCCCCGGTCAACACGATGAATACGCCGATGAGCACCGGGCGATACGCCGAAAGCAGTGTCGCGGCAGCGATCACGAGCCCGAGTACTGGCAGCATGAGTGCTGTCGTTCCCGCTCTGCCCGCCGCGGAGCGGTCATGGACCATGTTGCCCGCCATCACCGACAGGAAGATCGCCATCGCGAGGAGCCCGCTGTCGGCATGGAGTGCCTTGATGATCGCCATTCCGGCCGCGGCGCTGGCCAGCGCACCCGCCGCGACGCCGATCGCAACGGTGAGCCGCGCCCTGCCCGGATCACGCGAGGCGAAGACATCTGCGAGGCGCGAGCGAGCAGTCATCTCATCATCCTCCGGTTAGTGCGTGCGGCTCCCCCAGACTAGCCAACATCCCGCTCGTCATCCGCGAGAGCGCTGCAGAGTCAGCGCGGAGCGTGCGCCTCGAGGAACTCGTACACGTCCGTGGTGTCGACACCGGGGAAAGACCCGGTCGGCAGGGTCGCGAGCAGCGTGCGCGGAGTCTTCACGTTCGGCCACGACTGCTCGCGCCAACGCTCCTCGAGGTCGGCGGGAGCCCGGCGGCAGCACACCTCGACGGAGTGCTTCGAAACACCGCGGTTCGCGGTGTCTCGGCCGACGAACCACTTCGTGTCATCGAAGCGCACGCCGACGCTCACCGAGTGCAAGCCCTCGCTGGATGCCTCGACCCGTGCCGTGCACCAGTAAGTGCCGTTCCCGGTGTCGGTGTACTGGTAGTACGGGTTGAAGCGGTCGTCCTCGTCGAACACGACCCGGCTCGTCCACCGGCGGCAGCACATCTGACCCTCAATGGAACCCAACCGGTCGGTCGGGAAGTTCACGTCGTCGTTCTCGTAGGCCTTGGTGATCGTTCCCGACTCGTGCACCTTCAGGAAGTGCACCGGAATGTCGAGGTGCCGCGTGGCGAGGTTGGTGAAACGGTGCGCCGCGGTCTCGTATGAGACCGAGTACGTGTCGCGCAGGTCTTCGATCGAAATCGCTCTGCGCTGCTTCGCATCCTTCAGCGACGGGACGATGTGCGTCTCGGGGATCAGTAGCGCGCCTGTGAGGTAGTTCGTCTCGACCCGCTGACGAAGGAACTCGGCGTAGCTGCGCGGTTCGGCGTGCCCGAGGATGCGACTCGAGAGCGCTTGCAGCACCGCGGTGCGCGCGTCGCCCTTCGCCGAAACACTGCTCGACAGGTACAGCCGACCGTTGGCGAGGTCGGCCACGCTGCGCGTGGTCTGCGGCAGGTCGGGCGCGTAATGCAGGGTGAACCCGAGGTATGCGGCGATCTCGGATGCT
The DNA here is from genome assembly GCF_052266675.1 of Microbacterium zouquanmingi. Lineage (NCBI taxonomy): Bacteria > Bacillati > Actinomycetota > Actinomycetes > Micrococcales > Microbacteriaceae > Microbacterium > Microbacterium zouquanmingi. Next base: position 22,709 of record NZ_JBQPRA010000007.1, read on the forward strand.
GTGCGTTGAGTCAATGGTCCGCCAGGGTGCCCGACCGCGCTGAGGATCTCAGCGGCGCGAACCTCCAGATCCTCGAAGTGGTTGTCCTGATCGCGCATCAGGTGCCGCAGCTCGACATTCGCACGCCGGGCCTCTTCGGGAGTGGCAGCGCGCTCGTCCCCCAGCCGCTCGATCTCTTCATGCAGGGCGAGAAGAGCCTTGAGCGCCTCCGTCGGCACGGTCTTCGAGATGCGGAACGGATCGATGCCGAGCGCCTGGAAGGTTTGCCCCTTCATCGCGCGCTCGAGAGCGATCTCGGTGGCACTGCGCTCGTCGAGCGGCTCGCCCTCCAGCACCGCGTCGAGGCTGACGCCGAGAGCGCGTGCGATCGCCTGCAGCTGGGTGAGCTTCGGCTCGCGCTTTCCCGTCTCGATCATCGACATCTGACTGGGCGCGCGGTCGACGGCAGAGGCGAGATCCTCGAGCGTCATCCCGCGTGCAGTGCGCAGCTGGCGGATGCGGCGCCCGATGGTGAGAGCATCGGCGTCTTCTGTGATTTCCGGGCCCTGAGCCTGTCGAAGGGTCATCATGCGGCTGATTCTGTCACGAAAGCAGAAATTTGAGAATTCTTCACCTCGAGAATATCCATCTGGACGCCTGAACTTCACACAGAGTGGGTGTCAAGCCACTCCGTAGCTCGACCGAACCGAGGAGACATCATGAGCACTCCCACCGCTGCACCCACCACTGCTCCCACGCAGACCATCCAACAGGGACCGACTCTCACGGTCACCGGCCCCGTCCGCGATCGGTTCGACGAGATCCTCACCCCTGAAGCACTCGCCTTCCTCACCGAGCTGCACCATCGTTTCGCAGGCCGCCGCCACGACCGCATGGCGGACCGCCTGCGTCGCCGCTTCGAGATCGGCAGTGGCCGCGATCCGCAGTTCCGCGACGACACGAAGCACATCCGTGAAGACGCCGACTGGCGTGTGGCGGGAGCGGGCCCCGGCCTCGAAGATCGCCGCGTGGAGATCACCGGCCCCACCGATCCGAAGATGACCATCAACGCCCTCAATTCGGGCGCGAAGGTCTGGCTCGCCGACCAGGAGGACGCCACCAGCCCCACCTGGCAGAACGTCATCGGCGGCCAGCTGTCGCTGCGCGACGCGATCCTTGGGCGACTGACGTTCACCTCCCCCGAAGGCAAGACTTACGAGGTCACTGCCGAGCAGACTCCCACCATCGTGATGCGCCCGCGCGGCTGGCACCTGGTCGAGAAGCACCTGGCCTTCGTCGACCGAACGGGCCGCAGCATGGCGGCATCCGCTTCTCTGGTCGACTTCGGCCTGTACTTCTTCCACAACGCCAAGGCGCTGATCGACGCGGGTCGCGGGCCGTACTTCTACATCCCCAAGCTCGAATCCAGCGAAGAGGCAGGCCTCTGGGACGACATCTTCACGTTCGCCGAGGACTACGTCGGGATCGATCACGGCACGATCCGCGCCACGGTCCTCATCGAGACGCTGCCGGCGGCCTTCGAGATGGACGAGATCCTCTACGCACTCCGCGATCACTGCGCTGGCCTGAACGCCGGACGCTGGGACTACATCTTCTCGATCATCAAGAACTACCGCGGCCGCGGCGCACGATTCGTGCTGCCGGACCGCAGTGAGATCACGATGACGGTGCCGTTCATGCGGGCGTACACCGAGCTGCTGGTGCAGACCTGCCACAAACGGGGCGCCTTCGCGATCGGCGGCATGAGCGCTTTCATCCCGAACCGTCGGGATGCCGATGTCACAGCAGCCGCGATCGAGAAGGTCACCGCTGACAAGAAGCGAGAGGCCGGCGACGGCTTCGACGGAACCTGGGTCGCCCACCCCGATCTGATCCCCACGGCTCAGGCGGAGTTCGATGCGGTGCTCGGCGATCGGCCGAACCAGATCGACCGACAGCGCGACGATGTCGATGTGAAGGCAGAGCAACTCCTCGACCTGCGCATCGGACGTCCCATCACGGCGGCGGGTGTGCGCGGCAACGTGTCGGTGGCGATCCGCTACATCGAGGCGTGGCTGCGAGGTCTCGGCGCCGTTGCAATCGACAACCTCATGGAGGATGCTGCGACGGCAGAGATCTCGCGTTCGCAGGTGTGGCAGTGGATCCACCAGGACCGCTCCACCCAAGACGGCACCCGCATCACACCGGAGTACATCGAGGGCATCATCACTGAGGTGCTCGCTCAGGCGACGCGCTCTGCGGGAGACCGTTACGACGACGCCGCGGAGATCTTCCGCGAGGTGTCGCTGGGCTCCGAGTTCCCGGCCTTCCTCACGCTGTCGGCCTACTCGAAGTTCCTGGTCGACGAGGACTGACCGCATCGGGCTGTTCTTACGGGCGAGCTGAACAGTCTCAGGCGATCTCGCCGCCAGCGACCGTCTCGGCGAGCGCGTGCACGCGGACGAGGTGGTGGGCACTGTAGAAGTCAGCGTCGATGAGTCGCGCAGCATCCGCCTCTTCCGGCGAGGGGTGGGCCGTCACAGCGGTGACTGTGAGGGCGTGCATCCAGCCGCCGGCAAGCGTGCCGAGCAGCATGAGGTACGGAACACTGACGGCCGAGGCATCCCGCCCCGCACCGAACGCGAGGAGCCCATCGGTCGCGCGACGCGCAGAATCCAGCGCACGCGAGAGTCGATCGGCGACGCGCGCGGCGACCTCTCCCCCGGCCTGGCGCAATGCGCTCACCGTGTCGTCGATCTTCGCGAACAGCTCTGCCACCGTCGCGCCCTGATCGCGCAGCACCTTTCGCCCGATCAGGTCGTTCGACTGGATGGCGGTCGTGCCCTCGTAGATCGGCACGATGCGGGCATCACGGTAGTGCTGAGCCGCACCGGTCTCTTCGATGAAGCCCATGCCGCCATAAACCTGAATACCATCGCTCGTCACCCGCAGGGCCTCTTCACTCGCCCAGCCCTTGAGGATCGGCACGAAGAGTTCGGCGAGTCGCACGGATTCCTCGCCCTGGTCGAACAGGTCGCCGACGTAGACAGATAGTGCGCGCATCGCGAAGATCTGGCTGGACATTGAGCGCAGGATGCGGCGCACATCGGGATGCTCGGCAATCGGCGTCCCCTCAGCTCGCTCCTGCACGCGCCCTTGCAGACGAGAGAGCGCGTAGTCAGCGGCCCCCTGATAGGAACGATCAGAGATGCCGGTAGCCTGGTGCCCCATGCCCACTCGCGCGGAGTTCATCATTACGAACATTCCGGCAAGACCGCCGTGCAGTTCGCCGACGAGGTAGCCGGTGGCATCCTCATAGGCCAGCACACAAGTCGGGCTGCCGTGGATGCCAAGCTTGTGCTCGATGGCGACCGTCTCAACGCTGTTGCGCCCACCGAGTGAGCCGTCTGCGTTCACGAGCGTGCGCGGCGCGACGAACAGCGAGAGCCCCTTCGCGCCGTCGGGCGCGCCGGGCGTGCGAGCGAGAACGAGGTGGACGATGTTCTCCGCGACATCGTGATCTCCCCAGGTGATGAAGATCTTCTGGCCGCTGATCGCGTACGTGCCATCGTTGCGCGGAGTGGCCATCGTACGAATCGCACCGAGGTCGGTGCCGGCCTCGGGCTCGGTGAGATTCATGGTGCCGGTCCACTCGCCGCTGACCAATTTGGTCAGGTAGGTCTCACGAAGCTCTTCGGATGCGGCGGCGTCAAGCGCGTGGATGGCTCCAGCCCCCAGCATCCAGCACAGCGCGAATGCCGCGTTCGAGGCGTTCCAGATCTCGCCGAGCCCCGCGCCGACCGACTGCGGAAGCCCATCACCTCCGGCGGACTCCGGTGCTGTCGCGCTGACCCAGCCCGCTTCGACGAGCGCCTGGTAGGCCTCGGGGAAGCCCTCGGGCAGGTGCACCTGACCGCCCTCGAGCCGGGCGCCGATCTGGTCGCCCGCGCGATCGAGCGGCGCGAGGACTTCGGCGGCGAATTCTCCGGCGCCTGCGATGATCTCGACGGCATCGTCTGCAGTGATCGCACCGCCGGATGCCGCGGCGACGATGTCACGGCCGAAAGCCTCTCGATAGAGGAAGGCGTAGTCCGCGACGGGCGGGACGTAAGGGGTTGCAGCGCTCATCGTTCACTCCTGAGTTGAATGTTGCGAGCCGAGCCGGTCGATCGAGACTCAGCGCCAGTGTATCTGACACTCAGTTTCACAACTAGTGCTGGACGCTGTGGACGACTGCGCAGCCTTGTACCATTTGAGGCGTGACTGAACGCGCCCCCCTCTCCCGCAAACTGTCCGCCATCGCCGAGTCGGCGACTCTCAAGGTCGATGCCAAGGCCAAGGCGCTCAAGGCGGAAGGCAAGCCGGTCATCTCCTATGCCGCTGGCGAGCCCGACTTCGCAACGCCGCAGTTCATCGTGGATGCCGCCGCCGAGGCACTGAAGGATCCCGCGAACTTCCGCTACACCCCCGCCCCCGGGCTCCCCGCTCTTCGCGAGGCGATCGCCGCGAAGACGCTGCGTGACTCCGGACTCGAGGTCGCACCGTCGCAGGTGATCGTCACCAACGGTGGAAAGCAGTCTGTGTACCAGGCGTTCCAGGCCGTGGTGAACCCGGGAGACGACGTGCTGTTGCCCGCGCCGTACTGGACCACCTACCCCGAAGCGATCCGCCTGGCTGATGGCACCCCGGTCGAGGTATTCGCCGGCGCCGATCAGGACTACAAGGTGACCGTCGAGCAGCTCGAGGCCGCTCGCACCGAGCGCACGACTGTACTCGTGTTCGTCTCGCCCTCGAACCCCACGGGAGCCGTCTACACGCTCGAGGAGACCACAGCGATCGGGCAGTGGGCGCTCGAGCACGGCATCTGGATCATCTCCGATGAGATCTACCAGAACCTCACTTACGAAGGCACGAAGGCCACCTCGATCGTCGAGGCGGTTCCCGAGGTCGCCGATCAGACGATCCTCGTCAACGGCGTCGCCAAGACCTACGCGATGACGGGCTGGCGGGTGGGCTGGATGGTCGGCCCCGCCGACGCCATCAAGGTTGCCGGAAACCTGCAGTCCCACCTCACGAGCAACGTGAACAACATCGCCCAGCGCGCGGCCATTGCAGCGCTCTGGGGCCCGCAGACCGAGGCGGAGCAGTTCCGCGAGGCGTTTGACCGTCGTCGCCGGATGATCGTGTCGGAGCTCTCGAAGATCGATGGCGTCCAGGTGCCGAACCCGCTCGGAGCCTTCTACGTCTACCCCGACGTGCAGGGTCTGCTGAACCGCACCTGGCAGGGCGTCACGCCCACGACATCGTTGGCGCTCGCCGACCTCATCCTCGAGAAGGCTGAAGTCGCCGTCGTTCCCGGCGAGGCGTTCGGCCCGTCCGGATACCTGCGCCTGTCGTACGCACTCGGCGATGACCAGCTACTCGAAGGCATCCAGCGCCTGCAGAAGCTGTTCGCCTGAGCGGACGCGTCAGCTCTGCTGGTATCCGATCAGCCAGCGGATGCCGTAGCGGTCGGTGACCTGACCGTCGAAGTCGCCCCACGGGCGCTTCTGCAATGGATCGATGATCCCGCCACCCTCGCCGAGGGCAGCGAACCATTTCTGCAGAGTGGTTGGTTCGGCGGTGCCGAGGAGCGAGAATGTCGCGCCGACCATGTGGACCGCGTCTTCATCGCCGGCGGCATCCGAAGCGAAGAGCTCGACGACACCTTTCAGCTGACCATGAGCGATCGCGGCACCGGGCCCATCGGTGCGCCCGAACTGTTCGTACGTGAACAGCTGCAGTTCGCCGCCGAAGACCCCGTGATAGAAGCCCAGCGCCTCCGCAGCGTTTCCGGGAAAGTACAGGTAGGGAACGAGTCCGCTCATCCCGCGAGTGTAGTCGCTACAGTTCCACACCTACGAGAACCGGTTCGGGCTGCAGCAGCAGTCCGAACTCCGCGTGCACACGAGCCTGGATGTAGCGGGCCAGTTCGCTGACCTCTCCTGCCGTAGCGTGTGCGCGGTTGGTGAGGGCGAGGGCGTGCTTGGTCGAGATCCCCGCGCGCGAGCGCGGCAGACGAAACCCCTTGGTGATTCCGGCATTCTCAATGAGCCAGGCCGCACTCACCTTGACCTCCGGACGCGTCGTCGACGCAGGAGGCACATGCCCGTCGTACGACTCCAGCGGGATCACGGTCGCTGCGTCGAGATCCGGCTGCACGGGCCAGCGCGGGCACTCGGGAGGAAGCTGCGCGGCAACCATCTCGGGGACGATCAGGTTCTGGAAGAACGATCCAGCGCTGCGGGTATCGGGATCGGCGGGGTTCAGAAGCATCCCCTTCGCCGCGCGGATCTCGAGGATCCGCTCACGTACCGACGAGAGCGGGACGGTCTCTTCGCCCTCGATGCCGAGCGCGCGACGCAGCTGTTCGCCACCGATCCGCCGGCCGCCGACGCCGACGTCGGCGAGATCGAGGGTCACAGAGAGAATCACCGCGCGACGCAGAGGTGCGCCGCCGTAGTGGTGTTTGAGCACCGAGGTGCGAAATCCCAGACCCAGTTCGGATGCCGGGACGGTTGAGACCTCGCCAGTGGACTCGTCGATGAGCTCGACCTCGACGAGAGTCTCCTGGATCTCCTGTCCATATGCTCCGACGTTCTGCACGGGGGCTGCGCCGACCGTGCCGGGGATGCCGCTCATCGCTTCGATGCCCGCGAGTCCCTGCTCGACTGTGTAGGCGACGAGGTCGTCCCAGTTGTGCCCTGCCTGCACGCGCACTCGGGTGCGGCCGGGGTGCGGGGACTCCGCCCGTTCGATACCCGAGGTGAGAATGCGGATGACCGCACCATCGAAGGGCTCATCGCCTGCGAACAGGTTCGAGCCGCCGCCGAGGACGAACCACTCCTCGCCCAGAGACCACACCTCACGCAGTGTGTCGACGAGCTCATCGGTGCTCGTGGCATCCATCATCCGCTCGGGAGCCGCGCCCGTGTGCAGGGTCGTGAGCTCGGAAAGCGGTATCGGGGTGATATCTACCATCGCGGACCGTCAGAGAGCGACGCGCAGCTGCGCCTTGACGAGGACCGTGGTGTCTGCGTGTGTGACGGTGAGGTCGATGCGCGCACTGGTTTCATCGACGGCACCGACCTTCGCGAGCACCGAGACATCCGCGCCGCTTCGCGGGTCGACGACGACGGGACGCGTGAAACGCACACCGTACTCGGTGATCTTCACTTCAGGGTCAAGGGCTGCGACCACAACAGAGGAGGCCAGTCCCATCGTCAGCATCCCATGCGCGAGCACACCGGGAAGGCCGACGGACTCCGCGATGTCGTCACGGTAGTGGATGGGGTTGAAGTCGCCCGAGGCGCCCGCGTAGCGGACGAGCGATTCGCGCGTGAGGTGGATGGTGCGCTCGGCGATGACGTCTCCGACGGTGAAAGTCATGCGTCCCCCTCTTCCGCGCCGACGAGCAGCACGCTCGTGGCGGTTACGACATGTTCGCCTGCGGCATCCGTGATCACGGCTTCGCTGGTGACCATCGAGTTGCCGGCCATCATGCGGATGCCGGTGACCTTCAGTTGCCCGGTGAGCTCGTCGCCTGCGACGATCGGCTTCGAATACGTGAACCTCTGTTCTGCGTGGATCGTGCGCGCGAGCACGATGCCAGAATCGGGCTCGGCCAGCAGCAGCTGCAGCGTCTGGTCTTGAATGACCATTGCGAACGTCGGGGGCGCGACCACATCAGCGAAGCCCGCGGCACGCGCGGCCTCGACGTCAGTGTGCAGCGGAGCGTCGGCGAAGACCGCGCGAGCGAACTCACGCACCTTCTCACGACCGACCAGGTACGGAGGCGTCGGCGGGAACTCCCGGCCGACCAGTTCGTTGTTCACAGGCACCGGACAAGTCTATCCAGCCGACGCCGCGTCGCTCAGCCTCGCCGCATCCTGAGCGCCTTGATGATCATCTGCACCGCGATGACCACGAGATATGCGGCGAAGAGCATGTTTCCCCAGAAGGGGTTGACGAGCGTGGCGAGCCATGCGCCCAAGGCCGTCATCGTGCAGGCGGCGACACCGATGAGGGCTGCAGCGACCAGGTCGACGTTGTGGTGGCGGAGGTTGCCAACCGTGCCGGACAGGGCCGCCGGGATCATCATGAGCAACGATGTGCCCTTGGCGACGAGGTCGGTGGTGCCGAATCCCATCATCAGCACCGGCACGACGATGACGCCACCGCCGACGCCGATGAGGCCGGAGATGATGCCGGTGACGATGCCAACAAGAATGAGGGCTGCACCGTTGATCCAGCCCAGCTCGAAGGTCGCTTCGCGCGAGGGTATGACCACGAACAGCATGACGATGACGATGACGATGAAACCGATGAAGCCCCACCGGAGCGCCGTCTGCGAGACTCGCGGAAGCAGTCGGGTGCCGACCTGCGCGCCGGCCACTGCGCCGACAGCGAGGAGGAGCGCGGGGATCCAGGCGACGGAATCGTGGATGGCGTAGGAGATCACACCGATGCTCGCGATCGGCACGATGGCCGCAAGAGACGTGCCGGCGCTGATCCGCTGGTCAAAATGCACCATGAGCACGAGCAGCGGCACAATCACCGTGCCTCCGCCGACCCCGAAGAGCCCTGAGAGCAGACCTGCGATCAACCCGATGAAGATGAAGGTGAGGTACGCGCGCGGACCTCGGGTTATCGGACTGGTCAGCTCACTCACTCGGCAAGCCTAATGGGTGCGGCATCCGCCCTCTGTCGCACTCCCCTGTCGCACTCCCCTGTCGCACTGCCCCCAACGAGAGAAGGCCCGCCCTCCCTGACGGGAGCGCGGGCCTTCTCTACGAGGGTGTGTTACTTGTCGCCCTCGACTGCATCGGAGGCGGCAGCTTCAGCTGAAGCGCCCTCCTGCTGCGACTCGGCGGCGACATCCTCGGCAGGCTTTTCCTCTGCCTTGGGTGCGTCTTCGACCTTCTCGGTCTTCTCAGCCTTCGGGGCGGCCTTGGCAGCCGACTTCTTGGCCTTCGGCGTGACGGGCTCGAGGACGAGCTCGATGACAGCCATAGGAGCGTTGTCGCCCTTACGGTTTCCGACCTTCGTGATGCGGGTGTAGCCACCCTCACGGTCAGCGACCAGCGGTGCGATCTCGGTGAAGAGCGTGTGAACCACGTTCTTGTCGCCGATGATCGACAGCACCCGGCGGCGGGCGTGCAGGTCGCCGCGCTTGGCGAACGTGATCAGTCGCTCAGCGAGCGGACGCAGGCGCTTGGCCTTCGTCTCGGTCGTCTTGATCGACTTGTGCGTGTAGAGAGCAGCAGCCAGGTTGGCAAGCAGCAGACGTTCGTGTGCGGGGCCGCCTCCGAGGCGGGGTCCCTTAGTGGGCTTAGGCATATTGGTCTAACTCCTGGTCAGAATTTCGGGGAGGTCAGAAGGACTCGTCTTCGCCTGCGCCGTAGAAGTGGGCGCCGTCGAAACCGGGCACCGAATCCTTGAGCGACAGACCGAGCGAGATGAGCTTGTCGCGCACCTCGTCGACCGACTTCTGGCCGAAGTTGCGGATGTTCATGAGCTGCGTCTCCGACAGCGCCACGAGCTCGGACACCGTGTTGATGCCCTCGCGCTTGAGGCAGTTGTAGGAGCGGACCGAGAGGTCGAGGTCTTCGATCGGCATCGACAGTTCGCTGGAGAGCACGGGCTCCACAGGTGCCGGGCCGATCTCAATGCCCTCTGCCTCGACGTTCAGCTCGCGAGCGAGGCCGAACAGCTCGGTCAGGGTCTTTGCAGCCGAAGCGACAGCGTCGCGCGGGAGCATGCTGTTCTTGGTCTCGACATCGAGGATGAGCTTGTCGAAGTCGGTGCGCTCACCGGCGCGAGTCGCCTCGACGCGGTAGCTGACCTTGAGGACCGGCGAGTAGATCGAGTCGACGGGGATCTGCCCCGCCTCGGCGTACTCGTTGCGGTTCTGGGTCGCCGACACGTAGCCACGGCCACGCTCGATCGTGAGCTCGAGCTCGAACTTCGCGGTGTCGTTGAGCGTTGCGATGACGAGCTCGGGGTTGTGCACCTCGACACCGGCAGGAGCCGAGATGTCAGCGGCGGTAACCTCTCCGGCACCGGTCTTGCGCAGGTAAGCCGTGATGGGCTCGTCGCGCTCGCTCGAGACGACGAGCTGCTTGATGTTGAGGATGATCTCAGTGACATCCTCCTTCACACCGGGGATGGTGCTGAACTCGTGCAGGACGCCATCGATACGGATGCTGGTAACAGCAGCACCGGGGATCGAGGAGAGCAGGCTGCGACGCAGCGCGTTTCCGATGGTGTACCCGAAGCCGGGCTCGAGCGGCTCGACGATGAACCGGCTCCGGTCCTCGGCGATCTTTTCCTCGGTAAGTGTGGGACGCTGTGCAATAAGCACTCTGTGTTCCTTTCGATCACATGCCCGCTATATGACATGTGTTGGGTGAGGTTTTTGAGTTGTGAAAGTCAGTGCCCTGACGGGCAGAGCGAGGGATGCGTGCGCATCCCTCGCAACAACCTGATCAGACGCGGCGACGCTTCGGCGGGCGGCATCCGTTGTGCGCCTGCGGCGTGACGTCCTGGATCGAACCGACCTCGAGGCCTGCGGCCGTGAGCGAACGGATCGCGGTCTCGCGGCCGGAGCCCGGACCCTTCACGAAGACATCGACCTTCTTGACGCCGTGCTCCTGAGCCTGGCGGGCAGCCGACTCAGCAGCCATACCAGCGGCGTACGGGGTCGACTTGCGCGAGCCCTTGAAGCCCACGCCACCCGAGGATGCCCAGCTGATGACAGCGCCGGACGGGTCGGTGATCGAAACGATGGTGTTGTTGAACGTCGACTTGATGTGGGCCTGGCCCAGCGCGATGTTCTTCTTTTCCTTGCGGCGCGGCTTGCGCGCGGCGGCCTTAGGTGCAGCCATGAAAGTTTTCTCCTATTCCCTGGCCGCTGCTTAGCGGGCCTTCTTCTTGCCTGCGACGGTGCGCTTCGGGCCCTTGCGGGTACGGGCGTTGGTCTTGGTGCGCTGGCCGCGGACCGGAAGGCCACGACGGTGACGGATGCCCTCGTAGGAGCCGATCTCAACCTTGCGGCGGATGTCTGCGGCGACCTCGCGGCGCAGGTCACCCTCCACCTTGTAGTTGCCTTCGATGTAGTCGCGAAGCGCGATGAGCTGGTCGTCCGAGAGGTCCTTGACGCGGATCGACTCGTCGATCTCGGTGGCCTTGAGGATCTCGACCGAGCGGGTACGGCCAACGCCGTAGATGTAGGTAAGGGCGATCACCACGCGCTTGTCGCGCGGGATGTCAACGCCGGCAAGACGTGCCATGCGGTTTCTCCTGAGATGAGTAGAGGTGTGGGGCAGGATGTGGACCCGGGCCTCTGTCCCGAGGTGTCGGCTGCTTTCGCGGCTTCTTGACCCTGCCTGCGTGTATTCAGTTGTGTGTCAGATCTGTTCGATCAGCCCTGGCGCTGCTTGTGGCGCGGGTTGCTCTTGCAGATCACCATGACGCGGCCGTGACGGCGAATCACCTTGCAGTGATCGCACATGGGCTTGACGCTGGGATTGACCTTCATGATGTTTCCTGTTCGCTGTCTTCGTACCGCCCCGGGCAGGGGCAGGCCGTTACTTCTCGACCGATCAGCGGTAGCGGTAGACGATACGACCGCGGGTGAGGTCGTAGGGGCTGAGCTCCACGACGACACGGTCTTCGGGGATGATGCGGATGTAGTTCTGTCGCATCTTGCCCGAGATCGTTGCAAGGACCTTGTGTCCATTGCTGAGCTCAACGCGGAACATCGCGTTGGGCAGAGCCTCGGAGATCACGCCCTCGATCTCGATGACACCGTCTTTCTTAGCCATAGCCTCGCTGACGCTTCTGCAGACCGGTCGATCTGCGTTGGATGGATGATTGTGATGCCGCTCCAGACGGACACGCCGAAACTGGGCGCAAGGCACCAACGCTCCATCTTATCCGCTATGGTGCCCCTCGGCAACTCGAGGTGGGTGCGGGCGGATCAGCCCAGCAGCTGCTCGATCTTCGCTGCGTCGCCGGCCTGCAGGTCGAGTCGCTCGCCGTTGATGTCGACGGTGGGTGTGCCCTGGATCTCGTGCGCGTTGGTCTGGTCTCCGATGAAGTCCATGTAGGTGCCGGCCGCGATGCAGTCCGCGGCGTCTCCCGCACCCACCTGGTCGGCGAAGGCAGCAAGTTCGTCATCGGTCAGACCAGTCGTGTTCTCGGCAGGCTGCTTCTCGAAGAGAAGGTTGAAGAAGTCGAGGAACGAGTCAGGTGCCGTCTCTGCCACGCAGTAGGACGCCGCGGCAGCACGCGTCGAGTAGTCGGTGTTCTGCGAGAAGCGGTCGAGGATCGAGATGGGGTGCACGTTGAGCGTGATGTCGTTGTTCGCCGCAGCCGCCTGGAGCTGCACACCGTACTGCTGCTCGAAAGCGTTGCACGCGGGGCACATGAAGTCCACGAATGTATCGACCTGATCTTCACCGGTACCGAAGCTGACAGCGCCGGTCTCATCGTTGATGATCGCGCTCTGCGGGGCGACGCCCGGAGCGCTCGCCTGATTGTTCAGGAAGACGACGAGTCCGCCGAGTGCCACGAGGACCACGACAACCGCGATCGAGATTCCGATGGCGAACCAGTTGGTGTTGCTCTTGGCAGCAGCGGCCATGACGTTCCGTTCAGTAGAAGGAGGGTGGCGCCGAGCGCCCATACCCTTTCATCTTTCCCCAGAATCCTATGCCCCCGCAGGGAGCGCGACCCCCTCCCTCACCCCCTGCTCGCGCTTTCCCCGGGCCATTCCCCCGCGAGAAACGTCCTTCTGCATGAGAAACGTGGTGCCAGCACCTGCCTCATGCAGTTAGCCGTTTCTCGCGCGCAGCGCAGGCGAGGTCAGGCGCGGTGATTCCACGGCTTCGCCCGCGAATTGTGCGTGAGCGTGACCAGCATTGCGTCTTGCCGCGGCCGGACGATCGGCACGCCGATGGACACCAGCGCCTGACAGAGGGGGTCACCTTCCAGATGCCGCGCATTTCCCATCGAGCGAATGGATGCTGGTGACGGCGAAGCCGATCCTCACGGCGCTTCTCGTCCTTGAGCTTGTTCGCCGCCTCGGCAGGATCCTCCAGGTTGTACTTGCCCCAGCCGTCAGACTCGCCAATAGCGCGGACCGACTTGAAGAAGAAGTCGACCCGGTCGAGTTCGCCCTCATAGAAGAACTCGCGCTGCAGCACCGGCACCTCGAACCCGCTCCAGAGGATGACTGCTCGGCTCACGCTTTCAGCGGGTGACTCCGCCAGCGGATCAGCCAGTTCTCACACCGATTGCATTCGTGCTCGCCCACGCTGATTCTGCTGGCCGCCGGCCCGCTCCCGAAGTTCGCTGCGCCTGAGCAGTCCGCCCTGCACCGGCGAGATCGAAGCATCCGTGATAGCGAGCGCCTGTGCCGGTGAAACGACCCGAACGAGATCGCAGACGGTGTCCAGCATGCTGGTCACGTTGGCCCCGTTGACCTGTTCGATCTCGCGGGGATCCCGACTGGTGTGCACACAGACATCTCCATACCGCCACGACGCAGTGCGATCGGGGTCGAAGACGTGGATGTCTTTCGGTTCGTTGAACTGCGGCAGGCCCCAGATGACAGCCGCCGACTCGAGGCAGAGCACAGCATCCGGGTTCTTGCGCAGGAACGCATACACGCGCACGGCGTACCTCTTGCGCGCCGGAAGCTTGTCATACGCGGCGCGGTCGACATATATCCCCTTGCGCACGCGCAGCCAGGCCGAATTCAGTCGGATGCCGAGCCGCCGAGTATCTTCGGTCGTGCACAGCGGAAGCGGGGAGACCGCGCACGCGCGGTCGAGCAGTGTCAATGGCATCCGCTCATCGTGCCCGAACCGGCGCTCTCACACGGCGCTATCCCCAGCTTCAGCTCGGACCGCGGATGGTGCAGGACAAGTCGTCACGCCACGAGAAATGGTTTGCCGCATGAAACAGGTGCTGGCACCACGTTTTTCATGCAGCAAGACGTTTTTCGCGCGGCGCGAGGCTACGCCACCGGCACCGGCACAATGCCGAACGGGGCGAGGCCCGCGGCGCCGCCGTCAGCGGCAGTCAGCACCCAGATACCGTCGGCGTGGAATGCGACCGAGTGCTCCCAGTGCGAGCCGTCAGTGCCGTCGACCGTCGAGACCGTCCAGTCGTCATCCTCGACCAGGGTGTCTTCTCCCCCGGCGGTGACCATCGGCTCGATCGCAAGGACCAGACCCGGCTTGATCTCAGCCCCTGGATCGGGTGTGCGGTAGTTGAACACGCTCGGCGCCTCGTGCATCTTGCGCCCGATGCCGTGCCCCACGTACTCGCGCAGGATGCCGTAGGTCGAGCCCGAAACCTCAGAAGAGCCCTGTGCCTCGATGTATTCCTGGATCGCCGCACCGATCTCGCCGATGTGAGAAACGGATGCCATCGCGGCGATCCCCGCCCACATCGAGCCCTCGGTGACGCGAGACAGCTCCGAGCGCCGCGCGACCAGTTCCGGTCGCTCCGGGTCGGGCACGATGAATGTCCGTGCACTGTCGCCGTTCCATCCCTGGAACTGCGCACCGCTGTCAACCGAGACGATATCGCCGGGCGCCAATACGCGTGCGCTGGGGATGCCGTGCACGACCTGCTCGTTCACCGAGATGCACGTGGTGTGGCGGTAACCGCGCACGAGCTTGAAGTTCGACTCGGCGCCACGGTCCGTGATCGCAGCGGACGCCGCAGAGTCAACCTCCGCTGTCGACGCCCCGGCACGAATCGCCGCGCCAGCAGCGTCGAGTGAGGCTGCGGTGATGAGTCCAGGTTCGATCATCGCCCGCAGCTGCGCTGGGGTCTTGTAGATCGAGCGACGGAACACAGCTCAGGCCGCGAGCGTCAAGCCACGCGCCTGCAGCGCCGACATGATCCGCTCGGTGATCTCGTCGAGCGAGCCGACGCCGTTGATGCGGTCGACGATGCCTCGCTCACCGTAGACAGCGAGGATCGGCGCAGTCTCGTTCTCGTAGATGTCGAGACGGTGCGCAATGCCCTCTTCGGTGTCGTCCGAACGGCCCTGCTCTTCTGCGCGAAGCTTCAGACGCGCGATGCTCTCGTCGCGCGGAACGTCTAGCAGAATGATGGCATCCAACGACTCACCACGAGCGGTGAGGAACTCGTCGAGGTGACCGACCTGTGCGGCGTTACGCGGATAGCCGTCGAGCAGGAAACCATGCACAGCGTCATCCTGCGACAGGCGATCGCGCACGATCTCACCGGTCAGCTCGTCGGGCACGAGATCCCCACGGTCGAGAATCGCGGTGACCTGCTTGCCGAGGTCGGTTCCGCCCTTGATGTTGGCGCGGAAGATATCGCCAGTCGAGACGACGGGGATACCGTAGGCCTCAGCGATGCGCACGCCCTGCGTGCCCTTGCCGGAGCCCTGCGGGCCGACGATCAGAAGACGAGCGGATGCTGCGGTGTGCTGAGCCTGTGTCAACGGAGAAGCCCTTCATAGTGACGCTGCTGGAGCTGCGCATCGATCTGCTTGACCGTCTCCAGTCCCACACCGACGATGATGAGGATCGACGCGCCGCCGAACGGGAAGTTCTGGTTCGCGTTGACGGTGGCCAGAGCGATGAGCGGGATGAGTGCGATCAGACCGAGATAGATGGACCCCGGGAACGTGATGCGCGTGAGCACGAAGTCCAGGTACTCGGCCGTCGGACGCCCCGCGCGGATGCCGGGGATGAATCCGCCGTACTTCTTCATGTTGTCGGCGACCTCGACCGGGTTGAACGTGATCGCGACGTAGAAGTAGGTGAATCCGATGATCAGCAGGAAGTAGACCGCCATGTACAGCGGCTGGTCGCCTGTGGTGAAGTTCTGCGAGATCCAGACGACCCAGCCGGCCGGCTCCGAACCATCCTGCGGAGTGTTGAACTGTGCGATCAACATCGGGATGTACAGCAGCGACGACGCGAAGATGATCGGGATCACACCCGCCATGTTCACCTTGATCGGGATGTAGGTGTTCGTGCCGCCGTATGTGCGGCGACCGACCATACGCTTTGCGTACTGCACGGGAACTCTGCGCTGCGATTGCTCGACGAACACGACGAGGCCGGTGACCACGATTCCGATTGCGAGAACAAGCAGGAATGTCTCGAAGCCGTTCGACTCGAAGATCATCCACATCGCGGACGGGAAGGTCGCAGCGATCGAGGTGAAGATGAGCAGCGACATTCCGTTGCCGATACCCCGCTCGGTGACCAGCTCTGCGAACCACATAATGAGGCCCGTACCCGCGGTCATGGCGATGATGATGAGCAGCTGAGCCCACCAGACGTCATTGGTCAGCAGCTGCTGACAAGCGGCGATGTCGGTTGTTCCGAACAACTGGCCGCTTCGCGCGACCGTCACGAGAGTCGTCGACTGTAGCAGTGCAAGTGCGATCGTGAGGTAGCGGGTGTACTGGGTCAGGCGGGCCTGTCCTGCCTGACCTTCCTTGTGCAGCGCCTCGAAGTGCGGGATGACCACACGAAGCAGCTGCGTGATGATCGTCGCCGTGATGTAGGGCATAACGCCAAGAGCGAAGATCGAGAGCTGGAGCAGAGCGCCGCCCGAGAAGAGGTTGACCAGGCTCAGCAGCCCTTCAGTACCCGCATTCAGACGCAGGCACTCTTCGACGTTCGGGAAGTGCACGAACGGAGCCGGCACATGCGAGCCGAGCCGGTAGAGGGCGATGATCGCCAGGGTGAAACCGATCTTCCGCCGTAGGTCGGGGGTGCGGAAGATCCGCGCGATAGCGCTAAACAAGGGCGTTCCTCCAGGAATGGTTGCCGGTCCGCTGAGGGCGGCCGAAAGACCAGCGTAACGCAGAGAGGGGCCGGAGAATCTCCGACCCCTCTCTGATGTGACTACTTGACGGTTCCGCCAGCGGCCACGATCTTCTGCTCAGCAGATCCCGAGACCTTGTCGACCGAGACGGTGAGCTTCACATCGATGTCGCCGTTGCCGAGGACCTTGACCTTCTCGTTCTTGCGAACGGCGCCCTTTGCGACCAGGTCGCCGACGGTGACGTCGCCGCCCTTCGGGTACAGCTCCGCGAGCTTGGCCAGGTTCACGACCTGGTACTCGACGCGGAACGGGTTCTTGAAGCCGCGCAGCTTCGGGGTGCGCATGTGCAGAGGCATCTGCCCACCCTCGAACCCGATGCGTACGGTGTTGCGAGCCTTGGTGCCCTTGGTTCCGCGACCAGCGGTCTTACCCTTGGAGCCCTCACCGCGACCGACACGGGTCTTCGCGGTGTTGGCACCGGGGACCGGACGCAGGTGGTGAACCTTGAGCACTCCTGGACGGGAGGCCGGAGCATCCGCCGCAGGCTTGGCCTTCTTCGCAGCAGGCTTCTTCGCAGCGGGCTCAGCCTTGGGTGCCTTCGCGTCGGCAGCGGCCTTTGCAGGCGCCTTCTTCGCAGCGGGCTTCTTCTCAGCCGCAGCCTTGGGAGCGGCAGCCTTCTTGGCGGGGGCCTTTGCGGCCTTCTCCTCGACGGCGTCGTTCTTCTCAGCCATTAGTCGATCTCCTCAACCTTTACGAGGTGGGCGACGGTCTTGACGTAGCCGCGCGTCTGCGCGTCGTCGGGGCGAACGGTGGTGTCACCGATGCGCTTGAGACCGAGGCTGCGCAGCGTGTCACGCTGGTTCTGCTTCTCGCTCACCTTGGACTTGATCTGGGTCACCTTCAGACGGGCGGCCATCAGGCACCTACCTTTGCAGCGGCTGCAGCAGCCGCCTTTGCCTCGTTACGGATGATGATGCCCGGAACGACGGCGTCGTAGTCAAGACCACGACGAGCCGCGACAGCGCGAGGCTCCTCAAGGCTCTTGAGCGCCGCGACGGTCGCGTGCACGATGTTGATCGTGTTCGACGAACCGAGCGACTTCGACAGAACGTCGTGGACACCAGCGCACTCGAGTACGGCGCGAACCGGACCACCAGCGATAACACCGGTACCAGCAGCAGCCGGACGGAGCAGAACGACACCGGCAGCGGCCTCGCCCTGAACCGGGTGCGGGATCGTGGTGCCGACGCGGGGAACACGGAAGAAGTTCCGCTTGGCTTCTTCGACACCCTTGGAGATGGCGAGAGGAACTTCGCGGGCCTTGCCGTAGCCGACGCCGACCAGACCGTTGCCGTCACCGACGACCACGAGAGCGGTGAAGCTGAACCGTCGACCACCCTTCACGACCTTCGAGACGCGGTTGATGGTGACGACGCGCTCCAGGAACTGGTTGTCCCCACGGTCACGCGAGTTGCGGTCACGGCCACCCTGGCCGCGGTCGCGGCCACCGCGGCGGCCCTGGCGCTCGTCGCGCTGCGGCTGCTCGGTGGACGCAGCGGTCTCGACCGGTGCGTTCTCAGCAGCAGGCTGCTCGGTGGTCACTTCGTTCTCCTTGTTGTCACTCACAGTGCCAGCCCCCCTTCGCGGGCGCCGTCGGCGATCGCCGCGACACGGCCGGCGTAGCGGTTACCACCGCGGTCGAAGACGACCTCGGTGACACCGACAGCCTTGGCGCGTTCTGCGACGAGCTCTCCGACTTTGCGGGCCTTGGCGGTCTTGTCACCGTCGAACGAGCGCAGCTCGGTCTCGAGGGTGGACGCCGAGGCAACGGTGTGGCCCTTGCTGTCGTCGACCAGCTGGACGAAGACGTGGCGGGCCGAACGGTTCACGACAAGACGCGGACGCGCCTCGGTGCCGACGATCTTCTTGCGAAGACGGGCATGACGACGCGCGCGGGCGTCGGACTTCGACTTCACAGCCATGGTTACTTACCAGCCTTTCCGGCCTTGCGACGCACGACCTCGCCGGCGTAACGCACGCCCTTGCCCTTGTACGGCTCGGGCTTGCGGATCTTGCGGATGTTCGCAGCTGCCTCGCCGACAGCCTGCTTGTCGATGCCACTGACGGTGAGCTTGTTGTTGCCCTCGACCGTCAGGGTGATGCCCTCGGGCGGGTCGATCAGGACCGGGTGCGAGAAGCCGAGAGCGAACTCGACCGAGCTGCCCTTCTGCTGCACGCGGTAACCGGTGCCGACGACCTCGAGGCCCTTGGTGTAGCCCTGAGTGACGCCGATGATGTTGTTGTTGATGAGCGTGCGGGTCAGGCCGTGAAGCGACCGGGACTCACGCTCGTCGTCGGGACGGGAGACAACCACCTGGGTGTCCTCGACCGCGACCTCGATGGGGCTGGCCACATTGAGGGTGAGTTCACCCTTGGGGCCCTTCACCGCAACCGCACGTCCGTCAACCGAAATGGTGACGCCCGCGGGGATCTCGATGGGAAGTCGTCCAATACGCGACATTTCGAATTACCACACGTAGGCGAGAACTTCTCCGCCTACGCCCTTCTGCTCAGCCTGACGGTCGGTGAGAAGACCGGAGGAGGTGGACAGGATGGCCACGCCAAGGCCGCCGAGGACGTTGGGGAGCTCCGTGGACTTCGCGTAAACGCGCAGGCCCGGCTTCGACACGCGCTTGATGCCCGCGATCGAACGCTCACGGTTGGGACCGTACTTCAGCGTGAGGGTGAGGTTCTGTCCGACGCGTGCGTCACTGACCTCGTAGCCGGAGATGTAACCCTCCTGCTTGAGGATCTCGGCGATGTTGGTCTTGAGCTTGCTCGACGGCAGAGACACGGAGTCGTGGTGTGCCGAGTTCGCGTTGCGCAGACGGGTCAGCAAGTCTGCGACCGGGTCTGTCATTGTCATGAGTATTTTCCTTTGATCATGAGGTTTCGGCTGCCGTTACACGACAGACGACCTTCTATGAGATGCAATCTTCAATTGTAAGCGCACACCGGACCCCTGCCCGACGGGCAGGGGTCCGCAGTGTTACGCCTTTGCGTCCTCCGCCTGGAAGGGGAAGCCGAGGTGACGGAGCAGTGCCCGACCCTCGTCGTCCGTCTTCGCAGTGGTGACGACGGTGATGTCGAAGCCGCGAACGCGGTCGATCTTGTCCTGATCGATCTCGTGGAACACGCTCTGCTCCTGGAGACCGAAGGTGTAGTTTCCGTGGCCGTCGAACTGCTTGCCCGACAGGCCGCGGAAGTCGCGGATGCGGGGCAGTGCGAGCGAGACGAGACGGTCGACGAATTCCCACGCACGGTCGCCACGGAGGGTGACGTGCGCGCCGATGGCCTGGCCCTCACGCAGCTTGAACTGCGCGATGGACTTCTTGGCCTTCGTGACGATCGGCTTCTGGCCGGTGATCTTGGTGAGGTCCTCGACCGCACCATCGATCACCTTGCTGTCGCGAGCCGCCTCACCGACACCGGTGTTGACGACGACCTTGACGAGACCGGGGATCTGCATCACGTTCTCGTAGCCGAATTCTTCCTGCATCTTCTGCTGGATTTCGGCCTTGTACTTCTGCTTCAGGCGCGGCTGGATCTTGCCAGCCGGCGCGGCAGTCTCGGTGCTCATCAGAGGTCCTTACCTGACTTCTTCGCGTAACGCACACGAACGATGCGCTTGACGCCGTCCTTGGTCTGCTCCTCGACCCGGCGGCCGACGCGGGTCGGCTTCTTGGTCTCGGGGTCGACGAGTGCGACGTTCGAAATGTGGATGGGAGCCTCGAGAGTCTCGATGCCGCCCGTCTTGGTGCCACGCTGCGTCTGGCCGACGCGGGTGTGCTTGGTGATGTAGTTCACGCCCTCGACGATCACGCGGTTCTGCGCGGCAAGGATCTCGAGGACCTTGCCCTGCTTGCCGCGGTCTCCGCCGCGCTCGGGCTTAGCACCCGAGATGACCTGAACCAGGTCACCCTTCTTGATGTTCGCCATGATCAGATAACCTCCGGGGCGAGCGAGACGATCTTCATGAACTTCTTGTCACGAAGCTCGCGACCGACCGGTCCGAAGATGCGGGTGCCGCGAGGCTCCCCGTCGCTCTTCAGGAGGACGGCGGCGTTCTCGTCGAACTTGATGTAGGAGCCGTCCGGACGACGGACAGACTTCTTGGTACGGACGATGACGGCCTTGACCACATCGCCCTTCTTGACGTTTCCACCCGGGATCGCGTCCTTGACGGTGGCGACGATGGTGTCACCCAGACCGGCGTAACGGCGGCGCGAACCACCGAGAACACGGATCGTGAGCAGCTCCTTCGCGCCGGTGTTGTCGGCGACCTTGAGGCGGGATTCCTGCTGAATCACTATTACTCCTTAAGTAAGCCTGCGGCTTACTTGGCCTTTTCGACGATCTCGACCAGACGCCAGCGCTTGGTGGCGCTGAGCGGACGGGTCTCGCTGATGACGACCAGGTCGCCGATGCCCGCCGAGTTGGTCTCGTCGTGCACCTTGCGCTTCTCGGTACGGCGGATGACCTTGCCGTAGAGCGGGTGCTTCACGCGGTCTTCGACCTCGACAACGATGGTCTTGTCCATCTTGTCGCTGACGACGTAGCCGCGCTGCGTCTTGCGGTAACCGCGGGCGTTCTCGTCACGCACATCGTGCGAGACGGGAGCTTCCGCTGCCGCTTCCTTCTTGGTGGCCATTACTCAGCCTTCCCTTCGGCGTCAGCCGAGGCATCCTCGGTCTTCTTCGCCTTCGACTTGGACGCCTTCTTGGCCGGGGCCTCGACGGGCGCGGGCGTGGCACGAATGCCCAGCTCGCGCTCGCGGATCACCGTGTAGAGGCGCGCGATGTCGCGCTTGACGGCGCGGATGCGGCCGTGGCTTTCCAGCTGGCCGGTAGCCGACTGGAATCGGAGGTTGAAAAGCTCCTCCTTGGCCTTACGCAGCTCCTCAACGAGGCGCTGGTCTTCGAACGTGTCGAGCTCTGCCGGGGCGAGCTCCTTGGTGCCGATCGCCATTACGCGTCGCCCTCCTCGCGCTTGATGATGCGTGCCTTCAGAGGCAGCTTGTGAATGGCTCGGGTCAGTGCTTCGCGAGCAAGTTCCTCGCTGACACCGCCGACCTCGAAGAGGACGCGACCCGGCTTGACGTTTGCGACCCACCACTCGGGAGAACCCTTACCGGAACCCATGCGGGTTTCAGCAGGCTTCTTCGTGAGCGGACGGTCGGGGTAGATGTTGATCCACACCTTTCCACCACGCTTGATGTGACGGGTCACCGCGATACGAGCTGCCTCGATCTGACGGTTGGTCACATACGCGGGGGTCAGAGCCTGGATGCCGTACTCGCCGAAGGAGACCTTCGTGCCGCCGGTAGCCTGACCCGAGCGACCCGGGTGGTGCTGCTTGCGGAACTTGACCTTACGGGGGATGAGCATTATGCCGACGCTCCTTCTGCAACAGGTGCCTCGTTACGCGGGGCACGACGACGGTCGCCACCACGGTCGTCGCGACCGCGTGACTTCGGCGCGTTGGCCTGCTCGCGAGCGAGCTCCTTAGCGGTGAGGTCACCCTTGTAGATCCAGACCTTCACGCCGATGCGGCCGAAGGTGGTCTTCGCCTCGTAGAAGCCGTAGTCGATGTTCGCGCGCAGTGTGTGCAGCGGCACACGACCTTCGCGGTAGAACTCCGAGCGGCTCATCTCGGCGCCACCGAGGCGGCCGGAGACCTGGATGCGGATGCCCTTGGCTCCAGCGCGCTGCGCGCCCTGGAGGCCCTTGCGCATCGCACGACGGAACGCCACACGAGCAGAGAGCTGCTCGGCGATGCCCTGTGCGACGAGCTGAGCGTCAGCCTCGGGGTTCTTCACCTCGAGGATGTTCAGCTGGATCTGCTTGCCGGTGAGCTTCTCGAGGTCACCGCGGATGCGCTCGGCCTCGGCTCCACGACGACCGATCACGATGCCCGGACGGGCGGTGTGAATGTCGACGCGGACGCGGTCGCGGGTGCGCTCGATCTCGATGTTGGAGACACCAGCTCGGTCGAGCTGGGTCTTCAGCAGGTTGCGGATCTTGACATCCTCGGCCACGTAGTCGGCGTAACGCTGCCCCGGCTTGGTCGAGTCCGAGAACCAACGAGACACGTGGTCCGTGGTGATTCCGAGGCGGAAGCCGTACGGGTTTACTTTCTGGCCCATTACTTGCTCGCCTTCTTCTTGCTGTCGCCCTCAGCCGCAGCAGCGACCTCAGGCGTCGAGAGCACGACCGTGATGTGGCTCGTGCGCTTCTTGATCTGGAAAGCGCGACCCTGTGCACGGGGACGGAAACGCTTGAGCGTCGTGCCCTCGTCGACGTAGGCATTAGCTACGTACAGGTCCTGCTCGTCGAGGTACTCGCCGTCACGATCCGCCTTCACCTGTGCGTTGGCGATAGCCGACGCGACAAGCTTGTAGATCGGCTCACTGGCGCTCTGCGGGGCGAACTTCAGGATCGCCAGAGCTTCCTGGGCCTGCTTGCCCTTGATGAGCGCGACGACACGACGAGCCTTCTGAGGGGTCACGCGGATGTGTCGCACGCGTGCGATGGACTCCACCATTTCTCTCTCCTCTATCGTCGCCGCGTTAGCGGCGACGGCCCTTCTTGTCGTCCTTCTCGTGGCCGCGGAAGGTGCGGGTGGGCGCGAACTCGCCCAGCTTGTGACCGACCATGGTCTCGGAGACAAACACAGGAATGTGCTTGCGTCCGTCGTGGACCGCGATCGTGTGACCCAGCATTGCCGGGATGATCATGGACCGGCGAGACCAGGTCTTGATGACGTTCTTGGTACCGGCTTCGTTCTGCACGACGACCTTGCGAAGCAGGTGCTCGTCGACGAAGGGGCCCTTCTTGAGACTCCGTGGCATCTTCTTCTACTCCTACTTACGCTTCTTGCCGGCGGTGCGACGACGCACGATGTACTTGTCGCTTTCCTTGTTGGCGTGACGGGTACGACCCTCGGCCTGACCCCAGGGGGAGACGGGGTGACGTCCACCGGACGTCTTGCCCTCGCCACCACCGTGCGGGTGGTCGACCGGGTTCATCGCGACACCGCGGACGGTCGGGCGGATGCCCTTCCAGCGGCTGCGGCCGGCCTTACCCCAGTTGATGTTCGACTGCTCGGCGTTGCCGACCTCGCCGATCGTGGCGCGGCAGCGTGCGTCGACGTTGCGGATTTCACCCGACGGCAGACGAAGCTGCGCGTAGGGGCCGTCCTTAGCAACCAGACGAACGGATGCTCCGGCCGAGCGAGCCATCTTCGCGCCGCCGCCGGGGCGGAGCTCGATCGCGTGGATCACGGTACCGGTGGGGATGTTCTTCAGCGGAAGGTTGTTGCCCGGCTTGATGTCAGCCGATGCGCCGTTCTCGACGACGTCGCCCTGCTTCAGCTTGTTCGGGGCGAGGATGTAACGCTTCTCACCGTCGAAGTAGTGCAGCAGCGCGATGCGTGCGGTGCGGTTGGGGTCGTACTCGATGTGAGCGACCTTGGCGTTCACGCCGTCCTTGTCGTTACGACGGAAGTCGATGACGCGGTACTGGCGCTTGTGTCCACCACCGATGTGGCGGGTGGTGATGCGGCCCTGGTTGTTACGGCCACCGGTCTTGCTCAGTGGGCGCAGCAGCGACTTCTCGGGCGTCGATCGAGTGATCTCGGCGAAGTCAGCCACTGACGAGCCACGGCGACCGGGGGTCGTGGGCTTGTACTTGCGAATAGCCATGATTGTCCTTTATCCCCCGGGTCAGCCGATTGCCGTGAAGATGTCGATGGTGCCCGACTTCAGAGCAACGATGGCGCGCTTGGTATCCTTGCGCTTTCCGGTGCCGAAGCGGGTGCGACGGGCCTTGCCGACGCGGTTGATCGTGTTGACCGACGCGACCTTGACGTCGAAGATCTTCTCGATGGCGAGCTTGATCTCGGTCTTCGAAGCGCGCGGGTCGACGAGGAAGGTGTACTTGCCTTCGTCGATCAGCGAGTAGCTCTTCTCAGAGACAACCGGCTTCAGAATGATGTCGCGGGGGTCCTTGTTGAACGCCGACTGGAGGGCGCCGTTCTGCTCGGTCATGCCGAGACCTCCTCGGTTGCGCTGGTCTTGGAGGCGATGAAGCCCTCAAGAGCGGCCTTGGTGAAGACGATGTCGTCGGAGACGATCACGTCGTACGCGTTGAGCTGGTCGAAGCTGAGCACGTGGAGGTTCGCAAGGTTGCGGATGCTCTTCGTGGTCAGTTCATCGTTGCGCTCGGTGACGACAAGGATGTTCTTCGAGGATGCGACGGTCGCGAGGAAAGTCGCGGCTGCCTTGGTCGAAGGAGCTCCGTCGATGCCGAAGGACTCGATGGCGTGCAGACGCTCACCGCGGAAGCGGTCGCTGAGCGCACCCAGGAGGGCGGCAGCGATCATCTTCTTGGGGGTGCGCTGCGAGTAGTCACGCGGCTTCGGGCCGTGGACGATGCCACCACCGGTCATGTGCGGCGCGCGGATCGAGCCCTGGCGGGCGTTACCGGTGCCCTTCTGCTTGAAGGGCTTACGGCCAGCACCGGAGACCTCACCACGACGCTTGGTCGAGTGCGTTCCCTGGCGAGCCGCCGCGCGCTGCGCGACGACGACCTGGTGGATCAGCGGAATGTTCGTCTTGACGTCGAAAAGCGCGGCGGGCAGCTCGATGGAGCCAGCCTTCTTGCCGTCGGCATTGAGAACGTCGAGCGCGAGAGTCGAGTCAGCCATGATCAGGCACCCTTCACTGCGTTGCGGACGTAGACGACGCGGCCACGAGCACCGGGGACGGCGCCCTTGACGAGCAGCAGTCCCTTCTCGGCGTCGATGCCGTGCACCGTCAGGTTGAGGACGGTCACGCGCTCGCCACCCATACGGCCGGCCATGCGCATGCCCTTGAAGACGCGGCTCGGGGTCGACGATGCGCCGATGGAGCCGGGCTTGCGGTGGTTGCGGTGTGCACCGTGCGATGCCGAAACGCCCTTGAAGTTGTGGCGCTTCATGACACCAGCGGTGCCCTTGCCCTTGCTGGTGCCGACGACGTCGACCAGCTGACCGGCTTCGAAGAGTCCGTCAACCGTGATCTCCTGACCAAGCGAGTAGTCAGAAGCATCCGCGGTGCGGATCTCGGTGACGTGACGGCGCGGCGTAACGCCGGCGGCCTCGAAGTGAGCGGTGAGGGGCTTGTTCACCTTGCGGGGGTCGATCTGGCCAGCAGCGATCTGAACAGCGTTGTAGCCGTCCTTCTCGGGCGTGCGGACCTGGGTGACCACGTTCGGTGCCAGCTCGATGACGGTGACGGGGACGAGTTTGCCGTCCGCGTTCCACACCTGGGTCATGCCGAGCTTGGTGCCCAGCATTCCCTTGGAAATCTTTGAATTGATGTCAACCATGCGAGACCCCTTACAGCTTGATCTCGATGTTGACGTCAGCCGGGAGGTCGAGACGCATCAGCGAGTCGACAGCCTTCGGCGTCGGGTCCACGATGTCGATGAGGCGCTTGTGGGTGCGCATCTCGAAGTGCTCGCGGCTGTCCTTGTACTTGTGGGGCGACCGAATAACGCACACGACGTTCTTCTCGGTCGGAAGCGGCACGGGGCCGACGACAGTCGCGCCCGCACGGGTCACGGTGTCGACAATTTTGCGCGCCGACGTGTCGATGACCTCGTGGTCATACGACTTCAGGCGAATGCGGATCTTCTGTCCCGCCATTGTCTGCTCATCTCTCTATAAAGCGTCGTACCGTCCAGAGCCGGATGACTCTGGGGCATTGGACGCACTGCGCCACTGTTCTTCTATCAGCCCGTCACGCACGACGAAACGTCGATGCGAGGTGTCGGGGCTTGTCCTGCTACCCGCGGCCTAGAACCCTGCGCTTATGCGCCGCCTATGCACTGCCGTGGTAGTGATCCTTCCAGCGCGCATAGCGCACCTCCGGAATGTGGAACTTATCTATTCTGCCATGGCCGATTTCACTTACGCAAACCCGGGCGTGTCGCGCTCGATCCCCGCATGAGCAGAGCGAAGGCGGCGCATCCGAAAATGCGCCGCCTTCAGTGGGTGAGACTACTCGTTGCCAATCGATTTGTCCGCTGCGTCGCGGATCTCGTCGATCTTCGCCGAGGCGTCTGGGGCGATCTTCTTCGCGAAGTCCGCGACTCCGTCGAGCACCTTGTCGCTGACGTCTTCCGCCTGCTCGCTCTTGAGCGCGCTGTCGACCTTGTCCTTGTTCTGCTCGTACAGGTCCTTGCCCTTGTTCACCAGATCGTCGATAGCCATGTGCGGGTCCCCCTTCGGATCTCTGTCACCAACGGGCACCCGTCGGCACTCCCCATTGTGCACTGTGCACCGGCTACGAGGAAGCGTGCCGGTCAGGAGAACGACAAAGGGGCCGAGCCCGAAGGCCCGACCCCTGTGCTGAAGTAAGAGAACTTACTTGTTGATCTTCGTGACCGTACCGGCGCCGACGGTGCGTCCACCCTCACGGATGGCGAAGCCGAGGCCCTCTTCCATGGCGATCGGCTGGATCAGCTCGACCGACATGTCGGTGGTGTCACCAGGCATGACCATCTCGGTGCCCTCAGGCAGCGAGATGACGCCGGTGACGTCGGTGGTGCGGAAGTAGAACTGCGGGCGGTAGTTCGTGTAGAACGGGTTGTGACGGCCACCCTCGTCCTTGGACAGGATGTACGCGGTGCCCTCGAAGTTCGTGTGAGGGGTAACCGAACCCGGCTTCACGACGACCTGGCCGCGCTCGACGTCCTCACGCTTGAGGCCACGGAGCAGCAGACCACAGTTCTCGCCGGCCCACGCCTCGTCGAGCTGCTTGTGGAACATCTCGATACCAGTGACCGTGGTCTTCTGCGTCGGGCGGATGCCGACGATCTCGACCTCGGAGTTGATGGCGAGGGTGCCACGCTCGGCGCGGCCGGTGACGACCGTTCCACGACCGGTGATGGTGAAGACGTCCTCAACAGGCATGAGGAACGGCTTGTCGCGGTCACGCTCCGGGTCCGGAACGCTGTCGTCGACAGCCTGCATGAGCTCGAGGATCGCGTCGACCCACTTCTCTTCGCCTTCGAGTGCCTTCAGAGCCGAGACCTTGACGACGGGTGCGTCCTCGTCGAAGCCCTGGCCGGCGAGAAGCTCGCGAACCTCGAGCTCGACGAGCTCGAGGATCTCTTCGTCGTCAACCATGTCGCTCTTGTTCAGCGCGACGAGCAGGTACGGAACGCCGACCTGCTTGGCGAGCAGAACGTGCTCACGGGTCTGAGCCATCGGGCCGTCAGTAGCGGCAACCACGAGGATCGCGCCGTCCATCTGAGCAGCACCGGTGATCATGTTCTTGACGTAGTCGGCGTGGCCGGGAGCGTCAACGTGTGCGTAGTGACGCTTGGGGGTCTCGTACTCGATGTGCGAGATGTTGATCGTGATACCACGCTGGCGCTCTTCCGGCGCCGAGTCGATCGTGGCGAAGTCACGCTGCACGTTGGTGTCCGACGGGTACTTGTCGGCGAGCACCTTGGAGATGGCTGCGGACAGCGTCGTCTTGCCGTGGTCAACGTGACCGATGGTTCCGATGTTGACGTGCGGCTTGGTCCGCTCGAACTTGGCCTTGGCCACTGGGTCCTCCTCAGGACGTTCGTGTAGAGATTGCCGGGCACTGGATTGTGACCGGTTCCCTACGGGGTTTGATTCTCAGTTTAGTAGAGAGAGCTTTGTGAAGTTGTGTGTTGTCCGACCGGCCCCCGCGAAGGGGCCGGTCGGCTTAAGGACTTATTCGCCCTTGATCTTCTGGATGATCTCGTCCGCGACGGCCCTGGGGACCTCGGAGTACGAGTCGAACTCCATCGAGTACACAGCGCGACCCGAAGTCTTCGAGCGCAGGTCGCCGATGTATCCGAACATCTCGGACAGCGGAACCTGTGCGCGAACGATCTTGATGCCGGTGGAATCTTCCATCGACTGGATCTGGCCACGACGCGAGTTCAGGTCGCCGATGACGTCGCCCATATACTCCTCGGGCGTACGAACCTCAACGGCCATCAGCGGCTCAAGCAGAACCGGGTTGGCACGGCGCAGAGCTTCCTTGAAGCCCATGGAGCCCGCGATCTTGAACGCCATTTCAGACGAGTCAACATCGTGTGCAGCACCATCGACGATGGTCGCCTTGACGCCCACGATCGGGAAGCCGGCGAGCACGCCAACGTTCATCGCATCCTGGAAACCAGCATCGATCGAACCGATGTACTCGCGCGGAATGCGACCACCCGTGACCGAGTTCACGAACTCGTAGGTCTTGTCAGCATCAAGCGCAAGCGGCTCGATGTTGAACTGGATCTTCGCGAACTGACCCGAACCACCGGTCTGCTTCTTGTGCGTGTAGTCGTGCTTCTCGACGGACTTCTTGATCGTCTCGCGGTAAGCCACCTGCGGCTTACCGACGTTGGCCTCAACGTTGAACTCGCGCTTCATGCGGTCAACGAGGATGTCGAGGTGCAGCTCGCCCATGCCCTTGATGGTCGTCTGACCAGTCTCGGGGTTGAGCTCGGTGCGGAAGGTCGGGTCCTCTTCAGCGAGCTTCTGGATGGCAACACCCAGCTTCTCCTGGTCGGCCTTCGTCTTCGGCTCGATCGCAACCTCGATAACCGGATCCGGGAACGTCATCGACTCGAGGACGACGGGAGCTGCCACGTCAGTCAGGGTGTCACCAGTGGTGGTGTCCTTCAGACCGATGACCGCGTAGATGTTACCTGCGGTGACCGCGGGAACCGGGTTCTCCTTGTTGGCATGCATCTGGAAGATCTTCCCGATGCGCTCCTTCTTACCCTTGGTCGAGTTGACGACCTGCGAGCCGGAGTCCAGGTGGCCCGAGTACACGCGAATGTAGGTGAGGCGACCGAAGAACGGGTGCACAGCAACCTTGAACGCCAGAGCCGCGAACGGGTCCTCGGAGCTGGGGTTGCGCTTGATGATCGTGTCGTAGTCCTTCGGGTCGTGTGCCTCGATGGCACCGACGTCGAGGGGGTTCGGCAGGTAGTCGACGACTGCATCGAGCATCGGCTGAACACCACGGTTCTTGAACGCCGAACCACACAGCACCGGGTAGATCTCGCTGTTTACGACCATCTTGCGGATGGCGCCCTTGATCTCGGCGACCGTGAGGTCTTCGCCACCGAAGAACTTCTCCAGAAGCGCGTCGTCGGTCTCGGCGACGGTCTCGAGGAGGCGCTGACGGTATTCCGCAGCCTTCTCTTTGAGGTTCTCCGGGATCTCCTGCACTTCGTAAGAAGCACCCATGGTCACGTCACCCTTGGAGTCACCCTCCCAGACGAGTGCACGCATCTCGACGAGGTCAACGACCCCGACGAAGTCGCTCTCTGCACCGATCGGGATCTGGATGACGAGAGGCTTTGCGCCCAAGCGGTTGACGATCGTGTCAACCGTGTAGAAGAAGTCAGCGCCGAGCTTGTCCATCTTGTTGACGAAGCAGATGCGCGGAACGTTGTACTTGTCAGCCTGACGCCACACGGTCTCGGACTGGGGCTCAACGCCCTCCTTGCCGTCGAAGACGGCGACAGCGCCATCGAGGACGCGGAGCGAACGCTCCACCTCGACGGTGAAGTCCACGTGGCCGGGGGTGTCGATGATGTTGATCTGGTTGTTGTTCCAGAAGCAGGTCACGGCGGCAGACGTGATCGTGATGCCGCGCTCCTTCTCCTGCTCCATCCAGTCAGTCGTCGCGCCGCCATCGTGCGTTTCGCCGAGCTTGTGGTTGACACCCGTGTAGAACAGGATGCGCTCGGTCGTGGTGGTCTTGCCAGCATCGATGTGCGCCATGATGCCGATGTTGCGGACCTTGCTCAGGTCGGTGAGCACGTCTTGTGCCACAGGAGTGTCCTTTTCTGTCTAGCAGTCAGACTGCGAAGAGTGGAGTATTCGACAGGCTCAGAGGGGCAAGCCCGGTCCCTGAGCCTGTCGAAGGGTTACCAGCGGTAGTGAGCGAACGCGCGGTTCGACTCGGCCATCTTGTGAGTGTCCTCACGACGCTTGACAGCAGCGCCCAGGCCGTTCGAAGCATCCAGAATCTCGTTCTGGAGACGCTCGGTCATCGTCTTCTCGCGGCGACCCTTGGCGTAGCTGACGAGCCAGCGCAGGGCGAGCGTGTTGGCACGGTGAGGCTTGACCTCGACCGGAACCTGGTAGGTCGAGCCGCCGACGCGGCGGCTGCGGACCTCAAGGGTGGGGCGCACGTTGTCGAGCGCCTTCTTGAGCGTGGCGACGGCATCCTGACCGTTCTTCGCCTCGACACCGCGGAGGGCGCCGTAGACGATCGACTCGGCCAGCGACTTCTTGCCGTCGACGAGGATCTTGTTCACCAGCGAGGTGACGATCGGCGCGCCGTATACGGGGTCGTTGACGACGGGGCGCTTGGGGGCGGGACCCTTACGAGGCATCTAACTCAACCCTTCTTCGCACCGTAGCGGGAACGAGCCTGCTTACGGTTCTTGACTGCCTGGGTGTCCAGGGCGCCGCGGACGATCTTGTAACGCACACCGGGGAGGTCCTTCACACGACCACCACGGACGAGCACGAGCGAGTGCTCCTGCAGGTTGTGGCCCTCGCCGGGGATGTAGGCGGTGACCTCGGTGCCGTTGCGGAGCTTCACACGAGCGACCTTGCGCATCGCCGAGTTCGGCTTCTTAGGCGTAGTGGTGTACACACGAGTGCAGACACCGGCCTGCTGGGGGTTCGACTTGAGCGCCGGCGCCTTGGTCTTGGTGACCTTGGGCGAGCGACCCTTGCGAACCAACTGCTGAATGGTTGGCACGTTCTCTCCTCATAATGCTGCACGGTGACAGCGTGATGGGTTTCACATCATGACTCACCGGCACGCCCGATCAGGCGTGCTTTTGGTGTGGCGAGTATGCCGTGGGGGCTGACCGATATGGATCGGAGCCCGCGTGCAGGCACGTCAAGACGTGCACACACCTGGCCAAGTGTAATGCGGGGTAATGGGTGGGGTCAAATGAACGGTGCGGTGGCGTGCTACGAGGCGGCGCGGCTGGCTTCAGATGCGAGCAGATGAGGGCCGGGCGGTACTCTCGCGCAGCACCAGCGGCGGACGCTCCGAGGAGAACAGATTCCCCGGCGCGCCGCGCAACTGATCGAGCAGCAGCTGCATCCCGCGATGCCCCAGGCCGGCAAAGTCCTGTTCGGCGGTTGTCAGCGGCGGCGTCCACAGCCCCGACAGCGGATGATTGTCGAACCCCACGACTGAGATGTCCTCGGGCACGCGCATCCCGCTCTCGACGATGCCGCGTATCACTCCCATCGCGATCTCGTCGTTCCCG
Source organism: Microbacterium zouquanmingi (assembly GCF_052266675.1). NCBI lineage: Bacteria > Bacillati > Actinomycetota > Actinomycetes > Micrococcales > Microbacteriaceae > Microbacterium > Microbacterium zouquanmingi. Next base: position 54,946 of record NZ_JBQPRA010000007.1, read on the forward strand.
CAGAACACTGCGGTGACATCAGACTCGGCGGCGAGCTCTCGCCCGATGACCACGCCGCTGCGCGGGTCCCAGGTCGCATCCCGCATTGGTGGGACCTCAGCACCGAAGAGGTCCAGCGCGCGGCGCCATCCGCTCGTTCGCCCGTCTTCTCGACCCGCGGCCGGCACGCGCACGTGGTGCACTGTGTGGTGTCCCAGCTCCAGCAGGTGGCGGGTCAGCTGCTCACCCGCCGTGGTCTCATCGAGCACCGCCTGCGGCACCTCGGCATCGCGCATGCCTGCGAGCGCGACGACCGGAAGCGACTCGGGAATCCGACGCAGCGCCGCGTCTCCGGGCGGGTCGAACTTCAGAACGATCGCGCCGGCGAGTGGTTGACCGAACGTCGCGGCGATGGCGAGATCGATCTCAGCATCCACGGCGCTTTCTACCACAGTAATCATCACGGTGTATCCCTCGGCGCGCGCAGACTCCTCAATCCCGCGGATGGTCTCGGCGTAGCCGTATGGCGAAGTGTCGCCAGCAACCACCGCGATCACTCGCGACTGTCCTGAGACCAGGAGCCGAGCCGCGGCGCTCGGCCGGAAGCTCAACTCGCTGATCGCGGCCTGCACCGCTTCACGCTTGCTCGGACTGACCCGAGCCGCCCCTGTGAGCACCCGCGAGACCGTTGGCACCGATACACCTGCGCGCTTAGCGACATCCGCCATCGTCGCCGGCCTCGTTGCCCCGTTCATACGTGTTCCTCTCCTGGAACCGGACTCACTTCACCGCACCACTGGTGATCCCCGAGATGATCTTGCGTTGCGCGACCATGAAGATGATCAGCAGTGGCAGGCTCATCAGGATGATATATGCGAAGATCAGGTGCCAGTTCTGAAGATAGAGCCCCGCGCTCGCCACCTGATACAGGTTCAACGGCAGCGTGTCGAGACGGCCGCCCACAACGAACAGTGCGTAGAAGACATCGTTCCAGATGTAGAGGCAGATCAGGATCGTCGCCGTCGCAAGCACCGGCATCAGTAACGGCAGGATGATCTTCATGAACACCCTCACCGGCGAGGCGCCGTCGACTCGCGCAGCCTCTTCCAGTTCGACCGGGATAGTGCGCACGAATCCGGTGACGAAGAAGATCACCGTCGACAGGTACATGCCCATGTAGACGCCGATCATTCCGACCGCGGTCCCGGCAAGCCCCAGCTGACGAAGCAGCAGCACGACGGTGACGACCGCAGGAGGCAGAACGATGCCGCTGATCGCCAGCGCATAGATGAACGCCATCGACTTGGAGCGTCGACGCCCGAGGATCCACGCGGCCATCGAACCGAGAATGAGCACGCCGATCACCGCGGGCACCATCACCAGAACGCTTCCACCGAAGGCTGCGAGCATCTTGCCATCGGTGAACACCGTGACGAAGTTGTCCCACAGCTGCCATTCAGCCGGCAGGGCCATGTTCGGCTGCAGTGCCTCCGCCTGGTTCTTGCCTGCGGTGACGATGACCAGCCAGAACGGGACGCCGAGCAGCGCCACGGCCACCAGGATCGCGACGATCGGCTGGATGATGTGCGACGGGCGGATGCGCTGACGCAACCGCGTTTCGGTGACAGCGCTCACAGCACGTCCTCCCTCTTGCGCAGCATACGGATGACCGGGAACGCCAGGATGATGACCACCAGGAACAGCACCAGACTCATCGTCGTAGCCTGAGCGAACAGGCCCTGACCGAAGGTCCGGAAGATGAAGATGTTCAGCAGTTCGGTGGTCCCGCCAGGGCCACCACCGGTGGTGGCCTGAACGATATCGAAGCCGTTCATGGAGCCCAGCAGCGATGTGGCGACGTTGAACGTCACCGCAGGGGCAAGCAGCGGGAAGCGGATGGAGCGGAACGTCGTCCACCAGCCCGCGCCGTCGAGTCGCGCGGCTTCGAGCACGTCATCACTGATGGTCTTCAGCCCTGCCAGATAGATGAGCATCGATAAGCCCGCCCACTTCCAGGCGTGGATGAGAGCGACCACGACAATGGTCCAGGTCGTGCTGCCGAGCCAAGCGATCTCGACGTTCTGACCCACGAGTAGCCCGAGGATGTCGTTGACAGCACCATCCGGCTTCAGCATCGCCTGGAAGATGTAGCCGACGGCGAGCGCCGACATGATGACAGGGATGAAGAATGCCACCCGGATCACCCGGTTGACCCTGGTGTCGCGCTCGAGCAGCAGCGCCAGAACCATCCCGAACAGGTTCTGGAAGATCGCCACGAGCACGGCGTAGATGAGCGTCACCTTGAGCGCATTCGTCAGCGTGCCGTTGGAGAGCAGTTCGGTGAAGTTCTCCCAGCCGACGAAGCCGATCTGAGCCTTGAAGCTCGACCAGTCCGTGAAGGCGTAGAAAAAGTTGAATAGCGTCGGGATGAAGAAGAACACCACGAGCACGATGAGCGCCGGGATCAGGAACCATAACGGGTGATCGTTCTTCGGTCGCGTAGTTGCTGACACCTGGCCAGCAGCGTGCGAGCGCCTCGTGCCTTTCGGCGGCGCCTGAGTGATCGTCATGCTTTCTTCTTCCGTGTCTACGCTGTGGCTTCTGCGCCTTCAGGACTGCGGGTCGTGTCGGGGGCACCTGACATGCAGGCGCCCCCGAATCAGATCAGAACCCCTCGGCTCCCATGGCCTTGGCCAGGCTGTCGAACTGAGCCTGGGTCGCCTCGGCGACCTCGGCCGGCGTCTTCGTGCCCTGAATCATGTCACCGAGGTTGATGTACAGATCCGGGTTCGCGATGGCCTCCGCCTGCATGGCGCCCACCGAGTTGCCGAGTGCATCACTGACGTCGAGGAGCGCCTGCGGCACGTCGGCGGAAGACTCGACTCCGCTCTGCAGCGACACCGTCGACTGCGCGTCGACGAAGTCCTGGTATCCGTCGCCCAGCCAGAACGACAGCAGCTGACGCGCCGCGGCCTCGCGTTCAGCGTCCCCGGTCTTGAAAGCGACCAGCGCGTTTGCCTGATCGGGGATGAAGGTCCCGATATTGCCGCTCGGCGAGATCGGGAAGAAGCCGATCTTCTCGTTGAGTTCCTCTGTGTCGGCCAGCGACTGCAGCTGCCCGAACAGGGTGTTCACCTGCACGGCCATCGCCGCGTCCCCGGCGAGCAGAGCAGCGCCCTGGTCCTCGAACGTCGCGGTCTTGATGTCGTCGTTGAACAGCCCCTCGTCGATCAGGCCGGCATACGTGTCGATGGCGCCCTGGATGGTCGGATCGGTGAACTTCTCCTCTCCGGAGTTCACCCGGTTCCACAGGCCCCCTGCCGCCGCATCGGCCAGCTGCACCTGCACCCAGTACTGCGTCGCCCATGAGCTGCCTCCGCCGGCGAAATCGAAGAACGGAGTGACGCCATCGCTCTTGAGCGTGCGGGCGGTCTCGATGAACTCATCCCAGCCGACGGGCAGCTCCGAGATTCCGGCATCCGCGAAGACCTGTTTGTTGTAGTAGACACCTTGCACAGCCGGAGTGGTGATCAGCGTGGCGTAGCGCGTGTCGTCGAGCATGCCTGACAGGTCGCGCAAGTCGGCGTCATATGCCTCGAGCCACGGCGCGCCGTCGAGCGACTGCAGGTTGGTAGAAGCGTTCAGCGCCGCGAGCTGTGAACCGGTCGGCTGCCAGAACGCGATGTCCGGCTTGTCGCCGGTCGCGACCTTGGTCTGGATGCCCTGCTCATAGGGATCCGGGATCGTCACGACGTCGACGGTGGCACCGGTCAGCTTCTCGAAGCCCGCCACGACACTGTCCGGAACGGTGTTGGAGTTCTGGGCGGCCCAGAGGGTGAGGGTCGTGCCGCTCAGGTCGGTATCCTGTGCGGGCCACGCAGCAGGCTCCGCGCTGCCCCCGCCACCTGCTCCCGGGTCTGAACAGCCTGCCAGGGAGAGTGCTGCGACGGCGGTGAGTGCCGCTGCGGCACGGAAACGCTTCTTCATCGAATGCTCCTTCATATTTTTCCTATTCGGTGATCGGGATGATCGGTGTGCGAACGTCCGCGCTCCCTGCCGGAGCGTGGATGATGCGCAGAGTGCGTGCTGCGAACGGTGCCGCGGATGCCCGCACTCGGAGCTCGCCCGTCGAGGCATCCCATTCGGTGTGCCATTCAGGGAGGTCGAGCGGGAAGACGGTCTGGACCGTCACTTCACCCCCACGCAGGTGGGGAAGATTCAGCACGGCCGTGTCGGACTTGCCGCGGCGCCACACGGAGATGAGATCGGCGGCGGTGCCGCGCAGGCCGAGCACGACCATGTCATCGTTCCACGCGGGAAGACCGACCGGCCAGTAGGGGGTTGCGGATGCGATCTGCCCGCGCAGGTGCTTGGCGACCTCGATCGCCGTCGCGACGCGAGTGCGCTGCGACGCGGTCATGCGATTGAGATAGCCCGAGACGTAGAATCGGCCGAGCAGTCCGGTGACCAGGCAGAACGAGGCTTCTTCGTCGGACATCCCAGGCTGCGGGTATGCCCAGCTCGCGGCCTGCTCCGGCAGCATCGACAGCGGCGCGACCGCCGCGATGGGCGGGTACTTCGTGTAGTCCTGCTGATCGGATGTCGATTGCATTTGGAGTCGCGAGAGCATCGCGAAGTCCATGCGCATCGCACCGGATCCGCAGTTCTCCAGGACCAGATCCGGATGGCGGTCGAGCACGCCGTCGAGCCATGCGAGGTGGGCCCGGTTGTGCTCCAGGAGACCGTCGCCGGGGCTGTCGGCAGCCAGATCGGTGCCGGCGCCCGGGTTGATGTTGTAATCGAGCTTGAAGAAGGTGACACCGAAATCGACGACCAGTCGATCGACGACCGCGTCGAGGTGAGCGACCGCCGCCGGGTGGCGCAGGTCGAGATGGTAGCGGCTGTGCTCGATGACACGTTGACCGTGACGCTGCAGGAATGCATCGGCTGGCAACAGCTCGGCCATGGGGCTGCGGACGCCGATGACCTCGGGTTCCAGCCACAGCCCGGGTGACATGCCGGCGTCACGGATCGCGGCGATCACCTCGGCGAGGCCGCCCGGAAAGCGCGTCGTGGACGGCAGCCACTCCCCCACGCTGTCCCACCAATAGCCTGAGTCGTCGTACCAGCCGGCGTCGATGCAGAACACTTCGGCCCCGACCTCGGCGGCAGCCGTGATCAGGGGCAGAAGCTTCTCAGTGGTCGGGTCGCCGTCGAGCGTGTTCATGTAGTCGTTGAAGATCACCGGCATGGCAGAGTTGTCGACATGCGGGCGCCGGGCAGCTCGACGGTAACCGGTCAATGCGGCGACGGCATCCTCGAAGGACTCGCCGTACGCGATCTCGACGGGCACCGAGTGGAACTCGGCTCCGGGAGCGAGGACGCGCGTCCAGGCGGAGTCGACGTCGGTCGGCCCGGACAGCGCAAGATATCCACCGAAGGTGTCTTCGCCGATCTCCCATTTCCATGCCCCGTTGTGCTCGATCTGCCACGCGAGCGATATGCCCGAATCGTGCACGAGCGCGCCGCTCGGCAGCGCTGCACCCGTCGACCATGTGCCATGGGATGCCCGAGAGAACGCACTGCGCGGATGCTGCCGCGTCAGGTGCTCGGCGAGCTGCGGGAATTCGATGCCGCGCAGTGCCTCGCGCTCCCACCGTCCTTCACCGAGCCAGTCGCTCTGTCCGCTGACGCGGTCCCAGCCGTTTAGGGTGTCGGCCGTGGGCGCCCCCTCGTCGGCGCGGGTGGTGAAGCCGGCAGACCACGATGCCACAGAGCGGAGCACGACATCCCCGATACTGGATGTGTTCTTGACCTCGACGTGCGAACGGATCGCCGCTACGCCATGCGGCCGACGCAGCACGAGTCGCGCTTCGATGTCGCCTGTGGCCTGCGTGATGACGAGCACCGACGCACTCTCATCTTCGTGCTGTTCGTGCCCGATGTAGCGCATGCGCATGCCGAGCGAGGTATGGATCAGCCGGTCGGACGCAGGCATGTGGCCGTCGGTCGCAGTCAGGATCTCGACAGCAGGAACGCGATACAGATCTGCGGCGCCGTTGCCGGTGCCGACATGAGCGAGATGCACCGGTGCATCCTCAGCCCACTCGAACACGAGCGTGAGCTGCGGGGCGGACCAGATCAGTTGCTCAGACACGGCGTTCCTCGACGTTGCGGATGCGCAATCCAGTTTGATAGCGCTTTCAGAACGTGACCTTAGCACGAGTTTGAAAGCGCTATCAAACCGGGTAGAGCGAGGCGCGATTGGGCGATGAGTGGGCACGCGCTGGTATCCGGGCGCGACGCCACGCTGAGCGCCAGGCGAAACGAAGCGCGTGCGTAGCGCACGCGCGCGAATGCGGAGGGCCGCGATCACGCCGCGACCGGACAGCCGCCCCATCTGCGGGTTGAGCCCCGAGCGACCGTGCGCGGCAGCGGCGAGATCGTGACGAGCGCCAAGGTTAACGCGGCGGCAGCCGCGCACCGCCACCTTCACGACGCTGGCGGGGCTGTGGCGCTACGGCGCCTCGGGATCGAAGGGCGAGTCCAGCGACTGAGTGAGCTCTTCGAGCATCGCTTCGATCTGCGGCTCGACGTACTGCGAGATCGCGCCCTGCACGCTCAGACGGTGACGCAGGAGCATTCCGCAGATCTCCCGACCGACCATGTTGGCGTATTCATCTGCGAGGGTCACTTCCTGGCGCAGCGCTGCTTTCGCCTCGTCTGTGAGCGGTGGAAGCGGGGGCAGCTCCCCCGATTCGTCGTCAGCCAGTCCCGCGATCGTGAAGAGGAAGGGCGCGCCCGGCACGGGCTCGGGATCCAGAGGCATCCCCTCGAACTCGGGCGCGAGGTCTTCGGCTGGACGATAGCTGCGCGCCCGGTTGCGCGCGGCCTGCTGGTCGAGCTCGGCCTGCAGCATCGGCAGATTGCGCGCCGTGTAGTCGGCGACCGCACGGTCGACAACCGTCTTGATGCGTGTCGACAGCCCATGCTGCACGCCATGCGGAACGTTCGATCCGATGCCCACGGCAGAGAGGATCGGCGAACCAAGGCACCGCCGACAGGGAGCGACTCGTCCGCGATGCGTGGCCGGCTCCCACCGCGGCACCCAACGCAGCCAGGCCTCGACAGCCTGGTCAACCTGCGCCTCTAGCGACCGCTCCACAGATCCAGGGTACGGCGATAGGCGCGAAACGGCAGAGATTTGCGGCATCCGATTCGCAGCAATGCGTCACTGCGCGTCAGGGTCCTCACGCTCCCAGGGCCATTGGGGCCGGCTCCGGCGGGCGCGTCGCAGCGCGACGCCTGCCCAGCCAGCGACCGCGGCAGCGACCAGCACCACAAGACTCGCGCCGTGCGTGACGAGCTCACTCATCACGGCGAGGGGGGTGACGACCTCACCCACGACCACGACAGCTGTCGCACCCACCCCGAGAAGGTGGACCAACGCCGTGACGATCGCGATCGTCCACACCGAACGGAACCTCGGATGCGCTCCGCGAACGGCCAGCCACAGCACACCGGCGAATGCCGCGATGGCGAGGATCATCCCCACGATCCCCGGTGCCTGTCCGATGCCAGGTACCGAGATGATGTCGGAATCGGTGATGACGCTCAGCGCCCCGAGGCCGAAGATGGCGAGAGCGAAGAAGCCGATAGCCGTCATCACCGTCGCCAACACGGCCGAAACCCCCGCAGGCACAGGGCTGCGGGAGTCGGGCGAAGAGATGTTCGTGGCTACCTCGAAAGTGTCGGGCCGGCTTCGATGGTGCGCTCGTACTCGCGCTGCGCCTCGGCATTGAGCTCGGTCTTGCGCGCACCGCTGCGGGCGACCCACGCACCGAACCAGATGGTGAGCTCGCGACCGAAGACGAAGGCTGCGATCGCGAGTGGCGCGAGCCCCTCGCTGAGGGCGAGTTCGCTGCCCTCTCGGGCGGACAGCAGCCAGAACGGCGCCTCGAACAGCTGTCCGAGAATGTGGCCTGCCCAGGCGAACAGACCGACGATGAGTCCGAAGACGACCCACAGACCCCAGCGACCGCGGTTGATGATCGCGCCCAGCAGCCAGAAGCCGATGAAGAAGACGACGACGGGAACCCAGAAGCCCCAGGTCGTCAGCGGAGCAAGAGCAGCCTCGCCGATGTTCTCTCCAGTGACGTCGCCGACGAGAGCCTGAAGCCCGAGAGCAGTACCGAGGTAGAGGATCGCGAACGATAGGGTCGCGATCAGACCGATTCCAGCCGCGGTACCGCGGTTGCCTCGGTCGCGCGGCGGCTCAGGCGCCTGCACGAAGATCGGCTGGTGCTGCGAGATCGGGGCGACAACCACCGTCTCGGCGACGGGCTCCGAGGGGACGACGCGCGTGGGCGCGTCATATTCGCCGGATGCCACGACGTCGGTGACGACGACGTCGGATGCCGCGGATTCGGATGCTGCGCCGAACTCGGTGGCGTCAGAAGAAGTGGCCGCTGAGCGGTAATCGTCGCCCGAGGAGGCGGCGTCGGGCTCCGAGGCACCGAAGGTGCCGGGGTGATCGCGCTCCGCGGCCTCGAAGGCTGCGAGATCCGGGTCGACGGCGTTGTAGTCGACGGGGTCGTTGACGGATGCCGAAGCATCGGCCTCGGCCGGCTGCGCGGGGGAATCGCCGCGTGCGGCCTCGGCGTCGGCGAGTCCGGCGTTAGCGCTGTCGACGACGTCGTCGACGTCGGACTTGTGCTCGTTCTGGGGGACCTCAGGGTCACTCATGTGGGCGCCTCTCGTCAATATGTGCACTGTGAGGTTACCGCCGTGCGGTCTGGCGAAAGCGGAGGCGTGCCGACGTGTCTCCGGACTCGCGGCGACCTCTCAGATCTTCAGGAGGCTGCGCCCGGCGCGATGCTGCGAAGCGTGTCGCCGACGAACTGCACCATGACGGGCCCCATCGGTAGGGCGAGCCACAGGAGTGCCGCCACCACCGTGATGCAGAAGAGACCCGCGATCCAGCTCATCGCGAGGTTTCGACCGCCTACCCGTGCCATGTCTCCACGCTACGACCGAGGAGGGCATGGCAACGGGTGGACACGCTGGGCGATCTCAGCCCTTCGTCGCTCCAGCGGTCAAGCCGCCGACGATGTACTTCTGCAGGAAGAGGAACAGGATCATCACCGGAATCGCAGCCATCACCGCACCGGCCGAGAACGCCGACCAGTCCGCATAGCGTGGGTTGGAGACGAGCTTGGTGAGCCCGACGACCAGGGTCTGCTTCTCAGGGTCGATCAGCATGACGCTCGCGACGACATACTCGTTGACGGTTCCGATGAAGCTGAGAAGCCCCACCACCGCGAGAATCGGCGCAACCAGACGCAGGATGATCGTGAAGAAGATGCGAGCGTGACCGGCACCGTCGATGCGGGCCGCCTCGTCGAGCTCCTTCGGAATGGTGTTGAAGAAGCCGTACATGAGATAGGTGTTCACGCCCAGCGCGCCACCGAGATACACGAGGATCAGACCCGTGTGAGTGTTCAGCCCGATGGCAGGGAACCAGTCACCCAGCGTCGACATCAGCAGGAAGATCGCAACCACTGCCAGCAGCTGCGGGAACATCTGCACGACGACGATCGTCACAAGTCCCACCCGACGCCCGGTGAAGCGCATGCGCGAGAAGGCATATGCGGCGCAGGCGCCGATGAAGACGGTGACAAGACCGGTGACGACGGCGATCACCAGAGTGTTCAGGAACCACATCCCGTACGGATTCTTCGGGTCGCTGAGGATGCGCACATAGCTGTCGATTCCCACAGCGGAGAACAGCTGGTTCGATCCGGTGAGCGTCCCCTTCGGGTTCAGCGACGCCGAGAACACGTACAGCAGCGGGAAGATCGCGAAGATGCTCACGACGATCGCGACGAGGTGGCGCCATCCGGTGTCGGCGAACCATTTGCCGAACGAACGCCGGCGGACGGGTGAGGAGGTCGTGGAAGTCATCTCAGTTCAGCTCCTCGAGTGCCTTGGTCTTGCGGAAGCTGACGATCGAGATCGCCGCGACCACGATGAAGATGATGATCGTGAATGCGGATGCCAGTCCGTAGTCGCGGGTCTGACCTGTGAAGGCGACCTTGTAGACCATCGAGATCAGGATGTCGGTGTGACCGACGGGAATCGATACATCCGAGAAGCGCGGCCCGCCGCCGGTGAGCATATAGATCAGGTTGAAGTTGTTGAAGTTGAACGCGAATGACGAGATCAGCAGCGGCGCAACGGTGACCAGCAGCAGCGGCAGCTTGATCTGGCGGAAGATCTGCCAGGGGTTCGCGCCATCCATCACACCCGCCTCGTTCACCTCTTCGGGGATTCCCTGCAGAGCACCCATGCACACGAGGAACATGTACGGGAACCCGAGCCAGAGGTTGACGATGAGCACCGAGACCTTCGCCAGCACCGGGTCGGTGAGCCAGGGAATGGATGCTCCGCCGAAGAGCACCTGGTTGAGGAAGCCGAAGCTCTCGTTCATCATGCCGGCCCAGACCAGGGCCGAGAGGAACGCCGGGAACGCGTAGGGCAGGATCAGCAGGATGCGGTAGCCGTTGCGGAATCGCATCTTGGTGTTGTTGAAGACCAGAGCGAGCAGGAGCCCGAGGAAGAACGTCGTCGCCACCGAGATCAGAGCGAAGGCGAACGTCCAGATCGTCACCGAGATCAGCGGACCGCGGATCGAGCTGTCGGTGACCGCGCGGACGAAGTTGTCGAAGCCGACCGTGATCTGCCAGCCGGGCAGAAGCTGCTCGCCATCTGCCGAGGTGAACGCGCCAGTGCCGTTGTCTTCGTAGACGGTGCCCGAATCGGTATCGGTCATCGTTCCGGCGGCCTCGTCGTACTCGAGCGTCGAGATGTAGAGATAGCCGTTCTGCCCGTCGGGGCTGCGGATGGCTCCGTCGTTGGGGTCGCTGCTGTACTGAACAGAGAGCTGCTCGAGGTCATTGGAGCGTGCGAGCACCTGAGCGAAGCTGAGTGAGGTCCACCCCTCGATGGCGGTGGCCTTGCCACCCTCCATGGTGGCGCCGCTGACCTCTTCGAGCGGCTGATCGTTCGTGCCCACGCTGACGTCGCCGTCATCCGGGTCGGTGACCAGGAGTCCGAGAGTGCCGAGCTGTTCGACGACAGTGACGGGGAAGACGGGCGAGTCTTCCACGCGTTCCTGCGCGGAGCGCATGAGCGCGGCGACCGCCTGGTCCTTGGAGCCGTTGTGGCCGGTTCCATAGTTCGTGAAGCCGATGTACCCGGTGTACAGCAGTGTGAACACCTGGAAGATGATGAGGAAGATGATTCCCGGTGTCAGATACTTGGCCGGAACTGCTTTGCGGGAGAAGTAGATGTAGTTCACCAGCACCGCGACGATCACCACGAGCGCGAGCACAAGCCACTCACGGTGAGTGAAGAGCACGAATGCCGCATACAGCGCCACCGCGTCGACGATCGCGAGGAGCGCGATCTTCAACAGCATCCACCCGATCGGCGTCGATGCCTCCTCCGCGATCCGTGCGGCCTGACGCTGTCGCCTGGTCTGCGGCGGCTTCTGCTCAGTCTCGGTGGTGTCGCTCATCTTCATCCCGTCCATCGTGTTGTCGGGGCGAGCGCTTCCGCGCCCGCCCCGACGTTTCGTGCTTTGTTACTTGATGGCCGCTGCCACGTCGTCGGCAAGCTTCTGCCACGTCGCAGCCGGGTCGGCGCCATTGATGATCGCTGCCTCAGCGATGCCCCAGAACTGCCAGACGGCACCCATGGCGGGGATGGCGGGCATGGGAACCGCATCGGCGCCGACGGCCTGGAAGCCGGCGACGATCGGGTCGGAGGCTGCGGTGTCAGCTGCTGCGGTCAGCGCGGGGAGGACGTTGCCTGCCTCGAACAGCGCGAGCTGGACGTCTTCGGTGCCGAGGTAGTTGACGAGGAAGTCGTTCGCTGCGACCTTGTTGTTCGACTCGGAGCTGACGAAGAAGCCCTTCACGCCGGCGAACGGCGAGGCGACCTCACCGGTCGGGCTGGGGACGGAGTCGATCTCGACGTTGATGCCGGCGTCGACCGCTGCGCCGACGTTCCACGGACCGGTGAGCCAGAATGCGGCATTGCCGTCGATGAACTGCTGCTTGGCGATCTCGCCGTCGATGTCGGTGTTGAAGACACCCGCTGCGCCCTGTGCGCCGAGCCAGGTGGCGAACTCGGTGCCGCCGGCACTGCCGAGCTGAAGGTCTGCGGCGTCGTAGCTGCCCGAAGCGTCAGTGCCGAACACCGGAGCGCCGAAGGCGGTCTGGAACGGGTACAGGTGGTACGGGTTGCCCTCAACGCCCTGCTCGACGACGAACGGCTGAGCGAGGCCTGCGGCCTGGCCCTTGGCGATCATGTCGTCGAAGTTCGCAGCCGGCTCAGGGATGAGATCCGCATTGCGGAGCACAGCGATGTTCTCGACCGCGTAGGGGAGCATGTAGACCGTGCCCTCGTACGTCGATGCCCGGAGCGCGACGTCGAGGTAGTCGGATGCCGAGTCACCGAGCTCGAGCGGTGCGACAACACCGTTGGTGGACAGCTCGCCGAGCCAGTCGTGCGCACCCATGGTGACGTCGGGGCCCTTGCCGGTGGGAACCTGCTGGATGAAGTCGTCCTTGATGGTGTCAACGTCCTTGCCGACGATCTCGACCTTGACGCCGGTCTTCTCCTCGTAGGCATCTGCCGCACCCTGGACAGCGTCGACGCGCTCAGCATCGACCCAGACGACGAGCGACGAGTCAGCGGACTCTGCGCCCTTGTCGCTGTCGCTTTCGGTGCCGGCTGAGCAGCCGGCGAGCGTCAGCGTGGAAACGGCTGCGATCGCGCCGAACGCGACGATGGCCCTCGTGTTCACCTTCATTGGTGTGTTGCCTCTCTCGATGCGGGTATCTGCTCACAGAACTGTAAGCGCTTACAGTATGCATTGCAATCGTCCGTTAAGGAAACGGTCGGCACGGCTGATATCAAGCTGTAATAGATGACCAGGGGGCGGGTTCCCGTGGAAGCGCTTTCAAAATCGATCCCTCTGCCCGAAATCAGTAGGATGGCGCCATGGCAGATTCATCGTTCGACATCGTCAGCAAGGTCGACCACCAGGAGGCGGAGAACGCCCTCAACCAGGCCCGCAAAGAGGTCGAGCAGCGCTACGACTTCAAGGGCACCGGCGCCTCGGTCGAGTGGAGTGGCGAATCGGTCCTGATCAAGGCGAACACCGAAGAGCGCGCCAAGGCTGTGCTCGACGTGTTCCAGTCCAAGCTCATCAAGCGCGGCATCTCGCTGAAGAGCCTCGAGTCGGGCGATCCCTTCGCCAGCGGCAAGGAGTACCGCATCGTCTCGACGCTCAAGGACGGCATCTCCTCGGAGAACGCGAAGAAGATCGGCAAGATCATCCGCGACGAAGGCCCCAAGGGCGTGAAGAGCCAGATTCAGGGCGACGAACTGCGCGTGCAGTCCAAGAGCCGTGACGACCTGCAGTCCGTGATCGCCCTGCTCAAGGGGTCAGACCTCGACGTCGACCTGCAGTTCATCAACTACCGCTAGCAGCCGCCCACCCGACGACCCAGCGCTCCAACCGCGCATAAGCTTCATCTCGCGCAACCTTGCGTGAGAGGAAGATGTCGTGCAGCGCGCCGTCGATCCGCTCGACCGTCACAGACGGTCCCAGCCTCAGCGCACGCTCGGCGATGTCTTCGACGACGAGCACGGTGTCTGCGGAGGTCAGCTCCTCCGACCACCTGGTCGGCAGCGCTGAGCGCGCCGAGAGCATCACGCACACCGGTGCCTTGATCGACAGCCCTGCCGCGACGGTTCGGTGCCCGTGCAGGATCGCCCACAGCCAGCCTGCGTGAACTGGCATCGCCGGCACAGGCCGCCAGGCGGGGTTCGTCTGCATCACGTCATCCGGATCCATGACGGCGGCCTGCGCCCGCGCGTAGAACCCCAGGTCGATCTGCGGTGCGGCTTCCATCGGACGCAACCGCGCCTGCAGCTCGACCATCGGCGCGATCGCGGCCCGCAGGGGCGCGATCTGGAACTCCAGCCACGGAGAGTTGAGGACGATGGCATCCGCAGCATCCGGATGCCGTGACGCCCACAGGCTCAGCACGAGACCACCCGTCGAGTGCCCCATCAGCAGGAGTCTGCGCGGTCGCGCAGACTCGCCGGCATCCTGCCTCATGACCTCGAGGGCCGCGGCGATGTCTTCGTCGTAGGTGGCGAGATCGGCGATGTATCCGGGCGTCTGCCCCTCGCGCAGGCTGCGACCGTACTTGCGCAGGTCGAGCGCGAAGAATCGCGCGCCCCGCGCCGTCCAGAATCGGGCGAGCCGCTTCTGGAAGAAGTAGTCAGACCAGCCGTGCACGTAGAGCACGTCGACGCCGTCGAGCACCGGATGCTGCGACTTGTCGGACTCGCCCCGAAGCCGCGTGACGAACCGCTCCCATCCCGAAGGCTGCGGTGGCAGCGGCGCAGGCAGAGCCCGCACGAGCGTTGCGACGACCTCGCCCTGTTCGTCCGTTCCGAGCGGGAGGGTCCGCTGCTCGAACTCATCGCCCAAGACATCCGGAACCCATTCGGTCATGAGGCCAATGCTCGCACAACCGCCGGGACCGCACGCGCCGGAGGACCGTCAGCCCTCGCGGTTCAGATACTGCAGCACGGCGAGCACCCGCCGGTGCGCATCGGAGTCGACGGCCAATGACAGCGCATCGTAGATGCGCGAGGCGTGCTGCACGACCGCCTTCTCGGTGAGGAAGAGCCTGCCGGCGATCGATGCGTTGCTGCGCCCCTCTGCCATCAGCGAGAGAACCTCCTGCTGCCGGGTGGTCAAGGCTCCCACGGCGGAGTCCGACCGGCTGGCACGAGAGATCATGACCGCAACGACATCGGGGTCGATCGCCGTGCCGCCCTCCGCGACACGGCGAAGATCGCCCAGGAACTCGTCGACGTCGGCGATTCGCTGTTTGAGGAGGTAGCCGATACCGCCGGTCTGCCCAGAGAGCAGCTCCACGGCATACCTGCGCTGCACGTGCTGCGAGAGCACCACCACAGCGGTCTGCGGCAGCTGGGCGCGGATGCGCAGAGCCACCCTCAGACCATCGTCGGTGAAGCTCGGCGGCATCCGAATGTCCGTCACGACGAGATCGGGCCGGTGCTCTTCGACGGCACGCTCGAGCGCGGGCGCATCTGCGGCCGAGTCGACGACCTCGAAGCCGGCATCACCCAGCATCAGTTCGAGCCCACGGCGCAGGAGCGCCTCGTCTTCTCCGATCACAACCCGCATGGGATCTCCGCTCGTACTGTCGTGCCGCTGCCGTCTGGGCTCTCGATGTGCACGGTGCCGCCCAGGGCTTCCACCCGCTCGACCATTCCGGTCAGGCCGAAACCACGCCCGACCCGTGCTCCGCCATCGCCGTTGTCTCGCACCTCGACGTGCAGCACGTCGCCATCGCGACCCAGCTGGACGGCGATGGCCCCGGCCCGCGAGTGCTTGATGGCATTCGCCAGTGCTTCGGCGACGACGAAGTACGCGGTGCTCTCCACAACGGGGGAGCATTCGTTGTCGGCGACGTTCAGGTCGAGGGTCGTGGGCACCGGCACCCGATCTACAAGGTCCTCGGCCGCCGCGGACAGCCCGCGCTGGGAAAGGGCAGCGGGCATGACCGAATACACCACCTCGCGCAGTCCCGACGCTGCCGCATCGATTCCTTTGCGCAGCTCGGTCGCGCGCTCGCGCACTGTCTCTTCGTCGGCGCCGATGTGCGCGATCTGCTGCGCCTCCAGCGCCAGAAGCACGAGTTGCGCCTGCAGCCCGTCATGCAGATCCTGCGCGATACGGCGCCGCTCGCGGTCGGCGACTTCGACCAGCCGCTCACGCGATGACTGCAGCGCGCGACTGCTCGCCAGAAGCTCGGCGATCAACCTCTCACGGTCAAGCGCGATCGCGACCACGCGACCGGCGGTGCGCACGAGTCCTGGCTCGGCCATGAGCGCGATATCGCACGAGATGGCGCCGATCCGTCGCCCATCCAGCTCGACGGTTTCGACCACGCGATGCGCTTGCTGACGTTCGGAGGTCACCTCGACTCCCTCGGTGTCGACGTAGCCTTCGCGAGCGGGCACCCAGAACCAGACTTCCAGCGTGGGGTCACCGAGCGTGCGGGCGAGCGCTGCGCCGATCGCAGGTTTGACGCTGCCGACTTCGCCGAGCCAGACGCCGAGTTCTTCTAGCTCGCCGGTCCTTGCCACGCCTCCGCGCAGTGTTCCGAGCGCGAACGCGATCGGCACGCCGCAGAACACCAGCAGCTGCAGTGCCGCAACATCCGTCGGCGCCCAGCCGAGCACCGGCCCCAGGATGCGGGAAGCGAAGAGCAGCACGACCAGCGCGACGATCCCGTACCCGTAGAGCGGCACCAGGACACGCCGTTCCACTGCGGTCGATCGCCGAAGGCGATCCGCGAGCACGATGAGGGTGCTCGTCAAAACCAGGAAGCCGACGAACTCCTGCACGCCCCCGCCCCACTGCTCGAACGCGGGGACATCAGCGATCATCAGGCCAGGAGCCGCAACATCCGGTGCGAAAAGGTAGCGAGGGACCTGCAAGAGCAACGAGGTGACATATGCGGCGATCACGGTCGCGCGCGCGACCGCTCCCCGCACGCGACCTGCAGGAAAGGCCAGCAGCAGGTGCACGAATCCGGCAAGAGGCATGCTGCCGGCGATGGTGCCGAGCGCTGCGAGGGCTGCGACATCCGTGTTGCCCAGCCCGCCGAGAAGCATCCAGACGCCCGTGAGCAGGATGAGCGCGCCCATCCGATTGCTCGGCCGGTAGTGCCAGGCGAGAACACCTGCGCCGAGATAGATCAGGACGTTGACCGGGAAGAGCGCGAGCACCGGTCCGAGCGGCCCATGAAGGGGCAGCAGCGCGACGAGAGCCGTGTTGAGCAGCACTCCCGCGCACAGGATCACGAAGAGCGCGCGATTGAAGGATCGCCGTATCGGTGCGCTCGCGCCCGTGCTCATCTGGATGGGTTCCTCGCCGTGGAAGTATGTGCGTTCGCGCTCGACGCTGTCTCATCATGACCACGTTCTCTGCACGGGTGCAAGTGCCGTACGAGTGTTGTGGGAGGGTGCGGCGAATCTGGCGACCTAGGTCTCTATCTGCCCTCCGCCGAGGTGCATACGCTACCGAACATGGGCTCTCCACGTGTGTATTCGGCCAGTACGGAACGAGGTGGGCGCGCACTGCGTGCGGGGGCAGCAGTCGCACTCGCGGCAGCCCTCGCGCTGACCGGCTGCACAGGAGCCAGCGTGTCTGAGAGCACGCCGCCACCGACAGCTCAGGCAGCGGAGGACAAGGCGATCAGCGCTGTGCTGACCGACCTCACCCAGCAGGAATTCGCGCGGAAGCAGTTCACCTCGCTCGTCGCTCAAGTGATGGTCGACGGTCGCGTGATCGACACGGTGACATACGGCGAATCGATGACCGGTTTCCCGGTCACCGAGGACGGGCGCTTCCGCAATGGGGCTGTCGCCATCATGTACGTGGCGGCGGCCATGCTCGCGATGGCCGACGAAGGCCTGATCGATATCGACGAACCGATCTCACGCTGGCTGCCCGACCTGCCCGGTGGAGACCAGGCCACGCCACGGATGCTGGCATCCATGACCTCGGGATACCCCGATCATGTCGCGAACGCTGACTTCCTCACCGCGCAGGCAGCAGACCCGTTCCGCGCGTGGACCGAAAAGGAGCTTCTCGCCTACAGCGAGGCGAGCCCTCGGCTCTTCGCTCCGGGTGAGAACTGGGACTACTCGCACGCAGGCTACATCATCCTCTCCCACGTGCTCGAGGCGGAGAGTGGCAAGACGCTCGCTGAGCTGGTCGAGAAGTACGTCCTGGGCCCGCTGTCACTCGACGGCACGGTGGCAGACGTCACCGCCCACATTCCAAGCCCTGTCGTGCACGGCTTCACCGCCGAACGCGGCATCTTCGAGGACTCGACTTACTGGAACCCCTCGTGGACGCTCCCCCACGGCGCGATCGAGACCACCACGATCGATGACATGACCTCGAGCTTCGATGCCATCGTCGGGCGCGGAGAACTGCTCAGCGACGAGTCGCACCAGGCAATGATCTCGACAGATCTGATCGGCTTCGGAGCCCCGCTCGAGGGATGCCGCTCCTGTCACACGCTGACCACGGAATGGACTTACGGACTCGGGGTGTTCCTCCGCGGCGACTGGGTGATGCAGACCCCGCTCTTCGGCGGGTACCAGGCCGCCGTTGCCACCCTGCCCGAGGCGCAGTCTCCGATCGGGTCGGTGACGGTCTCCGTCTCGATCGTGCCGGGGGCCCAGAGCTACACGGCAGACGAATGGAACGGGAACCTCGAGAACTACGCCGCAACACTGGCGACCCAGCTCGCCTCTGAGATCGTGCCCGAGAATCCCCCACCAGCACCCACCACCGCACCCGCGCACTGACAGACCCAGGAACGCAGACATGATGAAGAACTCCAGAACCCTCCTGGCGGCGGCAGCCGTCAGCACCATGCTGCTCGTGAGCGGGTGCAGCGCTCCGAGCCCGGCATCCTCCGGCCCGTCGGGCACGTCGACTTCCTCGACGACGGATGCTGCGCCGGAGTACGCCGCGACCCTGCAGGCGAAGATCCCGGAGGTCATGGCACAGAACGCGATCCCCGGGGTCGTCGTGAAGATCCTCTCTCCGGAGAAGGGCGACTGGTCTGCGACCTTCGGCACTGCCGAGCTCGGCAGGTCAGTGCCGATGTCGATGGATGACTTCTTCCGCATCGGAAGCAACACGAAGACGATGACGTCGACGATCGTCCTGCAGCTGGTCGGAGAAGGTCTGCTCTCACTCGATGATCCGATCTCGAAGTTCCGCCCCGACGTGCCGGGCGGCGAGAACATCACGATCGCACAGCTCTCTGAGATGCGCAGCGGCCTGGTCAGCTACTCCTTCGACCCCGCGTTCAACGCGGCTCTCGACGAGGACCCGCAGAAGGCGTGGACGCCCGATGAGCTGCTCGCGATCGCCTTCGCGTATCCCGCGAACTTCGCACCCGGCACGCAGTATGAGTACAGCAACACGAACATCGTGCTGCTGGGCCTGGTGATCGAGCAGCTCACCGGCATGTCGGCATCCGATGCCTTCCAGGAGCGGATCTTCGAGCCGTTGGGCCTGAAGAACTCATCACTGCCTGAGCCCTCGGATGCAACGATCCCCTCGCCCCACGCGCAGGGGTACCAGTTCGGCTCCAACCTGGAGACGATCGACTCCTACGCCGTCCCCGCAGACGAGCTTCCGGCAGCGCTCGACGGCACCCTTGCACCGATCGATCAGACCGACGCGAACCCCTCATGGGCATGGACCGCCGGTGGCGCGATCTCGACTCCCGACGATCTCGCCGTCTACGTCAAGGCACTGGTCGGCGGAGGCCTGCTCGATGACGCGATGCAGAAGATCCGCCTCGACAGCGTGCAGCCCACCGTCGCGGGCCAGACCGGCGGCGTCGGCTACGGACTCGGAATCGCGCAGTTCGCGCCCGGCATCCTCGGCCACGACGGCCAGCTCCCCGGCTACTCGACGTTCATGGTCTACAACAAGAACACCGATGACACGATCATCGTCGGGGCGAACCTCTCGGCCTCTCCCGTCGACGGTGAGACGGCTGCCGTCGTGGTCGCCAAGACGATCATCGCCGCCCTCTACGGAGCATCCGTCGTGCCCACCAGCAACCCCGCCGCCCCAGAAACTCCTCCCGCAGGCTGAGCCGTACCTCTAAACTGAGCGCATCATCGTCGAGAGGACCCCATGTCGCACCGCCGCAGCTCCTTCCGCCGTGCCGGGGCCTTGGCCCTCGCTCTGGGCACCGCGTTCTCTCTCGTCGGATGCTCGTCCTCCGGTGGGACGAATGAGGAGGCCGGGATGATCGCACCCGTCATCGTGAACATCGGCGAGATCAACGGCACGACCGTTGAGGTCGCCAAAGGCAACGTGATCGACCTCACCGGCGACGACGAGACCTTCACCGACTGGACCGCCGAGATCGCGGACGAGAAGATCGTCGAGTTCACTCCGGGCAAGGACGACGGCAGCGCTCAGTTCAACCCGGGCCTGACCGCACTCGAAGTCGGTGAGACCGAGGTCACGCTCGACAACTCGAGCAGCGACGAGTCGGTGACCTTCACAGTCGAGGTCACCGCACCCGCAAACTGACGGAGGCGTTACTCGCCGCGAGAGATCCGCACCATCTCGTCGCGAGGGACGACCTTGACGCGCACGCGCTCCTGCGGTGCGCCGAGCGCGACCTCGTGCTCGTCGAGGCGGTGCCAGCCGTCGAGGTCGGTCCACTGGATGCCGCGAGACTCGAGGAGCGCGGGAATCGCAGCCTCGGATGGGTCAGCGGGATCCCACCAGGAGCCCTGATCGTTCACGAGGTGCTGCACGGTCTCCATGGCGTCGGACTTGGTGTGGCCGATGAGACCCACAGGTCCTCGCTTGATCCAGCCGGTGGCGTAGATGCCTGGGACGCGCTGGTTGGAGTCCTTCGCGATGACCTGCCCCTCGCGGTTCGGGATCACGCCGTGCTTCTTGTCGAACGGCACGTCTTTCAGCGGTGAGCCGAAGTAGCCGACCGCGCGGTACATCTGACCGATCGCCACCTCGCGCAGCTCGCCGGTGCCGGTCATTCCGCCGGAGCCGTCAGGCTTGGTGCGCTCGTAGACGATCGCTGCGACCTTGCCCTCAGCATCCGTCTTGATCTCGACCGGCTTGGCCCAGAAATGCAGGTGAAGGCGGCGACTCGCTTCTCCCCCGGCGTTGTTCACCGACGGACGCGTGCGCCACTGCTGCAGGATGCGGTCGATGACCTTGACCTGCTTGTTGCTGGCGATCGCCGCGAGGGATGCTTCGTCGTAGTCGAAGTCCTCGTCGTAGATGACCGTGTCGACATCGCGCAGCTCACCGAGCTCGCGCAGCTCGAGCGGGGTGAACTTCACCTGCGCGGGGCCACGGCGACCGAAGATGTGGACGTCTGTGACCTTCGAGCCCTCAAGCACCGTGTGCACGTTGTCGGGGATCTCAGTGGGCAGCAAGTCTTCGGCGTGCTTGGCGAGCATGCGCGCCACGTCGAGCGCGACGTTGCCGTTGCCGAGCACGGCGACCGACTCTGCATCCAGCGGCCAGTCGCGCGGCACGTCGGGGTGACCGTCGAACCAGCTCACGAAGTCTGCAGCACCGTAAGAGCCTTCGGCGTCGATTCCAGGGACGTCCAGCGTCGTGTCACGGATCGCGCCCGTGGCGAAGATCACGGCGTTGTAGTGCTTCTTGAGGTCGTCGAGTGTGATGTCCTCGCCGAAGCGCACGTTGCCGAAGATGCGGATGTCACCGCGGTCGAGCACATCACGAAGCGCGTTGATCACGCCCTTGATGCGAGGGTGGTCAGGGGCCACGCCGTAGCGGACGAGCCCGTAGGGCGCCGGGAGCTGCTCGAACAGATCGATCGACACGTCAAAGGAGCGCTCGGTCTTGAGCAGGATGTCAGCGGCATAGATGCCGGCGGGGCCTGCTCCGACGATGGCCAGGCGGAGTTTGGTCATGAGAGTCCTTTCGGATGCTGCAGCGAAGAGCCTGATCGACGATGGGGGCGATCAACTGCTGCGGTCTGCGAGAGTTTCTGCGAAGCGCGTCAGCGCCTCACGCACCGTGCCCTTGGGCAGCGGCGCCAATGCGTCGATGGCGTCACGAGTCCATGAGCGGGCAAGGTCGAGCGTCTTCTGCGTGACCACGTGATCACGCAGTTCGGCAAGCGGCTGGTCGAGGATAACGGCATCCTCACCGGCGGCGATCCGCTCCACCCCGTCGTCGATGCGGGTTGCGAGATCGGTGGAGGCAGCATCCGTCTCTGCTTTGAGCAACAGGTACGGCATGGTGGGAACGCCTGCACGCAGATCGGTGCCTGGCACCTTTCCGGTCTCTTCGGGGCTCGCCGAGAGGTCGATCACATCGTCGAGCAGCTGGAACGCGATGCCGACCTTCTCGCCGTACAGACGCAGCGGCTCGATGCACTCCTCCGGCGCGTTCGAGAAGATCGCACCACCCTGCGTCGCCGCGGCGATGAGCGAACCGGTCTTGTCGGCCAGCACCTGAATGTAGAACTCGATCGGGTCGTCATCGGGCTGAGCGCCGACGGTCTCATGGAGCTGGCCCATCACGAGCCGCTCGAAGGTGTCGGCCTGCAGGCGGATCGCCCGGTCGCCGTGCTTCGCCATGAGCTGGCTCGCGCGAGAGAAGAGGATGTCTCCGGTGAGGATGGCGACGTTGTTGCCCCACACCGCCTGCGCCGCGGGAACCCCACGGCGACGGTCAGCGCCGTCCATGACGTCGTCATGATAGAGGGAGCCCAGGTGGGTGATCTCCAGCGCCTTCGCAATGTCGATCACTGCCGGGATGTTGCCATCACCGAGCTGCGCGGTCAGCAGCGTGAGTACGGGACGGATGCGCTTGCCACCGGCCTCGTACAGGTACCGGGCGGATGCATCGACGAGGGAGTCTGCAACGCGCAGGTCTTCGGACAGCCCATTCTCGACGAGTTCGAGCCCATCCTCGATCTGACGCGCGACACGACGCGCAACAGGGCCGAGGAACACGCGGTCGCTGAAGCCCAGACGGTTCGCGAGGCGCGAACCCGGGGCAGCGGGGCTCGAAGTCACGGTGTCCACCCTACCTGCGGCTCACTCAGGCTTCGTCATCGGAGCGGATGCTGGTTTGACCGCACGGTGCAGCGCGACGATGCCGAAAGTGAGGTTGCGGTACTCGACGTTCGTCCAGCCCGCCTGCCGGATCCACGCCGAGAGCTTCTTCTGATCGGGCCAGTCGCGGATCGACTCGTTCAGATAGTCATAGGCATCGCTGTTGGTGCCGGCCAGACGTGCCACGCGTGGCAGTACCTGGGCGTTGTAGAAGCGGTAGAGGCCGCGGAACAGTGCGCCAGGAGGGGTGGAGAACTCGTTGATCACGAGGCGACCCCCTGGCTTGGTGACCCGGAACAGCTCAGCGAGCGCCTTCTTCGGCTGCTGCACGTTGCGCAGCCCGTACGACATCGTGACGGCATCGAACTCATCATCGGCGAACGGCAGGTTCATGGCGTCTGCCTCGACGAAGCTCAAGTTCCCCAGGTGTCCGTGGCGACGCTTGCCCTCAGCGAGCATCCCGGGTGAGAAATCGGCCGCGACGACATCGGCTCCACTGGCCGCGAGGGATGCTGACGAAGAAGCTGTTCCTGCCGCGAGATCGAGGATCCGCTCACCGCGCTCGGGGGCGACCGCACGGGTGGTCGCCGCACGCCAGAGCGCGTCGTTTCCGAACGTCATGACCGTGTTCGTGCGGTCGTAGCCGGCGGCCACCTGATCGAACATGCCGCTGACGCGCTGCGGGTCTTTGCCGAGGTCGGCGCGATTGGGCTGGCTCATCCGACCAGTCTAGATCGGCCTGGCTGTCTGCGCGCGGCGCCGGCGAGGGGTCCCCCGGCGCCTAAACTGGATGGGTGAGCAGCACCCGCCTGGTCGTGCAGACCCGTGAGTTCGACCCGGTCGACGATCTGCTGGCCTATGCGCATCCGCACTTCCCCCTCGCCTGGCTCCGGCGCGGCGACGGCATCGTCGCCGTCGGCGACAGCGCACCGGTGACCATCAGAGTGCCCGCCGACCGTGGCCCGCTGCGCAGCGACGTGATCGCAGAGTCCTGGCGCGCGCTCACCGACGCCGCTGAGATCGATGACCCTGTGCAGTTGCCTGGCACCGGTTTGGTCGGGTTCGGCGCACTGACCTTCGACGAGGACTCAGCGGCCGACAGCGTGCTGGTCGTTCCGTCGATGGTTCTGGGGCGCCACCGGGGGCGCGGCTGGATCACCCGCATCGCGGTATCCGGAACGGAGCTCCCCGGTGATCAGCCGGGCGCCACTCTCTCCCCCGACGCGTACGGACCGCACTGGGCGGGAACCGTCGGCCCAGGGCGTCAGAGTCCGGCAGGCTACCAGGCCTCCATCCGTGACGCTCTGGAGCGGATCGGTGCAGGAGAGGCGAGCAAGATCGTGCTCGCCCGCGATCTCGAGGGCACGATCCCCGCGGGCTCTGATCTGCGCCGCCTCGTGCGTGAACTCTCAACGGGTTACCCCGATACCTGGACGTTCGCGGTCGACGGGCTCATCGGGGCAAGCCCCGAGACACTCGTCACCGTGCAGGATCGCACCGTGACCGCGCGAGTGCTCGCCGGAACCATCGGCCGCGGTGCGGATGCTGATGAGGATGCCGCAGCATCCTCCCGCCTCGCGTCGAGCGTCAAGGACCTCGACGAGCACCAGTATGCCGTGCGCTCGCTTCTGGAGTCACTGCGGCCGCACGTGCGGGCGATGGCATCGAGCGAGCAGCCCTTCCTGCTGAAGCTTCCGAACCTGTTCCATCTCGCCACCGATGTCGAAGGCGAGTTGTCCGCGGGAGAGTCGGCGCTCGATCTCGTCGGAGCCCTGCATCCCACCGCCGCCGTCGCGGGCACCCCCACGCCCGCCGCTGTCGCGGCGATCCGAGAGCTCGAGCCTTTCGATCGCGGCCGCTACGCGGGGCCGGTCGGATGGATCGATGCGAACGGCAACGGCGAATGGGCGATCGCGCTGCGGTGCGCACAGTTCTCAGCTGGGGACGACGCAATCGCCGTGACCGCGTATGCGGGTGCGGGCATCGTCGCCGCGAGCGACCCCGAGACCGAATTGCTCGAGACCAGGGTGAAGTTCCGCCCACTGGTTGACGCGCTGGCCTAACTCGCCGCGAGCCGTTTCTTCTCGGCCTCGATATCGAAGTCGGCGCCCGGCCACTGCGGGTCGATGGCCTCCATCGTCTCCAGCAGCAGCTCCTGCACGGCGAGGCGTGCGTACCATTTGCTGTCGGCGGGCACGACATACCAGGGGGCATGCTCGGTAGAGGTGCGTTCGAAGAGCGTCTGATAGGCCTGCATGTACTTCGGCCACAGCATTCGCTCGTCGACGTCGCCGGGGTTGTACTTCCAGTACTTGTCGGGGCGCTCGAGCCGCTCCATGAGCCGTTCCTTCTGCTCCTCGGGCGAGATGTGCAGCATGACCTTGATGATGCGCGTGCCGGATGCCGCGACCTGCGCTTCGAACTCGTTGATCGCGCCGTAGCGGCGCTCGATCTCCTCGGCCGGAGCGAGCTCGCGCACCCGACCGATCAGCACGTCCTCATAGTGCGAGCGATCGAAGACGCCGATGAATCCGGGTTGGGGCAGCCGCTTCTCGACACGCCAGAGGAAGTCATGCTCGCGCTCCTCGGCCGTGGGCGCCTTGAACGCGGCGAGCTCGACACCCTGCGGGTCGACGCCGCCCACGACGTGCCGGACGATCCCGCCCTTGCCTGCTGAGTCCATCGCCTGCAGCACGAGCAGCACGGAGTCAGTCGCGGCGCCGGTGCGACTCTGCGCGAACAGTCGCTCCTGCAGCTCGCCCAGCGCGTCGAGCCCGACCGTGAGATCCTCCTCGCCGTCGCGCTTGTCGCCGTCGTAGCCGGGGTGACTGCCGGGATCGACGTCCGCGAGCCGGAAGTCCTGCCCCACTCGCAGGATCTCGGTTGCGTCGGCAGTCCACCCTCGCTCGCTCATGAGTACATCCTGCCCCAGGGCGGGCATGGGCGGCGTCCAGGTCGCAATTCGTGTCGGTATGCGGCGCTCAGAACGGCAGAAATCGCGACCCAGAGTGAGGGTGGTTGCCCGGCTCAACGCGGGAGCGGAACCTC
This sequence comes from Microbacterium zouquanmingi, assembly GCF_052266675.1. NCBI lineage: Bacteria > Bacillati > Actinomycetota > Actinomycetes > Micrococcales > Microbacteriaceae > Microbacterium > Microbacterium zouquanmingi. Next base: position 80,764 of record NZ_JBQPRA010000007.1, read on the forward strand.
GATGATCTGACGGCCCGTGACGGGCGAGGTGAGCGCCTGATCGAGCGCTGTGCGCGTGGTGACGCGCTGATAGTCCCAGCCGTAGGCGAGGGCGAGCTGTTCGAGCTGAGCGGTGTGCGGCGTGTAGAAGGCACGGTCGAGATCTTCCCGAGGGGCGGAGGCTGCGACCTCGAGCGAGTCGAAGATCGTCCCTCCCCCGTCATTGCCGACGACGACCTGAATGCGCGGCTCCTGTTCGTCAGGCGGCAGCAGCAGAGAGCCGACATCGTGCAGGAAGGCGAGGTCGCCGAGCAGCACGCGGGTCACGCCCGCCGCCCCGTCGGCCTGGCTCGCGATCGCGATACCCAGGGCGGTGGCGATCGTGCCGTCGATTCCGGCCAGCCCGCGGTTGGAGTGCACGGGCACCTTCTTGCCGCCGAGCACAGCGTCCGCGATGCGGACGAGCCGGGACGATCCGAACATCAGGCGGTCATGGGGCCAGGTCGCGCGCCACACGGCGTCGACGAGCAGTTCGCGGTCGAGCGGGCGGCGGACCGCATCGAGCTCCGCGCGCACCGCCTCGCGGCGGGCGGCGAAATCAGTGGAGTGCAGTCCGTCGTGATCGGGAGCGTCTTCACTGAGGTCGATGACGGATGCCGCAGAGGCCCGCATCCATTCGCCCAGCCACGCCCGGTCAGAGGTCCCCGTGCTGACCGCGACGGATGCCGCAGCACGCGTGCGCTCGTTGAGATTCAGCGCCTCGCCGCCAGAGCGCACGGCAATGACCTCGACATCGTCTCGCTTCAGGAGCGCCGTGACTTCACGGCTGAGCGTGGGGTGGCCGAGAACGACGACGCGCTCGATGCGGCCGCCGAGGTTCTCGTCGCGCAGATGCTCGCGGTAGCCGTGGACGACGAGACGTCCGAAGCGCGCACCGCTGACGATCTCGGCGATGAGCGGCCACGATCCCGCGTGCGAGATCTCTTCGGCCGCAGCCCCCGCGTCGGCACCAGCCACGACGACCGTGCGCTGTCCGAGTTCGAGAACGAGCAGTTCGCCGGCATCGGGCGTCGGGGCCTCACCCTGGGTCGCGACGAAACCGGCAGGAACCGCACCGGAGAGCGGCTCCCTGGCGGGAAGGTTCAGGTGCACCGGGCCCGGGATGCCCGCGAGGGCAGTGGGCGCAGCATCCGCCCCCATCGCGACCGTGACAGCCTCTTCGCCGAGGCCGCCCCAGGTGCCGTCTCCCGGCACTGGCGCGTCGCGCTGCCAGCGCACGAACGCATCGAACATTCCGGGCTGGATGGTCGCCTGGTTCGCGCCGACGCCGCGCAGCTCCGGCGGGCGATCGGCGGTGAGCAGAAGCAGCGGGATGCCGGAATGGAAAGCTTCCATCGTCGCGGGAAGCAGGTTCGCCGCGGCGGTTCCGGAGGTGCAGATCACCGCGACCGGTACGCGAGTCTCTCGGGCGATGCCGAGGGCGGTGAAGCCGGCGACCCGCTCGTCGATCCGAATATGAACGCGGATGGCGCCCTCACGGGCGAAGCGCAGGGCTGCGAGCGCGAGCGCCTGCGAGCGCGAACCCGGTGAGATCACGGCGTCGCGAACGCCGTGGGCGATGAGCTCGGAGAGCAGGGATGCCGCGGAATCCGCAGCTGGTGATGAGGTCATGAACGAGAGTCCGCGGCAGGGCCGTCGGTCTCATCGTCGAGGCGTGCGAGTTCTTCTTCGAGGCGGCGGATGCGCTCGTCCTGCTCGTTCTTTCCGAGGCTCCGCAAGAACTCGGGGTTGTCGTCTGGGGCGAGGGAGCGCAGCTTCTGCTCGTCGCCGCGACGGCGCCGACCGATCACGAACCACAGGATGCCGCCGAGCACCGGGATCAGGACGACGATCGCGATCCAGGCACCCTTGGGCACGCCGCGATGCCGCGTCGCCGGCTGCACTGCGCAGTCCACGATGCTGAAAACCCAGAAGACGACGGCCAGAAAGCCCCCGACGATCAGTACTCTTGCCACAGCTCCAGTCTAGGCGGGATCACTGTGAGAGTCTTCGCTTCCGCTCAGAACTCGGGCGGGGCATCGAGAGCTTGGGTGGCAGCACGGCGGCCCTCAGTGATAAGCCGAGAAACGTCGCGCATCGTCCACTGCGCCATCCGTTGCATCTCAGGCTGAATCAGCACGACGGACGGATCGTTCGCGAGGTCGACGATCGCTGTGACAGTGCGCGTCATCCTGACGTTCTCCCACTTCGCATGCAGGTGCACGACGATCACGCGTTCCGCGCCGAGTTCACGCGCAGCGGCGTGCGGCACATTCGCGCGCAGGTCGGTCCCGACGGCGGGTGACACAGAGGTGGCACTCCGGGTGAAAGATTCATAAAGAGTCTCGCGCATGCCTCGAAAGCTGGCACCGTGAGGTAACACGCGCCGCACCGATGGCCCCTGACGAATGAATGCGAGCTGAGCCATGACCACCGTTCGTGAAGCAACATTCCAACTCTTGCGTGAGCTCGGACTCACGACGATCTTCGCCAACCCGGGATCGACAGAAGAAACATTCCTGCAGGACTTCCCCGACGACTTCCGCTTCGTGCTGGGTCTGCATGAAGCCTCCGTGACGGCGATGGCAGACGGTCACGCACAGATCATGCGGCGCCCCGCGCTGATCAATGTGCACACCGCTGCGGGCGTCAGCAATGCTCTCGGCACGCTCGACTCGTCTTTTCAGAACAAGACACCGCTCATCGTGACGGCCGGTCAGCAGACGCGGGAGATGCTTCTGCTTGAGCCTTGGCTCGTCAACCCGGATCCGGAGGCGATCGCGAAGCCGTGGGTGAAGTGGGCATATCAGCCGACACGCCCGGAGGACATCCCCGCAGCTTTCATGCGTGCATACGCCATTGCGATGCAGCCGCCGCAGGGGCCGGTGTTCCTCTCGCTCCCCCTCGATGACTGGGATAAGAAAGCCACCGGCGCCGCGGTCGTTCGGTCGGTCACGACCCGTGTCGGTCCTGACCCGGAGCGCATCGCCGAGTTCGCCGCCGTCGTCGCCGCAGCGAAGAACCCCGTCGTCGTATTCGGATCCGACATTGCTCGCGGTGACGGCTGGGACGATGCTGTCTCGCTCGCCGAACGCATCGGCGCGCCGGTGTGGGCGGCACCCTCGGGAGAGCGCGTTCCGTTTCCGGAGGACCATCCGCTCTACGCTGGCGGCCTCCCCTTCGCTCAGGGGCTTCTGTCGCAGAAGCTCGCAGGACACGACGTGGTCCTGGTCGTCGGTGCTCCGGTCTTCCGCTACTACCCGTGGGTGCCGGGCGACTACCTTCCCGCCGGCGCGCGCCTCCTGCACATCACGGATGACCCGGCTGAGTCGGGTCGGGCCCCGGTCGGCGACAGCCTGGTCTCCGATGCCGTTCTCGCGTTGCGCGCGCTCGCGTCACTCGTGCCCGCGCGCGCGAGTCAGGCAACCGTCGTCACTCAGGGACACCGTCTGGCGCCGCACCCGCCGGCCGAGACCGACGTGGCGGATGCCGCCGACGATGAGCGGATGACCGCGAGGCAGCTCTTCCGTGTGGTGCGCGCGGCATCCCCCGCCGAGACCGTGGTCGTGCAGGAGTCGCCCTCGAACATCGCCGACCTCCACTCGGAGTGGGAGTTCACTGCACCGGACAGCTATTTCGCCATGGCGAGCGGCGCGCTCGGGTGGGATCTTCCGGCAGCCGTCGGCATCGCCCTTGCCGAGCGCGATCTGGCGCGCAACAGGCCCGTGCTGGCGATCATCGGCGACGGGTCGATGCAGTACTCGCCGCAGGCGATCTACACCGCGGCGCAGCACGATCTCCCGCTCGTGGTCCTCGTGCCGACGAATCAGGAGTACGGCATCCTCAAGGCGTTCTCGAAATTCCAGAAGAACCCCGGCGTCCCTGGACTCGATATCCCGGGGATCGCACCCCACCTCATAGCGCAGGGCTATGGGGCGACAGGCGTCGTTGCGAGAACAGCGGCGGAGGTGCGGACGGCGCTCGGCGACGCATGGAAGCGAACCGGACCCACCGTCATCGAGGTGCCCATCGATCCCACTCTGCCGCCACTGGTGTAGCCCGTTCGGGAGTAGACGCGACGGCGGGAGTCGAACCCGCAACACCGTCAGGTATGAGCTGAAGCCCGGGGCCACCCGGATCGCCGCGATGACTTTGACGCTACCCAGCCGTGATTCGGATCGCCAGCACCCCGGCACAATGTCTCGGATTGCGACTCTGAATGTCGTCCTGTTTCATGGCGATCTACACTGGAAGCATGAAGCTGCCACCCCTCCTCGTCTACTCCGTGCTGAGGCTGCTGGCGTTCCTGGTGCCGCTGGCGATCATGTGGCTCTTCTTCCCGATCATGCGCGAGCTCTGGTACTTCACGGTGGTCTTCGCGGCACTGATCGGCATGAGCATTTCGATCATCTTCCTGCGCAAGCCGCTCTCCAGCGCATCGGCAGAGATCTACGAGCAGCGCGAAGCGCGGGTGGGTACGCGTTCGAGCGTGGCCGCGCAGGATGCTGACGCTGAAGACACAGCTATCGACGAGACTCCTGCTGAAACGCCCGCGGGCGAACCGCACCGTGAGAGCTGAACCTTAGCCCACGAAGGCCCAGTACAGCGCGCCCGCGTACGCGAGTGCGGTCAGAGAGGTGAGCCCGAGCGCGATCACCAGTTCGCGCGGCTGGCGGTAGGTCCAGATGATGATGATCGTGGGGATGCCGGCGAGCAGTGCCAGCAGGGCGAGCCACGCGATCGGGTAGAGCAGTGCGGTCAGCACGGCGATCGCAAAGGGGACCGCGACGAACACCGTGTACAGCACCTGCGTCGGGCGCCTCCCGATGCGCACAGTGAGCGTGCGCTTGCCGACTTCGCGATCCTGATCGATGTCGCGCAGGTTGTTCGCGAGCAGCACGGCGCATCCGAACAGGCCTGCGGCGACGGCACCGAGCCATGCTTCCACGGGCAGGTAGAAAGCCTGCACCCACGTGGTGCCGAGCACAGGGACCAGTCCGAAGAAGACGAAGACGAAGACTTCGCCCAGCCCCATATAGCCGTAGGGCCGCTTGCCGCCGGTGTAGAACCAGGCGGCGATAATGCACGCAGCCCCAACCACCAGCATCCACCACTGACCGGTGCGGATCACGATCGCAAGGCCCATGCCGGCCGCGAGCGCGAAGAAGATCAATCCGATGAGCAGCACAGCGCGCGGGTTGACCCGGCCGGAGGCTGTGAGGCGGGCGGGCCCGACGCGGTGAGCGTCGGTGCCGCGGATGCCGTCACTGTAGTCGTTCGTGAAGTTCACGCCGATCTGCAGGAACACGGCGACGGCGAGGCAAGCCAGTGCGATGACCCAGTGCAGCTCGCGATCGACGAGCTGCGCGGCGCCGGTGCCGATGATGACCGGCGCGACCGCGAGCGGCAGTGTGCGCAGACGCGCGGCTCCGATCCAGTCGCGCGCAGTGATCGGCGGCGCCTCGACGATCGGCCGTCTCGCGGGGTTGCCGCTGGTGCGAACCGGCTTGTGCTTGGGTGTCGACGTCTTGCGCTTTGAGGATGCTGCCACGATCTGGAATCTTAGCCCTGGCGCGGACGGCGAGCGCGCACTCAGGCGGCGCGCTCGACTTCGAGGTGCACGCGCGTCCTGCGTCCGTAGGCGAGCGCCGCGAATGCGGCGAGCGCAACCAGCACGAAGGGAATGATCAGTGCTGAGCGAAGGCCGAACTCATCGCCGAAGAAGCCGAGCGCGGGCGGACCGACCAGGAACGCCACGTAGCCGAGAGTCGCCACCAGCGATACTCGCGCCGCAGCATCCGGACCGGAGTCACCGGCGGCAGAGATCGCCACGGGGAAGCCCAGCGACGCGCCCAGCCCCCACAGCAGCACCGCCGCGGTCGCGATGACCGGGTTGTCCACGAAGATGATCAGAGCCAGCCCGATCGCACCGAACACTCCGCTTGCGCAGAGCACGGCCGCGCGGCCGAAACGATCGATGAACCATCCGCCGACGAATCGGCCCGTCGTCATCGCAGCGGCGAACACCGCGTAGATCGCTGATCCCGATGCAGCATCGAACCCGTGCCCGTCGACCATCACGAGAGGAAGCCAATCGTTCGCGGTGCCTTCGGCGAGCGCCATTGCCAGGATGATCACGCCGATCAGCAGCACCGTCGGATCGCGCCACAGCTGTGCCCGCGCTGCGCGAGGAGATCCGGAGGCCTCCCGCGGCGTGCGTCCGGTTCCCGACGGAATTCGCGGCATGGCGAGGCACACCGCGATAAGGGCGAGCACCCCGATGATGACCATGTGGATGCTCACCGGGAAAGACGTCGCCGTTGCGGCGATCCCGACCAGTGCACCGATGACGGTGCCGAGACTGAAGAAGCCATGCAGTCGCGGAAGAAAAGAGCGCCCAGTCACCTGTTCGATGTCGGCACCTTCGACATTGAGCGCGATCTCGCCGCCGCCCATGCCCGCGCCGAAGAGGAACAGCCCAGCAGCAGCGATCAGCGCTTCGGAGACTCCAGCCCCGATGCCGATCAACGGCATGCTCAGGGCGACGCTGATCGCTCCCGCCGCGATGATCGGTCGCGCGCCGAAACGAGCGACGAGCGGGCCTGAGACGAGAATGCCCAGCATCGAGCCCAGCGACAGTCCGAACAGCACGAGACCCATCTCGAACGTCGAAGCGCCGAGAAGATCGCGGATATCGGGCGTACGCGTGACCCAGGAGGCGATGCCGATCCCCGGAACGAGAAAAAGTGCGGCGAGCGCAAGCTGCCGTTGGGGGATGGATCGGTTCATGTTCTCCTTCAACGAAAGCCTAGCCGTCGACGGAGATCGGCCTGTTCTCGTAGTAGGTCTGCAACACGACCGTGGTGTGCGTGCTGACGTTCGCCGCGAGGCGGATGTCGCCCACCAGCTTCTCGAGCGCTCGCGGAGCCGCCACGCGCACGAACAGCATGTAGCTCGCGTTGCCCGCAATCGAGTGACAGGCCTCGATCTCGGTCATGTGCTCGAGCAGCTCGGGGGCATTGTCGGGCTGACCAGGGTCGAGGGGGGTGATCTCGATGAATGCAGATAGCGGTTTGCCGACGGCCTCAGCGTCGAGGATCGGGCGATACCCCGCGATCACACCCCGAGATTCGAGCCTGCGCAGCCTGCTCTGCACTGCGGAGGTCGACATCCCCACCGCCTCAGACAGCTGCGCGAGCGTCGCGCGCGCATCGCGAGAGATCTCGGTGAGGATCTGGCGGTCGACAGCATCTTCCATAGATGGAAGAATATCGGTGTACGTCACATTCCACCGGATATTTTCCGCTGAGTCCACGATCGGAGGTCCCGATGTCCACTCCCCTTCAGAACACAGCCATCATCGGCGAGCCCGAGGTCGTCGAAGATGCAGCCCTCGCCGAGACCAGCACTGCATGGCAGATGCTGAAGGACGCCGCCATCGCGATCCGCGAACTGCAGGTCAAGGACGGCTCGATTCCCGACCCTTCGACCGGCTCAGGGATCGAAGGGGCGCACGATGCGGCGCGCGACCACGTCACAGCTCTCATCGCCGGCATCCGCGCCCTCTCCGCCGCTTTCCCGCACGATGCCGAGTACCTTGCGGCATCCATTCGCGATTTCGAGCGGTGGGCGTCAGAGGGCTTCGGCGTCCCGGACTTCCTCGACTCGCTCGTCGCCTTCCAGCCGCAGCAGCACCGCATCGACGGTATCCGGCACCTCGTCGTGTTCCCGATGTACACCCAGAACGGGTCATCCGATCGGCTGGTCGAGGCGCTCATCGTCGAAACGATCTGGCCGGAATTCATCGCCGAGCTCGAGGCGGGCGACTACGCCAACAAGCTGTTCGTCTCGCTGCGACTGATCGACTTCACGCCCGGATACGACACGAACTCCGCGGTGCTGTTCCCCGAGACCGTCGCGATGCGCGAGATCCCCACCTTCACCTGGGGCGCGATCTTCCAGGACCGCGAGGCTGCGCGCTACCGGCGCGTGGTGCGTGCAGCATCCGAGATCACCAAGCTCGATCTGCCGGCTGACGCGGCGCGGATGCTGGATGACCAAGACCTCACCGAGAAGACGTTCGTGATGTGGGACATCATCCACGACCGCACGCACATGCGCGGGGACCTGCCCTTCGACCCGTTCATGATCAAGCAGCGGATGCCGTTCTTCCTCTACTCGCTCGAGGAGTTGCGGTGCGATCTGACCGCGTTCCGCGAGTCGGTGGCGATCGAGAAGCGCCTGGCTGCCCGTGACGATCTGTCGGATGCCGAGCGGGAGATGCTCGAGCACGCATCCCTCGTGCAGTACGCAGTGATCTTCGACCGGATCTTCCGCTTCGCGATCACCGGTTCGCGCGTGCGCAACTACGACGGCCTGGGCGGTCAGCTGCTGTTCGCGTGGCTTCACCAGCACGGCGTGCTGCACTGGACCGACACGCAGCTCACCTTTGACTGGGAGGGCGTGCCGGAATCCGTGATCGCACTCAGCGACGCGGTGAACGACCTCTACTGGCGCTCGATCGATCGCCCGAAGAAGGCGCACTGGCTCGCAGCCTACGAGCTGATCAGCAGCGTGCTTGCACCGAACCCGGCATCCGTCTGGGCTCGCGGACTCACGGACGAAGTTCTCGCCGGCCTCCCCAAGGGATATACCGACGCGGTGCTGGATGACGAGTTCCCGCTGTCGATGTTCTTCGAGGCGCTCGAGAAGAAGATGCGGCCGGTGATCGAGTCGACCGCGGGGATCCGTGCGGGCGATGAGTGACCTCGGTGGTGTGCTGCTTGTTCGGAGAAGTGCTGCATATTCGGATCAATCGGCGCGATTGATCCGAGTCAAGAGCTTTTCTCCGAGGTTGTTGCACACCCAGAACGCAGGGACGAAGCAATGAGCGCACGAGGACGCGTCGTTCTGCTCGCGGGCGCGACGAGCGCAGCGGGGCTCACAGTTGCGCGTGCCCTGGCCGGCGCCGGGGCACGGGTGATCGCGACTGGGCGGTCGGCCGAACGGCTCCAACCGCTTAGCGACGTCGGGGCCCAGGTCGCGGTGACCGATGCGACTTCGTTCGACGACATGACGGCCCTCGCCGCAAAGCTCGGCCCCGTCGATGGCGTGATCTCGCTGGTCGGCGGATGGCGCGGAGGCGGAGGTCTCGCCGGGCAGTCGGATGCGGACTTTGCCGCGCTGCTTCCGGCCCTCGAGGCGGTTCGCGCCACCTCGCGTGCTTTCGACTCTCTGCTGCAGTCATCGGATGCTGGCCGTTTCGCAATCGTGTCGTCCACTGCGGTCGCCCACCCCCTTGCGGGAGGCGCGAATTACGCGGCGGTGAAGGCTGCCAGCGAGGCGTGGGCACGCGCCGTCGCGCATGGATTCGCGAAAACTGCTCGGGATGCTGGTGAACCGCTGCACGCAGCATCCGTCGTCTTCCGGGCGAAAGCGCTGGAACCGGATGCGCTCGCGACCGCCGTCGCGGGCCTGTGGGATGCCGAAGCCGCAGACCTCAACGACCGCGTGATCGACCTGGCCTGAGCGGCGCGAACCCGGGAACCGCAGCCCGCTGCGGTTGTCTATTTCGTCTCGTGCGGTTCGTCCGCGCCGGTTGCTGTGGGGATCTGCTGCTCCGGTGCCCGTTCGTAGAGTTTCGTGAGCTTGCGGTATGAGCGAGTGAAGAACGCCAGACCAGCAGCGACCACCATGATCAGTCCTGCGAACAGGCACAGCAGTGCGATGCCCCGCGCGTCTCCCTCGCCCAGCAGCCAGCCCCACTGTCGCTGCCCGTCGGCGCTGTTCATGTATGGGATCACGAAGAACTCGGCAATCGGCGCGATGAGAAACGCTGTGATCGGTGCAGCACCAGCCTCGAATGCCGCCGCCGTGCCGAATACGCGGCCCTGACGCGCGAACGGCACGACCTTCTGGATCACGGTCTGCTCTGCGGCTTCGACCGGCGGGACGAGGCACATGTAGAGCCAGATGCCGATGACGTACAGCGGCCACCATTCCCGGAGCATGAAGACCGAGCCGAGCAGACCCATCGCGATCACGACGGTCAGCATCGTGCGCACCGGCTTCTTACCCAGACCGAACTTCGCGACCAGCGCGCCGCCGATGAGGAAGCCCGTCGACCCGAACGCGAGCGCGATCCCCCACATTTGGGCGTCGAAGAGCGTCAGCCCGTACGGGTCCATCAGCGCCATGTAGACACCGCCGATGAGGTTGTTGAATGTCGAGAAGATGATGAGCGCGAAAAGACCCGGTGCCAGCCGAATCGCCTGAATGCTGCCGCGCAGGTCGAGCACACCCGATGAGTTCGGGTCGGGCACCGGTTCGGCCTCTGGAATCCGGATGAACAGCAGATGCACGACGGTCAGCGCCATGAAGACGATCGCGATGATCAGCGTCCACCCCATGCCGAGGAAACCGATCGACAGGCCTGAGAAGACGCTGGTCACGAGGAATGCGATGCCCTGCACAGTGCCGACGAGTCCGTTGGCATTGGCGCGCTTGTCTTCTTCGATGAGCAGGGTGACCGTCGTCGACAGCGCAATGTTGCGCAGTTGCTCGATCACTCCACCGAACAGGATGATCACGGCGAACAACCAGAACCAGGGTGCGCCCAGGTCGAGGAGCTGTTCTTCAGTGAAGAACAGGTAGAAGACCCCGGCAATGCCGAAAGCCACTGCCGAGACCACACTCGAAAGCAGCATCACCGCGTGTTTACGGTGCCGATCGACCACCGCGCCGAACACCATCGCGAACGCCGCTACGAGCAGCATGTACGCCCCGCCGATGATGCCCGTGGCGAGCACGGACCGCGTCTCGATGTACACCCAGAAGGTCAGAGCGAACCACAGAAAGCTCGTCGTCACATTGGCGATGAGGGTGTTGACGAGAACGCCCGCGAATGCTCGCCTGGCTATGGCTCGTTCCATGCGAAAAGACTAGCTGCGGCCTCCGACATTGCACATAGGCTGGTTCGGTGAACACTCTGCATGACCCCGCGATCCGGGGCTTCGCGTCGGACAACTACTCCGGCATCCATCCTGAAGTTCTCGCGGCCATCGTCGCGGCGAACAACGGCCACCAGAGCGCCTACGGCGAAGACGAATACACCGAGCGCCTGCAAGAGGTCTTCCGCGGCCACTTCGGCAACGGCATCCAGGCCTTCCCTGTTTTCAACGGCACCGGCGCCAACGTCGTGGGACTGCAGTCGATGCTCCCCCGCTGGGGTGCGGTGGTCGCGGCATCCACAGCGCACATCAATGTCGATGAGGGCGGCGCCCCCGAGCGCATGGGCGGGATGAAGCTGCTGACCGTCCCGACCGAGGACGGCAAGCTCACCCCCGAACTCGTCGACCGCGAGGCTTGGGGCTGGGGCGACGAGCACCGCGCACAGCCCCTGGTCGTCTCGATCACACAGTCGACCGAACTCGGCACGCTCTACACGCCCGATGAGATCCGGGCTCTCGCCGACCACGCTCACGGATACGGCATGCGCCTGCACATGGACGGCGCTCGCCTCTCCAATGCCGCCGCCGCCCTGAACCTGCCGTTGGCGGACTTCACGCGAGACGCCGGGGTCGATGTGCTCAGCTTCGGCGGCACCAAGAACGGCGCCATGCTCGGCGAAGCGATCGTCGTGCTCAACGGCGAAGCATCCGATGGTCTGATCTACAGCCGCAAATACTCCATGCAGCTGGCCTCGAAGATGCGCTTCGTCTCTGCTCAGCTGATCGCCCTCCTCGAGGGCGACCTGTGGCTGCGCAACGCCCGCCACTCCAACGCGATGGCCGCACGTCTGCGTGGGTCCATCGCGGCGGGCCTTGCCGACGGAAGCATCCGCGGTGTCGAATTCACCCAGCCGACCCAGGTCAACGGCATCTTCGCCACGCTCCCCGATGGAGTCGCCGACCAGCTGCGCAAGTCCTTCCGGTTCTACGACTGGGATGCCGCGCGCCGCGAGGTGCGCTGGATGTGCGGCTTCGACACGCAGGAGGCAGACGTCGACGCGTTCGTCGCCGAGATCGGGCGCCTCACCACCGCCTGATATTCATTCAAAGGAATATAAATACGCCTCCGATGTTGTACTGAAGACACGGCACGGCATCCGCCGGCCGCATCCCACAAGGAAAGAGGAGATCATGACTCGTTTCGACGGACGTGTCGCCCTGGTCACGGGTGGCGCAAGCGGAATCGGCAAGGCAACAGCACTGCGAATCGCATCCGAGGGCGGAACGGTCGTGATCGCCGATGTGCAGGATGACCTCGGCGCACAGGTCGTCTCCGAGATCGAGAAGGACGGCGGCAAGGCGCTGTTCATCCATCTTGATGTCACGAGCGAAGAGGGTTGGGCGGATGCTGTCGCAAAGACTGTCGATGCCTTCGGCGGACTGAACATCCTCGTGAACAACGCCGGTATCGGTGACACCGAGCCGATCGAAGTCACCACTCTCGCGACCTGGGACAAGGTCGTCGCTGTCACTCAGACCAGCGTGTTCCTCGGCATGAAGGCCGCGGGTGACGCACTGAAGAAGAGCGGCAACGGCTCAGTCGTGAACATCAGCTCGATGTACGGCATCGTCGGCTCTGGCGTGAGCCCCGCTTACCACGCGGCCAAGGGCGCTGTGCGGCTGCTCACCAAGACCACGGCGCTCGGCTGGGCGAAGGAGGGCGTGCGCGTGAACTCCGTACACCCCGGATTCATCGACACACCGATCCTCGGCGACGCTGACCGCGCAGGGCTCATCGCAGGCACCCCGGTCGGCCGTCTCGGCAAGCCGGAGGAGATCGCCGCGATGATCACCTTCCTCACCAGCGATGACGCGAGCTTCGCCACGGGTGGCGAGTTCGTGGTCGACGGCGGCTACACCGCAGGCTGATACACCTGAATGCACGCGGCGGGCCCTTCGGGGCTCGCCGCTCTGCGTTCTATCGGAAGCTGCGCCCTACCGGAGGAGCCCCAGGCTCGCGAGCGCAGTGCGGATCAACGCCCCGCGGCCACCCTCCATCTCGGCGGCGACGGCGTCGGATGCCGCTTCCTCCGGCGAGAACCAGGTGACCTCGAGGGCGTCCTGGCGAGGTTCGCAGGTGCCGGTCACCGGCACGACGAACGCGAGCGACACCGCGTGCTGTCGCTCGTCATGAAAAGCACTCAGGCCTGGCATCGGGAAGTACTCGGCCACCGTGAACGGCGTCGGCTGAGGAGGCATCAGCGGGAACGCCATCGGACCCAGGTCGTTCTCGACGTGACGGAACAGCGCATCGCGCACCGTCTCACCGAAGCGCACGCGACCGGACACGATCGTGCGGGTCATCTCTCCCATCGGAGTCGAGCGCAGCAGCATGCCGATCTCGGTGACCTCCCCGAGCCCGTCGGTACGCACAGGGATCGCTTCGACGTAGAGCATCGGCAGCCTGCGGCGCGCGTCGGCGAGTTCGAACTCGCTCAGCCAGCCGGGGTTGCTGGCATCAGCGGGCAGCTCTGCGAATTGCGAGAGGTCGTCGCCCTCGTCGTCGGGATCTGGATCTGGTGTGCGCACCGCCATGCTCCATTTCTACCAGTGTCGGTCGCCGCTGGCAGGATGGGCATGTGAGCAACTCTCTTTCGATCGATGCGAATGCGACCCGCTGGGCCCCCGCAGAACGCGACGGCCTGCCGCTTCTGGTGCTGTTGCACGGCTACGGCTCCGACGAGAACGACCTCTTCGGACTGCGCCCGTTTCTGCCAGAGGGAATCGCAGTGGCATCCGTCGCCGCACCGCTATCGCCGCCGTGGCCGGCGCCCGGTCGATCCTGGTATCCGATCGAAGGCATCAACGGGCGCCATCCTGATGGCGTGACCGATGCAGCCGAGGCGCTCCTGCGCTGGATCGATGCCGAGGCCGCTAGCGCCCCGAAGATCGCACTGCTCGGCTTTTCGCAGGGCGCGGCAGTGTCCCTGCAGGCGATGCGGTTGGATGCTGCGCGCTTCAGTGCGATCGTCGCCCTCAGCGGGTACGCGACGCCGGGCGGTCTGCCAGACGATGAGGACCTGCGCACTTCACGACCGAAGGTGTTCTGGGGCCGGGGCACGCACGACGATGTCATCCCCGAGCCGCTGATCGATCACACCTCGCAGTGGCTTCCCGACCACTCAGAGCTCACCGGGCGGGTCTATCCCGGACTCACGCACAGTGTGTCCGAAGACGAGCTGCACGATGTGCGCATCTTCCTCGAGAAGTGGCGCGACGAGTCAGCCGACTGAGTCGTCCTCGTCTGCACTCTCGTCATCGCCCCGAGGCTTGCGGCGCTTGCCGACCGAGCCGATGGCTATCGCGAAGACGATGCCGATCGCGATACCGATCGCGATGCCAGCGCCCATATTGTCGAGCGCTGACCCCATCGCCACACCGACCCCCATACCGATCGCGATGCCAGCGCCCCACCTCAGGCGCTGGCGCATCTCGTTGCCACTCATGCGATCGTCAGCCATGACTCCACCGTACGACCCCGAGTGCACTGCGCGACACCCGCATCCCTTGCGCCGCGCGACACGCCCGGGTAGCATCGATGAGTCCTGTCCGCCGTGTTTGGAAGTTCATTGATCTGAGTCGTTGCCTCCGCGCCCCTCTTTCCGCGCGCTGACACGACCCTTCCTGTACGGTTTCGCCCCGCCATCTCTGGCGCTCGTTCGGCGACCGGTGTCAGTGCACCCGCACACTCCCGGAGACAACCATGTCAACACCGACCCCCCACGCATCGGTCACCCTCGACCGCCTCACCTTCACCTGGCCGGATGGCTCCACTGCGCTCGACGGCATATCGGGCGCGTTCAGCACCGGACGCACCGGACTCGTCGGACGAAACGGATCAGGCAAGTCCACGTTGCTACGCCTGATCGCCGGCACGCTCGCGCCGACGTCGGGCTCCATCACGACCACGGGAGATGTGGCCTACCTGCCGCAGCAGTTGACGCTCGATGTCGACCGACGCGTGGCGGAGCTTCTCGGCGTCGATGGCGCGCTCGACGCCGTGCGCGCCATCGCCTCGGGCGACGTCGACCCCGCACACTTCGACGCGGTCGGCGACGACTGGGATATCGAGGCGCGAGCCGAAGCGTCTCTCGCCGAGGCTGGCCTTGATCCCTCGTTCCTCGACCGCCGCGTCGGCGAGCTCTCAGGCGGGGAGTCCGTGCTCGTCGCGATCGCCGGCATCCGTCTGCGTCGCGCACCGATCACGCTGCTCGATGAGCCGACGAACAACCTCGATCGTGATGCGCGCGCGAAGCTCGCCGACATGGTGCGGCCGTGGAGGGGCACGCTCATCGTCGTCAGTCACGATGTGTCGCTGCTCGAGCTGATGGACAACACCGCTGAGCTGTACGGGCGCGACTTGAACGTGTTCGGCGGTCCGTATTCGCAGTGGCGCGCCTGGCTGGATGCCGAGCAGGATGCCGCGCGACAGGATGAGCGCGACGCGAAGCAGACTCTTAAGAAGGAGAAGCGACAGCGGATCGAGGCGGAGTCGAAGCTGGCGGCCCGAGCTCAGATGGGACGCAAGGCCTTCGTCGAGAAGCGCGTTCCCAAGATCGTCGCCAATGGTCGGAAGATGGCTGCGCAGGTGTCTGCCGGCCGGCTGCGCACGGAGGTTGCAGAGAAAGAGTCCGCGGCACGGACTCGTCTCGATGATGCCGGCCATCGGGTGCGTTCGGATGCCACCATGAAGATCGAGCTGCCCGATCCTGAGGTGTCCGCGTCTCGCCGCATCGCGATGTTGGGTGACCAGGAGCGTTCCTGGGTCGTCCAGGGCCCGGAGCGCGTGGCGCTGATCGGTCGCAACGGGGCAGGCAAGACGACGTTACTGCAGCGGCTGGTCGCGTCTGCCGCGCTGCATAACTCCGGAACTTTTTCTCAGATCCTTGTCGATTCGGCCGGCAACCCCGCAGAACCCGAGTTCCTCAGGAGTTATGCGCAGGCGACAGCGCACACCGATCGCGTCGGATACCTGCCGCAGCGGATCGACGGCCTCGACGACGCCCGGTCCGCGATCGAGAACATCGCGAAGGCTGCGCCATCGATCCCCGAGAAAGAGCTGCGCAACCGGCTCGCCCGGTTCCTGATTCGCGGGGCCACGGCTGACAGAGCCGTGTCATCGCTCTCTGGCGGCGAGCGATTCCGCATCGCATTGGCGAAACTCCTGCTCGCCGATCCCGCCCCGCACCTCGTGGTGCTGGATGAGCCGACGAACAACCTCGATCTCGACACGGTCGATCACCTGGTGGAGGCGCTGCGCGCATACCGAGGCGCCGTGCTGATCGTCAGCCACGACGATGCGTTCCTGGCGCGGTTGGGCATCGATCTCACCCTCGAGATCGATGCGGAGGGGCGGCTGAACGAGCTGAGGTGAGCGCTACTGCGCGCGACTGCTGCGCATCGCCCGGGCGTGTGCGAGCGAGGGGTCAGCGGCGAGGGATGCGTACTCTTCAGAGTCGCGCGGCACCAGCGCAACGCGGCCTTCGGCGTCGTGGTGCGTGCCCCAGCCGTAGCGCTTGCTGAGCGGCGAGGAGCGCAGGCAAGTCTGGCCCTTCGAGAAGAACTCGGCTCTGGCTTCGGCATCGTCCGCATCGATGCCCTTGCGCAGCGCATGCGTCTCGAAGAGCACGTCGTCGGAGGTCAATCCGTACGGTCGCTCGGAGAGCAGCCGGTAGTGCAGAGCGGCGATCGAGAGGTTCTCGGCGATCGGCGGCTCCGCGCCGTGATCGATCGGACAGTCCTCCGACACCTCGATGAAAGTGCTCTGGTAGTTCGTCGTGTGCTCAGCCATGACACCACCATCTACCCCGCGGCTGACATTGTCGATAGTGGAGGCAAGATCAGAGTTGCTGCTGGAGCATCAGACCGCCAAAGCGCGACGGCAATTATGGCGTCGGCTGAACGGTGTCGAGCGCCTGATTCGCAGAACGACGTCCGATGAAGAGCCACGACAACGGCCCCACCAAAGGAACGAAGATTGCGACGAGCGTCCAGATCAGCGCCTGTGGTGAGGTGATCCGCTTGGCCGTCCGGGCGATTGAAATCAGCGCGATGACCATGAGCAGCAGCACAGCGACAACAGCCACGGACCACGTGATGTCATACGCGGCTGGCAGCAGCGGATTGTTGACGGTCGCCGGCATGCTCTGATCCTAGTCAGGGACGGTCTCTTTCCACGACTGCCGAAAGCGATACGAACGAGACAGCCGATCCAATCCCGTGGGGATGGAGATGCGCACACGAGTGTTGAGGACTTCGGACCAAAGTCCGTTCCGGCGTTTTCGGCGGACATGTCGATGGACCACGCGCAATGTCGGCCACACCGACAATGATGGAGATGTGAGAGATGTGCTCGACCGTTTCACCCCCGCGACCCAGGACTGGTTCCGCGGTGCCTTCGCCGCGCCCACCAATGCGCAGGCAGGCGCGTGGGAGGCAATCTCGGCAGGCAAGCACGCGCTGGTCGTTGCTCCAACGGGATCGGGAAAGACGCTGTCCGCTTTCCTCTGGGCGATCGACAGCGTGTTCCGCGAGAAGGTCGAGGAGCCGGATGCTGCGGGCACCCGTATCCTCTACATCTCCCCGCTGAAGGCGCTGGGTGTCGACGTCGAGCGCAACCTGCGCTCACCGCTCGTCGGCATCGGTCAGTCCGCCCGACGCCTCGGCATCGCCGCTCCCGGCGTGACTGTCGGCGTGCGCTCGGGAGACACGACCTCGAGCGATCGGCGCAAGCTCGTCGCGAACCCACCCGACATCCTCATCACGACGCCCGAATCGCTCTATTTGATGCTCACGAGTCGGGCCGGCGAGACCCTGCGCGGTGTGCACACCGTGATCATCGACGAGGTGCACGCTGTCGCCGCCACCAAGCGCGGCGCGCATCTCGCGGTGAGCCTGGAACGCCTGGATTCCCTGCGACGCGCGGCGGGGGCGGATGCTGCGGCGCAGCGCATCGGCCTGTCTGCAACCGTGCGACCGATCGATGAGGTCGCCCGATTCCTGGGCGGGTCAGCGCCGGTCGAGATCGTCGCCCCGAAAGCATCCAAGACGTTCGAGCTGAACGTCGTGGTCCCGATGGACGACATGACCAACCCGCCTGCGCCCCCGGGTGCACCGGCCCCTTCGACAAGCTCAGGGGTCGGAGTGGACGAGACCGAGTACACCGAGGTCACCGGTTCGGTCTGGCCGCATGTCGAAGAGGCCATCGTCGACCGCATCCTGCAGAACAACTCGACCATCGTCTTCTCGAACTCCCGGCGCCTCGCCGAACGTCTGACGGGGCGACTCAATGAGATCTACTCCGAGCGGATCGGTGCGCCGCTTCCCGACGCATCCGCTCCGCCTGCCGCGATGATGGCGCAGGCCGGGTCCACAGCGGGCGCCGATCCCGTGCTCGCCAAGGCGCACCACGGCTCGGTCTCGAAAGAGCAGCGCGCACTCGTCGAAGAAGAGCTGAAGTCGGGCGTCCTGCGGTGCGTGGTCGCGACCAGCAGCCTCGAGCTCGGCATCGACATGGGCGCGGTCGATCTCGTCATCCAAGTTGAGGCGCCGCCGTCCGCTGCATCCGGACTGCAGCGCGTCGGCCGCGCCGGTCACCAGGTCGGCGAGATCAGCCGCGCGGCCCTCTTCCCCAAGCATCGCGGCGACGTGCTGCACACCGCGATCGTCACCGAGCGGATGCTGGCGGGAAAGATCGAAGCGATTGCGGTGCCGCGCAACCCGCTCGACATCCTCGCCCAGCAGACGGTCGCGGCCTGCGCGCTGGATGCGATCGACGTCGAGGAGTGGTTCGAGACCGTTCGCCGCTCGGCACCGTTCCAGTCGCTGCCCCGTTCGGCCTACGAAGCAACGCTCGATTTGCTCGCCGGACGGTTCCCTTCTGATGAGTTCGCAGAGCTTCGGCCCCGGCTCGTCTGGGACCGAGATGCCGGAACCCTCACCGGTCGCCCCGGCGCACAGCGGATCGCTGTCACGAGCGGCGGCACGATCCCCGACCGAGGACTGTTCGGGGTCTTCGTCGCCGGCGAGGGTGCAGGCAGGCGCGTCGGCGAGCTCGACGAAGAGATGGTCTACGAGTCGCGCGTGGGCGACGTCTTCACCCTCGGCACGACGAGCTGGCGGATCGCCGAGATCACCCACGACCGAGTGAACGTACTGCCTGCGTACGGACAACCGGGCAAGGTGCCGTTCTGGCACGGCGACGGCATCGGCAGGCCATACGAGCTCGGCGAGGCACTCGGAGCATTCTCGCGTGAAGTCGATGCCGCACCGCCAGAGAAGGCTGCCCAGCGCCTCATCGAGGCAGGGCTCGACGAGCAGGCTCGGGCGAACCTGGTCGCACATCTGAAGGAGCAGCGCGAAGCCACCGGCACCCTCCCGACCGACCGCAACCTCACGGTCGAACGCGGCCGTGATGAGGTCGGCGACTGGCGCGTCATCTTGCATTCCCCGTACGGCATGAAAGTGCACGCCCCGTGGGCACTGGCACTCAACGCACGGGTTCGCGAACGTCTCGGCGTCGAAGGATCCGCCGTGGCCAGCGATGACGGGATCATCGTTCGTATTCCGGATGCTGACGCTGAACCACCCGGAGCCGAACTGTTCGTCTTCGATGCTGACGAGATCGAGCACATCGTCACCGCAGAGGTGGGCGGCTCAGCGCTGTTCGCCTCACGGTTCCGCGAGTGCGCCGCACGCGCGCTGCTCATGCCGCGGATGAACCCGAACAAGCGCACTCCCCTCTGGCAGCAGCGGCAGCGCTCCGCCCAGCTGCTCGAGGTGGCCAGACGCCACCCGACCTTCCCGGTGATCCTCGAGACTCTCCGCGAGGTGCTGCAAGATGTCTACGATCTGCCGTCGCTGCGGCGACTGACCACAGCCATCGCTGAGCGCCGCGTGCGACTGGTCGAGACAGAACCCGCGCAGCCATCACCGTACGCCCGTGATCTGCTGTTCGGCTACGTCGGCGCCTTCATGTACGAGGGAGACTCACCTCTCGCAGAGCGTCGCGCCGCCGCACTGTCGGTGGATCCGGCGCTGCTCGGAGAGCTTCTCGGCACGGTCGAGATGCGCGAGCTGCTCGACCCCGACGTCATCGCGCAGTTCGAACGCGAGGCGCAGCGGCTCGATTCCGAACGCCACGCACGTGGCGCAGAGGGAGTCGCCGACCTGCTGCGCACTCTCGGGCCGCTCGATGCCACCGAGGTCGCGGCCCGCCTGGAGTCCGAGTCCGCAGAAGAGGCCCAGCTCCACCTCGACGCTCTCATCGCGGCGCGCCGCGCGATCCCGGTGATCATCGCGGGCACTCTGCGCGTCGCCGCGATCGAAGATGCGGGGCGGCTCCGCGACGCGCTCGGGGCGGCGCTGCCCACCGGCATCCCGGTCGCTTTCCTCGAACCGGTCGCCGATCCGCTCGGCGACCTCGCCTCTCGTCACGCGCGCACGCACGGCCCTTTCACCACGGATGCTGTCGCCACCCGCTTCGGGATCGGCACAGCTGTCGCGCGCCACACTCTGCAGCGCCTCGAGCAGTCCGGGCGCATCACGAGCGGATATTTTCTGCCCGATGCTGCCGGGTCTGCCACCGAGAACGAGTGGTGCGACACCGAAGTGCTGCGGCGCTTGCGGATGCGCTCGCTCGCAGCGATCCGCGGCAGCGTCGAGCCGGTCTCTCCCGACGCGTATGCGCGATTCCTCCCGGATTGGCAGCACCTCACGCGGCCCCTCGAAGGAGTCGACGGCGTACTGGCCGTGATCGAGCAACTGGCCGGCGTTCCCATTCCCGCCAGCGCGTGGGAGACGCTCGTCCTGCCGTCGCGGGTGCGCGACTACTCCCCCGCGCTGCTCGATGAGCTCACCTCCAGCGGTGAGGTCGTCTGGGCAGGCCACGGCACTCTGCCTGGAAGAGATGGCTGGGTGTCGCTGCATCCCTCCGATGTCGCATCTTTCACGCTCCCGGTGGCAGACGACGAGACGCCCGATGAGCTCGAGAGCGCGCTGCTTGCGGCTCTGGCCCGCGGAGGGGCATATTTTGCGGCGCAGCTGAAAGAGATGGTCGCCGCCGAGAACGAGCAGTCCGTGCTCGAGGCACTCTGGAACCTGACCTGGTCGGGGCGGGTCACCAACGACACCTTCGCTCCCGTGCGCACGCTTCTCGCGGGCGGTTCGCAGGCGCATAAGTCCGTGCGACGGGCGCCGCGCACGCGAACGTTCCGCGGAGTCTCGTTCACCGGCAATCCGGCCCCACGGCCGACGGCAACAGGTGGCCGCTGGTCGCTTCTGCCGCAGTCCTCCCCGAGCGACGGCGCCGATGCGAACCGACGCGCCACGGTCTCGGCAGGTCTCCTCCTCGACCGCTACGGCGTCGTCACGCGCGGCGCCGTGCAGTCTGAAGGCATGCCAGGTGGCTTCGCTCAGGCGTACCGCATCCTCGCGGGCTTCGAGCAGGCCGGCCACTGCCGCCGCGGCTACGTCATCGAGCAGCTGGGAGCCGCGCAGTTCGCAGCATCCGCAACTGTCGACCGGCTTCGCACCTTCGCGAATCTTCCCGACCCGGCCCCCCTCCGCACGATCACACTCGCGGCAACCGATCCCGCGAACCCTTACGGTGCCGCGCTCGCGTGGCCGAAGCGCGAGAGCGTCTCGCATCGCCCCGGCCGTAAGGCGGGCAGCCTGGTGGTGCTCGTCGACGGTGACCTCACGCTCTACCTCGAGCGCGGAGGCCGCACGGTGTTGGCTTTCACCGACGACTCGGAAGTGCTGCGCGCTGCGGCATCCGATCTCGTCGCGACGTCGCGCGCCCGCCGACTCGAGACCCTCACGATCGAGAAGATCAACGGTGACGCCATCTACGGCACGCCCTTCGCGACCGCCCTGCAGGAAGCGGGCTTCGTTGCGACCCCACGCGGGTTCACCCTTCGAAAGGCGATCTGATCGTGTTCAGCGAGTTCTTCACCGGTGTCGGAACGCTGTTTCGCGGCTTTCGGATGTGGAAGACGCACACCCGCCTCATGGCGCTTGGCCTCATTCCCGCGTTCATCGCGTGGGCGGTGCTGCTCGTGGCCGTGATTCCGCTGATGATCTGGCTCGCGCCGATCACCGATTGGATGACGCCGTTCGCAGACGGCTGGACCGAACCGTGGCGGAGCGGGCTGCGGTTCGGCCTGGGAGCGGTGATCGTGATCGCAGCGCTCGCGCTGTCGGCTGCGATCTTCACGGCGCTCACGCTGACGATCGGCGATCCGTTCTATCAGCGCATCTGGCGAGGCGTCGAGCGTTCCCTCGGCGAAGATCCCACCGGTGAGACCGGCTTTTGGACGACCATCGGCGAGGGCATCCGGCTCGTCATGCTCGGCATCCTCGTCGCCCTTCTCACGCTGTTGATCGGCTTCATTCCCGCGGTCGGTGGGATCACGGCATCCGTCATCAGTGTCGTCCTCAACGGCCGGCTGCTCGCACGCGAGCTCACGGGGCGCGCATTCGACGCACGCGGACTCACCGGATACTCCCGATCCGGGATGCTGCGCGCAGGGCGAGCCCGTGTGATCGGCTTCGGCGTCGCGACGCAGCTGTGCTTCCTCGTGCCGTTCGGCGCGATCGTGACGATGCCGGCCGCGGTCGCCGGTTCCACTCTGCTCGCGCGCGACCTGCTGCAGCGGACGGATGCGCAGGCCGACGCTGCGGTACGGCGGCCGCAGGGGTCACAAAGTGTCGCTTCCGCGGCTCAGATGCGGCACGAAGCGACACCTCCCACGCTGGGTGCGGCGCCGCCGCCGGAGGCTCCGCGTGCCTGAGGGCGATACCGTCCTGCGTACCGCACGACGCCTTGATGAGGCACTTGCGGGGCACGAGGTCACCCGCTTCGATCTGCGCGTGCCCCAGGCCGCCACCGTCGATCTCACCGGGGCGACGATCCACAGGTGCGCGGCCCGAGGCAAGCATCTGCTGATGCGCATCGGCGACTTCACCCTGCATTCGCATCTGCGCATGGACGGCGCCTGGCTGCTGTACCGGCCGGGCGAGAAATGGCGGCATCCGGCGTTCAGAGTCCGCGCAATCGTCGGCACGCGGACGCACGAGGCGGTCGGGGTCGACATCGCCGACATCACTCTGGTTCCGACTCGTGACGAGCCGCAGCTGACCGCTCACCTCGGCCCCGATCCGCTCGCGGAAGACTGGGATGCCGCAGAGGCTGCTAGACGCCTCAGCAGCGATCCGCGCAGCATCCACGTCGCGCTCCTCGACCAGCGCAATGTCGCCGGCTTCGGCAACGAGTACGCGGCTGAGCTGCTGTTTCTGCGCGGAATCCTGCCGACCACTCCGGCTGCCGACGTCGATACGAGCGCACTCCTCGACCTCGGCGCGCGAACGATCCGCGCGAACCGCGATCGCGTCGATCGCACCTTCACCGGAGTGAACCGCCGAGGCCAGACGACCTGGGTGTACGGTCGCGCGAACCGTCCCTGTCGCCGCTGCGGAACACTCATCCGGCGCGACGCGCAGGGCGCTGACCCGACCCGCGAACGGGTCACTTTCTGGTGTCCGAGCTGCCAGCGGTGAGGATCATCCCGATTCGGGAATGAATTCGGCATTCTCGTGGTTGTGATTATATCCGGGCAGTTCCGGACTGGGAGGAATCTTGGGTAAGAACTACATCGATATTGAAGACGACCACGGCGCGACGCTTCGCTATCGCAAGCACGTCAACGGCCGAGGGCTGATCGCGCACGGCGCGAAGGTGCACCCGAAGGCTGTTGTCGAGGTTGGCGCCTATGTCGAACCGGGGGCGCGCGTAGGTGCAGGCGCCCACTTGATCCGCGGAGCGTGGATCGAACCAGACGCCGTCATCGGCGAGAACGCCTACATCGACGCGCACGCGCACATCGGCGCGGGTGCGGCCGTCGGAGACGGCGCCCACATCGGCGTCCGCACCGAGATCGGCGCGGGAGCACTCATCGCTCGCGGCGCGCGAATCGGAGACGACGAGATCGTCGCCGCGGGCCTGCGCATCACGACCGACCGCAAGGGACTCTGGCTGGCGGCCTGACCCCCGCCGGGTAGCCTGATTCCATGGCAACGCGCACGATCGACCCCCGCACTTTCCGTCTGGGGGTCGTTCCTGGCGCGACAGCCGGCAAGTGGATCGACACGTGGAAGCAGCGGATGCCGCGCATCCCGATCGAGATCGTGCCGATCGAGTTCGCGTCGCAGCGCGCTGCGATCGAAGAAGTGGATGCTGCGCTCGTGCGCCGTCCGCTCGAGGACATCGACGACCTGCATGTGATCCCGCTGTACGACGAGGTTCCCGTCGTCGTGGCATCCGCAGAGTCGCATCTCATGGCTGTCGATCAGCTGACTGCCGACGACCTCGTCGGCGAAGTCCTCATCACGCCCGGCGATGACGTGCTCGGACCGCTGGATCTTCCGACTGTCGCACCGGGGTTCGCACCGATCGCGACGACCGAGGAAGCCATCGCGACCGTGGCATCAGGCGTCGGAATCGTCGTGGTGCCGATGTCACTGGCGCGGCTCCATCACCGCAAAGACGTCGGCTACCGGCCGTTGCTTGCAGGACGAACGTCCCCCGTCGTGCTCGCCTGGCGGCGAGAGCACACGACGGAGGACGTCGAGACTTTCATCGGAATCGTCCGCGGCCGCTCCGCGAACTCTTCGCGCTAGTCGAGTCGCGCCCCGGGTCAGCCGACCAGCACCAGCGCTTCGACCGTGAGGCCCCCGGCCCCGGCATCCACACGGACCGCGCCGCCGTCGACGAGGTGACCTGCGACCAGCAGATCCGCGATCCGGTCATCGACCTCGCGCTGGATCAGCCGGCGCAGTGGACGCGCACCGTATTCGGGCTCGTAGCCGTGCTCGCCCAACCATTCCACCGCAGCATCGGTCACCTCGAGCGTCACCGAACGATCGTCGAGCCGCGCTGAGGTCGCCCGCAGCATCAGCCGTACGATCTCGCCCAGCTCCGAACGGCTGAGCTTCTGGAACAGCACGATCTCATCGATGCGGTTCAAGAACTCCGGACGCATGGCCTCACGGAGCTTGCCCATCACCCTGGCCCGCAGATCCTCCATCGACGAGAAGCCGTTGGCGGAAGCGTCCTCGGATGCCACGAATCCGAGTGCGCCAGAGCGCGACGCGAGGAACTCCGACCCGACGTTCGACGTCATCACGATCACCGTGTTGCGGAAGTCCACCGTGCGACCCTGACCATCAGTGAGGCGCCCGTCATCGAGCACCTGCAGCAGCAGGTTGAACACGTCGGGGTGCGCCTTCTCGATCTCGTCGAACAGCACGATCGAGTACGGGTTGCGCCGCACGCGCTCGGTGAGCTGACCGGCCTCGTCGTAGCCGACGTATCCCGGAGGGGCACCGACGAGACGCGACACCGTGTGCCGCTCGCCGAACTCGCTCATGTCGAAGCGGATCACGGCGTTCTCATCGTCGAACAGGCGATCGGCGAGGGCCTTCGCGAGCTCGGTCTTTCCGACACCGGTCGGGCCGAGGAACAGGAACGAGCCCACCGGCCGTCTCGCATCACCCATTCCGGTGCGACTGCGGCGGACGGCGCGTGCGACCGCGGTCACGGCGTCATCCTGCCCGATCACACGATCGTGCAGCTCGGCCTCGAGGTCGGCGAGACGCTCGCGCTCACCTTCAGTGAGACGGCTGGCGGGGATGCCGGTCGCACGAGCGATCACCTCTGCAATCTCGCGCTCGTCGATGACAGCCTCACCTGCGCTGAGAGCAGACCCAGACGATGCCGCATCGATCCGCGCCTGCACCGCAGCGGTCTCATCGCGCAGCTGCGATGCCTCCTCATACTTCTCGGCTGTCACTGCCGCGTTCTTGCGTGCCTCGATGTCGGCGAGCTCGGCCAGGAGAGCCGAGGTGTCCACGGGAAGACCGAGCTTCAGCCGCAGCCGCGCACCCGCCTGATCGATGAGGTCGATGGCTTTGTCGGGCAACACTCGGTCAGGCAGGTAGCGAGCGCTCATGTTGACCGCGGCGCGCAGCGCAGCATCCGTGTACGTCACCTGGTGGTGCTGTTGGTACGCGTCCTTCAGCCCCTCCAGAATCCGCACAGCGTCGTCGGCGGACGGCTCGTCGACTTTGACGGGCTGGAAGCGGCGCTCCAATGCCGGGTCCTTCTCGATCCGGCGGTACTCGTTGAGCGTGGTCGCGCCCACCATGCGCAGGTCGCCACGAGCGAGGCGAGGCTTCAGGATGTTTCCGGCATCCATGCCGCCGTCACCTGCGCCACCGGCGCCGACGACCGTGTGCACCTCGTCGATGAAAACGATCACTTCGCCCTCTTGCGCGGCGATCTCATCCATCGTCTTGGTCAGGCGCTCCTCGAAGTCGCCGCGGTAGCGCGTGCCGGCCAGCATCCCAGGAAGATCGAGCGTGATCACGCGACGCCCCTCCAACTGTGCGGGAACCGAACCGTCGACGATCGCCTGAGCGATGCCGTCGACGATCGCCGTCTTGCCGACGCCGGCCTCACCGATCAGCACGGGGTTGTTCTTCGTACGACGGCTGAGGATCTCGATCGTCTGCTCGATCTCATCCGAACGCCCGATCACCGGGTCGAGTTCGCCCGCGCGTGCACGGGCGGTGAGGTCGATACCGTACTTCTCGAGCATGGAAGAGCCGGATGCCGCGGCATCCGATTCTGGATTCTCTCCGCCGACCGGGGCGGCGACATGCTCGCGCGCACCCTGTGTCAGGGCCTCTGCGGTGACGCCGGCCTGGGCAAGGACCTGTCCTGCAGGAACGTCCTGTCCGAGCACGAGCGCGAAGAAGAGGTGCTCGGGGTCGATGTAGGTCGCACCAGCCGAGCGCGCCACCTGGTACGCGTGGAACAGGGCTCGGCTCGCGCTCGGAGTGATAGTCGCCGCATCCGCGCCCGTTGCCTCACCGGGCATCGGCAGTCGCGCCTCCACCGCAGAGATGACCTGCGCGGGGGTCACGCCGAGGTTCTTGATCGCACGCGCGACGGCATCATCCTCGACGATCGTGCGCAGCACGTGCAGCGCGTCGAGTTCGGTCTGACCGCGCTCGAGCGCGAAGCGTCCGGCGCGCTGCAGGATCTGCTGAGTGCGCGCGGTGAGGAACCGGCTGAGGTCGATGGATCGCGCCTGCCGGGCCTGTTCGCCTGCGAGGTATCGGGCGAGGAAGTCGTCGAACGATCCCGCGCCGGCATCGTTGAAGTCGTTGGCCATTTCATCCTCCTGAAAACTTGAGTCTTGTTCACTCAAGTATAAAGTTGAGTGTACTGCACTCAGGTTCAACGTGGGGTGGGCCGGAGTATTCCCGTCGCCGCGAATAGAATCATGAGATGGCCTCGATCCTGTACGTCTGCGTGAGGCCGGAGCAGGGCGCGGCAGATGCCGAGCACCGATCGTTCCGGCGCGCTCTCGGCGTTCCCTCGCTCGACCGATGGAACCTGCTCGACCGGCCGCTCGAGGAATCGATCTCCGACCGCTACGACGGCATCGTGGTCGGCGGCTCCCCGCTGAACGTCGTCGTCGACGAACGCAGCGACCTGCAGAAGCGCGTCGAGGAAGACCTTGAATCGATCGCCCGGAGCGCGATCGACGGCCACCTCTCCGCCATGTTCACCTGCTACAGCATCGGTGTCCTAACCCGGATGCTGGGCGGCACAGTCGGCACGGCCGTCCCTGAATCCACCCGTGCAACAAGCATCCGCCTCACCTCCGCCGGCACGGCCGACCCGCTCTTCGCGGCGAGCACACCCGCGATGTCCGTGCTCACCGCGCACAAGGAGGGCTCGATCGAGCCACCGCCGGGCGCCGTGCTCCTCGCCACGAACGACGACTGCCCCGTGCAGGCATACCGGGTCGGCGACCGGCTGTACGCGACGCAGTTCCACCCCGAGGTCACACCACAGGACTTCGTGGATCGGATGGCCTACTACCGCACGACCGGCTACTTCGACCCGCACGAGTACGATCTGACGGCCGAGCGTGTGCTCGCGGCATCCGTCGACGGCACCGACCTGCTCGCGCGCTTCCGAGCGTTCGTCAGCGACCGGTCTTGAGGTCGATCTGCTCCTGAAGGTATGTCCCGAGCGGCCGGTACGAGCTGCCTGACCAGCGCACCATCGGCACACCGTCCTGCAGCGCGAGCGGCCCCGAGACGCCACCGGCATCGACGGCTGCCACGTCGATCACCGACCAGCCCACGTGGACGACGTCTCCCTCTCGGAATCCGCCGCGCAGAGCCATCTGTCTGCGTGCAGCGCGTTCACGCGCCGATTCTGCCGCGTAGCCGCGGCGGCCAGGGTCGGCCGCCCGCAGGATCTCCCCGGTGGCGAGCACTCCCTCATCCGTGAGCAGCAGAACCCCCACGTGCCAGGCCTCGTCAACGCGCACGATCCGCTGACCGCGCCACCGCGAAGAGCGCTCCTCGCCGAGTCCTTCTTTCGGGATGCCGGTGAGCGCCGCCCGTGCCGCACGCAGCACGTGGACGCAGCTCACAGCTCTCCAGGAGGCTCGGTCGCGGCAGGGGCGAGCTTCGCTCGATCGCCGCGCAAGATCATGCCGATGAGGGGATACAGCAGCACCGAGAGCATGCCAGCTCCGACCAGCGCTGCGGCAATGGCCGGGCTGAGCAGCTCTTCACTCACGCCGATGGCGGTCACCGCCACGATGATCGGCAGGCCGGTGGCAGCCAGCATGCCGATCGCGCCGCGCTCGCGCAGCGACGCTCCGCGGGGCGCAGAGAACTGCGCCGCGGTTCCGCGGATTACCAGCAGCGCCACCAGCAGCCCTGGAACGAGGGCGAGCGCAACAGGTGACGCGAGCAGCGAGCCGAGATCGAAAGTGACGCCGGTGTAGATGAAGAAGATCGGCACGAGCAAGCCGAAGGCGATGGCCTCGAGCTTGCTCTCGATCGCCTCCGCGTCGGCCTTCGGCGCCCTGGTCATGATGATCCGCCACACCGCGCCCGCCACGAACGCGCCGAGCAGCATGTCGAGATCGAAGAACACACTGAGCCCGACGAGACCTGCCAGAAGCATCAGCACGAATCGCACGCCGAACTGCTCGGAAGTGTGCAGGGTCGCCCTGATGAAGTCGTGTAGCCGACCGTGCGAGGCACGGCGCGCGATGAAGATCACGATTCCGGCGAGCAGCACGAACGCGAGGAGGATGGCTGCGGCCACCGGTGCACGCCGGGTGCTGAGGAAGATCGAGATCGCGATCAGAGGAAGGAACTCCCCGACCGTCCCGATCGCGGTCACCACCTTGCCGAACGGAGTTCCCAGCTCACCGGCATCGCGCAGGATCGGCATCAGCGTGCCGAGGGCCGTCGAGCTGAGCGCGATTCCGATCACGACCATGCTCTCGGAGGGCGCGATCAGCAGTCCGACGCCCACACCGAGCACGAGGCTGAGCACCCAGCCGATCGACGCGCGCACGAGAGGGCGCCCCGCTACGGCGCGAAAGTCGATCTCCGCTCCGGCCATGAAGAACAGCATCGCCACGCCGAAGTCCGAGAGCCGATCGACCACGACGCCAGGGGCGACCCACCCGAGGACCGCGGGACCGATGAGGATGCCGAGCGCGAGCTCGAAGACGATGATCGGCACGCGTACGGCTCGGCGCAGCCCCCTGGCGAGCAAGGGGGCTGCCACAGCGAGCACCGGTATCAGGATGAGTCCCATGTCACTCGCGTTCACTCGCTCAGATTAGCGACATCTCGGCGCTGGGAACGCACCCGCCGATTCGCCAGCGCCGCGGTGCACGGGGCAGAATCGATGCACACCCCTGCAAGGAGCATCCATGTCTCAGATCGATACCGCACGTCTGCTCATCGCCTGCGATGACCAGCCCGGGATCGTCGCGGCCGTCGCGAACGCCCTCGCTCAGCACGGCGCGAACATCATCTCGCTCGACCAGCATTCCACGGATGCCGCGGGCGGGCGCTTCTTCCAACGCACGGTGATCCACCTTCCGGGGCTCGCCGCCGCCCGCCCAGAGCTTGAAGCATCGCTGAGCGAAGTGGCAAAGCGATTCGACATGGAGTGGTCTCTGCACGACACCGCACGCCGCAAGCGCGTCGCGATCTTCGTCTCGAAGTACGACCACTGCCTGATGGAGCTGCTCTGGCGCCAGCAGCGCGGACAGCTCGACGTCGACATCACCATGGTCATCTCGAATCACCCCGATCTCGCGGAGGCCGTGCGCACGTTCGGCGTGCCGTTCATGCACATCCCCGCCACGGACAAGGCGGCGATGGAGGCGCGTCAGCTCGCGCTGCTGCAGGGCAACGTCGACCTCGTCGTGCTCGCGCGGTATATGCAGATCCTCACCGATGACTTCATCGAGCAGGTCGGGGCGCCGATCATCAACATCCACCACTCCTTCCTGCCGGCCTTCATCGGCGCGAACCCCTACGCACGCGCCAAGGAGCGCGGAGTGAAGCTCATCGGCGCCACCGCGCACTACGCCACCGCCGACCTCGACGAGGGGCCCATCATCGAGCAGGACGTCACGCGCGCCTCGCACGCCGATTCCGCAGCGGATCTGCAGAATCGCGGCGCTGACGTCGAGCGTCAGGTGCTCGCTCGCGCCGTGCAGTGGCACGCGGAAGACCGCGTGATCGTGCACGGTCACTCGACCGTCATCCTGTAGCCCGCCCTGATTCCGGGCGGGCGGATGCTACGCCGAGTGCCCAGCAATCAGCTCAGCGAAGACGTCGGCCGCATGATCGCGGGTCGCCAGCGGCGCGCCCTGGCCGAGCCAGAGCGACTGCAGCTCGCCGAGGTTCTGCTGTCCTGCCGCCGTGCGGAAGCGACCGGTGAGCCAGTTCTGCATCGGGAACTGCGCGATCGTGCCGCTGGCCTCGATCGCCCGCACTGCGCGGTTTCGCGCGCCGCGCGCAAGCCGGCCGCTCATCGCGCGGGTCAGCACGCTCTCGTCCGCAGCCGTCGCGCGGATCGCCGCGCGGTGCGCATCGTTCGCGGCGGATTCCGCAGTCGCGAGGAAGGCCGTGCCGACCTGAACCCCGGATGCTCCGAGCGCGAGCGCAGCAGCCACACCTCGCCGGTCGGCAATGCCACCGGCCGCCACCACAGGAACAGAGAGGGCGTCTGCCACCTGCGGCACGAGCGCGAACGTGCCGACCAGGGAGTCTTCTGCCAAGCGCAGGAACGACACCCGGTGTCCGGCCGCCTCCGCGCCCGAGGCGACGACGACATCCGCACCACCCTCCTCAAGAGCGACGGCTTCGGCGACCGTCGTCGCGGCCCCGATCACGCGGATGCCGCGACGATGGGCCTCGTCGACGATCTCGGCCGAGGGAACTCCGTAGACGACGCTGAGCGCCGCGGGAGCTGCCTCCCAGATGGCCTCGATCTGCTCGTCGAGCGAGGGTAGATACGCCTCAGGGCGAGAGGGGATCTCGACGCCGACGGCCTCGTAGAACGGTTGGAGCGCCTGCGCGAAGACGGTGTGCTGGGGACCGGGGAGGACCTCATCACCCGTCGGCAGCCAGATGTTCAGTGCGAACGGCTGGTCGGTCGCCGCACGCAGCGCCGCGGCCGTCTCGCGGATCCGCGCTGCGTCGTATCCGTACAGACCGTAGGCGCCGAGACCACCAGCGTTGCTGACCGCCGCGGTCAACGCGACCGATGACATTCCGCCGAACGGACCGAGCAGGATCGGATGCTGAATGCCGAGCACTTCACGCAGATCACTCATGCCCTCCACGGTACGCCTCGGTGTGAAGCGAGTACCCTGTGTGACATGACATTCTCCGGCGCACTCGAGCAGCTGATGCAGCTGGTCGCGTCTGTGCTGGGGCTGACGGCGATGCCCGATCTCTCCACGATGGAGATCGCCGTGCTCACCCTCGCCGTCGCCGTGCTGGCCGTCACGACCCTTGCTGTCGTGATCACGCTGGGCATCTTCCAGACCGGCCAGGGTTCATCGCCGCATCCGCTTCGCGCCATCGGCGCATCCGTTCTGCTCGCCCAGAGCGATCCGGGAGCCGCAGGCCATCCCCGTCCGAGGGCGCCGGGAGTCGCGCGCGCCGTGTGACCGTCCGTTCGTGACGGGAACACGGCACACCGCCGACCCCTCCCGACACTTCGAACGGACACTCCCTTGGACATCTATGCCTTCCCGCCGATCGCGGCGGTCCTCGACTTCGCCTACAACGCACTGACCGCGCTCTCCGCTCTACTCGAACCTCTCGCGGGTTCTGCGGCCTCAGCTGCCGCCGTCATCCTCGTCACTCTCCTCATCCGCGCACTCCTCATCCCTGTCGGCATCTCGCAGGCCAAGGCCGAGCAGACGCGCGCCCGACTCGCGCCGAGGCTGCGCGAGATCCAGAAGCGCCATAAGAAGAACCCCGAGCGGCTGCAGCGCGAGACCATGCAGCTCTACAAGGACGAGAACACCTCGCCCTTCGCCGGATGCCTGCCCGTGCTGTTGCAGGCTCCGATCGTCGGCATCCTCTACTCGCTGTTCCTGCGCGCCGATATCGCGGGCCACCCCAATGAGCTGCTCAGCCATGACCTGTTCGGGGCCTCACTCGGGACGAGCCTGTCGAGCATGCTGATCGATGGACCCTTCTCGCTCGCGACGCTGCTCGTGTATCTCGCGCTCATCGCGATCATGATCGGCGTCGCGGAGGTCACGCGACGCGTGTTCCGTCCCGTTCCGGTCGATGACTCGCCACTGTCTTCCCCTGGGATGCTGCGCATGATGAACGCTCTGCACTACTTCTCTGCGGTGTTCGCCGTGTTCGTCCCGCTGGCGGCATCTCTGTATCTCACCGTGACCGTGGCATGGACGCTCGGGCAGCGTGTGATCCTGCGGCGTCGCTACCCGCTGCCCGTGGCTGCGTGAGGACCCGCGTGAACGTGGTCAGTTCGGGACGATCGGAATCGCTCCGGTGAAGACGCCAGGCTCTTCGGGGCCTTCTTCACCGGGCGGTGCACTCTTCGCCCGACGCACGCTCAGCGCCGTGCCCGCACTCGCTGCGACGACGAGCGCGATGGCGGCGAGTTTCAGCGGCGTCGCCGTCTGGCCGAGGACGAGCCAGCCGGCGAGCGTCGCGAAGGCCGGCTCCAGGCTCAGCAGCACGCCGAACACGCGCTGCGGCAGACGCCGGAGCGCGGCCAGCTCGAAGCTGTACGGGATCACCGATGACAGCACAGCGGTCAGGACTGCGAGCAGCAGCAGCGCCATCGCGTCGCCCGAAGTGCTCAGCGTCACGACTGTCGGGATGCCGACCGGGAGCAGCAGCACGGATGCCACGAGCAGACCGACGACAAGACCGCCGCTGCCAGGGATCGCTTCGCCGACTGTGGCGCTCATCCGGATGTAGAACACCCAGAACCCGGCCGCGATCAGGATGAAGATGACACCGAGGAGGTCGAGCGGCTCGGCACCCAGCATCCCGTCGAGACCGAGCAATCCCATACCGGCGAGGGCGAGCGCGACCCAGACGCCGTCCATGAGGCGGCGGGTGAGGACGGCCGACAGAAGCAGGGGCCCTAAGAACTCGATCGCGACCGCGGGTCCCAGCGGTACCCGCTCGATCCCTGCGTAGAAGAAGCCGTTCATCCCCGCCAGTGACACTCCGAACAGTGCCGCGCTGACCCACTGCTTTCTGTTCCAGCGTCGAACGCGCGGCCGCACGAAGACGAGCAGGATGAGCGCCGCGATCCCGATTCGAAGCGAGGTGACGCCCCACGCGCCGAGGGCAGGGAACAGCTGCGCCGCGATGGCCGCACCGAACGGCAGCGACAGGCACGAACCGATGACCAGCACGACGCCGACTGCGGGGCGGGATGCAGGGATCGAGGTCACCCGTACAGCGTGCTCCCTACCGGCCGGTCTCGTCCAGTCGGCATCGACATCCGGTCGTCGACGGTCGGGTCCGGCATCGCGGATACGATCGAAGGCATGGTCGTCACCGCTTCTGCTCTTGCCCACGCCGAGGATCTCGCCGATTTCGTCGAGGCTTCTCCCTCGAGCTATCACGCCGCCGCCGAAGTCGCCCGACGCCTCGAGGATGCCGGATTCACCCGGCTCGCAGAAGAAGACGCGTGGCCGGCGCAGGCCGGTGGCCGCTTCGTCGTCGTGCGCGATGGCGCGGCGATCGCCTGGGTCGTTCCGGCCGATGCCACCGCGACCACACCCTCACAGATCTTCGGCGCGCACACCGATTCCCCCGGCTTCAAGCTGAAACCCAAACCGACGACCGGCTCACGCGGATGGCTGCAGGCGGGTGTCGAGGTGTACGGCGGTCCGCTGCTGAACTCCTGGCTCGACCGCGAGCTGCGCCTTGCCGGGCGCCTCGCGCTCGCTGACGGACGCGTTGTCCTCGCTGACACCGGAGCGCTGCTGAGACTGCCTCAGCTCGCTGTGCACCTCGACCGCGAGGCGAACAGCGGCCTGGCTCTCGACAAGCAGTTCCAGACCCAGCCGGTGTGGGGTCTCGGCGACCCCACCTCCGAAGACCTGCTCGGTGAGCTCGCCTCGTCAGCGGGTGTGGATGCCGCAGCCATCCGCGGCTTCGATGCCGTCGTGGCGGACTCCGCACGCGGCGCGG
Organism: Microbacterium zouquanmingi; assembly: GCF_052266675.1. Classification (NCBI taxonomy): domain Bacteria; kingdom Bacillati; phylum Actinomycetota; class Actinomycetes; order Micrococcales; family Microbacteriaceae; genus Microbacterium; species Microbacterium zouquanmingi. The sequence goes on from NZ_JBQPRA010000007.1 coordinate 115,392, forward strand.
TATTCGGCAAGGACGACGCCTTCTTCGCCAGCGGGCGGCTGGATGACCTGGCATCCGTCCACGCCGGTGTCGTCGCGCTGGCGTCGCTGTCCGACGCGTCGACAGGCTCGGGCTCCATCGCCGTGCTCGCGGCGTTCGACCACGAAGAGCTCGGCTCAGCATCGCGCTCGGGCGCTGCCGGCCCCTTCCTCGAAGACATCCTCGTTCGCGTCTACGCGGGGCTCGGCGCAGACGCGATCGAGCAGCGCCGCGCATTCGCGGCATCCTGGCATCTGTCCAGCGACGTCGGGCACTCGGTGCACCCCAACTACGCGCACAAGCACGATCCGGTCGTCCAGCCGCTGCTCGGATCTGGTCCGATCCTGAAGATCAATGCCAACCAGCGCTATGCGACCGACGCCGTGGGAGCAGCCGCCTGGGCGTCCTGGTGTGAGAGCGTCGGCGTCGCCTCGCAGGAGTTCGTCTCGAACAACGCCGTGCCGTGCGGCTCCACGATCGGCCCGATCACGGCGACGCGGCTCGGCATCCGCACAGTCGACGTCGGCATCCCGATCCTGTCGATGCACTCGGCACGCGAGCTCGCCGGTGTCAGCGATCTGCACGAGCTGACCCGGGTCGCTGAGGCGTTCTTCTCCGCCTGACCCATCGGTGCCAATATGGTGGCATGTCTGAGACAAGTGCAGCACCGGGGCTGATCGAGCGCGCCGGCATCGAGATCATCCCCGAATCCGAGCGCACCGCGAAGCCGCGCGACCTGTTCTGGCCATGGTTCGCAGCGAACGTGTCGGTGTTCGGCATGTCGTACGGATCGTTCGTGTTGGGCTTCGGCATCTCGTTCTGGCAGGCGACGATCGTCTCGGTCATCGGCATCGTCGTCTCCTTCGCACTGTGCGGACTGATCGCGATCGCCGGAAAGCGCGGCTCTGCCCCGACCATGGTGCTCTCGCGCGCAGCGTTCGGCGTGCATGGGCAGAAGGTCCCCGGTATCGTCTCCTGGCTCACCTCGATCGGCTGGGAGACCTTCCTCGCGATCATGGCGGTGCTGGCCACCGCGACCGTCATCACTCAGCTCGGCGGTGATGGCGACAGCGTCGCGCTGAAGATCATTGCCACCATCGTGGTCGCAGCGCTCATCGTCGCGGCATCCGTTCTCGGGTATCACACGATCATGAAGATGCAGTCGGTGCTCACCTGGATCACCGGCGCCGTCACGATCCTCTATGTCATCCTCACGATCCCGCACATCGATTTCGTCGCCGTCATGGCTAGGCCCGATGGCGGAATCGGCGCAGTGATCGGTGCACTCGTGATGGTGATGACCGGTTTCGGCCTGGGCTGGATCAACATCGCCGCCGACTGGTCCCGGTACCAGAAGCGCACCGCGTCTGACGGGGCGATCGTCTTCTGGAACACCCTCGGCGGGGCCATCGCCCCGGTGCTGCTGGTCGTGTTCGGTCTGCTGCTGGCCGGCTCCGACGATGCGCTCATGGATGCCGTCGGCGCCGACCCGATCGGGGCGCTTGCGACGCTGCTGCCGATCTGGGTGCTCGTGCCGTTCCTGCTGACCGCTGTGCTCGCGCTCGTATCCGGCGCCGTGCTCGGCATCTACTCTTCTGGTCTGACGCTCATCAGCCTCGGCATCCGCATTCCCCGCCCTTCTGCGGCGGCGATCGACGGCGTCATCCTGACGCTCGGCACGATCTGGGTGGTGTTCTTCGCAACGGACTTCCTCGGCCCGTTCCAGTCGTTCCTCATCACGCTGGGTGTTCCGCTGGCGTCGTGGGCCGGCATTCTCATCGCCGACATTCTGCGCCGCAAGAAGGACTACGACGATGACGCCCTGTTCGACGCGAAGGGCCGCTACGGCGCGTGGGACTGGACGGCGATCATCACGATGGTGGTGACGTCGGTGATCGGCTGGGGACTCGTGGTGAACAACTTCGCGGACGACGCCCCGTGGAACAACTGGCAGGGCTACCTGCTGTTCCTGATCGGCGGACGCGACGGCGACTGGGCCTACGCGAACCTCGGCGTCTTTTTCGCACTCGTGCTGTCATTCGTGGTCACGTACTTCGCCAGGGCCGGAAAGATCAGGCGTCAGGAGCAGGCATGACGGATGCTCCGTGGCTGGTCGTCATCGATCCGCAGAACATCTTCGCCTCAGCGGATTCGGAGTGGGGATCGCCGTTCTTCGGCGAGGTGATGCCGCGGATTCAGGCTTTGGCCGCGGCCTTCGGCGAGCGCGTGCTCGTGACCCGCTGGCTGCCGACCGCTGACCGTTCCACCTCCTGGGGCGAGTACTTCCAGGCCTGGCCGTTCGCCGATCAGCCAGAGACAGATGCGCTGTTCAAGCTCGTTCCGGCGGCCGCTTCGCTGTCTCAGCATCCGAGCGTCGATGTGCCGACGTTCGGCAAATGGGCGGCTCTGGAAGAGTTCACAGGACGCGGCGGGCACGTCGTCCTCACGGGAGTGTCCACCGACTGCTGTGTGATCTCGACGGCCCTCGCCGCCGCGGATGCCGGGGCCAGGGTGACCGTCGTCACCGACGCCTGCGCTGGTTCGACGGCACAGAATCACGCCGCGGCCATCACGGTGATGGGCCTGTACCCGCCGCAGCTCACGCTCGCCACGACAGCGGAGGTCCTCGCGAATATCACCTGATCAGGCACTTCGGGCTTTGCTATCGTCGATGCCTGTACATAACTGACGATGCACCTAACTGTTCGCACCCGACGAAACCGATGTGATGACTGAAGATACCTCGCCGCCCCTGCCCGCAACCACACGAAGCGCTGCACCACCGCCTCGCTGGCCTGTGCTGATCGGTTCGGCGGTGGCGATTCTGGCAATCGCACTGTGGGCGATCTTCGCGCCAGTGCAGGCCGGTGAGGTGATCGGCGTCATGGTCGGTTGGATCGCGACGAACTTCGGTTGGTACTTCGTGCTGACCGCGGCGATCGTCGTGGTGTTCGTGCTGGTCCTGGCCTTCTCCTCGGTGGGACGCACCAAGCTCGGCCCCGACCATTCCAAACCGCAGTTCAGCATGTTCACCTGGGCCTCGATGCTGTTCGCCGCTGGCATCGGCATCGACCTGATGTTCTTCGCTGTCTCTGAGCCCGCAGCTCAGTACATGAACCCGCCCACCGGTGACGGCGAGACCATCGCGGCCGCACGCCAGGCGATCGTGTGGACGTTCTTCCACTACGGCCCGGTCGGCTGGGCGATGTACGCGCTGATGGGCGCGGCATTCGCCTACTTCGCCTACCGTCTCAACCAGCCGCTGACGATCCGTTCGGTCCTTTCGCCGCTGTTCGGGCGGTTCACCAACGGCTGGGTCGGGCACAGCGTCGACATCTTCACCGTGCTGGGCACCGTGTTCGGAATCGCCACCACCCTCGGCATCGGCGTCGTGCAGCTCAGTTACGGAATGCATGTGCTCTTCGGTACCGAAGACGGCGTCTCGATGCAGATCGCGCTGATCGTGCTCGCCGTGGCAATGGCGACGATCTCGACGGTCTCTGGTGTAGAGAAGGGCATCCGTCGTCTCTCCGAGGCGAACGTCATCCTCGCCATCATCCTGCTGCTGTGGATAACGATCACCGGTCAGACGCGGCGCATCCTGGACGGCCTCGTGATGAACATCGGCGATTTCGTCGCGACGTTCCCGAGCCTCCTGATGGAGACCTTCGCCTGGACCCGCCCCGATGACTGGATGCAGGGCTGGACCCTGTTTTTCTGGGCATGGTGGGTCGCCTGGGCGCCGTTCGTTGGACTGTTCTTGGCACGAATCTCACGTGGGCGCACCCTTCGCCAGTTCATCGTCGGCGTGCTGGTGATCCCCTTCGCGTTCATCGCGATCTTCGTGTCGATCTTCGGCAACTCCGCACTCGAGATCATCCTCGGCGGCGATACCGCTTTTGCGGAAGCCGCGGTCAACACTCCGGAGCGGGCGTTCTTCGACCTACTGCAGCAATACCCGGCGGCACCGGTGGTGTTGGCCGTCGCTCTTCTGACCGGGTTGCTGTTCTACGTCACCTCCGCCGACTCCGGCGCTCTCGTGCTGGCTAATCTGACCTCCAAGATGGAAGACCCGAGGCAAGACGCCAGCAAGCTCCTGCGCATCTTCTGGTCGCTCGCCACGGGCCTGCTGACGCTCGGGATGCTGCTGGTGGGTGGCGTTCCCACGTTGCAAGCCGCGACCCTGATCATCGGCCTACCGGTCTCGCTGTTGCTGTACCTCGTGATGATCTCGCTCTATCGATCACTGCGAACAGAGACGCATCACCGCGCAGGATATCTGGCCACGCTCCCCGGACGGTTCGGCCCGACGCAGACGAACTGGCGTCAGCGCCTCAAGCGCTCGACCACGTTCCCCGGTCGCGCGCAGGCGGTCACGTATCTCGACAATGTGGCCGCTCCCGCGCTGCAGGACGTCGCGGACGAACTGTGCGCAGCGGGCACCGAAGCGTCGGTCGCGCGCATCGAGATCGACGGACTGGATATGCCGTCGCTCATCCTCTCGGTGCCGTTCGCCGATGCGGAGGACTTCAGTTATCAGCTCTACCCGGTCGCGCACGAGGTGCCGACCTTCGCGTACCGGAGCATCAGCGAGTCGAGCCAGTACTTCCGCATCGAGCCGTTCGCAGCGACCGGTTCGCGCGGTTACGACGTGTACGGCTACACGAGCGACCAGCTGATCACCGATGTGCTCAGCAGCTACGAGTCCCATCTGGAATACCTGCGACTCACCGTTGACATGCCAGAGACGGTCTTCACCGAATCACTGCCCATGATCACCGACTGGCAAGACGACTTCTCAGATCCGGCATCACCCGATGCCGACAGCACGAAGGAGACCTCATGACTGGCACACTCTTCATCGACGGCGCCTGGACGACTGCAGCGCAAGGAGACACCCGTGAGATTCGGTGTCCTGCCGATGGCTCGCTCGTAGCAGTCGTCGATGAGGCATCCGAAGTGGATGCGATCGCAGCGATCGCAGCGGCACGCCGCGCCTTCGACAACGGCGAGTGGAGCACAGTGCCCCCTGCTGAGCGCGGGGACTTCCTGTTGCGCGTGGCGGACCGCCTGCGTGAGCGCAAAGAAGAATTCGCGCGCGCGGAGGCCCTGGACACCGGCAAGCGCATGGTCGAAGCGCGCATCGATATGGATGACATCGCCGCGTGTTTCGACTATTTCGGGAAGTTGGCTGCTCAGGACGCTGGCCGCATCGTAGATGCCGGCAGCGCTGACGTGCTCAGCCGGATCGAGTACGAGCCAGTCGGCGTCTGCGCGCTGATCACGCCGTGGAACTATCCACTGCTGCAGGCCGCATGGAAGATCGCCCCGGCGCTGGCCGCGGGGAACACGTTCGTGCTGAAACCTGCGGAGCTCACCCCGCACACCGCGATCCTGATGATGGATGTGCTCGCCGAACTGGGCCTTCCTGCAGGAGTGGCCAACCTCGTGCTCGGGGCGGGCGCCACCGCCGGCGGGCCGCTGTCGACGAGTGAAGACGTCGACATGGTCTCGTTCACCGGCGGTCTGGTCACAGGCAGGCTCCTCGCAGCGAATGCCGCGGCAACGGTGAAGAAGGTCGCCCTGGAGCTCGGAGGCAAGAACCCCAACGTGATCTTCGCGGATGCTGACTTCGATGCTGCCGTCGACAACGCGCTGAACGCGGCCTTCGTGCACTCCGGCCAGGTCTGTTCGGCAGGCGCGCGACTGGTCGTGGAAGAGTCGATCGCCGAGCGCTTCGTGGATGAGCTCGTTCGCCGTGCTGAGGCCATCCGCCTCGGCGGCCCCTTCGACGAGGTTGCAGAGTCTGGACCGCTGATCTCCGCCGCGCATCGCGAGAAGGTAGACGCATACGTGCAGGCCGGCATTGCTGAAGGCGCGCGGCTGCGCACCGGCGGCAAGGCACCCGGCGACGATCTCGCCGACGGCTTCTACTATCTGCCGACGGTTCTCGACCGAGTCACCCGCGGCATGTCCGTGGTGCGCGACGAGGCCTTCGGCCCTGTTGTCACCGTCGAGACATTCACTACCGAAGATGAGGCTGTCGAGATCGCGAACGACACCATCTATGGTCTCGCAGGCGCCGTGTGGACGCAGGATGCCGGACGCGCCCAGCGCATCGCCCGACGCCTCCGCCACGGCACCATCTGGATCAACGACTACCACCCGTACCTGCCGCAGGCCGAGTGGGGCGGGTTCAAGCAGTCCGGGTTCGGGCGAGAGCTCGGTCCGACCGGACTCGCCGAATATCAGGAAGCCAAGCACATCTACCAGAACCTCACCCCTGCGGTGAGTGGCTGGTTCCCCGAGCACTGATCTGGAGCAGATGACAATGAAAACCACACACACATTCGACTATGTGGTCGTCGGCGGCGGGTCAGCTGGCGCAGCCGTCGCCGCCCGTCTGAGTGAAGACCCCTCCGTCACCGTGGGTCTGCTCGAAGCGGGCCCGTCCGACACCGACGAGCAGGTCGTTCTGCAACTGAACCGCTGGATGGAATTGCTTGAGTCCGGCTTCGACTGGGACTACCCGATCGAGCCGCAGGAGAATGGCAACTCCTTCATGCGCCACGCGCGCGCGAAGGTGCTGGGCGGATGCTCCTCGCACAACTCGTGCATCGCGTTCTGGGCTCCGCGGGAAGATCTCGATGAGTGGGCTGCCGTGCACGGCGCGACGGGCTGGGAATCCGAGAAGACGTTCCCGCTGTACAAGAAGCTCGAGACGAACGAGCTCGAAGGCGACCTGCACGGTCACGACGGCCCCGTGAACCTGATGAACGTGCCGGCCGTCGACCCCTGCGGCATCGCGCTGCTGGACGCATGTGAGCAGGCCGGCATCCCGCGCGTACAGTTCAACACCGGCGAGACGGTTGTCAACGGTGCGAATTTCTTCCAGGTCAACCGTCAGGCCGATGGCACTCGCGCATCGTCGTCGGTGTCGTACCTGCATCCGATCCTCGACCGCGAGAATCTCACGATCCTCACCGGCCGGCACGTCAAGGAGCTCACCTTCGACGACTCCGGCGCCTGCACGGGCGTGATCAGCGTCGACAACCCGTTTGCGCGACCGTCGCACATTGCCGCAACACGCGAAGTCATCGTCTCGGCAGGTGCCATCAACACGCCGCAGCTGCTCATGCTCTCGGGCATCGGCCCGGCCGACCACCTGCGCGAGATCGGCATCGAGGTGCGCGTGGACTCCCCCGGTGTCGGCTCGAACCTCGCCGACCACCCTGAGGGCGTCGTGCAGTGGGAGTCGAACAAGCAGATGGCTCGTGAATCGACCCAGTGGTGGGAGATCGGGATCTTCATGCCTACCCAGGACGGCCTGGACCGCCCCGACCTGATGATGCACTACGGTTCAGTGCCGTTCGATATGCACACCTATCGGGCCGGCTACCCCACTGCGGAGGAGATGATCTGTCTCACGCCGAACGTCACGCACGCCCGCTCACGCGGCACCGTGCGCCTGCGTTCGATCGACTACCGAGACAAGCCGAAGGTCGACCCTCGCTACTTCACTGACCCAGAGGGTCATGACATGCGCGTCATGATCGACGGAATCCGCAAGGCCCGCGAAATCGTCGCCCAGCCTGCGATGGCCGAGTGGGCGGGGCGCGAATTGGCCCCCGGTGCGGATGCGGTGACCGACGATGACCTCGCCGCGTACATCCGTGCCACTCACAACACCGTGTACCACCCGGTCGGCACCGTGCGAATGGGTCCTGTCGAAGACGAGATGTCGCCGCTGGACCCCCAGCTGCGTGTCAAGGGCGTCTCACGTCTGCGTGTGGTGGATGCTTCGGCGATGCCCGAGATCACCACGGTCAACCCCAACATCACGGTGATGATGATGGGCGAGAAGTGTGCGGAACTGATTCGCTCAGGAAACTGATCGAACCGCTGCTGCGACCTGAACGAGCGGGGCGACGCCGACTACTGCCACACTGGTCGGTGGAGAGGAACACATGACCACGCACGAGGACGTCGAAGCATCCGCTGGCCGCAAGCCGCACAAGCGCTGGTACAGGACCAAGATCACACTCGGCATCATCATCGTGGTCGTGCTGATCGTCGCGATCATCGGAGCGATCACACCGTGGCCGTCGGCCATGGTGATCCGCGCCGTCTTCACCCAAGGCGGTGAAGCGACCGCGACTGAGATGGAAGGGCACGTTCCCGACACTCAGCTCACTGAGACGCTCGACGTCGCATATGCCGATGACGGCATCGACACGACGATGGATGTCTTCACCCCGGCATCTGCCACTGGCCCCCTGCCGACGGTCGTCTGGATCCACGGCGGAGCCTGGATCTCGGGCTCGAAGGAGAACGTCGACCCTTACATGCGTATCCTCGCCGCCGAGGGGTACACCACGATCGCGCTGAATTACACGCTCGGACCAGAGGGCTTCTATCCGACCGCCGTCGGCCAGATCAACCAGGCTCTCGCGTACATCAATGAGAACGCCGCCGATCTGGGCGTCGATCCCACGCAGATCGTGCTCGCAGGCGACTCAGCCGGTGGCCAGCTCGCCAGCCAGATGGCGACACTCATCACGAACCCCGACTACGCCGAGATCATGTCGGTGACGCCGGCGCTGAGGGCAGACCAGGTCGCGGCCACCGTGCTCAACTGCGGTGTCTACGACCTCGCGGCCCTTGCCGCGCTCGACGGCATCTTCGGCTGGGGGCTGAAGTCCTCGATGTGGGCGTACGCGGGCACGAAGAACTGGGCCGAGGACTCCTCGGGTGCCACGATGTCGACCGTGAACTGGGTCACCGAGGACTTCCCCACCACCTACATCTCCGGGGGCAACGGCGACGCTCTCACCTGGCTGCAGTCGATTCCGATGTCCCAGCGTCTCGACGCGCTGGGCGTCGACGTCACGACCCAGTTCTGGCCCGCCGACCATGAGCCTGCGCTCCCGCACGAGTACCAGTTCCACCTCGACATGCCAGATGCACAGACTGCCCTGCAGAAGACGATCGACTTCCTGGACGAGCACACCACGCACTGATCCGAGATCAGCCCTGACGCCTGACCGATCGTTCAGGATACCCTCGGGATCATGGCCACAGACTCCGCAGGCACCGACAACGAACGTGCGCTCGAAGACACCATCGTCACAGATCTCGCGGGGCGGATGACCTACGGTTCCTACCTCGAGCTCGACAAACTGCTCGATGCCCAGCATCCGGTCAGCAGGCCAGAGCACCACGACGAGATGCTGTTCATCATTCAGCATCAGACCACCGAGCTCTGGCTGAAGCTCCTGCTGCACGAGGTGTCTTCGGCGCGCGTGCTGCTGGCGCACGATGACCTTCGCGAAGCGCTCAAGCGCGTGGCCCGGGTCAAGCAGATCCAGGCCGTGATGACCCAGCAGTGGTCGGTGCTTGCCACCCTCACCCCGACCGAGTACGCCCAGTTCCGTGGGTCGCTGGGCAATTCGTCTGGATTCCAGTCCGTGCAGTACCGGGCGGTGGAGTTCGCCCTGGGCAACAAGAATGCGCGGATGCTGCAGGTGTTCCGCGATCACCCGGAGAACCTCGCGCTGCTGGCGGCAGAGCGTGAGCGGCCGACCCTGTACGACGAGTTCCTGCGGTACGCCTCGCGCCGAGGCGTACCGATCCCGGCCGAGGTCCTCGAGCGCGACGTCCGTGAGCCCTATCGCCCGCACGCATCGCTCGTGCCGGCGATCCGCGAGATCTACGAGAACCCGCAGGAGCACTGGGACCTCTACGAGGCCTGCGAGGATCTGGTCGATCTCGAGGACAACTTCCAGTTCTGGCGCTTCCGGCATCTGAAGACGGTGACCCGCACCATCGGCATGAAGCAGGGCACCGGCGGCTCGAGCGGGGTGAGCTTCTTGCAGCGTGCGCTGGATCTGACGTTCTTCCCCGAGCTGTACACCGTGCGCACCGAGATCGGGGCGTGATGCAGCAGACAGCTCGGGGCTTCATCGTCGGAGGATTCACCGACCACCACGTGCACCTGCAGCTGGTCGATCACGCGCTGCTGGCCGATTCTGTGCTCGGTCGCGTGATCGATCTCGGCGGGCACCCGGCGGTGCTCGCTGATATGCAGGCCGGCATCGACGTCGCCTACGCCGGTGCGTTTCTGACGCCGCCAGGCGGCTATCCGTCGATGCGCTCGTGGGCGCCCGAGGGCTCGGTGCGCGAGATTCCCGATGCGGATGCCGCGGCCAGAGCCGTCGCCGAGATGAAGAAGGCAGGCGCCATCTGCATCAAGGTCGCCAGCAACACCATCGCAGGGTCGGTGTTCTCCGACGGCATGCTCCACACGATCATCGAAATCGCCACGGAGGAGAGCCTGCCGGTCGTCGCCCATGCAGAGGGCCGAGGCGAAGCCCAGCGCGTCACCGCCCTCGGCGTCGACCTGCTGGCGCACGCGCCCTTCAGCGAGCGACTCACCGATGACGAGATCGCTGTACAGGCAGCATCCGTGCAGTGGATCTCGACGCTCGCCATCCACGCCGGCCCGACGTACCAGACCGCCGTCGACAACGTGCGCCGCTTCCATGCCGCCGGCGGCACTGTGCTCTACGGCACAGACATGGGCAACGGCCCCGTCTCCGTCGACCTGAGCGAGCGCGAGGTCAGGGCGCTGCGCGAGACCGGCATCGATGACGACGCCCTCATCCGCACGCTGGCCCCCGTCGATGACGGCCGGCAGCTGTTCATCCCGGGGGATGTGCCCGACCCGCTCCTCGCCCGCCCGCTGACCCCCGCCGACCTGGAGGAATGACGTGTCCGACATCGTCACCGAAGCCCACGACCTCGATGCCGCAGACCCGCTGCGCGCGCACCTCGACGCCTTCGTCGAGGCTCCTGGAGTCAGCGCCTATCTCGACGGCAACTCGCTCGGTCGCCCGCTGCGGGAACTGCCCACGCGGCTCGCCGCCTTCGTTCAGAACGATTGGGGCACACGCCTGATCCGTTCCTGGGACGAGCAGTGGATGGCGCTGCCGATCCAACTCGGCGACCGGATCGGCCGCATCGCGCTCGGCGCCGCAGCGGGCCAGACGGTCGTCGCCGACTCGACGACCGTGCTGCTCTACAAGCTCATGCGCGCCGCGGTCTCAGCACGCCCCGAGCGCACCGAGATCGTGATCGAGGAGGGCAACTTTCCCACCGACCGCTTCGTCGCCGAGGGAGTCGCCGCCGAGCGCGGCCTCACGCTGCGCTGGATCAGCCCTGATCCGATCGCCGGTGTGCAGGTGGCCGATGTCGAGGCCGCAGTCACGGAGCAGACGGCGCTCGTCGTGCTCAGCCACGTCGATTACCGCTCCGGCGCTCTGGCCGACATGAAGGCGATCACGGATGCCGCGCACGCAGCAGGTGCCCTCATCCTCTGGGACCTCTGCCACTCGGTCGGCGTCATCCCGATCGAGCTCGACGCGTGCGGGGTCGATATCGCGGTCGGCTGCACCTACAAGTATCTGAACGGCGGACCGGGTTCCCCCGCCTTCGCGTACATCAACGCCAGCCACCACGACGTGCTGCGCCAGCCCATTCAGGGCTGGATGGGAGCCGGAGACGTGTTCGCCATGGGTGACGCCTACACGCCGGCCGGCGGCATTCGCCAGTTCATCAGCGGCACACCACCCGTGCTCGGGATGCTGGCGATGCAGGGCATGCTCGACCTGATCGAAGCGGCGACGATAGAAGCGGTCCGCGAGAAGTCGAAGACCCTGACCGAGCTCGTCGTGCGCGCGTTCGACGAGGAGCTCACCCCGCTCGGCGTGCGCCTTCTGAGCCCGAGGGATGCCGCTGCACGTGGTGGTCACGTCACGATAGGTCACCCCGACTTCGCCGAGGTGACCAAAACGCTGTGGGCAGACGGCGTGATCCCGGACTTCCGCTTCCCCGACGGTATCCGTCTCGGACTATCGCCACTGAGCACCTCGCATGCGGAGGCACTCAGCGGCGTTCTGGCCGTACGCGACGTGCTCGGCTGAGCGGCGGTCAGCTCGCGACCGACCGGAGGAACGCCCGGACGTTCTCGCCCAGCCGCTCGATGCGCTGATCGCGCGCAGCTTCACGATCGAAGCCCTCGTAGGCGAGCGACGGGAGCCGGCGCGCGCTGTGCGAACAGCCGAACTCCGCGCACGCCAGGGTGCCGATCGTGTCACCGTTGCGCCCTGCCGTTCCGGCCTTGCGCGCAGAGAAGAACTGCACGTCGCTTCGGAGCGTCACGTCTTCGCACCATGAGCACTGCGCGCGGGCGAGCACGCGCTGCTCGGCACGCTGCAAGAGGATTCCGGTGAGAACACCGTCGACCTCGGTGACGACATAGGCGCGGCGGGCGAACTTCTGATCAGACCAGCCGAGGTAGTCGAGCCGGTCGAAGTCGATCTCAGAGAATGCGGGCGGCAGCGAAAGGGATGAGACCTCTTTACGGGAGGCGTTGATGAAGGATGCGCGAATATCGCGCTCGTCGATGCGACGCATGAAGAAGTGCTTTCTGAACTCGGTGAGGGGAGGACGATCTGCCGGTGACGGGAGTTCCGCCTCCGGCTGATGTTCAGCCTCTGCCGCCGGCGCCGGGAGCGCCTGCGACCACCTTCCGCGCGCGAGGCGCATTCATCGAGAACAGCACCCGCAGAGCTTACGCCCCTCTCGGGTTGATGTCACGGACCTCAGGCGCCGAGCGTCGGGATCTCGTACCGATGCGGCGTTCCGAAACGGTGCGCGGAGACCGACACAGCCTGCTCGCGCAGGAACGTCAGCATCTCGATCCGTCCGGCCGAGAGAACCGGGCCGGAATACACTGCTACCGCGGGAGACCCGTCGATAGCGGCTGCGAGAGCCACAGCATCCCCGCCGATGAGCCGGATGCGCCCGCCGGTCTCGGCGAGGCGCGCGGCGCGCGCTCCCCAGCCGGCGGCGTCTTCGATCGCGAGGCCGACCGCATGCGCCGAGAGCCAGGACGTCACGGATGCCGGAAGCTCAGCGGCTGCGCTCACGCTCAGTCGCGCACCGGTGCGAACGCCGGCCGCGATCACACGGACCGCCTCAGCGGGGGTGCCGTTCTCCACGCGGATCGTCACGGGGACCGTGCCGTAACGCAGCGCGTTGTGCTCGGTGAGGAGCCCTGTCGGGTCGCTGACCGTGCCGAACTCATCTCGCCAGGCAGCGACGTCGGTGGCGAGTGCTCCCTGCAGCCAGGTCGTGTCGCCCTCGATGGCGGCGAGCGCTCCGCGCGAGAGCTCGTCGCTCGGGGCGGCTGCGGCAACCGGCGCATCCGCCCAGTCCGACAGCCCGATGAGGTAGCTCGGGCCGCCGGCCTTCGTGCCAGAGCCGACGGCTGCCTTCTTCCAGCCTCCGAACGGCTGGCGCTGCACGATGGCGCCGGTGATGCCGCGATTGACATAGAGGTTTCCGGCCTGCACGTTCGCCAGCCACTGCGCGATCTCATCCTCGTCGAGGGAGTGGAGGCCCGAGGTCAGACCGTAATCGATCGCGTTCACCATGCTGACAGCCTCATCGAGGCTTTCGGCCGTCATGATGCCGAGCACAGGGCCGAAGTACTCCGTGAGGTGGAACGGGCTTCCGGCGGCGACGTTCTCACGGATACCGGGGCGCCACAGCTTTCCTTCGTCGTCGAGCTTCTCGGGCTCGATGACCCACTGCTCCCCCGCTTCGAGCGTGGTGAGCGCGTGCAGCAGCTTTCCGTCCGCCGGGCCGATGAGGGGCCCGATGCGGCTCGATCCGTCCCACGGCTGGCCCACCTGATACGCGTCGACGGCGTCGACGAGCTGGCGGCGGAAGCGCTCGCTCTTTGCAACCGAGCCGACGAGGATCACCAGAGATGCCGCCGAGCACTTCTGACCGGCGTGGCCGAATGCCGAGTAGGCGACGTCGCGGGCGGCGAGATCGAGGTCCGCGTGCGGGGTGACGATGATGGCGTTCTTGCCGCTCGTCTCAGCAAGCAGCGGCAGATCGGGGCGGAAGCTGCGGAACAGCTCAGCCGTCTCGTACCCGCCCGTGAGGATGACGCGCTCCACACCCGGGTCGCTGACGAGCTTCTGGCCGAGCTCGCGGCCATCCAGCTGCACGTACTGCAGCACGTCGCGCGGAACACCCGCGTCCCACAGCGCCTCGATCATCACGGCACCGGAGCGGCGCGCCTGACGAGCGGGCTTGATGATGACCGGAGATCCTGCGGCGAGGGCTGCGAGCGTGGAACCGGCGGGGATGGCGACCGGGAAATTCCACGGCGGCGTGACCACGGTGAGCCCAACCGGCTTCGGAGTCGCGCCTTCGATCGCCTCAGCGCGCAGCGCGCTCTCGGCGTAGTAGTGCGCGAAGTCGATGGCCTCGCTGACCTCGGGGTCGCCCTGTTCGAGCACCTTGCCGCACTCCGAGCCCATCACTTCGAGCAGCGCTCCGCGGCGGCTCTCGAGCAGCTCGCCTGCCTTGTGCAGGATCGCCGCGCGCCCCGCAGCCCCCCGCGCACGCCAGGCCTCCCCCGCAGCCACTGCGCGCGTGATGACCTCGTCGAGCACCTGCCCGTCGGAGATGGTGTTCGCGCGCACGGTCTCGTTCCCGAGGTCGGATTCCTGCATGCGAGAGCGGATGCCGTCACCCCACGCGCGGTTAGCCGCGAGGCTCGGATCGGTGTCGGGAGTGTTCTCGAACCCTTCGACAGGCTCAGGGATCGAAGACGCAGGCTCAGGGACTGCTTCAGCAGAGCGGTTCTGAGTGCGGTTGGGCGCCGGAACATCGGTCGGCATCGAGGCGATGGACGCGAGGAAGCGGTCGCGCTCGCGATCGAAGAGCGCAGGATCACTGTCGAGGTCGAACACCGCTGACATGAAGTTCTCGGTCGATGCCCCTTCTTCCAGGCGACGGATCAGGTAGGCGATCGCGACGTCGAACTCGGCGGGGTGCACGACCGGCGTGTACAGCAGGAGCGAACCGACGGTGCGGCGGATGACAGTCGCCTGTGCGGTCGCCATGCCCAGCAGCATCTCGAATTCGATGCCCGCGGTCGCGCCGCGCTGGTTCGCCAGCAGCCAGGCCAGTGCGATGTCGAAGAGGTTGTGCCCTGCGACGCCGATGCGCACGTTCTTCACGTGCTCTGGCCGCAGGGCGTAGTCGAGCACGGCCTTGTACGAGGCATCCGACGCCTCTTTGCTGTGCCACGTGGCGAGCGGCCAACCGTGGGTTTCGGCATCAACGCGCTCCATCGGCAGGTTCGCGCCCTTGACGACGCGCACCTTGATGTCGGCGCCGCCGGCGGCGACGCGCGCAGCCGACCACTCTTGCAGGCGGATCATCGCGCCGAGTGCATCGGGCAGGTACGCCTGCAGGACGATTCCGGCGGAGAGACCTCGGAATTCTTCACGGTCGAGGATGCTGGTGAACACCGCGATCGTGAGATCGAGGTCCTTGTACTCCTCCATGTCGAGGTTGATGAACTTGCCGCCGCCGTCGCGCGCGATGCGGAACAGCGGAATCAGTGCGTCTGCGGCATGCGCGACGGCCTCGTCGAACGCCCATGGACTGTGCGGGGCGACTGTCGATGACACCTTGATCGACACGTAGTCGACGTCGTCGCGCTCGAGAAGGCGGCGCGTGCCCTCGAGGCGCCTCGCCGCCTCATCTTCGCCGAGGATCGCCTCGCCGAGCAGGTTGATGTTCAGGTGCACGCCGTCAGCAGAGCGGATGCTGCGGATCGCCGCACCGAGCTTGGCATCGGTCGCGTCGACGATGAGATGGCGCACCATGCCGCGCAGCACCTTCCGGCTGATCGGCACCACGATTCCCGGGAAGGCGGGGGCCAGCGCTCCGCCGAGACGGATGAGGCTGCGGAGGGCGAGCGGCAGAAACTTCGGCGTGAGCGGCACGAGGTCATGCAGGTTGTGCGCGGCGACTCTGAGGTCCTCAGGGCGCACGACACCGTCGACGAATCCCACGGTGAAGTCGAGACCGTTCGGGTCTCCCAGCACGCCGGCGAGACGCTGCGCTGCGGCATCCGTCGGCACCTCGCGGCTCTGCTCCAGCCACGAGCGCACGAGCGCTGTGGCGTCATCGGCGAGAGCCGTGAGCTCTGCGTGGCCGGTGGGGATCGCTGCGGTCTGCGTCATGGGTCTTCCTCGCTCCAGGGCACGGCGGTGCACTTGTTCTGATCTCAGTGTGAATCAATGCTCCCATCGTGAAAAGCGAGCGTTTACGATAGATATCATTCGGTTTTATCGATTGTTTCTGAAAGAGTGCGATGTTTGAGCTACGACGCCTGCGATTGCTGCATGAACTGGCCCTGCGCGGCACGATCGCCGATGTCGCCGCGGCCCTCTCCTACAGCCCCTCAACCGTCTCGCAGCAGCTCGCGCGCCTGGAACAGGAAGCCGGAGTGCCGCTGCTCGAGGCCGACGGCAGGAGGGTGCGTCTGACTGCCCAGGGACGCCTGCTCGCTGACCATGCCGCACGCGCCCTCGAGCTCGACGAGTCGGCCCGCGCGGATCTCACCTCGTCGCAGCGCGCGCACCGCCGCGTGCGCCTCGCCGTGATGCCCACGGCCGCTGAAGCTCTCGTACCAGCGGCCCTCACTCTGCTGGCGGAGCGCGCACCGGACCTGCGACTCGAGATGGTCGAGATGGCACCGGAGGCAGGGCTCTTCGAGCTGCAGGCGCGAGCTTTCGACCTGGTGGTCGCCGAGCAGTACCCGGGGCACACTCGTGAGCACCTCGAGGGAATCGATCACACGCTCCTCGGCACGGACGCCGTGCGGCTCGCCGTTCCGCCGGAGTCGACCGCATCCACACTGGCTGATCTGAAGAATGCCGCCTGGGCCATGGAGCCGCAGGGTGCGGCCGTGCGGCAGTGGGCGGTGCAGCAGTGCCGGGCGGCGGGGTTCGAACCGGATGTGCGCTTCGAGGCGACCGACCTCATCGCACACGCACGGCTCGTTGCCGCGGGTCACGCCGCGGCGATGCTGCCGGACCTCATCTGGACCTCTGATCGCTCGTCCGTGCGACTGCTTGAACTGCCCGGCTCGCCGGTGCGCGAGATCTTCGCTGCGAGCAGGGCATCATCCCGCGACGATACGGCCATCGCCGACGTGCTCGGCGCAATGCGCGATGCCCTCGTGGCGCACGAGCCGCGCTGAGTCTCCGAGCCCGCGTGTTGCGCTGTATTTCACCGCGCATTGGTGACGGAGCGCGAGCGCCCTACCGTGGGGGAACAGCATTCACCGACTTCAGGAGTTCATCGTGTCCACCACGCACCGCACAGCATCGCCCCTCGAGGTGAGCGGACGTGCGGCCTGCATGTGCGACCACGGTGATGTGTGTTCCTCCTTCGCACCCGGTCACGCCCTGCACCTGATCCAGGCACGGTTGGCCTCGGCAACGCCGAGCGATTGGGCCGATGCGATCGTCGAACGGGCGGAGGCTGCCACCGGCGAACTGCGCGTGCGCACTCTGGACGGCGAAGAGTGGGCGCTGTGGAGCGCCCAGGGTGCGGCCCTCGAAGCAGCACCGGGAACACCGGTCGCGCTGCACCGGAAGTATCACGTACTCGCCGTCGGGCGCGTACGCTTCAACGTCGCCGTCTGAACAGCGCGTCAGGCGGTCGCCGCCATCATCATGTTCTTCATGTCGACGCAGGCCTCCATGCACGCCTTGCACGACTGAGCGCACATCTTGCAGACCTCGCTGTGGTCAGCGTGCTCCATGCAGGCATCCATGCACAGCTGACACATGGCGATGCAGGCGTCGAGCATCGCCATCATCACCGCGGGCGTCATTCCCTGCATCCGCATCATCGCGCGCATCATGGTGTTACACATGTCGGCGCAGTTCATGCACGTCGGTGCGCAGTCCATCATCTGCATCGAACACACGATGCAGGCCTGTTCGCACGCCGCGCACGCATCCATGCACGCCTGTATGACGGCCATGTCCATCCGCATCTCCATGCCGGTCGTGTCTTTCATCTCCGCCGTCATGGCGCTCATCATCATCGAGTCCATCGTTCTCGCCCCGCTCTGCATCGTGGCCGAGCCGGTGAGCGACCCGCGCCGGATTCACGGGCAGATCGCCCGCTTGACGCCAGCGTAATCCCGAAGGCGCCCGGCGTCGATGGCCAGGCCAGGCGTAGTCTCTTCACCGTGCCAGCATTCTCCGCCCTGCAGCGGCTCGTGATCACGATCGCGGTGCTCGCCTCCTTCGTGACGTTCCTCGACGGCACGGTCGTCACGGTCGCTCTGCCAGCCATCAGCGAAGAGCTCGGTGGCGGAATCACGACGCAGCAGTGGGTCGTCGACGCATATCTCATCACCCTCAGCGCCCTCATTCTTCTGGCAGGTTCCCTCTCCGACGCGTACGGCCGAGTGCGCATCATGCGGATCGGGTTGATCGCCTTCGGCATAGCATCCATCGCCGTGGCCGCAGCCCCCGAACCTCTGACACTCATCCTCGCTCGCGCACTGCAGGGGGCGGCAGGCGCCCTGCTCGTCCCGAGTTCGCTCGCCCTCATCATGGCGACGATGCGCGGCGAGCTGCAGGCTCGTGCGATCGGGGTGTGGACCGCATTCACGACCGGGGCTCAGATCGCGGGCCCGCTGCTGGGCGGACTGTTCGTCGACCTGCTGTCCTGGCGCTTCGTGTTCGTGATCAACGTCATCCCGATCGGCATCACGCTGCTGCTGCTCGCCCGCCTGCAGCTGCCCGATCACCCTCGCGATTTGCGTGTGGACTGGTGGAGTGGCGCGCTGTGCGCGCTGGGCCTTGGAGCCGTCGTGTTCGCGCTCATCGAGCAGCCGAATCTCGGATGGGGATCGCCCGCGATCTGGATTCCGGCTGCCGCGGGAATCCTGCTGTTCGCCTGGTTCCTGATTCGGCAGAAGCGCTCTCGCACGCCGCTCATGCCGCTGTCGCTGTTCGCCGCACGCAACTTCGCCTGGGGCAACCTCGCCACCCTGTTCATCTACGCCGCACTCTCGCTCAACGGCTTCATCATCGGGGTCTACCTGCAGGAGGGGGCGGGTCTTCCTGCGACGGCCGCGGGCCTTGCGAGCCTGCCGATCACGATCCTGATGATCCTGCTCAGCTCGCAGGCAGGCGCATGGGCAGGAAAGCTCGGACCACGGCTGTTCATGACCACAGGCCCCCTGCTCATGGCTGCGGGTGCGCTGCTGCTACTCACCGTCGCCGATGACTTCAGCTACTGGTGGCAGGTGCTCCCATCGATGATTCTGCTCGGCCTCGGGCTCTCACTCACGGTCGCGCCTCTCACCTCTGCTGTGCTCGGCGCGATCGACGAGAACCGCTCCGGAATCGCCTCCGCGGTCAACAACGCCATCTCTCGCGTTGCCGGCCTCATCGTCGTGGCGATGCTGTCGACCATCGTCGGCGGCACGCTCGATCTCGACGGCTTCCACAGCGCAGCTCTGGTGACGGCGGCACTGATGGCAGCGGGCGGGATCGTCTCCTGGATCGGAATCCGCAAACCCGCAGCATCCGTCGCCCCGACCGGGTGACCGCCGCAGCGCGTTCAGCTCCCGAGCGATCCGAGCAGGTCGACGAAATGGTCAAGATCTGCTTCCGACCAGCCACGCAGACGATCCGCGATGCGCGCCTCATAGCGCGCACGCGCAATGGCCACCTTCTCCTGCGCGAGATCAGTCGCGACGAGCACTCGCGCGCGACGATCCTGCGGGTCCGGGATGCTCTCGACGAGCCCCAGCTCCTCGAGCTGGCGGACGTGACGACTCACGGCTGATTTGTCGGTCTGCAGCCGCTCGATGATGGCGCTGGCCGAGGTCGCCTTCCCTGTCGCGATCGAGGTCAGCACCTGATATCCGAGCGGCTGAAGATCGGGATGCACGGTCGCCGCCGCTTCACGCCAGCTCACGCGGATGCGCGCAAAGAGGCGACCGAGCTCCTGCTCGACCCTGGTGACTGCGGCATCCAGGCGCGGATCGTCAGACTCGGCACTCATACCTGCCATTTTACGGCGCAGCCACTCAGCTCTCGGCCAAGAGTCGGAGCACCTTGAAGGCTGCCCTGATCTCTTCCGGCGTGAGCTCGGCGAGCGTGCTGCGTAGCATCTCGGTGTGATCGCCACGCAGCTCGGCGAGCACGGTACACGCCTCAGGAGTCGGCGTCAGCACGCGCTGTCGCCCGTCGAGCTCGTCGGGGCGCGATTCGAGAAGACCGAGGTCTTCCAGCATCCGCACCTGCCTGCTGATGACCGACTTGTCCATCTCGAAGCGCTCCGCGAGCTCGTGCGCGTTCGAGCCTCCCACCCGGACGATGAACATCAGGAGCTTGTAGCCGGCCGGCTGCAGCTGGGGGTCAATGTGCGCTGCGCCTTCTTTCCACTGCGCCCGCGCGCGAGCGAAGAGCAGATTCAGATGACCCTGGAGTTCGACGAGCGCCTGGTCGTCATCACCCGAAAGCACAGACTGCTCGGTCATGTCATCGACCTTGCGCGGTCCGGATGGCACCGGTGTCGACGGTCGATCCCACTTCTGCCTCGGCGAACTCGATGATCGAGTCCTCAGCCTGCTCGCGCAGTTGCTCGGCCGCGGTCTTGGTCGACAGGGGCTTGTTCTTGATGAACGCGATCGCGACGATCGCCAGCACTGCGAGCGGGATCGCGAGGATGAAGGCATCCGCGATGCCTTGACCATACGCAGATTCTACGATCACCCGGAGCGCCTCTGGCAGCTGCCCGACCTTCGGAACGTCACCGGAGCCGAGGCCCTTCAGAGCCTCGATCTCTTCCGGAGTGGACGGGACGAATCCCGCCATCCCCTCCTTCGTGTACGACGTCACACTGGTCGAGAGGATCGTGCCCATGATGGTCACGCCGATCGTGCCGGCGATGGTGCGGAAGAAGTTGACGTTGGCGGATGCTGCGCCCAACTGCTGCGGCGGAGTGTCGTTCTGCACGATGAGGGTGAGGTTCTGCATCACCATGCCGAGACCCGCACCGAGCACGAACATGTACACCGCGACGAACGGGAACGGGGTGTCGTACCGAAGGGTCGCCATGAGGCTGACGCCGATCGTGGTCAGCACCGCACCGGTGATCATCCAGCCCTTCCACTTGCCGAAGCGGCTCACCAGTTGCCCGATGATGATCGAGGCGCCCATCTGGCCGACGATCATTGGAATGGTCATGACGCCGGACTCGGTCGGTGTGGCGCCGCGTGCGAGCTGGAAGTACTGCGCGAGGAAGACAGAGGTGGCGATCATCGCGACGCCGATGGCGATGGATGCGACCACTGACAGCGTGAACGTGCGGTTGCGGAACAGCGACATCGGCACGATCGGCTCTTTCACGAAGAACTCCACCGCGATGAACGCGAGCACCGCTACGCTGCCGATCACGGCGAGCGAGATGCTGGTGCCGGAGTCCCAATCGAACTGACTGCCGCCCATCGAGACCCAGATCAGCAGGGTCGAGACGCCGACGGCGAGCAGCACGATGCCGAAGTAGTCGATCGAGACCTTCACATTCTGCGGCTTGGGCAGGTGCAGGGTGACCTGGAGCAGCACGAGCGCGAGGATCGCGAAGGGCACACCCACGAAGAAGTTCGCCCGCCAACCCCACGCATCAGTGAGGAAACCACCCAGGAGCGGCCCACCGATCGTGGCGAGGGCCATGATGCCGCCCACGACGCCCATGTACTTTCCGCGCTCACGCGGAGAGATGATCAGTGCAACCGCGATCATCACGAGCGACATGAGGCCGCCGACGCCGATGCCCTGCACGACGCGCAGCGCGATGAGCATGTTCGTATCCATCGAGAATCCCGCGGCCACGGTGCCGACGGTGAAGATGATGAGAGAGGCCTGGACGAGCACCTTGCGATCGACGAGGTCGGCGAGCTTGCCCCAGATCGGAGTCGTGACGGCGGTCGCCAACAGGCTCGCAGTGATGACCCAGGTGTACTGAGCCTGCGTCCCGCCGAGGTCGGCGATGATGACCGGGAGCGAGGTCGAGACGACGGTTCCGGAGAGCACGGCGACGAACATGCCGACGATGAGACCGGAGATCGCGGTGAAGATCTCGCGCGGCGAACGGGCCGCCTCGGCTGAGGCGCGATTGGTGGATGTCAAAGTGGAGCGCTCCTGCAGATAAAGGTTGATCGACGTTAACAATACGACTTTAGTTGCTGAACCGCAACTATTGCTTGATGTCAACGACCTCGTTCATCTTCACAAGCGGATGAGCACCCGGGTGACAGCGCGGATGATTTTCGCCCAGGATCGCACCCCCGCGCGTGCAAATTCGCCAAGCTGGCACCATACTTCTCATCTATTCAGAAGGAACCTGTGAGATGAACACCGAAAACTCCGCCGTCGGCTCTGCAACCAACGGCATCCGCACCGTGCTGGGCATCAGCGGCATCCTGGCGCTCATCGTCGGGATCCTCGTCCTCGTCTGGCCGGGGAAGACGGCCGTCGTCGTCGCGGCGATCATCGCGATCTACGCCATCGTCGTCGGACTCGTATACGGCAGCATGGGAATCTTCAGCAAGACGATGCGTACCTGGCCGCGGATCGGCCACATCGTTCTCGGACTCGTGTTCGTCGTCGCGGGAATCATCGCGTTCATGAACCTGACGCTCGCGACCGGGCTGCTGGCCGTGCTCGTGAGCGTCCTCGTCGGCATCATGTGGATCGTCGAGGGCATCGTGGCTCTTTCGACGCTGGGCGGCGCCGGGTCGAAAGTCTGGGCGATCCTCTTCGCGATCCTCAGCATCATCGCGGGAATCGTGCTGCTGTTCTCGCCGCTCTGGGGAGCGGCTGTGCTGTGGTGGCTGCTGGGGATCTCGCTCGTCGTCCTCGGAATCATCAACATCGTGCGCGCGTTCCGCGTCGGAAGGAGCTGAGACATGCCGAAGCTGCAAGTCGAGGGATGCTACAACTTCCGCGACACGGGCGGACTGCCGCTCCGTGACGGCGGAATGACCCGCCCTGGCATCCTGTACCGCTCCGACGCGCTGACGAATCTGACGCAGACGGGGCTCGACGAACTCGCACACACCGCCGTCGGCGTCATCGTCGACTTCCGCACTCCGCAAGAGCGGGAGGCAGGGCCCGATCGGGTTCCCGACTCGCGCCCTTTCCAGATGGTCGAGCTGCCTTTCCTCGAGGGTGCGATGGCAGATATGACGAAGCAGTTCATGGGCAGCTCCTCAGCCCCGCCCACCCCCGAGATGCTCAGCCAGGCGATGAGCAGCATCCCGCCACTGAGCGATCTCTACATCGGGATCCTGCAGCACGGCGCGTCAGAACTCGCACAGGTCGCCCGGCTCATCGCCGCCTCAAACGACACGACCCCCACAGCCGTGCTGGTGCACTGCACTGCGGGCAAAGACCGCACCGGCGTCGCCACCGCACTGATGCTCGAAGCGGCTGGTGTCGAGCGCAGCGCGGTCGTTGCCGACTACGCCAGCTCGCAGCAGAATCTCTCCGGCCCGTGGGCCGATGGGATGCTCCAGATGGTCTCCTCCATGGGTGTGCCTCTCACACCCGAACTCGAGACCCTGGTGACGGGCACCCCTCCCGAAGAGATCGAGAAGGCCCTCGACTGGGTGGACGCGCACGGAGGCGCCGCTGACTATCTGCGCTCTGGCGGCCTCACCGACGATGAGCTCGCTGGACTGCGCACGCGCTTCGCCGGCTAGCTGGGAACCGTCTCCTCGGCCTTCGCCAACGCGAAGACCCCGCCGACTGCCACAGCGCCGGCGGCGATGAAGGCGAGGACGGCCCAGATCGAGGCCCCGCTCGCCTCTCCCAGGATCGTGATGCCGAGCACCACGGCGATGGCGGGGTCGATCACCGTGAGTCCGGCGACGACGACCTCAGGGCGGCTTTCGGCGTGCGCCCGCTGCACGAAGTAGATCGAGAGCCCACCCGCGATTCCGATTCCGATCAGGCACCCGAGGGTCAGCAGATTCGCCGTGTCGAACTCGAGCGTCTGCGCCTTGATAATGGCCTGCACCCGCATGATCACGGTCTTTCCGAGCGTTGCCACGAACGCGGAGAACGTTCCGCCGAGGATGACCCAGACCAGCGAGGGCATCTTGCGACGACGCGCGAGAACCAGCGCAATACCGGTCAGCAGGAGCACGCTGGCGAGCACGATGAGGACCGCGATGAGCTGTGCGTTGGTGATCGCGCGCTGCGTGCTGACCAGAGCGGCGACCGTCACGAATACCGCAACGCCCAGCACGCACACGAGGATCGATCGCACCACACCTGGCGCGGGCTTCTTCTTCGTGACGATGAAGGTCAGCAGCACGGTGAACACCAGTGCGGTGACCCCGATCGGCTGGACCACCATCAGCGGCGCGAATGTGAGGCTGCCCATCTGCAGCAGGATCGACAGGCCGAGGACCACCGATCCGATCAACCAGATGCGATTGCTGACGAGCTGGAGGATCTTCGACCCGCGCTTGGGGTTCGTCGCCAGCTCGCGAACGCCGCGGCCCTGCCAGAGGTTGCCCACGGAGAGGGCAAGCGCAGAGCACAGCGCAAGTGCGATTCCCGCCAGAGGGAGCGAACCGATCTCCATTACTTCTTCTCACTTTCCAGGCGGAGCCTGACACTGATCTCGTACGCGTCGAGCTCATCGAGGACATACCGCAGCGCGCTCGTGGTGTGCCGACCCGAGCGGCCCAACTCATGCAGGCGCGTGCGCATCACGCCCAGCAGCTCCAGCTCTGCGGCGAGCGCTTGCTCAGGGTCAGTGCTCTCTGGGATCTCGCGCAGAGTACGAGCATCGCTGGCGGCGTGCGCGGCCTTCCGAAGCTCACGGTCGATGCTGCGGACTTCTTTGCGGGGTGGCCCGTCCGCACCGGGGCGACGCAAGCCGAGCATGCCGACAACGGCAGGCAGGGTCAGCCCCTGCAGCATGAGGCTGCCGGCTGCGACGACGAAGGCGATGAAGATGAGCAGATCGCGCTCGGGGGTGTTCTCCGGGAGGGTCTGGGCTGCGGCCAGTGTGACGGCGCCGCGCATCCCCGCCCAGATGATGATCGTGTTGTGTTTCCAGGTGAGCGGAGATGCGACGAAGTAGTCGAGATCCGCACGCTTCTTCCCGACCCGCCGCTCGCTCAGCTCCTTGTCTCCGTCGATCTGCTTTCGCGCCACCTTCTTCGCGTGCGATGACTGCAGCGAGAGCATCGGAATGACGTACAGGGCACGAATCACCATCAGTACGACGAACGCCAGCGCTGCGACCCCGACGCCCTTCAGCAGCCGCTCCCCCGCGTCGATGTTGCTCTGCACGATTCCGTAGAGTTCCAACCCCATCGTCAGGAAGATCGCGCCTTCAAGGAGGAATTCGATCGTTCGCCAGTTGAGCTTGTCCGATACGCGCTGCTCTGGCGTCAGCCAGCGGAGCGCACCCTGACCGCACACGAGCCCCGCCACCACCGCTGCGACGAGCCCCGATCCGCCGAGTGCCTCAGTGGGCAGGTAGGCGAGATAGGGAACGGTGAGACCGAGTGCGGTGTTGGCGGTCGCGCTGCTGGTCCACGCGCGCAAGCGCAGCGCCAGCATCCCGATCAGCGCTCCGACCAGGAGCGCTGCCAGCACGGACCATGCGAACGACGCGAGGGTCGTGAGGAAGGAGAAGCCGGTGGCGACCGCGACGAGTGCGGTGCGCAGCACGACGAGCGCTGTCGCATCGTTGAGCAGACTTTCGCCTTCGAGAACCGTGACGACGCGGCGCGGGGCTCCGAGCTTGCGCACGACCGACGTCGCGACGGCATCCGTCGGGCTCAGAATCGCACCCAGCGCGACCGCCAGCGGGAAGCCGATCTCGGGCATCACCCAGAAGATCACCAGGCCCACCACCAGCGAGCTGATGATCACCAGCAGCACGGAGAGACCGCCGATCGCCGACAGGTCCCTGCGGAATTCGATCGCAGGCGCCGACACCGCCGCCGAGTAGAGCAGCGGCGGCAGTACGCCCACCAGAATGATCTCCGGGGGGATCGAGATCGCGGAGACTGCGGGGATCAGACTGACCCCGAGACCGATCGCGACGAGAATCAGGGGCCCTGCAACACCGATCCACTTCGACAGCGCGTTGGCGAGGACGATGATCAGTACTCCGGCGATCACCGCGATCAGAAGCTCGGTCGACACGATCAGTTCCCCGGCAACGTCCGTCGAAGAGCAGCGGTGGCCTCCTGCGCTTTCGCGCG
Source organism: Microbacterium zouquanmingi (assembly GCF_052266675.1). Classification (NCBI taxonomy): domain Bacteria; kingdom Bacillati; phylum Actinomycetota; class Actinomycetes; order Micrococcales; family Microbacteriaceae; genus Microbacterium; species Microbacterium zouquanmingi. The sequence continues at coordinate 141,613 of NZ_JBQPRA010000007.1, forward strand.
GACGCGGCGTGCCGAAGTCGATCCGCCGACGAACCACCCGGCCACCGCGATCACCAGCCCGAGAGCGAAGAAGGTCCATGCAGCCGTGCGGATGCCGCCGATCACCTGGCCATAGATGACTGCGAGCGCGTCCGGCGCTACGCCGAAGCCGGCGGCAGATCCGGAGACAATGCTCGCCCCCACCGCAAGGGCGATGCCCAGCAGGCCGCCGCCCACCGCCACGCCGATGCCGGAACCGAGAACGGCGAGGCCCCTGCGGCGTGCGACCGCGATCCCCAGCCCGAACAGCGCGAGGGTTGCGACCGGCATCCATGCCCCGAACGCCGCGGCGATCGCGTACGTCGTGCGCATCGTGACGAGAGCTTGCCCGTCGCCGACGACGATGGAGCGCTCCACCGTCGGTATGAGAGCAGCCGCACCGATGCCGCGCTCGGCGAGCGTGTCTTTGACGTTGTCGATGAGCGGGCCGACCTCGATAGTCACTGCATCGGGAGTGAGTACGACGATGCCTCCACCGTCGGAGGTGGAAGCCAGTGTGAACGCGCGATGAGCACCGTGCAGACTGCTGCTCCAGACGACGGAGAAGGTCTCCGAGGCCACGATCTTCGTCACCGCGGACTCGACGAGATTGCGCATCCCCTCCGCCGCCGGCTGACGCAGCAGGTCCAGCGCCGTCGATGCGCGCGGCGGGAGGCCGAGCTCGCTGATACCGTCGAAGACGTCATCGGTGAGCTCGCCGAAGTCGACTTTCGCATTCACTGCGGACATCGTCTCATCGACGATGAGCTCCTGCACGGCGGCCTCATCGATGAGCGGCGCGAACACGGCGACGAACGCATCCTCATCGACGAGCTGCACCCGCGCCCAGGCGCCCACGATGGACAGCGGAAGAAGAATGGATGCCAGGACGATGGCCACAGCAGAGGCGATGCCGCGCCATCGCCCACCGCTGATGACACGCCCGCCTGTGCCGGCACGCAGCTTCGCGTTCTCGGCCTCGAGCTCATCCACCCGGCGGGCGAGAGAGGCGGCGCTGGTCGAATCGGTCACGGCAGCCACACGGACATCACGAGTGCGACGTGAGGTCTGAGGCGGCGCGCTTGTGCCGGTCCCACGCGGGGAGCACGATGAGCGAGGTCAAGAAGAAGCAGATCGCACCGATGAATGTGCCGTAGTTCGCGATCGTCGAGTTGACGACATCTCCACCGGGAAGGATGAAGGCCCCCACTGCGGAGATGCCGAACGCGACGCAGCCGATGAAGTTGATCATCACCGACCACCATGCACGCTTGGTGACATCCCAGTGCCGGGCGGCGTGCGCATACGCGGTGAACGCGAGGGCGCCGCTCACGAGGAAGCCCACGGAGCCGCCGGCATCCGGATTCCAGACGTACCGCTCCTCGACCCTGGTCGTGTGGGCATACAGCGCGGCGGTCGTGCTGACGTTGAACATCAGCGTCCCGAAGGACTGCGTGGCAGCGGAGAGCCACTCGGCGCGGACCATCCTGCCGGGAGCGTACGAGACGGGAACCGAGATGGCCCCGCTGAGGAAGAGCTGGATGAGTCCGGCCGCGGTGAAGAACCACGCGCCGATGAAGCAGAGGAGGTTCGCGCCGGTGCTGCCGAGGATCTCGTTCAGGCCGGGGGTCGAACTGATCGCGAAGAAGGATGAGCCGATCATGAAGCCCCAGCACTGTTTGGTGACAGTGGGGACGAACGCACGGCGGAGCGGATGATGCGCAGTCGTTGCGGTGCTCAAGTGCTGAGCCTCCTTCTGTGTGGGGCCGACCAGGTCGACGTCACCGAATCAGGGCGGGGAGGGCATCCGATAGACGCCCTCCCCGCCCGCGGATCCGATCAGTGGTGGAAGTGCGAGCCCGACGTGGCTTCGCGCGGAAGCGGAGCCTGCAACGAGTCGAGGAACGCCACCTCACCCTTGATGTCAGCGAGCAGTGCGGTGGCCAGGTCGCGGCTGAGCCCGACCTTCACCACGATGCGCTGCAGAATGACATCTGACAGGTCGTTGGCCATCGGGTAGGCGGGGACGAGCCAGCCCTTCATCCGCAGACGGTCCGCGAGGTCGTACAGATCCCAGTTGGCGGTGTGTCCATCCTTGAGAACCCATGCGAACACCGGAATCGTATCGCCCTTGCTGACCAGCTCGAACGGGCCGATCTTCTCGATCTCAGAGGAGAGATAGGTCGCGACGTCGATCGAGTTCTGCTGGATCGCGCGGTAGCCCTCACGCCCCAGACGCAGGAACTGGTAGTACTGCAGCAGGACCTGAGCACCCGGACGGGAGAAGTTCAGCGCGAGGGTCGGCATGTCGCCGCCCAGGTAGCTGACGTGGAAAATCAGGCTCTCGGGCATGACTGCCTTGTTGCGCCAGACGACCCAGCCGACACCCGGGTAGACGAGGCCGTACTTGTGACCGGAGGTGCTGATGGAGTTCACGCGGTCGATGCGGAAGTCCCAGTTCAGGTCGGGCTGGCAGAACGGCGCGACCATCGCACCGGATGCGCCATCGACGTGGATCTTGACGTCAAGACCCGTGTTCGCCTGGATCTCGTCGAGCTTCTTGGCGATCGCTTCGACGGGCTCGTAGGCGCCGGTGAAGGTCTGGCCGAGGATCGCGACGACACCGATCGTGTTCTCGTCGACGTACTTCTCGAGCTCGAATCCGTCGAGCACCATGTGCTCGCGGGTCACCGGCACGTACCGTGCCTCGATGTCCCAGTAGTTGCAGAACTTCTCCCACACGACCTGAACCGCAGCCGACATGATGAGGTTCGGCTTGTCGGTCGACTTGCCCTCAGCCTTGCGCTTCTCCTGCCACAGGCGCTTGAGCGCGAGCCCGCCGAGCATACACGCTTCAGAGGAGCCGATGGTCGAGGTGCCGATGGTGTCGGACGTGTCCGGCACATTCCACAGCTCGGCGAGCATGCGCCAGCAGCGATCCTCGATCGCTGCTGTCGCCGGATACTCGTCCTTGTCGATCATGTTCTTGTCGGCGGCCTCGGCGTAGAGCTTCTTCGCCTCGTCATCCATCCAGGTGGTGACGAATGTGGCGAGGTTCAGCCGAGAGTTGCCATCGAGGATCGCCTCGTCGTGCACGATCTGGTAGGCGGTCTCGGGCAGGCTCGGCTGCTCCGGCATCGAGAACTTGCTGAACTCCGTCGCCTCGCCCGGCCGGACGAATACCGGGTTCAGGCTGAGGGTGGGGTCGATGTTCGTGCTCTGACGGGCCTTGCTGTTGTTGATAGTCACACTGTCTCCTTCACGATTTGGCCGTTTTTGATGATGAGTGGGAAGTTCATCTCCGGGTCCGCGATCACGGAGATGTCCGCGATCGGATCGCCGTCGACGAGGATCATGTCCGCCCATGCGCCTTCAGCGATGACGCCGAGTTTGCCACCCCGGTAGGTGTTGCGTTCACCCGCCATCTCGAACAGCTCGGCATTTCCGGACGTGAGCATCTTCAGCGCTTCCACGTTGGTGTAGAAGTCGCCCAGGCGCGCGGCCATGGCGCTCTGACGCGCCGCCGCTTTCGGTTCGAGCAGCAGGTCGGTGCCCCACGCGGTCTTCACGCCGTACTTCTGCGCCCATTCGTACACCTGCTCGGTGCCCTGGCAGATCTCGGAGTTCTTCGCGGCGCGCACCGGATCGGGGTAGTGATGATCGTCCTCGGCGAAGGGCTGCATCGAGAGCCAGATCTGCTTCTCCGCAATCAGACGCACCGTCGTCTCGTCGGCGAGATGACCGTGCTCGATGGACTTCACACCGGCGTCGATCGCTCGGGCGATCCCCCGCGGCGTGTACACGTGAGTCGCCACATACGTGCCGTAGTCCGACGCAGCCTGCACGGCCGCCCGGATCTCCTCCGGCGTGTACTGGAGCGTACTGAGCGGGTCGTACATGGAGGCTGCGCCACCGCCGAGCGTCAGCTTGATCTGGGTGGCTCCCATGCGCAGCTGCTCGCGTACCGCGGTGAGCACGCGCGGTACTCCGTCGGCGACCCTGGTGAAATGGACTTCTTCGCCACGACTGGGCCTGCCACCGAATTCTTCGGGAATGTCATAGACGAATGAGAAGTCAGCATGACCCGAAGTCTGCGAGATCATCGCCTGGCTCGGGAAGATTCGTGGTCCCTCGAAAACTCCCCGGTCGATCAGTGATTTCACCGGTGCCGTATCGCCGCCCATGTCGCGCACAGTCGTGAATCCGCGCATGAGCATGTTCTTCGCTTCAGCGATCGTGTTTCCGTAGAGAGCGCCGGTCGGACCCTGCAGAAAATCTGCCATGTCATTGGCGTTGCCCATCAGGTGAACATGGGCATCGCTCAGGCCCGGCATCAGGAACCGGCCTCTGCCGTCGATCTCCTTCACGCCGTTGGCATCACCGCCAGCGACAGGCGACGTCGAGACGCCGACAACGTATGGCCCTTCGACGAGCACATCGACGTTATCGGCCGTGCTGTCGGCGATGCCGTCGAAAAGCCGAACGTTTCGGATGATGATCCGATCCGGTCGCTGAGAGACCTGGGTCATACCGCGACCCTATGTCCCCCCTCACAGGGGCCACCGTGCAGGAGAGAAGAATTCCTCCGGCGCATCACCCGATACCACCCTCGTCGATCACCCGCTCTTCACCCGCCTACCCCCGAAAATCCAGTTCCGCGAGTTGACGGGCCGCGATTTGTTAGTAGAGTCCGAGGTATATCCGGGTCTTATCCGAATGAGGAGAGTCAGAATGACCGATCAGCAGAAGACGAATAGCGGAAAACTCATTATCGCTGTCATCGTCGCAATTGCCGCACTCGCGTTCGTCTTCTCGAATGTCGCCCCCGCAACTCTCCGCTTTCTTTTCATCGAATTCACGATGCCCGCCTGGGGCTGGTTCCTGGCGGTTCTCGTCGCCGGCGTCGTGATCGGGTCTCTGTTCCCCTGGTTCCGACCGCGCAAGAACAAATAGATCTCACGGAAGCGGCAGCGGGGGGCTGACGAATGAACTTTCATGACGCAGACAAAGCGATCGAAGAGCTGCGGCGCGCACTCGCATCACGTCGGCCTGAGACCATCGCCGAGGCTGCGGTACTCAACATCTGGCCGCTGTACAGCTGGCATAACGACGCACTCGTCTCCGCAGTGACATCGCTGCCGAGCTCGGTGCTCGAGCGACGACCGATCCTGAAGATCGTCCACCCCCTCACACCTGTGCTGGCGCGAACGAACCGCCCTTTCAAGCCCCTCGTGACAGCAGAAGCCGCGCGGGGAATGAGCGTCGCCGAGCTCGATATGACGACCCTCGTGCAGATGATCGGATTCCGTTTCAGCGGAGATGTCTCCGCCGCACTGATCTATGCCAAGCGTCTCGAAGACCGCCTGGACCAGACACGTCTCGAGTCCAGAGAGAGAACGGACGGACCACTCTGGTTCTACCATTTCAACATCGGCTCCACTCTGCTGGCAGCCGGTCATTTCACCCGCGCACTGCTGCAGTTCGCGACGGCGCGTCAGCTCGGACGCCTCTCGCCTCAGCCGGATGCCGAGCGGCTCACGCTGGGCCGGATCGCTCTCTCGCACGCGTTGCGCGGTTCTCTGACTGAGGCCGAGAATGCTCTCGACGAGCTCTCGGGTCTTCCCGAGGCCACACCGGTGCACACCGACGCCTGCGTCATGACGGTGCGAACCTCCGCCGCGCTCATCGCCGTCGATCAGATGAGCGATTCGGCGGACGATCTCCTTCCCACCCTCGATGCCTATGACAGCATCCTGCTGACGTGGTCGGGTGCGCTCCTTGCGCGCACCCGATGGCTGATCGCATCGCACCGCGCAGACGAAGCCCTCGAGGCGATCCGACTGACGCGGGATGCGCACCCTGTGCAGCACGGGGCATTCGCGAACGACGTGATCAATTCGGCATCCATCGAAGCATTCGCCGACTTGGGCGAGACGACATCAGCCCGTCAGATCGCCGAGGTCCATGGCGAATGCGGGCCCCTGACGCGGCTCGCCGTCATCCGGCTCGACCTCGTCGAGTCGCGCTTGGATGCCGCGGCCAAGGGAATCGTCCGTCTTCGCCGCGAGGAGGATCTGTCGCCCGGTCATCGATCTGAGCTCGTGCTCCTGTCGGCATGGCTCGAGATGCAGCGCACCGACACGCTGGACGCCGAAACGGCGCGGCAGGTCTGGCGACTCGCGTCGAGAAGTGAGAACCGCCGGATACTCGCCGGGGTGCCGGGCACCCTCATCGATCTCGTACGTCCGCAGCTCTCGGCGGAAGACTCCGTGATCCTCGAAGCAGGAGTGTCCGGGTTGTCACATGTTGAGACCCAGCCCCGCCCGAAGCTGACGCATGGCGAGCTTCGCGTGCTCAACGCACTGGCCTCTCACGGCACGACTGCGAAGATCGCCATGAACTTCCACGTCTCCCCGAACACGATCAAATCGCAATTGAAGTCGATGTACCGCAAGCTCGGATGCTCGACCCGCGAGGAAGCGATCCTGATCGCCGCACGCAGTCACCTCCTGACCACCGAACTCATCTGATCGCCGATGAACCGGCGCAGGGACCGTGAGCAGGTGCGGTTCATCGATCGTGCCAAGAACGCACTGAAGGCGGTCCGGGCACGTCCCGAAGCGGGTGCGCCGCCTGAAGAGGACACCGATCTCACCGCGATGATCGGTCAGATCGGCACGACGCTCCTGGCCTCGTCCCAAGCGACCAGCGATGTCGAAGACACGCTCAATCGGATCGCCGGAAGCTATGGCCGGCCCGACCTACGCATCTTCGTCTTGCCCACTCTGGTGATCGTCGAGGATACGCGTGCAGCGCCGGTGAAAACCGAGATCTTTCCCGCAGATCAGGCTGCACTCCGCCTGGACCAATCCGATGAGGTCGAACGACTCGTGCGTCGCGTCGCGAGCGATCAGACCGATCCCGCCTCGGTCATCGCGACGATCTCCGAGGTGCGTTCTCGGGCTCCGCGGTTCGGACTGTTCCTCAGCATCCTGGGTCACACCTTGCTCACCGTCGGGTTCGGTCTGGTGCTGAATCCCACCGTCACGGCGCTGCCGGTGTACCTGGTGCTGGGTGTGATCGTCGGTGCGATCGTCGTCTTCGGCAATCGCTCCCCGACGCTCTCACTCATCCTTCCCGTGCTCACCGCTTTCGCCGTGACGCTGCTCATCTCCCTCCTGGTCCGCCCTCTGGTGCACGATGACGTCCTGAGGCTGGTCGCCCCCGCGCTCGTCACCTTCCTGCCAGGGCTCACCCTGACGATCGCCGCCGTCGAACTGACCTCCGGACAGATGATGGCCGGGGCGAGCCGACTCGTGTACGGGATCGCTCGGCTGGGGCTGCTGACCTTCGGGGTCTACGCCGGTCTCTCCGTCGCAGGTAATCCGCCCTCGCCGACCGGCGCGGGCGAGCAGCTCGGGACCTGGGCGCCGTGGGTGGGGATCGTGCTGGTCAGCATCGGTTACTACTTCTTCTCCGCCGCTCCCCGCGGGTCTCTGATCTGGATCCTCTACGCACTCGTCGTCGCGTACGCCGCGCAATTGCTCGGCAACGTCATGCTCGGCGCAGAGCTCTCCGGCCTCGTCGGTGCGCTGATCGTCATTCCCGCCGCATATCTGGCCGCACGGCTGAAGGCGGCACCGTCGGCCGCCATCATGCTCACCTGCGCGTACTGGCTGCTCGTCCCTGGCGCCATGGGGTTCATCGGGCTCAGTGAGGCCGCCGCCGGGACGAGCGGTGCGACCACCGCCATCCTGCGGACGGCGGGCTCACTCATCGCGATCGCGATCGGCATGATGCTCGGCGCCGCGTTCAGTCGCGACGTCACCGCGGTTGCGCGCGGCTGGCGCCTGGGCCGGAAGGCCTGATGACGCGCGGGTGATCTCACGGGTGATGTGCGCGCGTTCCCGGGATCGGAGCGCCGCCAGTGGGATAAGAATGACTCACAGCCATCTGTGGCGAGGCGGCAGCCCGTCCACGAGACGCCATGGAGGTAACGACGTATGTGCACTCGAGTGCTCTGGCCGGACGCGAACGGAGCGGTCCTGGTCGGCCGGAATATGGACTACCACCGGGATCTGGGAACGAACCTGTGGAAGCTGCCGCGCGGCGCCGTGCGCGATGACGGTGTGCACGGTGCGCTGTCGTGGACGTCGAAGTACGGCAGTGTCGTCGCCGCGGCTTTCGACATGATCTCCGTGGATGGCATGAACGAGGCTGGCCTCGCCGGACACGTGCTGTGGCTGGCTGAGTCGATCTACGGCGAGCACGACCCCGAGCGCCCCGCCCTCAGCCAGGCGATCTGGCTGCAGTACTTCCTCGACAACTACGCGACCGTCGCCGAGGCTGTGGAGTGGATGGAGAGCACGGGCGCTCAGGTCGTTCAGCTCATAGACCCCGCCAGCGGCGAGGTACCGGCGATTCACCTCGCACTCAACGACGCCACGGGCGACTCAGCGATCATCGAGTACATCGATGGTGCGCTGGAGATCCACCACAGTCCGGAATTCCGCATCATGACGAACTCGCCGAAGTTCGACGAGCAGCTCGAGCTGCTCGCCCGGTTCGATGGCTTCGGCGGAGATGCGCCCGTGCCGGGCACGACGAATGCTCCCGATCGCTTCGCCCGTGCGGCCTATTACGTCCAGCGTCTTCCTCAGCCGGCATCCAAGCTCGAGGCGATCGCGTCGATGTTCAGCGTCATCCGCAACGCCGCCCAGCCGTTCCGGATTCCGGACCCGGGTAAGCCCGATGCCTCGCAGACGATCTGGCAGGTCGTGGCCGACCAGACCAACCTGCGCTACATCTTCGAGTCCACGACCAGGCCCAACATCGTCTGGGTGGACTTCGCAGACCTGGACTTCAGCGAGGGCATGCCCGAGGCCGTGCTCGACCTGGGCAGCAAGCTCGCCCTCGAAGGCGGACTGGCCGGCAATGTGAGCGACCACTTCGAGGCGGGACGCACGCTGGACTTCCTCACGCTGGCACTGGTTCAGAAGGCTGCGGCCGCGAAGGCCGCCAGCGCCTGATTCCCGTCTCGTCCAGTGAAAGCCTGACCACCATGCTGCATCTGCTCGCTGATCTTCTGACGATCGGAATCGGTATCGCGATCAGTCCGCTCGCGATCGTCGCCGTCATTCTGATGGCGACGTCGGGAAAGGGCCGCACCAACGGTACGGCGTTCGTTTTGGGCTGTTACGCGTTCGCCGTCGTATTCGTCGGCCTGTGCGTGCTCCTCGGACGCTCGACCGGCACGGAGGACACTGGCTCTGACGCGAACCTGACGGTGGACATCGTCGAGATCGTGCTGGGTGTGGTGCTGCTCGTGCTGGCGGTGCTGCAGTGGCGCAATCGGAACCACACCGGCACCCCCAAGTGGATGAGCGCCGTGGACGGGTTGTCGATCTGGCAGGCGTTCCTCGCGGGCGTGCTGATCTCGGGGCCGCTCTCGCCCAAAGACCTTCCGCTGCTGATCGCGGCAGGCGGCCGCGTCTCGCAGTCGAGGCTCCCGGTGCAAGAGATCATGATCGTGATCCTGATCTTCGCATTCATCGGCGTGCTCGGGGTGCTGATCCCCTGGCTGATCAGCGTGATCTCGCCCAGCAAGGTGGAGGCCCGCCTCAGCGGCGTACGGGACTGGCTGGTGGCCAACCACGCCGTGATCATGATGATCCTCTTCGTGATCCTCGGTGCGAAGCTCATCAGCTCCGGCATCGCAGATCTCGCGTACTGACATGCATCGAACGGGCCCGGCGTCACCTGGGCCCGTTCGCGTGGGCTCGCCTAGTTGAACTGATTCATCGTGTTGTCCTTGCCGCCTGCCTTCAGCGCAGCATCCCCTGCGAAGTACTCCTTGTGATTGTCTCCGATGTCGCTGCCGGCCATGTTCTGGTGCTTGACCGTGGCGATTCCCTCGCGGATCTCGCGGCGCTGCACGCCCTTCACGTAGGCGAGCATGCCCTCTTCGGCGAAGTACCCCTTGGCCAGATCATCCGTCGACAGCGCCGCCGTGTGATACGTGGGCAGAGTGATGAGGTGATGGAAGATGCCGGCACGCGCCGAGCCATCCCGCTGGAAGGTGCGGATCATCTCGTCGGCGACCTGAGCGAGCTCGGTGTCGTCGTACTCGACGCTCATGAGGGCGCTCCGGTCGTACGCCGAGACGTCACGGCCCTGTTCGGCGAAGCGGTCGTACGCCTGCTGGCGGAAGTTGAGCGTCCAGTTGAACGACGGGCTGTTGTTGTAGACGAGCTTCGCGTTCGGGATGACCTCGCGCACCCTGTCCATCATTCCGGCGATCTGCTCGACGTGCGGCTTCTCGGTCTCGATCCAGAGCAGATCGGCGCCGTTCTGCAGCGACGTGATGCTGTCGAGCACGCAGCGCTCCTCACCGGTCCCTGCGCGGAAGCGGTACAGGTTGCTCGCAAGTCGCTTCGGACGCAGCAGCTTGCCGTCCCTCTTGATGACGACATCGCCGTTTCCCAGGTCATCTTCCGAGATCTCTTCGACATCGAGGAAGGAGTTGTACTGGTCGCCGAGGTCGCCAGGGGTGCTGGTGACGGCGATCTTCTGAGTGAGGCCTGCGCCGAGGGAGTCGGTGCGCGAGACGATCACACCGTTGTCGATGCCGAGCTCGAGGAAGGCGTAGCGGACGGCGTTGAGCTTGGCGATGAAATCCTCGTGCGGAACGGTGACCTTGCCGTCCTGGTGGCCGCACTGCTTCTCGTCGGAGACCTGGTTCTCGATCTGGATGGCGCAGGCGCCGGCCTCGATCATCTTCTTGGCGAGCAGGTAGGTGGCCTCAGGGTTTCCGAAGCCCGCATCGATATCGGCGATGATCGGCACGACGTGCGTCTCGAAGCTGTCGATCTGCGACTGGATGAACTCGACAGCGGTGTCGTCGCCGGCGGCACGCGCGTCATCGAGCTGCGTGAACAGCAGGTCGAGCTCGCGCGCGTCAGCCTGGCGGAGGAACGTGTAGAGCTCTTCGATGAGCGCAGGCACCGACGTCTTCTCGTGCATCGACTGGTCCGGCAGCGGCCCGAACTCAGAGCGGAGGGCCGCGACCATCCAGCCCGACAGGTACAGGTAGCGCTTGTTCGTGGTCTTCAGGTGCTTCTTGATCGAGATGAGCTTCTGCTGACCGATGAAGCCGTGCCAGACACCGAGCGACTGGGTGTAGGCCGACGAATCGGCGTCGTACTCCCCCATGTCGTGGCGCATGATGTCGGCGGTGTACTGGGCGATCTCCAAGCCGGTCTTGAAGCGGTTCTGCGTGCGCATCCGGCCAACCGACTCGGGGTTGATCGCATCCCAACTGGACCCTGCTTCTTCCTTCAGTGTCCGGATGGCGTCGATGTCGTCTTGGTAGGCGGTCATGATGTGTCCTTTGCTGTGGTGACGGTTCAGCGATACCTCCACTCTCAGGCAAGAACAAGCGCTCATCTGGCGGAATCAATGCAGAAAATTTTCGTTTCTTCTATGAACCAGAAGGGTCGGTGAGCCCGAAGCATCCAGCGTCGCGAGAGAGGCGACCAATTCCCTCGTGTACGGATGCTCGGGAGCGTAGAAGATCTGATCCGATTCGCCCTCTTCGACGACGATGCCGTCCTTCATCACCAGCACCCGATCACTCAAGTGATGGATGACTCCGAGATCGTGTGAGATGAAGAGGTAGCTGAGGCCGTACTCGCGTTGCAGATCAGCCAGCAGATCGAGGATCTGTGCCTGCACCGAGACGTCGAGCGCCGACACCGCCTCGTCGAGGACGAGGACCTCAGGAGAAGTCGCCAGTGCCCGTGCGATCGCCACGCGCTGACGCTGTCCGCCCGATAGCCGCAGAGGGAATCTGTCGGCGACGTCTGCAGGAAGAGCCACCTGCGCGAGCAGATCCCGCACGCGCTGGGTCTTCTGTGCACGGTTCAGCCCGGCATCAGCGGGGATCGCGTCGAGCAGGATCCGCTGCACGTTCCACCGCGGATCGAACGAGCTCAACGGGTCTTGATAGACGACGCCGATGTGCGGGCGCAGCCCGCGGCGCCGCGACTCGGAGACCGCCGACCAAGGCTGGCCGAGGAGAGTCACGTCGCCGGCATCCGCCGTCTCGAGCGCGAGCGCGATGCGCGCTGTCGTGCTCTTTCCCGATCCCGACTCCCCCACGATCCCGAGGGTCTCCCCTCGGTGCAGAGTGAACGAGACATGATCGACCGCCTGCGTGAGCCGACCATCCGGGGTGACGAAGTTCTTCACGAGGTCGCGAGCTTCCAGAACCGGCTCCCCGCGCTCTCGGGTATGGGCGCGCGTGAGGTGCAGGTTCGGCACCTCACGCGCCTGCGGAGCCAGACGCTCCCCGCGGGTGTGCCCGCCGGGGACCGCATCGATGAGGCTCTGCGTGTACGGATGCTGGGGACCTGCGAGCACGCTCGCCGCCTCACCCTGCTCGACCACTTCTCCCCCGCGCATCACGATGATGTCGTCGGCAAGGCTTGCGACCACAGACAGGTCATGGCTGATGAGAATGATCGAGGTGCCGCGCGTCCTGGCATCCTGCAGCAGCGAGAGCACCTGCGCCTGCACGGTGACATCGAGCGCCGTGGTGGGCTCGTCCGCGATGATGATCTCGGGATCCATCGCAAGAGCAGAGGCGATCAGCGCGCGCTGCCGGAGCCCTCCGGAGAGCTCGCCCGCCCGCTGCCTGGCCCGCAGCTTCGGCCATGGCACATCGACGCTCGCGAGCAGCTCGATCACCTTGCGCTCACGCGCCGCGCGATCCTTCCACCCGTGCAGCCGCAGGGCCTCACCGATCTCCGCGCCCACCGGGCGCAGGGGGTCGAGGGAGACGAGTGCGTCCTGCTGGACGAAGCCGATCCGCCGGCCTCGGATGCTGCGCCAGTCCCGGTCGGTCTGCGTGGTGAGGTCGATGCTCTCCGCAGAATCGTCGCCGCCCAGTGCAATCGCGCCATCCACCACGGCACCCGCGCCAGTGAGGCCGACAAGAGTGCGCGCGGTGACGCTCTTGCCCGACCCGGATTCGCCGACGATCGCGACGCACCGCCCAGGCGCGAGGTCGAAGGAGACCCCGTGCACGGCCTGTCGCGTCCGGCCGCCTGCGGCGAACCCCACGCGCAGATCGCGGATGCTGAGCCGCGGAGTCTGCGCCTGGGTGCTGGGCCTGGTCAAGGCCAGTTGCGTGGTCATGTCATTCGCCCCTTTCGAAGCTGTTCTGGATGTGTTTTCCGAGCGACGTCGCCGTCAGCGCCAGAACGAGGATCACAAGTCCCGGCACGAAGGTCAGCCACGGGGCCTGCAGGATGTAGGCGCGTCCCGCATCGAGCAGGGCACCCCACTCCGATGACGGCGGCGCCACGCCGAGCCCGAGGAATGCGAGCCCCGACGCCCAGACGATCGACTGCCCGATCGCCATCGTGAACACCACCACGAGCGGGCGGATCGCGTTGGGGAGCACGTGCTGGGTGAGGATACGGCCGCGACTGTGCCCGAGGGCCCGTGCTGCTTCGACGTACCCGGCGTTCTTGGCCGCGAGGATCTGCCCGCGGACCATCCGCGCGTATCCCGGTGCGGTGCTCACACCGACGGCGATGACCTGAGTCCACGCAGATGCGCCGAGGACCGACACGAGCAGCAGCGCCAGCAGCAGGATCGGGAACGCGAAGACCACCTCGATGCCGCGGCTTACGATCGCCGAGGTGAACCTGTCGCCCAGTGCCGCCAGCGACCCGAGGATGAGCGCTGCGACCAGGGCGATGCCTGCCGCGCCGATACCGATCATCAGCGACTCCCTGGTGCCGTAGATCACCCGGCTGTACAGGTCGCGGCCGGACTCATCCGTGCCGAACCAGTGGGCGAGTGAGGGTGGGCGCAGTGCATCGGCGAAGCTCTGAGCGGTGGGGTCTGCGGTCGCCAGCAGCGCCGGGGCGATGGCGGCGACCGCGAACAGCGCGGTCAGCACGATCGCGACGGCGAGGCCGGGATCGATGCGGCGCCTTCTGGATGATGCGGCGATGGGCTTCGATGCGGCGATGGTCATGACCGCTCCAATCTCGGGTCGATCAGCGCGTAGACGATGTCGACGAGCAGATTGGCGACGACGTACGCGAGTGCGACGAGGATCACGACGCCGGTGACGACGGGAAGATCCTGCGCACCGACAGCCGCGACGAGCGTCTTGCCGATTCCCGGCCGCGAATAGATCTGCTCGACGATCACGGCGCCCGAGATCGTCGCGCCGATCGCCCAGCCGGTGAGGGTGACAGCCGGTAGCGAGGCGTGGCGCAGCACGTGCCGGAGCCGGATCTGCAGGTCACCCATGCCGCGCATCCGCGCGCTGAGCACGAACGGCTGGTCGAGCGCCCGCTCGTATTCGGCGCGCACGGACTGGCCCATGAAGCCGGCCAGTGGGATGGCCAGGGTCAGCGCAGGAAGCACGATGCCGGCGATGCCGGTGCCGCCCATGACGGGGAACCAGCGCAGGTTCAGGGCGAACACGAGCAGCAGCAGGATGCCGAGCCAGTACGGCGGCAAGGCCGCAGCGACCGTATCGACGACCGCGCCGACCGCACCGATCCGCCTGCTGCGGCCGGCGGTGAGTGTGACCCACACGATCATGATCACCCAGGCCAGCGCGATGGCGACCAGAGTGAGCACGAACGTGGACCCGAGCTGCTCTCCGATCAGATCCCAGACCGGCCGGAACTGCTGGTACGACGTGCCGAGGTCGCCGCGCACGAGTCCGGTGAGGTAGTGCAGGTACTGCACGAGCACCGGATCATGCAGACCGTACGCCTCGATGACCGGGGCCAGCTCTGAAGGAGTGCGCTCCTGCGCCTGACCGGTGCGGATGTTGAGGATCGCTGTCGCCCGGTCGCCCGGGAGGGCCACCTGTGCCAGGAAGGCGGCTGTGGCCGCACCCCAGAGCACCACGACGGCACCGATGAGGCGCGAGACGATCCGCCGGGCCTGCTGCGATCGCCTGCGGGCGTTCGTCGCCGCATCCTGGACAGGTCTCTCGGATGCTGCGCTGTGCGAGGCAGCATCCGCATTTTCGAGCACGTCACTCGACGAAGTACGAGTCATAGAACGTCGGTCCTCCCTGTGCGTTCTCCTGCCAGACGTCGCGCAGGTGAGGGTTGATGCCGAGCGTGCTCAGCCGGTCGTAGAGCCCGAACGCGGTCGCGTGCTCGGCGATGTATTCCTGCGCCTGCTGGTAGAGCGCGTTCTGTGCGTCGACGTCAGCGGTCGAGTTCGCCTCGAGGATGATCGCCCCAAGGTCCGCATCGTCGTAGAAGGCACTGTTCGAGAAGTTCGGCTTCTCCTCGGTGCTCGGACGCCACGTGATGTAGAGGATGCCGGCGTTCACCGACGTCCAGTACCCGGCCGAGATGTCGTAGGTGTCGGAACCGGCGTACTTGCCCGCCCAGGTCTCGGACGGCGGCACCGGGATGAGCTTCACCTTGAAGCCGGTGGCCTTCGCCTGCTCTTGCACGGCCTGGAAGATCGCGGCACCGTCGGCGTTGATGATCGTGCCGGCGTTGTAGGGGAAGACGACATCGAGGGTCTTGCCGTCCTTGACGCGGTATCCATCGCCGTCGCGGTCGGTCCAGCCTGCCGCGTCCAGGAGGCTGTTCGCCTCATCGACGTCGTAGCCGTAGAGGTCGGCTGCGGCCTGGCTGTAGCCGGGGGTCGCTTGGCTCACCGACCCGTTGCCGTCGTAGGGGATCACTCCGTGACCGATCGTCTCGACGATCGTCTCGCGGTCGAGGCTGTAGATGAACGCCTTGCGGACCGGCTCATCGTCGAAGGGAGCACGGGTCGTGTTGAACGAGAGCTGCTGCGGCCGGCCGGGGGTGACGTACTTCTGCAGCTCCCACTGCTCGCTCTCAAGGCCCGCCCATTCCAAGGCTGGGATGTCGTAGATGGCGTCGGCCTCACCAGAGCGCAGCGCGGAGACGCGCGTGACACCGTCGGCGACGAAGCGCCAGTCGATCTTGTCGAGGTAGGCGGCACCGGCGTGCTTCGCATTCGCCGGGGGCGAGGTGTAGTCGTCGTTGCGAGCGAGCAGCACGTTCTCGCCGCGGTTCCATTCCTCGACGACGAAGGCCCCGGAGCCGATCGGCTGCTCGCAGTTCTCCTCAGGGGTGCGGGTCTCGAGCGCCTGCTGCGATTGGATGCCGAAGTACGACTGCGAGAGGTTCTCGAGCAACCGCGGGTAAGGGGTTATGAGGTGGATCGCCACGGTCAGGTCATCGAGAGCCTCGGCCGACGCGTAGTAGCCGTCCAGCCAGACGCCCGCGGTGCTGTTGCCGCCCGCGATCCAGTAGTCGAAGTTGTATGCGACGGCCGCCGCGTCGACGGGACTCCCATCGGTGAAGCTCACGCCGTCTTTGAGGGTCAGCGTGTAGGTGAGTCCGTCGTCAGAGACGTCCCAGCTCTCGGCGAGCCAGGGAACGACGCTGCCGTCGTCATCGAGCGAGACGAGGTTGTCGAGGAACTGGTACGAGATGTAGGCCTGTTCGATCCAGCCGCCGTAGAGGCACTGCGGCTCCTGCTGGTGGGCGTAGACGAGGGTGCCGCCGTCGACGCGCTCGGCGTCGGACGCCGGCACGACCGCGTCGGACGTACCGCAGGCGGTCATCGCGATCATCGCCGCCACGAGCGTGACGGACACGGTCGCTGACCTGCGGAAGCGGTGAGTGATCATTGTGAGGGTGCCTTTCCTGGGGCGTCGTCGTCGAATCTGGTGCATCGTGGACACGAGCATGACGAGGTCTTCGAGCGATGAAACCTGCCCACGTCACGTGACGCCGCAGAACGTCATGGTTCGTCATGTTGCGCTGTGTGTCGCAGCGCACGCGAGAGGTCGCTCGGTGCACGCAGGATGAACGACGTCGACTCGCAGCCGGTGGGTCCGGAAGGAGCATCCGTCATGTCGGAGCCGAAGCGTCTCATCCTCAACCTGTTCGAGATGAACTGCGTGAGCCACATCACGCACGGTCTGTGGCGCCTCCCTGGCAACAGCCGCACGCGGTTCAACGACATCGAGTACTGGACCGAGCTCGCGCAGCTTCTCGAGTCCGGCGGCTTCGACACGGTCTTCCTCGCCGATGTCATCGGTGCGTACGACGTCTTCCGCGGCGGACCGGAGACGGCGATCAGCGAGGGACTGCAGATCCCCAGCAACGACCCGATGCTGGTCGTGCCTGCCATGGCTGCGGTGACGAAGAACCTCGGCTTCGGCATCACGTTCTCCACGACCTATGAGCCGCCGTTCGCGTTCGCGCGGCGCATGTCGACGCTCGATCACCTCACGAAGGGCCGGGTCGGGTGGAACATCGTCACCTCGTATCTTCCGAACGCCGCGCGCAACTTCGGGCTGACCGGCGAGGTCGACCATGACACCCGCTACGAGATCGCTGACGAGTACCTCGATGTGCTTTACAAGCTGTGGGAGGGGTCGTGGGATGACGACGCCGTGATCGAGGACCGCGAGAACAATGTTTACGCCGACCCTTCGAAGGTGCGCTCCATCGGCCACGAGGGCCCGCGGTTCTCGGTGGCGGGCCCACACCTGTCATCGCCGTCGAGGCAGCGGACGCCGTTCCTCATCCAGGCCACGCAGTCCTCGCGCGGGATCGAGTTCGCCGGCCGTCACGCGGAGCTCATCTTCACCGGCGGATCGTCATTCGAGGGCGTGAGCAGCACGATCGCGCGCATCAGAGATGAGCTGGAGCGCCAGGGACGCCCGCGGGATGCCATCAAGTTCGTCGTCGGCGCGACGGTCATCGTGGCATCCACTCGGGCCGAGGCGCAGGCGAAGCTGCGGGAGTACGACGAGTACGCCAGCATCGACGGGGTGCTCGCGCATGCGAGCCTGCCGTTTGACCCGACCGCGCACGACGGCAACATCACGCTCGGCGAGGCGATGCGGCGCGAAGGACGCGGTGATGATGTGCAGGCGGCGTTCCTGCCGCAGGATCTGACCATCTCAGAGTTCTTGAAGACGATGTCAGGGTTCCACCGGAAGCCCTTCATGGCGGTCGGCTCAGCGACGGATGTTGCCGATGAGATCGAGAGCTGGCTCGACGAACACGACATCGACGGGATCAATCTCGTCCAGTACCACAGCTATGACACGGCGAAGGATTTCATCGAGTACGCCGTCCCTGAACTGCGCCGACGCGGGCGTCTGCGCGAGGCGTACACCCCTGGCGAGACGCTGCGCGAGCGTGTGCACGGAGCTGGTCCTCGAGTGGCTGACTCGCACCCGGCGGCGCAGTTCCGTGGGGGACGCAACCTCAGCGAGGCGGATGACCTCACCGCTGTCGTGGGGAGCTGATCGACGCGCGATGTGAGCAGATGCCGACGGCGTGCTCGCGCTGATACGGTGACCTCGATAGCGCTCGCATCCGAGGGTGCGACGCAGGTGGAGGGCACTCGAGATGAGACGGACGTCCCGTTGGCGCTTCTCAGGCATCGCGATCGCCGCGACAGCGGCCGTCCTGGTCGGAATGATCGCGACCGCACTGTCGCCGCCTGCTCCCGCGGCGGCGGCGGCGGCGGCGACCGATGGGCAGATGATCTATCCCGCATCCGGCACGATTCAGTCGAGAGTCGGAGATGGATGCCGCTCGAACTATCGTGCGCATGACGGCATCGACATCTCGGGTCAAGGCGGGACGCCCATCCTCGCCGCCTACGACGGCGTCGTGAAGACACGCACGTACAGCAGTGGGTACGGCTACTACGTCGACATCGAGCACACCGGCGGGTACGCGACGAGATACGCCCACATGGTGGCGCAGGGAGTCGTCGCCCCCGGTACGCACGTCGTGCGCGGTCAGCAGATCGGTGTCGTCGGCAGCACCGGCAACTCGACGGGCGCCCACCTGCACTTCGAGGTGTGGCGGAACGGCTCGGTGTACTCCGCGATCAACGATGGCTTCGTGTGCCTGTCAACGGTGGCGCGCGGGAACACGCTCCCTCTGATCTTCCCCGGCCTTCGAACGGCTCCGACCGCGCCCCTCTCGCCCGTGTCGTCGGCTGACTACAACGGTGATGGCAAGGCCGATCTGCTCGGAATCAGTGCCGACAGCGATCTGCAGTTCCTCGCGGGCAGTGGCGGAGGAGCGCTCCAGTCCCCGTCGGTCATCACCAGCGGATGGGGCGTGTACCGCCATCTGGTTCACACCGATCTGAACGCCGACGGTAGAGGCGACATCCTCGCGGTGCGGGGCGACGGGCTGCTCGAGTATTACGGCGGAGGATCACGCGGCGGGTTCGGCCGATACGACCGGCTCGAGTTCGGGTGGTCCGACATGGTGCACGTCGTATCGGGTGCAGACTTCTCCGGCGACGGGTTGCAGGATGTGCTCGCGACGTCTTCGGCGGGCGAACTCACCATCTATAACGGCAACGGGGCCGGTGCGCTGTCCGGCGCGCGCACAAAAGCCGGCAGCGGGTGGGGCGTCATGAAGTTCCTAGCCGGGGGCGACTTCAACGGTGATGGAATCGGCGACATCATGGCCGTGGCGCACGATGGCACGCTCTACTTCTATCGCGGAGTCGGCAACGCCTTCACCACGGCGACTGCGGTCGGCAGCGGCTGGGCTCCATTCACCGCCTTCACCGGAGGCGTCGACTACAACGGCGATGGCCGCGTGGACATCATCGGTCGCGATGCCTCAGGCACTCTTTACCTGTACCCAGGAGACGGAACGGGCCGCTTCGGCGCCAGGAGCCTCATCGGCTCGGGGTGGGGCGGGTACCTGCAGCTGGAGTGATGCGCCCTGCCGGTTGTCGGCGCAAGGTGCCGGGAGACCACTCAGATCACATCGTCACTCGCGCGACGATTCGGCGCTGCGCCCGCCGCGCGCATCACGGTTGATCTGATTGGCGACGACCTGGGCCCCGCTGGTTAGCAACGCGCGACGCCACGGGGCAACGCCGTCGATCTCGACCTGGATCGAGAAGGACAGCACGGTGCGGATGAGCACGATGACACCGAGGATCACGGCGTCCTCGAGAGAGGGCTTCGAGGTGATGGTGCGAATCAGATCTGCAGCCACGAGCAGTTCGAGGCCGAGCAGGAGCGCTCCGCCCAGCGTGGTCCGCAACGCGGAGAAGGCTGCGGCCCCGCCCTCCTGGCGAGCGACCGAACGGATGCCGACAGCGACCGAGACGAGGAATCCGATGACGATCGCTGCGGCGCCGAGCGCCTCGAAACCCACAGCCACAACGGTGAAGACACGCTCAAGATGATCCACGGCCCCAGTGTATTGGTCGAGCAGGGGCTCGACGGCGGCACGGTCGAACTCTGATCGTGGAGCACGCGAATCATCGCTTCGCAATGACGAAGGTCGCTGCCGAAGGGTGGAAACGGAAAAACCCATGCGCTCCTCGGTGCTTACGGCAACGAGAATCCGGTAGATGTCATGTGCTGCGTAACGCTTCCAGGTCGCGCGCGGCACCGTCTCGAAATGGGTGACCCGCTACCGGGCCGAGGGCGAGGCAGGTCTTCAGGACTGCTCCTCGCGGCCGCTGCG
Organism: Microbacterium zouquanmingi; assembly: GCF_052266675.1. Lineage (NCBI taxonomy): Bacteria > Bacillati > Actinomycetota > Actinomycetes > Micrococcales > Microbacteriaceae > Microbacterium > Microbacterium zouquanmingi. The sequence goes on from NZ_JBQPRA010000007.1 coordinate 162,189, forward strand.
CTCACCGAATCGGACGCCGCCGCGCACGGAGCGTCGGGCCGTCGCGTTGCGGGTCACCAGACGGTGGGGCCGCACCGGATCGCCCACCACCTGGGACTGCCCCAGTCGACGGTGTCGAAGATCCTCACCCGCTACCGGGTGCCGCTGCGGGGACACATCGATCTGAACACCGGGGTGCGAGTGCGCAAGCAGAAACCG
>NZ_JBQPRA010000008.1:0-5560 GCF_052266675.1 Microbacterium zouquanmingi
GGGTAAGATTGAGAAGTTGCCCTGCGGGCCTGGTTGTGATGGCCGGGTCGTGGGTGCGTCCGATCCTTGAGAACTCAACAGCGTGCACTTGTCAAATGCCAAATAACCTCGTCTAGCTTCGGCTAGGGAGATTCCTTTGGATCAAAGACCAATCCCTTTGGGGGTTGGCATTCGGATGAAGTCAGCAATGAATTTGTCTCTTTGGTCAGTTTCAAACTCGCTGCAGCTCACCTTATTCCGGTGGTTGTATGCATTCTTTTTTTACGGAGAGTTTGATCCTGGCTCAGGATGAACGCTGGCGGCGTGCTTAACACATGCAAGTCGAACGATGAAGCCTAGCTTGCTGGGTGGATTAGTGGCGAACGGGTGAGTAACACGTGAGCAACCTGCCCCTGACTCTGGGATAAGCGCTGGAAACGGCGTCTAATACTGGATACGAGTAGCGATCGCATGATCAGTTACTGGAAAGATTTTTTGGTTGGGGATGGGCTCGCGGCCTATCAGCTTGTTGGTGAGGTAATGGCTCACCAAGGCGTCGACGGGTAGCCGGCCTGAGAGGGTGACCGGCCACACTGGGACTGAGACACGGCCCAGACTCCTACGGGAGGCAGCAGTGGGGAATATTGCACAATGGGCGCAAGCCTGATGCAGCAACGCCGCGTGAGGGATGACGGCCTTCGGGTTGTAAACCTCTTTTAGCAGGGAAGAAGCGTAAGTGACGGTACCTGCAGAAAAAGCACCGGCTAACTACGTGCCAGCAGCCGCGGTAATACGTAGGGTGCAAGCGTTATCCGGAATTATTGGGCGTAAAGAGCTCGTAGGCGGTTTGTCGCGTCTGCTGTGAAATCTGGAGGCTCAACCTCCAGCCTGCAGTGGGTACGGGCAGACTAGAGTGCGGTAGGGGAGATTGGAATTCCTGGTGTAGCGGTGGAATGCGCAGATATCAGGAGGAACACCGATGGCGAAGGCAGATCTCTGGGCCGTTACTGACGCTGAGGAGCGAAAGGGTGGGGAGCAAACAGGCTTAGATACCCTGGTAGTCCACCCCGTAAACGTTGGGAACTAGTTGTGGGGTCCATTCCACGGATTCCGTGACGCAGCTAACGCATTAAGTTCCCCGCCTGGGGAGTACGGCCGCAAGGCTAAAACTCAAAGGAATTGACGGGGACCCGCACAAGCGGCGGAGCATGCGGATTAATTCGATGCAACGCGAAGAACCTTACCAAGGCTTGACATATACGAGAACGGGCCAGAAATGGTCAACTCTTTGGACACTCGTAAACAGGTGGTGCATGGTTGTCGTCAGCTCGTGTCGTGAGATGTTGGGTTAAGTCCCGCAACGAGCGCAACCCTCGTTCTATGTTGCCAGCACGTAATGGTGGGAACTCATGGGATACTGCCGGGGTCAACTCGGAGGAAGGTGGGGATGACGTCAAATCATCATGCCCCTTATGTCTTGGGCTTCACGCATGCTACAATGGCCGGTACAATGGGCAGCGATACCGTGAGGTGGAGCGAATCCCAAAAAGCCGGTCCCAGTTCGGATTGAGGTCTGCAACTCGACCTCATGAAGTCGGAGTCGCTAGTAATCGCAGATCAGCAACGCTGCGGTGAATACGTTCCCGGGTCTTGTACACACCGCCCGTCAAGTCATGAAAGTCGGTAACACCTGAAGCCGGTGGCCTAACCCCTTGTGGGAGGGAGCTGTCGAAGGTGGGATCGGTAATTAGGACTAAGTCGTAACAAGGTAGCCGTACCGGAAGGTGCGGCTGGATCACCTCCTTTCTAAGGAGCAACTGCATCCCTTCGGGGGTGACAGAGCCCAGATCAGAGCATACGTTTCTGCTGGGAGCTCATGGGTGGAACATTTGACATGGCATCACGGATGCATGGTGTTTTTAGTACGCTGCTTCGGCGGTTGGAACGGAATGTTGTGTGGATGTGGTGCTTGCACGCTGTTGGGTCCTGAGGGACCGGAACCGGGTTTGTTTCTTTGGAAGCAGGTCTTGGGACTGTTCCTCTGGGCCTTTTGTCGTTTCTGGCTTTGGCTGGTTGCGGTGAGGGGTACCGCCCGTACTTTGAGAACTACACAGTGGACGCGAGCATCTTTGAACTGATCCTTCGGGATTGGTTCAGAAAGATGATCTTAAAGATCATTAGTCAATTTTTGACGATTCGAACTCATGTTGTTTCAAGTCTTTAAGAGCAAACGGTGGATGCCTTGGCATCTGGAGCCGAAGAAGGACGTAGCAATCTGCGATAAGCCTCGGGGAACTGATAAGCAAGTTTTGATCCGAGGGTGTCCGAATGGGGAAACCCCGCTGGGCGGCGTGCCGACCTAGTGACTCCCGCCTGAATATATAGGGCGGGTAGAGGGAACGTGGGGAAGTGAAACATCTCAGTACCCACAGGAAGAGAAAGCAACCGCGATTCCGTTAGTAGTGGCGAGCGAAACCGGATCAGGCTAAACCGAGTGTGTGTGATATCCGGCAGGAGTTGCATGTTCGGGGTTGTGGGACTTTTCAGTCATCTCTGCCGAGGTGGCGACGTTACAGAAGCGTATAGGCGAACGGTCTTGAAAGGCCGGTCATAGAGGGTGCCAACCCCGTAGCCGAAATGCGTGTTCTGGCGTGAAGAGTATCCCAAGTAGCACGGGGCCCGAGAAATCCCGTGTGAATCTGTCAGGACCACCTGATAAGCCTAAATACTTCCAGATGACCGATAGCGGACAAGTACCGTGAGGGAAAGGTGAAAAGTACCCCGGGAGGGGAGTGAAATAGTACCTGAAACCGTTTGCTTACAAACCGTTGGAGCCTCCTTAGTAGGGGTGACAGCGTGCCTTTTGAAGAATGAGCCTGCGAGTTAGTGATATGTGGCGAGGTTAACCCGTGTGGGGTAGCCGTAGCGAAAGCGAGTCTGAATAGGGCGATTCAGTCGCATGTCCTAGACCCGAAGCGAAGTGATCTATCCATGGCCAGGTTGAAGCGTGTGTAAGAGCACGTGGAGGACCGAACCCACTTAGGTTGAAAACTGAGGGGATGAGCTGTGGATAGGGGTGAAAGGCCAATCAAACTTCGTGATAGCTGGTTCTCTCCGAAATGCATTTAGGTGCAGCGTTGCGTGTTTCTTGCCGGAGGTAGAGCTACTGGATGGCCGATGGGCCCTACAAGGTTACTGACGTCAGCCAAACTCCGAATGCCGGTAAGTGAGAGCGCAGCAGTGAGACTGTGGGGGATAAGCTTCATAGTCGAGAGGGAAACAACCCAGACCACCATCTAAGGTCCCTAAGCGCGTGCTAAGTGGAAAAGGATGTGGAGTTGCTGTGACAACCAGGAGGTTGGCTTAGAAGCAGCCACCCTTGAAAGAGTGCGTAATAGCTCACTGGTCAAGTGATTCCGCGCCGACAATGTAACGGGGCTCAAGCACGCCACCGAAGTTGTGGCATTGACATTATTGGTAGGCCTTCGTGGTCCAGCCGTGTTGATGGGTAGGAGAGCGTCGTGTGGCCAGCGAAGCGGCGGAGTGATCCAGCCGTGGAGGCTACACGAGTGAGAATGCAGGCATGAGTAGCGAAAGACGTGTGAGAAACACGTCCTCCGAAAGACCAAGGGTTCCAGGGTCAAGCTAATCTTCCCTGGGTAAGTCGGGACCTAAGGCGAGGCCGACAGGCGTAGTCGATGGACAACGGGTTGATATTCCCGTACCGGCGAAGAACCGCCCAAGCTAATCCAGTGGTGCTAAGTATCTGAATCCTCATGACCGGATCCCTTCGGGGTGATGGGGTGAGGCCTAGCGTACGACCCCATGCTGGTGCGGTTAGCGTATTAACAGGTGTGACGCAGGAAGGTAGTCCAAGCCAGGCGATGGTTGTCCTGGTGCAAGTGCGTAGGCCGAGTCGTAGGCAAATCCGCGACTCACATAGGCTGAGACACGATGCGGATAAAAAGTGGATGATCCTATGCTGCCAAGAAAAGCATCGACGCGAGGTTCTAGCCGCCCGTACCCCAAACCGACTCAGGTGGTCAGGTAGAGAATACCAAGGAGATCGAGAGAATCGTGGTTAAGGAACTCGGCAAAATGCCCCCGTAACTTCGGGAGAAGGGGGGCCACCCGCTTATACGGATTTACTCCGAAAAGGGCGTGGTGGCCGCAGAGACTAGTGGGTAGCGACTGTTTATTAAAAACACAGGTCCGTGCCAAGTCGCAAGACGATGTATACGGACTGACGCCTGCCCGGTGCTGGAAGGTTAAGAGGACCGGTTAGCCGCAAGGCGAAGCTGAGAATTTAAGCCCCAGTAAACGGCGGTGGTAACTATAACCATCCTAAGGTAGCGAAATTCCTTGTCGGGTAAGTTCCGACCTGCACGAATGGCGTAACGACTTCCCAGCTGTCTCAACCACGAACTCGGCGAAATTGCATTACGAGTAAAGATGCTCGTTACGCGCAGCAGGACGGAAAGACCCCGTGACCTTTACTACAGCTTGGTATTGGTGTTCGGTGTGGCTTGTGTAGGATAGGTGGGAGACTTTGAAGCGTGGACGCCAGTTCATGTGGAGTCAATGTTGAAATACCACTCTGGTCATATTGGATATCTAACTTCGAACCGTGATCCGGTTCAGGGACAGTGCCTGGTGGGTAGTTTAACTGGGGCGGTTGCCTCCTAAAGAGTAACGGAGGCGCCCAAAGGTTCCCTCAACCTGGTTGGCAATCAGGTGGCGAGTGTAAGTGCACAAGGGAGCTTGACTGTGAGACTGACAGGTCGAGCAGGGACGAAAGTCGGGACTAGTGATCCGGCAGTGGCTTGTGGAAGCGCTGTCGCTCAACGGATAAAAGGTACCTCGGGGATAACAGGCTGATCTTGCCCAAGAGTCCATATCGACGGCATGGTTTGGCACCTCGATGTCGGCTCGTCGCATCCTGGGGCTGGAGTAGGTCCCAAGGGTTGGGCTGTTCGCCCATTAAAGCGGTACGCGAGCTGGGTTTAGAACGTCGTGAGACAGTTCGGTCCCTATCCGCTGCGCGCGTAGGAAGTTTGAGAGGATTTGACCCTAGTACGAGAGGACCGGGTTGAACGAACCTCTGGTGTGTCAGTTGTTCCGCCAGGAGCACCGCTGATTAGCTACGTTCGGGATGGATAACCGCTGAAAGCATCTAAGCGGGAAGCCGGCCTCAAGATGAGACTTCCATGCCCTTCGGGGCGAGAGGCTCCCAGCCAGACTACTGGGTTGATAGGCCAGATGTGGAAGCACCGCAAGGTGTGCAGCTGACTGGTACTAATAAGCCGATGACTTGATAACACTTAAAACATCAGTTCGAAACTTTCTGATGCTCCGCGTCCACTGAGTGGTTCTCGATGTACGGTCGAGAACCCTAAAAAGCACGTTTCATACGTGCTCCTTTAGGTTTGATTGAAACATCAATAGTGTTTCGGCGGCCATAGCGTGAGGGAAACGCCCGGTCACATTCCGAACCCGGAAGCTAAGCCTCACAGCGCCGATGGTACTGCAGGGGGGACCCTGTGGGAGAGTAGGACACCGCCGAACTCCTTTTAGACAGAAT
>NZ_JBQPRA010000009.1:0-1250 GCF_052266675.1 Microbacterium zouquanmingi
CGGTTTAGTTGACTCGTCTTGTTTGGGGTTTTCAGGCCGCGCGAGCGGCCTCTGTGTTGATTATCTCGAACTCGATCGGGGTGAGCCGCCCGAGCCGTCGTTGCCGGCGTCGCCGGTGATATGTCCGTTCGATCCAGGTGACGATCTCGAGCCGCAATTCCTGCCGCGAATGCCACCGTTTCTTGTTGAGGACGTTCTTCTGCAGGAGCGCGAAGAACGACTCCATCGCGGCGTTGTCCGCGCATGCTCCGACGCGTCCCATCGACCCGGTGATCCCGGTTTCTCGGACCAGCTCGACGAACTTCCGTGACCGAAATTGAGAGCCGCGATCGGAGTGCAGCGTTGTCCCGACCGGCTCACGCAGTGCGACCGCGTTGCGGAGCGCTGAGACAGCGAGCTCGGCCGTCATCCGCGAATCGATGGAATAGCCAACGATCCTGTTCGAGTGAACGTCCTTGATCGCGCAGAGATACAACTTGCCCTCATCGGTCCAATGCTCCGTGATGTCGGTGAGCCATAACTGGTCCGGCCTTGTCGCGGTGAAGTCACGGAGCACGAGGTCGTCATGCACGGGAGGTCCGGCCTTCCGATTCAGTCCGCGCTTCTTCGAGAACACAGACCACAACCGTTGCTGCGAACACAACCGCCACACCCGTCTCTCCGACGCCGCAAGGCCGCTCTCGGCTTCGATCTCATCGGAGATGAATCGATACCCAAACGCCGGATCGTCGGCATGAATATCGACAGCAGCGTTCGTCAGATGGGCGTTGTCCCAGTCGCGTTTCGAGACTGGATTGGCGCGCCATTTGAAGAACGCTTGCTTGCTGAAGCCCAGCACCCGGCAGGTCACCGTGATCGGAATCCGATCTGCGGCAAGGTCAAGGACCAGCGGGAACATCATTTGGGGAGTGACGCCTGCGACAGATACGCGGCTGCCCTGCGGAGGATCTCGTTCTCCTGCTCGAGCAGCCGGATGCGTTTCTTCGCCTCGCGCAGCTCAGCTGCGTCGGCTTGAGTCACGCCGGGTTTGATGCCGTCTTCGACGTCCGCGATCTTGAGCCACCGCTGCAGGCACGACTCGGAAACCCCGAAGTCTTTCGCGATGCGACTGATCGGGGCCTCGCCCCGCCGCGCGACCGCAACGACGTCGTTCCGGAACTCTTTGGGAAATGCTTTGGGCACGTTGACCATCCTTCCGTGAGAACCGAAATCCTCACAGCGTTGGAGTCAACTAAACCGTCAGCAGTCCC